>JAFGSW010000061.1 GCA_016934415.1 Spirochaetales bacterium | reverse complement strand
GAAGCGACGACGCGAAAGCTTAAGGAGATTGAAAGAATAGAGAAATCGATTCAAGCGGCTTGACATGCGCTAACCATAGACGCGTCCATCCGTAGTTCTTTTCCTTCTTTTTCCCCGCCCTTGGCAATCGCCGGAAATCGTCTATACTGTCCGTAAAGCCGCATGAGCGCCGCCAAGAGACCGAGAGCCGTACAAATCGTCCTCGTCCTTCTCCTGCTGGCCGGGTACGTGTTCTTCACATACTCGTCGGCGGGAGGCGTCATGCTGGGGGCGCTGGGGACGATTTTCATCGTCATCTGCGCGAGCCTTGCGTGGCCTGAACGCTATAAGGAATACCTGGGCCTTATCGACTTAAGAAAAGCCTGGCTTGCCTCGCTGGCTCTGATTCTCCTCACCGGCGGCATCGCTTTTGTCCTCATCCGCGCCATTGCGGCGGCGCGGGGCATCGGTTTCGGGCTTGATACGGCCGGCCTTCTTCCGGCCCTCTCCCAGATTCCGTTTCAGACCCTGAACGAAGAGCTCGTGCTCGGCGCCCTGCTGCTCCTTTCCCTCAGGCGCCGCTTCCGTCGCCCGCCGTCCCTTCTGCTCTCCTTCGCGGCGGCCCTGGCGTTTTCGCTCCTGCACCTCGCCTTCTACGCCGCGGTGGCGGGAGAAAACCGCGGCCCGCTCACGCCGGTCACCCTGGCGAGCCTGTTCCTGGCGGGCCTCATCCGGAATAATTTCATTCTGTATCAACGAAGCGTCTGGGCGGCCTGGGCCGTGCATATTGGGTGGAACGCGGTGTTTTTGGGGCCTTTCGTCCTCGATGCCATGAACGAACCGACCCGCTTCAACATCTTCCTGGGGTCGTACCTCACGCTCGCCTTCTTCGCCGCCCTGCTTGCGGCAAGCTCCCTCTTCCTCTTCCTCCGCCGGAAAAAAACAATTGAAAAAACCTCTAAGGAAGCCAGGAATGAAGGAATCCAGGAGAAGGGGAGAAGGGAGTGAAGAGGTTGGAAGACAATGTCATTGCGAGGCCCCTGCATTTTATGCTCCATTTTCACTCATGCGGGCCGAAGCAATCTCGTGACACGAAGATTTTCTTCCTTAGAAACCGGTTATAAACCATGGATTGAAGGGAGATAGGTTCATATTCGATCTTTCTTTGACGGGTTATCCGGAATCTCGTTGTTTCTCCCTTCTCCCTCTTCATCGGTGTTAACGCTGGAAACTCGCTTGAAACTGCATTGCGAGATACGTTGTGAGATGCGCTGCGCAATGCGGTTCCCATCAGTGCAATCAGCGGTCCCCTTCCCCCTTCCTGGCTTCCTGGCTTCCTGAGCTTCCCCTCCTTCCCTATCCGTGTCAGGAGCCTGCCCTGAGCTTGACGAAGGGTGGTTCCCTTTTCCTCACACGGAAATCCGGAACTTATTGGACACCGATTTTAAAATCCGCTATAGTTTTTCCGTCGAGCGCCGGAAGGTCGCTCCGCGAGGGAGAAACATCGTCATGCACAGCCGCACTGTAGACGAACTGCTCAGGGAATTTTCCACCGATCCGGAAAGCGGGCTCACGGAAGGCGAAGCGGCCCGGCGGCTGGCCGAGCACGGGCCGAACGAGCTCAAGGAACGGCCCCGACCAGGTTTTCTCGCCTTGCTCTTCAACCAATTTAAAAACTTTCTGATCATCATCCTCCTCATCGCCGCCGCGGTCTCCATTTATCCGCTGGGCGAATACTTCGAAGCCGGGGCCATCGTCGCCATCGTCGTCCTGAACGCCGTGCTCGGCGTGTTCCAGGAGGCGCGGGCCGAGAACGCCCTCGCCGCCCTGAAGAAAATGGCGGCGCCCAACGCGTCGGTCGTGCGCGGCGGCCGCCGGCTCTCCATACCGGCGCGCGAGCTCGTGCCCGGGGACGTCGTCGTCCTCGAAGCCGGGAATTACATTCCCGCCGACGTGCGCCTCACCGAGACCGTCAACCTGAAGGTGGAGGAGGCCTCGCTCACCGGGGAATCGGTACCGGTACACAAGGATTGCCGGCTCGTTCTCGACAAGGACATCCCGCTCGGCGACCGCAGGAACCTTGGATTCATGGGCACCCTCGTCACCTACGGCCGCGGCCGGGGGGTCGTCGCCGCCACGGGCATGGACACCCAGATCGGGAAAATCGCCGAGATGCTCCAGGAGGAAAAGGACGAGCTCACCCCCCTGCAGGAGAACCTCAAGCGGCTCGGCATATGGCTCGGGATAATCTCGCTCGCCGTCTGCGGGGTGATCTTCGTCATCGGCATCTTCCGCGACACGAACCTCGCGCTCATCGCAACCTCCGGCTTGGCGGCTTACGTCGCACTGTTTCAGAAACAACTCATCGACCTCTTCATGACCGCGGTGAGCCTCGCCATCGCCGCCGTGCCGGAAGGGCTGCCGGCGGTCGTCACGGTCTGCCTGGCGCTCGGCATGCAGCACATGGTGCGCCGCCACGCGCTCATCCGCAAGCTGCCGGCGGTGGAGACGCTCGGCTGCGCCACGGTCATCTGCTCCGATAAAACCGGCACCCTCACCCAGAACGCCATGACCGTCGCCGAAATATATTGCGGCGGGAAAATAACGACGCTGACCGGCGAAGGGTACGAACCCGAAGGCGATTTTCTCATGGGCCGCGAAAAAATCGAGGCCGCGGCCGATCCCGACCTGTCCCTTTTCCTCCACGGCGCGCTTCTCTGCAACGACGCCCACCTCGACCGCGACGGCGGCGTGCGCCTGGCGGGCGACCCCACCGAGGGAGCCCTCGTGGTCGCGGCCCTCAAGGCCGGTTACGACGAGGAGGACCTGAGGCGCCGTTATGTTCGCATCGCCGAAGCCCCCTTCGACTCGGACCGCAAGCTCATGTCCACGGTGCACGGGCCCGCCGATTCGGCCGCCGAGCTCCCGCGGCTCGCCGGCCAGCCGGTCGTTATTTTCGTGAAGGGCGCGCCCGACATGCTCCTCGCGCGCTGCACGCACGCGCGGAGCGGCGGCCGGGTTCTGCCCCTGTCGGACGGGCTTCGCGCGGACATCCTCGCGCGGAACGGCGACATGGCGGGGCGCGCCTTGCGCGTTTTAGGCGTGGCGATGCGGGCGCTCGACCGGCCGCCCTCCGCCGCCGATCCGGAAGAGCTCGAACGCGACCTCGTCTTTCTCGGCCTGGCCGGCATGATCGATCCCGCCCGGCCCGAGGTCGGCGCCGCCATCGCTTTAGCCAAGACCGCCGGCATCCGCACCGTCATGGTCACCGGCGACTACAAGGACACGGCCGTCGCCATCGGCGGCCGGATCGGCCTCCTCGAGGGCGGCCGGGTGCTTGCCGGCGCCGAGATCGACGCCGTCCCGGAAGAACGGTTCGCCGAAGAGGCCGAGAGCGTCGACGTCTTCGCGCGCGTCTCACCGGAGCACAAGGTCAAAATCGTTGACGCTCTGAGGGATCGCGGCCACGTGGTGGCCATGACCGGCGACGGCGTCAACGACGCGCCGGCCCTCAAGAAGGCGGACATCGGCGTGGCCATGGGCATCACCGGCACCGACGTCTCCAAGGAAACGGCCGACGTGGTGCTCACCGACGACAACTACGCGAGCATTGTGGCCGCCATCGAGCAGGGCCGAATCATCTTCTCCAACATCCGCAAGTTCGTGCTCTACCTTCTCACCTGCAACGTGGGAGAGATTCTCATCATTTTCATATCGATCCTGTCGGGCCTGCCCGCGCCGCTCACCCCCATCATGCTCCTGTGGCTCAACCTGGTTACCGACGGGGCGCCGGCGCTGGCGCTCGGCATGGAACGGGGGGAAACGGACGTCATGAAGCGGCCGCCCCGGCCCAGGCGCGAGTCGGTGGTGAACCGGGACACGGCCCTCATGATCGGAATCGTGGCCGCGGTCGACACCGGCGCGGTGCTCCTCTCCTATTGGCTGGGGCTCCTGCGCCACCCGGGCGGCGTCGAGTTCGCCCGCACGATCGCCTTCACCACCCTCGTCTGCTCCGAGCTCCTGCGCGCCTTCACGTCCCGCTCGGAATACAATTCGGTGTTCACAATCGGCCCGTTCTCCAACCGGAGCATGTTGGCGGCGACGGGGATCTCGCTCGTCCTGCTGCTGGCCGTCGTCTACCTGCCGTTCCTCCAGCCTCTGTTCGGCACCCGGCCGCTGGGCCCGGAGGATTGGCTCCTGATGGCGCCGTTCATGCTGCTGGCCCCGTTTTCGGCGGAAATTCTAAAAATATTCCTGAGGTGGAAACTCCGAAGGCGAAGAGACGCTCGATAGTTCGCCGCGGTTAAGCCGAAGCAGTGTTATACAGAAAATCTTCTGTGTCTCCTTCCGGCACGCGGAAAAGCCGCCCGCAGCGACGCCTCACCGCTGGCCCCACACCAGCCAGATGTAAACGGCGCCGGCGAAGGTGGCGGCGAGGGTGAAGGGAAGGCCAATGGCGACGAACTCGCGGAAGCGGACGGCGATCCCCCGTTTCTTCAGGAGACCCACGGCCACGATGTTGGCCGAGGCGCCGATGGGGGTGATGTTGCCGCCGAGGCTCGCGCCGATCAAG
>JAFGSW010000006.1 GCA_016934415.1 Spirochaetales bacterium | reverse complement strand
GGCCTTGAAGCCGTGTTTGGTGAGGTCGCCGATGCGCTTCTCCGCCACGCTCTTCATGTAGGCGAGCTCGACGGCCATGGCCTTCACGGTCAGGGCCGGGGAGGCGCCCACGTGGAACTCCTGCATCATCCGCTTGTCCCGGCTGCCGTAGCGGCCCTTGGCCGCGTTGCGCTGCTTGGTGATCAAGAGCTTCGCCTTCGCCATCGCCTTGTCCTGGGCCTCGGTCCAGTGGCCCACCGTGCGGAGCGAGTTCTGCTGCGTCGTGTCGGCGGCGATCGCGCATTCGATGGCCGTGGCCAGCGCGGACGCCAGGTCGGGATCGATGCCGTCCCGCTCTTCCGTCTCGGCGTACTTCAGCGCGGACTTCAGGAGGGCGCGCGCGTCCTGCACGGTCGATTCCAGTTTTTCCATATTCCGGTCTTCTTTCAATTATGAAAACGAGTTATTGATGACCGGGCATACGCCCGGAAAAAAGCCGATCGTCGCCGCTCCGCCGAAAAACGGGCTCGCGCTTCCAATGCTCGAGCCGGCAACTCCAATGCTCGCGTTGGAAGCTTCAATGCTCGAGCTGGAAGCTCCAATGCTCGCGTTGGAAGTTCCAATGCTCCGGCTGGAAGCTTCAATGCTCGGGCTGGAAAGTCCAATGCTCGCGTTGGAAGCTCCAATGCTCGGGTTGGAAACTTCAATGCTCCGGCCGGAGCTTTCCGTGCGCCGCTAAAATACTAATTCGCCGGCTCGCGTTCGCTCGTGCCGGACGCCCGTCGGGTCCGCGACGGTACATGACCGGCACGATCAATTTACGCTCTATCCCTTCTCTTCTTTCTTATCTCGGTTACCCGTTCCTATCAGTGTTCTCTGCGACAACTGAAGGTGAGCTTGTCCTGAGCGAGCGTAGCATTGAGCCGGTAGGTCGCTACCCGCTTTCTTCGCGAGCCGAAGGATGGTTCCCCCGGCAAGAAGATCCCTCGTAAAACACGGCCCGCGTCAGCGGACGACAATCCTCACCCCGCGCCGGAAGGAGAGTCATGAGCGAACGTCGGAATGAGCCGGGAGAGGGGGAGGGGATCGAGTCGTCGCGTCGAATCAACGGGGATGAATCGCATGCGCGCCCGGCGCTTTGCCGCGCGCGGAGGGAGGGTTGTATCGGATTCGTGTTTTTGGGATGCGGCCGACGTTTTCATGTGATGCGTCAGTTTCGCACCGGGGGGCGGGAATTGTCAAGAACTTTTCTTGGCGGGGGGGGAACCGCGGATGAGGAAGGGAAGCCGGGGAAACCGGACTATTGACCGGAGGTCTTGCATGAACGGACAATCATGAGTAGTTGAGGAAAGCGTCTACGGCGCGGCGCGGAACGGCGGGCGGAAGGACAATGAGGGCGACACCGACAAAGAATGGCTTTCTGTTATTCCTTGGCAATACTATCGCGGCGCCAGGGCAATTTTTAAATACCCGGGAGTTTATTATAAAATCATATTGTCAAGAGATTGCCGCGGGCTCCTGAAAAGTCAATGGCGCTTGACTGGCAATGCCCTCGCAATGACGTTTTTCGTTTGCCTCTTCTTCTCTGCTAAACCCTGTGTTTATTTGCTCTTCTTCATCAGCGTGTGCGCGCGCGATTTTCGCGTGCGCCCGAATCATTATCCCCGCACTCCCCCATCAGGGTCCGCGTGCCGATTCTCGCGCCTCGCTCTCCCGTACTCACTCGTTCTCCGCCGCCGGCTCCTCGCCGACCAGCCGTTCGGCGAATCAAGAAAAAAGTCCATTCTTTATTACAAACAGCGCCGCCTGGGTTCTGTCGCGCAGGTTGAGCGCGGTCAGGATGTTGGAAACGTGATTTTTTACGGTCCCTTCGCTGATGCAAAGAACATCGGCGATCTCCCGGTTGGTCAATCCTTTTGAAATCTGTTTCAGGACATCACGCTCCCTCTCCGACAATCCCGCCAGCAACTCGTCCGCCTGTTTCCGTATGGGGCCTTCCTCCGGCGCTCCGGGTTTGAGACGGCCGACCAAACGGCCGGTCACCCCCGGAGACATTTGATAGATCCCCTGGTGAGCCATCCTGACGGCGCCGGCCAGATCGTCGGGAGGGATATCTTTTAGGAGGTATCCGACCGCCCCGGCCTGCAGGGATCTGACGATGTATTCATCGTCGTCGAAGGTGGTGAGCATGATGACTTGACAATTACACCCGCGTTGAATGATTTCACGGGCGGCCGTAATCCCGTCCATGACCGGCATGCGGATATCCATAAGTATGACGTCGGGGTCGGTGCGTTCGACCGCTTCAAGCGCGTCTCTGCCATTGCCGGCCGTCCCGACCACCTTCAGCCCGTGCTGTATGTTCAAAAGGGATGAGATCCCTTCACGAATCAGTCTCTGGTCGTCGACGACCAATACCTTGATATCACCCATCCGTTTTTTTCTCTACAAGAGCGAGCGGATTCCGGGGCGCAGTCGCCAGGATTTCGGCGCCTTTTCCCGGCGCGCTTGTCACCAGTAATCGTCCCCGAACCAGTTCCAAACGTTCCCGCAAGCTATTCAGGCCGAATCCGATCCCGACAGTCGGGGACATTGAAGCGGCCGTCTCCGCGGTAAAACCGGCGCCGTCATCCTTCACTCTGACAGTCACCTCCTCGGGGCCGAAATCCATGGCTATATCGATGCGCCTTGCCCGGGCGTGCTTGTAAATGTTGGTGACGCCCTCCTGTATCACGCGATAGGCGATCATAAGGACCGAGTAATTGACCCCTTCGGGTGCGCCGGTGCGGGAAAACGTGACATCGTACGCGTCACGGTCGATCCGGGCGACGATTTTTTCAATGGCGGCCAGCAAGGGAATATCATCCTTGCGGTTCAGGGCCTGGAGCGATTGACGGACGTCCTCGATGGCTTCAACAGCGGCTTGCTTGGCGGCAAACAGGGCCTGCCGCGACTCCCGCCCGTCACGCTCGAAAAAAGCCTCCGCCTTTGACAGTTGGATGTTGATTGCCGCCAGCGAATGTCCCAAGCTGTCGTGAATATCGCGCGCGATGCGGTTGCGTTCCTCCAGCGCCACCGTATCGGCGATCCGTTCCGCATAGCGTTTCAGTTGCGTGTGGGAGTTCCGCAAGTCCGCCATCAGGGAGGCATTGGCGGCCTGGATTTTCCTGTCCCGTTCCCAGAGACGGGCGTATATCTGGAAAAACATGATGAAAACGATTTTAACCACGAAAAACAATATGCCGATGGAAAGCCCGCCGAGCTTGTCGGGAAAATCAGTCGGGACTAAAAAACTGATAAACACCTCGTGGAAAACAAGTAATCCGCAGAATGAGAGATTGACCACTTTCGGCAGGCAAAAGTAGGCGTAATAACTGATAAGCGGCGTCAGGATGACGTTCAGGACAACCGCTTCCGAGACACGATAAAAAATAACCAGTCCCAGCCAAAGGCCGAGCCGGATGATGAAGAAAACGACAAGCGGGGTTTTCCCGGACGCATAACGGAATCTGGCGAATTCAACGGTTTCCAGCACGATGTATACCAGGATGATTCCCAGCAGCAGGGCCGGGTTATGGATTCCTTGCGGTTCCCCGTGACGGGGTATGAAGATGGCGGATAACGGCATGGGAACGAAAATGCACAATGAAAACAGTATAAAGAGGAGTCGGGACCGGTTCTGAAGTGAATTCCTTTTATCACCATCGGGAACCATAGTGATTCAATGTAATCTTTTTTAGTTGAATGACAATAGTGCGGAAGTCACGAAATTCCGGCTGACGGACGTGACGAAAGTCATGGGGATCCGTTGGTCAATTTTCTATCTTTCTACACTTCCCGCCGACGGCGGCTGTGGCGTATTTTTCGTGGCACGTGGCCGTCATATTGACGGCGACCTCGAACCGGCGAAACCGCCCGGCATCGTAGTCGCTTGAAAAGGAGTCGGATGAAATCGATGAAAAGGACGCTCTTGTTGTTATGGCTCTTGGGATGCGGATGGGCCGTCTTGACGGCAGACGATGCCACGCCGGGCGGCAAATCCATGACGTTGGATGTGGACACTGCCGTCGCGCTGGCGCTTACAAACAATATCTCCCTCAAGGAGACGGAGATTACCCTGAATGACGCGTCGCGGAACGTGCGCGCCTCCTGGAATAACTTCCTGCCCTCCATTGACCTCGCCGCCTCCCTGGCCGCCTCCGGGGAGGTGCTCGCCTCTCCGGAGGCCTCGGCGACCGCGGATCACTGGCGCCTGGAAGTTTCCCTCGGGGCGACGTTCTCCTTGAACGCCGGTGTCGTCCCGGCGCTCGAACAGACGAAGCTGGCCTACGAGGCGGCCCATATCGGCTATACGACCGCCCGGAACGGCCTGGCACGCAACGTCAGGAAACTGTTTTTCAAGATACTCGCTCTGAAGGAAGACGCGCGCATCAAGAAGGAAAATATGGACCTGGCCGGCAAACGGTACCAGAAAGCGCGGGCCAATTTCGACAACGGACTCGCGCCGGAGCTGGACGTGTTCACCGCCCGGGTCAATTGGGAGGGCCGGAAACCGGCCTATACGCAGGCCGTACTGGATTACCGGACGGCGTTGCTCGACTTGAAGGAAATGATCGGCCTGGAGGGCGCGACGAACATTGAACCTGTCGGCTCGCTTCAGACCGATTTTCTGACATTGGATCGCGATAAGATCGTCGCGCGGTGGCTGGATTCCATCCCCGACCTGCGATTAAAGCGAAACGAGTTGCGGCGGATGGAAACCGCCAAGGACGCCGCCGTCTGCGGCAACCTGACGCCGACCCTTACCCTGTACGGGTCATGGGGAACGACGGTCGCCGACCCGTGGAACGGGGCGTCCTGGGACGCGGGCGCCTTCGGCGTTTCGTTGACCTTTCCCCTGGACGGATTCATCCCCGATTCCCAAAAGAGCGTCGCCGTTCAGAAGGCGGACGACGCCGTCGCCCGGGCGCGTCTTGAGTTGCAGCGGCTCAGAACGAGTTCGATGAACACCGTCGACGTCCTGTTTATGCGCCTGGAGGCGTATCGGGAAAAAATCGAGCTGTCGGCCCTGAATTCGGAGTTGGCGGAAAAGACCTTCGTCCTGACGGAGGAAACTTACAAAAGCGGGACATCGGAATTGCTGGCCGTGGCCAATGCTCAGCAGGAATTATTAAGCGCCCGCCAGGATTACCTGGTGGCGGGATACAATTACCTGTCCACGCTCATCGAGCTGGAAGCCTTTTTTGACAGGACCCTGGAAGAGTTGACGGAGGAGTAAACGGCATGACCGACAAGGAGAAAAACAAGAAAGCATCCGGCGTATCGGCCAGAATCATCCTGATAGCGATCATCGCCGTCGGCACGGCGTTGATCCTTGTCAGTTTGATCCCCGGCATCTCCGGGGGAGGGAGATCCGCGGCCGGGAATCCGCGCGGCCCGGCGCAGGGCGTACCGGGAGAGGGTGGACCGCAGGGAGCCGCCCCGTTCGATCCCGCCGCGGGCGGGCCGCCCGAAATCCCGACCGTGTCCGTCCAAGTCCTCACGGTCAAGAAGACGTCCCTGGAGGAATACATTAAAACGAACGGCGACATCGTCTCCCGGAACAGCGTCGACGTTTATCCCGACATAGCGGGCAAACTCGTGCGCCTGCGGGTTTCCCTGGGTGAGGCGGTGGCCAAGGGGCAGGTGATCGCAGACGTCGACCCGTCCAAACCCGGATCGGTCTACACTCTCAATGGCGTCCGCGCCCCGATCGCGGGAACCATTACCGAACTTCCGGCCGATATCGGCTCCACGGTGGGCACCCAGACGGCGGTTGCCGTCGTGGGCGATTTGGGACGTCTTATGATCCGCTGCTTTATAGGGGAACGGTACGTGGCGCGGGTGGGCGTCGGGCAGAAAGCCTCGGTATCCCTGGAGGCCTATCCCGGTGTCCCGTTCTCCGCCCGCGTGGCGGAGAAGAGCCCGGTCCTTGACCGCGCCTCCCGCACGCTCGAGATCCGGTTGACGGTTGACCCGCCCGACGCGCGGATACAGTCCGGTATGTTCGCGGCCGTCAAACTTGTCACCCTGCGCCGGGAACGGGTCCTCGCCGTTCCCAGGGAGTGCCTGGTCACGTCCTCCGGCGCGACAGGTGTTTTCGTGGTCGGTGACGACAACATCGCGCGCGCGCGTGAGGTGAAGACGGGGATGTCGTCCGATGGCTTCGTGGAGATCGTTTCGGGACTGGCCCCGGGAGATCGCGTCGTACAGCGGGGACAGAACGTTCTGGCCGACGGCGCGACCGTCCGGGTCGCTGAATAAAGGAAATCAAGCATGAGTCTGTCCGCCAAGATCATCAACCGCCCGACGACCGTCGTCGTCATCTTCGCCATCCTCGTGGGCATGGCCCTCTATCTTTTGCCGCATATCGCGATCAACCTGTTTCCGGACACGGAAATCCCCATGATCGTCGTGCGTGCTTCCTACACCGGCGCCGGCCCCGAGGAAATGGAACAGAACGTCACCAAGGTGCTGGAGGCACAGCTGTCCAACGTGGGCGGACTCGTTTCCATGACCTCGACCTCAAGCGAGGGGTCGAGTTTTATAATGCTTGAGTTCTCCTACGGGAGCGACCTGGACAAGGTCACCAATGACATCAGGGACACATTGGAGCCGGCCGGCGACATGCTGCCCGACGACGCCGACACGCCCATGATTTTCAAGATGGATCCCAATTCCATGCCCATCATGAACCTGGTGGTCAAGGGGAACCGGAGCCTGGACGAGCTCCGGGTGATCGTGGAGGACATGATCGAATCGAAAATCGAGCGGATCGACGGCGTCTCCTCCACGAGTATCCGCGGGGGGCGCGAAAAGATCATCCGCGCCGAGGTTTCCCAAAACCGGCTCCAGGCCTACGGTCTGACACTCAGCCAGGTCGCCGACACCCTCGCCGCGCAGAACGTGCAACTGGGAGCGGGGGAGATCGACGTGGGCGGCACCTCATATACGATCCGCACGGACGGACAGTTCGGCGCCCTCGCTGATATTGAAGACGCCATCTTGGCGAGCATGACGGGTTCCGACGGCGCGGCCCGAACGGTCAGGCTGCGCGACGTCGCTTCGGTCTTTGAGGGATACGAAGAAGCGTCCCATACCGTCTATATCAACGGGCAGCCGGGCCTTTACCTGGCCGTCATGAAGGAAAGCGGCACCAACAGCGCGAGCGTGGCCGACAATGTTAAAAGCCGGCTGGAAGACATCAACCGGACGCTTCCCGCGGGCGTCTCCCTGGAGGTCATCTCCGATACGACCAAGATGGTCCGTAATACGATCAACAACATCTACACGTCGCTCGTCATCGGGATCATTCTGGCCGTGCTCGTCCTCCTCCCGATCCTGAGAAACCTGAAAAGCGCGCTCATCATCGGGCTTTCTATTCCCATCTCCATCCTCATCACCGTCATGTTCATGTATTTCTTCAACCTGACATTGAATATCATGACCATGACCGGCCTGGTCCTGGCGCTGGGCATGGTGGTGGATTGCTCCATAGTCATTGTTGAAAATATCTTCCGCTACCGGGAGCGGGGCACCAAACTCAAGTCCGCCGCCCTGCTTGGGACGAGGGAGATGATCACCGCCATTACGGCCTCGACGGTTACCACGATCTGTGTCTTTGTCCCCATTATTATCTTCAAAAACCGGCTGGAAATGCTCGGACAGCTGTTCGAGCAGTTGGGCCTGACCATCATCATCGCCCTCGTCGCCTCCCTCGTCATTGCCGTCACCCTGGTGCCGGTCCTGGCAAGCAAGTTCCTGCCGCTTAACTCGCGCAAACAGAAACCTCTCCGCCTTCCCCTGCTCGGGAAACTGGACATGTTTTTCGAGAGCGCATTCCAGGCCCTGGAGCGCGGGTACAAAAAGGCCCTCACCTTCGCATTGCGGAACAAGGCGCTGATCGTCATCCTGGTCGCCGTCCTCCTTGTCCTGACCGGCGTTCGATTCCTCTCCATGGGAATCAACATGTTTCCCATGATGAGCGAGGACTCGGTCACCGTTTCGGCGGAGTTGCCCGTCGGCGCGACGTTGGAACGGACTGAGGAGGTGCTGGACCGGTTTGAGGAAATCGTGAAAAGCGAGATCAAGGGGTACAAAGAACTCATTGTCACGGCGGGGGGCGGCGGCTTCATGGGAAGCGGTTCGAGCTATACAGGCTCAATTGAAATCGTACTGCCCGAACCTGGGCGGCGACAGGACGGCATGTTCGAGGTCCAGAGGAAACTGCGGGCCCGGTTCAACGATATTCCCGGCGCCGTGTTTTCATTCAGCGCGGGCCGGGGCCGCATCGGAAATAACAATCCCGTGGACGTGCTGGTGCAATCGGACGACCTCGCCAAAGCCAAGCGAACGGCGGAACGAATCCGCGATCTCATCAAGCAAAACCTGACGCGCGTCACGGAACCCGCCATCGATCTGGAGGATGGGCTGCCCCAATACCTGCTCTCCATCGATCGTGAAAGAGCCAACTCCCTCGGTGTGAGCGCGTACAAGATCGCTTATGAAGTCAATGCCTGCGTACGGGGAACGACCGCCACCCAATACCGGGTAAACGGAAATGAAAAGAACGTGTTCGTCATCCTTGAGGCCAAGGACAGGGAAGCCGTTCCCGATCTGAACAATATATTCGTCGTGAACAACTCCGGGAAACAGGTGCGGATATCCGATGTCGCCCTGTTCAATGAATCCACCGGTCCCATTTCCATCAAAAGGGAAGACGAAGTGAGAACAGTGCATGTCACCGGCGGCCTCGCCGACGGATACGCGGCCACGTCCGCCGGTGATGATATCAAATCCCTGGTGGCGCGGGAGATCGTGTCGGATGAGGATGTCTTCATCAACTACGGCGGCGACATCGCGGACATCCAATCATCCGGCACCTTGCTGGTCGTCATCATCATCATGGCGGTCATCCTCGTCTTCGGGGTCATGGCCAGCCTGTTCGAGTCGCTGCTTGATCCGTTCATCGTCTTTTTTTCAATACCGCTCATGTTCATCGGAGTCGTCTGGTTGTACGCCCTGCTGGGCGCGAATTTCAGCATGATGTCGGCGGTGGGTCTGGTCCTTCTGGTGGGCATCGTCGTCAATAACGGGATCGTCCTGGTCGACTACACCAACCTGCTGCGGGAGCGGGGCCGGACGATTTTCGACGCCTGTGTGGAAGCGGGAGGAAACCGGTTGCGGCCCATTCTCGGGACCAGCCTCACCACCATCCTCGGCATGGCGCCCATGGCCTTCTTTCCCGGTCAGGGATCGGAGATGGTGCAACCCATCGGGCAGACCGTGGTCGGCGGCATGGTCGTCAGCACCCTGATGACGCTTTTTCTGACGCCGGTGATGTACGCCGTTTTCAACCGCCGGCACAAAAACAACCGGAAAAAGGAACGGGAAGAGGCATTATTGAAACAGATGTCGGGAGGGGAGATGTGACCGATGACGCGCATAGAAATCATCGCCAATAATTCAGTGGAAGAAGACGTCGTGCAGTCCTTGGACGGCGCGGTGGACGGCCTCAAATTCAGCAAGATCAACAATGTCCACGGCATCGGCCGGAGTTATCCAAAAATGGGAAGCAATATCTGGCCCGAGGAGAATTTCATCCTCCTTATCTACTGTGACGACCGGGAGGCGGGCTTGGTGAAGAACGCCGTGCGCGCGTTGAAGAGAAAATTCCCGGAAGAAGGAATCAAGTTCTTTTCGATGAAGTGCGGCGCGGATTGAGCCGGGGAGTCCCGACCGCCATGGGAGTCGCCGTCAAGATCATTTTGTTTGCCGTACTGCCGCAAAGCGGATTCGGTACGGGGAATTCTACCATTGCTCGGGTACGCCTATGGAGCGCACAACAGAACCCGCTTCCGAATGATAATGAAACAGTCCTTGCTTTATTCCATTATCATGGGTTTCGGCTTGACGGCCGTCTGTCGGTGCGGCGCCGACGCCGTCGTCCGGGCCTTTATCGACAGCACCCATGTATTCGAATACGGCGTTATGTTCGTCAGGGCCATATTGCTGTCCGGGCCTGTTTTCGGCATCCTATTCCTTTTTATGAACGCACTGCAGGCCGTCGGCGCGGCGGGTGAATCGCCTCTGATTTCTCCCCCATCGGCGTCCTACCCTTCCCACCGCTTGAAGATGAGCGAGGTGTTGATCCCGCCGAAGGCGAAGTTGTTGCTCATGACGTAGGCCGCCTTCATCCCGCGGCCGTCGCCCGTGATGTAGTCGAGCGGGGCGCAGGCGGGATCGACGTGATTGAGGTTCAGGTTGGGGGCGAACCAGCCCGCGTTCATCATGTTGATCGCCATCCAGGCCTCGACCGCGCCGCAGGCGCCCAGGGTGTGGCCGATGTAGCTCTTCTGGGTGTGGATCGGGACCGCCCGGTTGAAGCAATTCCGGGTGGCGTGGCTCTCGGCGACGTCGCCGTGCCCGGTGGCGGTGCCGTGGCCGTTGACGACGTCGATCGCGTCGGGGGAGAGCGCCGCGTCCTCCAAGGCCAGGCGCAGCGCGACCTCCATGGTCTCCTTGTTGGGCTGGGTGATGTGGTCGCCGTCGGTGTTGGTGCCGAAGCCGACGAGCTCGGCGTGAATGACGGCGCCGCGCGCGCGGGCGTGTTCGAGCTCCTCGAGGAGGAGGGCGCCCGACCCCTCGCCGATCACCAGGCCGTCCCTGTCCCGGTCGAAGGGGGCCGGGGTGAGGTGCGGCGTGGAGTTCTTGGTGCTGGTGGCGTAGAGGGTGTCGAAGACGGCGGAGCTCGTCGGGCTCAGCTCCTCGGCCCCGCCGCAGACCATCACCTTCTGCCGGCCGAACTTGATCGCCTCGTAGCCCAGGCCGATGGAGAGGCTGCCGGCGGTGCAGGCGGTATTGGTGGTGAGGAGCCGTCCGTTCAGGCCGAAGAAGATGCCGATGTTGACCGCGCAGGTCTGGGGCATGGAGCGGATGTAGGTGGTGGCGGTGATGCCCTGCACGTCGTCGGCGGTGAGCATGGAATAGAAGTCGAGGAGCGAGTCGACGTTGCCGGTGGACGAGCCGAAGGACACGCCCGCTTCTCCGCCGGTGAGCGCCGGCGCGCCGATGAGCCCGGCCGAATGGAGGGCGAGCTCGGCCGCGTGCACGGCGAGCATCGCCACCTTGCCCATGCCGCGCGTCTTCTTGCGCGGGTAGTCGGGCTGTTCCCAGAGGGCGGGGGCCGCCAGGCGCGTGTGGAGCCGCTCGAAGCGCTCCCATTCCCTCATGTAGATGATGCCGCTCCGCTTTTCCCGGAGGCGCTTTTCGATGGCCGGCCAGCCCTGGCCGATGGGGGTGATGGCCGAACCGCCGGTGACGACCACGCGCCGCGTCATACCATTCCTCCGTTGACGGAAATCACCTGCCGGGTGATGTAGGCGGCGCTTTCGGAGAGCAGGAAGACGGCGAGGGCGGCCACCTCCTCGGGCTTGCCCATGCGGCGCAGGGGCACGGTGGGGAGGATGTGCTCCCAGGGCGCCTCCGAGCTCATCTCGGTCTCGATCACGCCCGGCGCGATGCAGTTGACCGTGATCGCCCGTTTGCCCATTTCCACGGCCAGGGCCTTGGTGGCGCCGATGACCCCGGCCTTGGCGGCGCTGTAGTTCACCTGCCCGCGGTTTCCGACGATCCCCGAGACCGAGGCGAGGGTGACGATGCGTCCCGGCCTTTTCGCGCGCACCATCGGCATGATGACGGGCAGGAGCACGTTGTAGAACCCGTCCAGGTTGGTGCGGATTACCTTGTCCCATTCCTCGCCCGTGATCGAGGGGAAGGCGTTGTCCGCGGCCGTTCCCGCGTTGCAGACCACCCCGTAGTAGACGCCGTGCGCGGCGAGGTCGCCCTCGAGCGCCGCGCGGGATCCCTCGCGGTCCGTGACGTCGAAGCGCAGGAGCCGGCCGCCTCCGCCGCCGGAGACGATCCGCCCGAGCGTCTCCCGCGCGCCGGCCTCGTCGCTCCGGTAGTGGACGGCGACCTCGTAACCGGCGTTCCCGGCCGCGATCGCGATCGCCCGGCCGATGCCCTTGCTCGCTCCGGTCACGAGCACTGATAGCTTATCGTGTGCCATGACTATCCTTCTTCATTTTAGCCAGAAGATCGGCGCCCGCTTGGATGGTGTTGACGATCCCTTTTGCCGCGAGGTTTCCGCGCACTTCGGCCCGGCCCTCGAACACGGCCACGTCCCCGTCACGGTAGACGCTCCGCACCGACACGTCGACGCGCTCGCCGGGCGCGAACCCGGCCGCGGAGGCCTCGAAATTCCTCACTCCCATGATGAAGCCGATCTCCGGTTTTCCGCCGCGCTCGACCGAGTTCAAGCCGGAGAGAAGTCCGATGCTCTGGGCCATGTACTCGAACGCGATCCAGACCGGCATCATCCCCGTCTCCCGGTCGAAGAAGACGCTGTTCTCCGTCACGTCGACCGTCGACCGCAGAAACTCGCGATCGGTCGAATACTCCTCCAGCCGGTCGAGGAGAAGCATGAAACCTTGGTGCGGAGTGTATGCGAAAAGCTCCGGTTTGGAAAGGGGAAGGCGTGTCATGACGGATCTCCTTTTTTTGCCTGGAGAAGCACCACGAAGGACACGAAGAGGAAAGAGAAGAAGAGAGAAGCAGGAAGATTATATATATTTTGGCGAAAATTTATTTGAGAGTTAGAACTTTGCTGGCTCATTTTCTTTCCTATTCCTTTGCGTTCGGAGCCTGCCCCGAGCCCCTCGACTGCTCTCGGGATGAACTCCGCCGAGGGGTGTCCTCCTAATGAAAGCGCATAACAATTCAGCTCCTCGATATGATAAGGCTCACGTTACACCCCCCGAAGGCGTACGAGTTGCTCATGCAGTGGTCGAGCCGTCCGGTCGCGGCGCCTAGTGACGTGAGGTTGAGCCTCGGGATTCCCTCCTCGGGCTCTCCGTCCCAGAGGTGGGGCGGCAGGGCGAAGCGCCCGCCCGGGCGGTTCATGGCGAGCCAGCAGAAGGCGAGCTCCATCGCCCCGGCCGCGCCCAGGGTGTGTCCGACCATGGTCTTGGTGCTCGAGCAGGGCGGACCGGCCGGGAACACCCGGTGCGTCGCCTTGCTCTCCATCCGGTCGTTGAGCTCGGTGCCGGTGCCGTGCAGGTTGACGTAATCGACGTCCCCGGGCTCAAGCCCGGCCTCCGCGAGGGCGGCGCGCATGGCGGCTTCGGCGCCGCGGCCCTCGGGTTCGGGCGCGGTCGCGTGAAAGGCGTCCGAGGATTCGCCGCAGCCGGAAAGCCGCAGGGACTCATGTCCGGCCGGCCCGCGCTCGACCGTGAAGAGGGCCGCCCCTTCCCCCAGGTTGATGCCGCGGCGGTTCCGGCTGAAGGGATTGCACGGTTCCCGGTCGACCGCCTCGAGGGAGTGGAAGCCCAGGAGCACGGCCTCGGAGACGATGTCCGCCCCCCCGGCCACGGCCGCGTCGCAGGCGCCGACCGCGAGCAGGTTGCGGGCCATGACGAGGGCCCGGGCGCTCGAGGTGCAGGCGGTCGAGATGCTGCAGGAGTAGCCGCTGAATTTCAGGTAGTCCTTGAGGAAATCGGAGCCGAAGTGGGCTGCCTGCCGTTCGAATTCATAGCCCGGCGGGAAGGCCTTCGTTTCTCGAAAAGTCTTAAGCGCGGCCTGGGACTGCTCCGCGCCGTTGTCCGTCGATCCCAGAACGACGGCGACCCGCTGCGCGCCGTACCGGGCGGCCAGGCGCTCCACGGCCGGACGGATCTGGTCGGCCGCGTCGGCGAGGAGGCCGTTGAGGCGGTTTTGCCAGCGGGGCGGCAGGGCCGTTCGGCGCGACGGCTCCGCCGAGGCGACGGTGAACTCGCCCGCCCGGGACGCAACCCGCCGCAGGCCCTCGCGGCTCCCGGCCAGAATATTTTCCGCCGCCGCATCCTTCCCCGAGCCCAGAGCGCAGACAATCCCGAGGTCCGTGAGAAAACAACCGGAACTCACGGTGCCGCCTCCTTGGCCCCGCCGGGAATTCCGGGGACGATGAGATCTTTTGACGTGCGGCGTGGAAATCGTCTGGTCATGAAACTCGGCGTTCGGTGTGCGGAAATCCGCAAATCTTCTTTCGAATGTATACGGTATCGGCGTCGATTTCAAGGCCAAACGCACGCGTCGCCGGCTTGAAGAAGGAATTCAACAGGAATCCGGGAAAAAGAGGAAACGAGGAAAGGGAAAAGAAAAATGAAAGATTAATTAGGGCCTCTCAAAATATTTTCT
Source organism: Spirochaetales bacterium (assembly GCA_016934415.1). Lineage (GTDB taxonomy): Bacteria > Spirochaetota > Spirochaetia > SZUA-6 > RPPD01 > JAFGSW01. Next base: position 46,429 of record JAFGSW010000006.1, on the reverse strand, counting down.
GATGTCTAAACTTTTTTCTCCATATCTTGGTTTCCTTTTTCCCTTGATTCTTTATTCCAGAAGAAAGCCACCGCCTGTGGCGGTGGTCCACCAGCGTACTCGCTGGTGGGGAGACGGGCTCTGCCCGGCTCTTCTTTTGGAACAAACGGCCAACGGTGGTGAAAGAAAAGGTAAGGTGACGAGTGGAAAGGCGGTGGCATCAGCCGACTGGCACCCCTCCGTTCTCTTACCGAATCAGCCCCTTCTAGGGGCGCAAAGCAAAACCACCGGCTCTGCCGGTGGCCGTTTATTTTCCCTCGTCTTTTCCTTATCCGTGTTATCCGTTCCCATCCTTGTCAGGAGCCTGCCCTGAGCGTAGTCGAAGGGTGGTTCCCTTTTCCTTGCGCAGCGCGGCCTGTACGGCCTCCACCAGACAGGCGGGCGAGACGAGCAGCCCGCGTCCGGAGGAGAGGTCGTACGCCATCTGCACGGTTTCGGCCCGGTTGATGACGGCCTTCGTCTCCGGATCGAGGACGAGGTAAGAGATGCGGATCCGGTTTTCGTACTCGATGAGCGAAGCGCGGATGACGAACTCCTGTCGGTACACGAGCGGCCGGCAGTACTTGACGCGCAGGCTCACGATCGGCCAGGCGTAGCCCGCGGCCGCCATCTCCGGGTAGCTGAAGCCGATGGACTCCATGAGCGCGCAGCGCGCCTTCTCCATGTACTTGAGATAGTGTCCGTGCCAGACAACCCGGAGGGAATCGACGTCGTAAAATTCGGCCCGCAGGCGCACCTCGGCCGACAGGAGCTCACGGCTCATAGCCCAGCTCCCAGGCGCGGCGGCGGATGAGATCGACCATCGCCCGCAGCTCCGTTTCGAGCGGCCGGTCCTCCTCGAGGAAGGGCGAGACCGCGTCGAGCCGGTCGAGGGTGGGCTTCACCGGCGCGAGCGTGCCGGTTGCGAGCTCGCCCGCGGCCAGGCGCAGGCGTACCGCCTGGCCGGCGGCCAGGAGCCCCGCCGCCGTCACCTGCTCCGTGAGTTCGATCACCCGCACGCAGTCGCGGGCGGCGATCGTCCCCATGCTCACCTTGTCCTGGTTGTGGCACTCGGTCGAGCGCGAGAAGACGCTGGCCGGCATGGTGTTTTTGAGCGCCTCCGCGGTCCAGGCCGAGGCGCCGATCTGCACCGCCTTCAGACCGTGGTTCAAGGCGTAGTCGCCGCTTCCCGAGAGGTTGGGGGGCAGGCCGCGGTTGAACTTTTCGTCGACGAGGAGGGCGATCTGCCGGTCGACCAGGTCGGCGATATTGGCGACGACGTTTTTCAGGGAGTCCATGGCGAAGGCGATGTGCCCGCCGTAGAAATGCCCGCCGTGGAGGACGGAGCGGCTGGCCGGATCGACGATCGGGTTGTCGTTGGCGCTGTTGAGCTCGTTTTCGATCAACTGACGGAGGAGGGGGGCCGCGTCGTAGAATACGCCCACGACGTGCGGGGCGCAGCGGATCGAGTACGGGTCCTGGATGCGTTCCGGCATTTGACCGTTTCGGCCGTGGACGTCCAGATCGCGGCGGAGGCGGGCCGCCGCCAGATTCTGGCCCGGGTGGGGCTTGGCGGCGAACAGGCGCTCGTCGAAGTGGTAGGCGTTGCCCTTGAGGGCGATGGATGCGAGGGCGGTGATGCGGCAGGCGAGATCGGCGAGGTACTCCGCGCGCTTGAAGGCGAGGCAGGCGACCGCGGTCATGGCGGCCGTGCCGTTCATGATCGCCAGGCCCTCCTTGGGCCTGAGTTTCACGAGCGGGAGTTGAAGCTCCCGCAGGACCTCCGCGGCCGGACGTTTCCCGCCCTTGTAGAGAACCTCGCGCTCTCCGGCGATGACGGCCGCCACGTACGAGAGCGGGGTGAGGTCGCCGCTCGCCCCCACCGAGCCCTCCTCGGGAATGAGGGGCAGGATGTCGTGGACGAGCAGGCCCTCAAGGCCCTCGAGGAGCGCGACGCTGACGCCGGAAAAGCCCAGCACCAGCGACTGCAGGCGCGTCGCCACGATGGCCCGCGTCGTTTCCTCGTCGAAGTGCCGGCCGAGGCCGCAGCCGTGGAAACGCGTGAGCTTCAGGGACAGGTCGCCGTAACGTTCGCGCGGCACTTCCTTGCCGCAGGAATCGCCGTATCCGGTCGTGACGCCGTAGATTTTCCCGTGCGTGCGCAATGCTTCGTCGAGGAAGTCGGACCCGGCTTCGATTTTTTTCCTGAAGGCGGGGTCGGCGGAGAGCGAGGCGGAAGCCGTTCTCTTGGCGAGCGCCTCGACGTCCTCGATCGCGAGTGAGTGGCCGTCAAATATGATCTTTTTCATGCCGTCGTCCGTTCCGTTTCGTTTTTCCAGGGGAGGACGCATCTTCCATCGCTCCCCGTTTCAGGATTTCCTGTTTTCCGAGTCTCGCGCATGGGTGAAACCTTTGGCGACGGAGATAGAAAACTGATTTTCAGGGAGTATAGAATATCCGGGGAATAATTTCCAGCCTTCATTGGCGGATCGCTCCGGAAGAAGGGGAACCACGGATAGCCACGGATAGGACGGATGACACGGATAGGAAAAAAGGCAGGGGAGGAAAAGAAAGAAAGTAAAATATTTTTCAAAGCGATGGTTTTTTCTCGTGTAATTTCACTAGAATAATTATTTTCCTATCTTGCTTTTTTCCTTTCCTTTTCCTGCTTTATTCTCCTCTTCATCCGTGTCATCCGTCCCATCCGTGTTCATCCGTGGTTCTCTTCCGGCTGTGAAGCCCAGAAGTCGAAAAAGTTATACCACTGATACGGGTGGCGGCGGCAGAGCGATTCAAGCAAGCCGACATATTCCTCCATTAAAGCCTGCACCTGCACCATCCGTTCCTTCCGGGAGCCGCCGAGGGAGAAACGGGAGCGGTGGAGGTGGAACTCATAGGGGCTTTGGAAATCGAGATCGTCGCGGCGCACGGCGAACATGTGGTAGACGGGCGCGTCCAAGAGGCTCGCGAGCACGAAGGCGCCCAGGGGGAAGCGCGCCTCCCGGCCGAGGAAGGAGACCCGACCGGTCCGGCTCCGGTTGCGGGCCGCGGTTCGATCGGCGGCGATGACCACCAATTCGCCCTGCTCCATGCGCCGGGAGAGCTCGATGACGGTTTCCGGCCCGACGGACGAGGCGTGGTGGAGTCTGATCATGGAATCGGGGTTGATCTCGCGGAGGAGCCGGTTGAACTTGCTCGTGCCCGTGAAATCCACGATGGAGTTGATCCGGAAATCGGGCAGGCTCACGCCCGCCTCGCGGCTCGCCAGGGCGCGCAGCATCTCTGTGTTGCCCAGGTGCGAACAGAGGACGACGGCGCCCCGGCGCGCCGCCAGCCGTTCCCAAATGGGCTCGATGTCCGGCCCGACGAAAACGATGTCCTTGACGCCGATGTCGCCCGCCCAGGCGGCGAGTTTTTCAAGCAGGACCCGGGCGAAGCAGAAAAGATGGCGAAGTACGTCGCGGACACGCGGCGCGGGACGGCCCTCGAGTGCGGCGACCGCGCTCAAGAACTTCAGGCTTACCCGGCGCGCCTCGAAAGAGAACAAGTAAAAAAACAGCACGGTGACGCGGAGAATGAGGGAGAGTGCGGCCGGGGGTAAAGAGCGGGAGAGTCGGTACATGAGCCGCATCTGCCAGATGCAGCCCATCATCTCCTTTTGGTCAGACCAGTGCGCCATGACCGTTTCCTCCGCGTTCGGCTCCGCCGAGGATGCGCCGCGTGAAGCGGCGGACGAGGATTCCCGGCGCGCGCGCGAGCATCTCGAAAAAAAGGCAGGCGTGCATGAGGCCGATGGCGAGGTTGTCCCGGAAGAGCCTGAAATGGGAGACGCCCCCCGCGGGATAGGTGACGGCGAGAGGCAAGAATACCATCGGCACTCTCCGCCAATACAGGCGCACCAGGATCTCGATATCGAACTCCATCCGTCTTCTCAAGGACCGGCCGGCGAGAAGCCGGTGGCAGGCCTTGAGGGGATAGACGCGAAAGCCGCACATGGCGTCGGGAATGTCGCGGGAAAGCGTTTCGATGCGCACCCAGAAGGTGGTGATGCGGCGCCCGGAGAGCCGGGAGGCGGGCACCGAGGAGTCGAACACCGGACGGCCGCCGACGAGCGCTTCGGGCGACGACCGCGCTTGTTCGATGAAATCACCGGCCCGGCCGAGATCGTGCTGGCCGTCGGCGTCGGCCTGAAGGGCGTGGGTGAAACCCGCGTTAAAGGCCTCCTCGAGGCCGCGGCTGACCGCGCCGCCCTTGCCGAGGTTGCGGGGCAGGGTGAAAAGACGGCAGCCTTCGGTGTGCTCCGCGATCTCCTGAAGGATGCGCTTCGTCGCCGCATCGCTCCCGTCGTCGACCAGGATGACGGGGAGACCGCTCGCGCGCAGCGCCCCGACCACCCCGCCGGCGGTCGAACCGTGGTTGTAGACGGGGATGACGGCGCAGGGGTTGAAGTCGGTCCCGGTCACGACTGAGCCTCGAGGAGAATCTTCCCCTGCGAATAAAGAGATCCGTCGGCCGGGTTCGAGTAGGTGAAGGCGAGCCGGGCGGCGGCCTCGTTCCAGGAGAGCTCGAGTCTGACGCGCGTGTCCGGGACAATCGCCTTGGCGCACTTGAAGCGGGGGATCGCCTTCATTTTATACGGCAGGCCGAACGCGCCGCGCGCGAGCTTCATCGCCCAATCCACCTGCGCCACCGCGGGCAGGATCGGCAGCCCCGGGAAATGCCCGATGAAGTGGACGTAGTTCGCCGGGAAACTCAAGACGAGTTCGAGCCCGCCCGGCGACTCGCTCCGGGCGTGCACGACGGGCTCCGTCACGGGCTTTTGCCCGTCCCGGTCCAAGGGCTCGCCCGCCCGGGAGCGCGGCGTGAAAAGGTCGCCGACGGAAACCCTGTCGATTTTTCCCTGGGGATTGCGGGGGATGGATTCCGGAAAGCGCCATTTTCGGGGGATGACGACGGGGTCGAAGAAGGCGCGCAGGCTCCCTCTGAAAAAACGGTTGATCTCGATCTTCGGCGCGCCGCGGAAGCGCTCGCGGCCGGCGGCATTGAGGGCCACCGCCGCCGCCAGGTACTGGCGGTCGTCTTCGAAGGCCAGGACGACCGCGTCCTCGACGAGCCCCGTCTCGTACAGCCTGTTCTCCACGTCGTTGAGCGCGACCCGCTTCTCTTCGACCTTCACGACCGAGTCCGTCCGGCCGAGAAGCCGGATGGCGCCGTCTTCGACGATCTCGATCCGGTCCTCGATGCGCATGGCGCCGGGCGCGGGCAGGTAGGACGAGGCGACGGTGAAACCCCCGTCGTCGATCCCGCTCGCGGCGACGCCGGGGAAGAGCGTCCAGGTTGCGCTCCCCGGGGAGACGCGCCAGGCGATGCCGCCGGTTTCGGTGGATCCGTAAATCTCGTGAACCGGCGCGCCCAGCGTGTCCCGGCTCGTTCGGGCGGCCGCCTCCGGCAGGAATCCGCCCGATGAGAAAATTTTCCCGGGCGCGGGCCGCGGGGCGGCGGCGCCGGGAGTTTCGTCCAGGCGCTTCAAGAAGGCCGGGCTCGTGACGAGGACCGTCCGCCGCCCGGAAAGTCCCGCGAGCGCCTCGGGGAAGCGGACGCGCTCGGGAGCAATCCCGGCGCCGAGCGCGAAAGGGACGACCGCGGTGAACAGAAAGCCGTAGAAGTGGAGGGGACTGACGGTGGAGAAGACGGTCGCGCCGCGAAAAGAGTCGCCCCAGAGCGAGGCGAGCACGGCGACCTCGTTTTCGACCTGTATCAGGGTTTTGGGTACGAGCTTGGGAGCGCCCGTCGAGCCCGAGGTATGGAAGACGACGCGCGCCGCTCCCGGGTCGATACGCGGCCATTCGTCCCGGCAAGGAGCGGAGGACTGCGGGTCGAGGGAAAGCCGGACGGTCGCGGCGCCCGAATCGCTTAAGAGAGGAAGCGGTTCGCCGTCGGCGGACGGTCCCGCCGAAGGCGGTCCGCCGGGCGGGACGAGCGGCGGCAGGTGGATTTCCTTCCCGCGTTGAAGTAAGGCGACGAGGCCCAGGACGAAGAGAGCGTGGTCTTCGATCGAGAGGGCCCAGCGTTTTTCCGGACGTTCGGCGAGCGACGCATCCAGGGCGTCGAGGGCGCGGGAAAAGTCTTCCCAGTCGAGGGCGGGATGCCCGCCGGCGGCGGCGAAGACGGGGTGGCAAGGGGATCGGGAATCGGGGGCTATGGTTTGAAAGGTGAGAAGCTCGCTCATCAGCCCGGCTTCATCCGGCGGAAGGGGCGGGCCGCCGGGACCCGCATCACGTGGCCGACTCTGCGTCTGCGGCGACGATGTCGTACACGGCGGCGACGACATCATCCACGGTGCGCACCTGCTTGAAGGTTTCGGGCGTGATCTGGCGTTTGGTGTAATTCTGCAGCTTGACGATGAGATCGAGCGCGTCGATGCTGTCGAGGTCGAGCTCCTCGAAGAGCCGCGCCTCGGGGGTGATTTTCTCCCGGGGGATTTCGAACGTCTCGTGAAGGACGTCGGCGATCTTTTTGAAGATTTCCTCTTTGGTGATCATGAATGCTCCAGGACGAATGTCAGGATGTATGCGCGGCGACGAACTCCGCGAGCGTTCGCACGGAATAAAAATGCTTCCGGTTTTCCTTGTCTTCGGCCGAAAGGTTGACGTTGTATTTTTTCTTGATGGCGATCCCGAGCTCCAGGGCGTCGATCGAATCGAGCCCGAGGCCTTCCCCGAAGAGCGGCGCCGCCGGATCGATGTCGTCCGGGGCGACGTCCTCGAGCGCGAGCGCCTCGATGATGATCGTTTTTATTTCCTGTTCGAGCGGGTTCACGCACGCCTCGTCATTGAAGATGCCGACGGCTGCACGCCGCCATACGGACCGGCGGAGCCGCAGGCTTCGGCGGAGCCGCAGTCTTCGGCGGAGCCGCTGACTCCCCCGAAGAATGTGTGTCGCCTTTGTCTGTTATTGTAACGCGAAAATCGGATTCTTCCAAGGTGCCGGCGCAAACTTCTTCATCCGTCCGGCTGGCTTTTTGCGGCACCCAATATAGCTTCTTTCAATTTATTTGTCAACATTCGCGCGGCCCTGGGTTCCGGGATGCCCGCGTACTCGGACGGATCGAGCGGAGGGCGGACTTCGAGCCAAAAGCGGACGAGACCCGAGGCGGGGGTGTCAAAGACCGAGTCGCCCTTTTGCAGGCCGCGGGGAGAATCGGCCTTGATGCGCACGGGCAGGATCGGGCGCCCGGTGCGAAGCGCGATGTGGGCGGCGTTGCGCTGGAGGCGGATATCCCCGTGGTTCGCGGTGCGCGTGCCCTCGGGGAAAATAATGAGGTTGTTTCCCTCCTCGAGCGTGCGTCTGCAGGCCCGGAAAGTCTCTTCCGGGTCGAGCGAGTTGGGAATATAGACGCTCCGCACGATGTTCATCATGAACGGGTTTTTCCAGAGGCGCGCCTTGACGATGCAGTCGGCCCGGGGCACGAGGGCGGTCAGGATCACGACGTCGATGAGCGACGGGTGGTTGGCGCAGATGATGGCCCGGCGGGCCCGCGCGAGGCGCGCGCGGTCGTCGGTATACACGGCGATGAGCCTGAGCCCCCTCATGAGAACGACGAAGGAAGCGAAGGAACCGCGCACCACTGCACGGACGACCCGGCGAAAGCGGGCGCGGGGGTGGACGAAAAGCCAGAGCGCCGGAATGACGGTGAAGGCGAGCGTCAGGCTCCCCAGCCCGAAGCAGCCGAACGCGAAGATCTTGGCCGCGACGTGCCAGGCGAGCCGGATCGCCCGATAGATCCTCAGCACGGCGCGCCCGCCTCAATCGTGAGATCAATCCCCGGGGCTCCGAACGCGAAGCTCCCCCCGGCTCCGGTCTCGAGCCAGCGCAGGAGCTTGAGCGGGTGAACGGGCTCGGGCTCGTTTTTCGCCTCGGACATGGTGAGCGTCAAGGGAAGGGCGGACGGGTCCCGTCGGGAGGAGAGCACGAGCCCGAAAGCGTAGGGCTCGGGCGAGACGCCGAACAGGGGGAGGTAATCGGGGGGAAGCGCCTCGTCCGCGAACAGAACGAGGCAGGCCACATCCGGTGAGCCGGGGCGGAGAAAGCCGAGCGCGTCGAGAAAGGCTCCCGCCAGCCCGTAGGCTCCCGCGCAGAGCGCCGAGCCGGCCGCGGTGTTTTTTTCGGCAATGGAGAGCAGGTAGACCGGCGTGTTGAACACGGAGAGGCTGAACACGGCCGGGCCGACCTCTCCCGCGTCGAGGAGGCTCGCGCTGATCGCGTACTGGCGGTTAATCTCCCCGTAGCGGGAGGCGAAAACGCACGGCAGGGACGGGCCGCCTGAGGTCAGCCGGTGCCCCACCTCGATCACCATCCGGGAAAGCTGACTCAAGCGGCGGCGGGAGAGGGGAGGCAGGAACTCAAGGCGCGGGGTGTCGGTCGTTTTTTTTATGGCGGTCTCTCCGTGCGCCCAGGCCGCCGCCGCGTCGGCGGTTTCGAGACCCGGCGCCCAGACGGCCCGGCCGAGAAGGAACAGTCGGGTCTCGCTCATCGCGTTTTCCTGAAACGCAGCAGGGAATAGTCGTTGGGCCCGAGGGTGTGCGATTCGGCCTTCATCGTGAACCCGGCCCGGCAGACGGCGCGCTCAAGCTCCGCCGCGGCGTACATCTTGCTGTTCCCGTTGGCCATGGCGGCGAAGTAGAGCGACGTGGCGTGCAGGGAATAGGCGGCGGCCGGGAAGCGCTGCTTGTCCCAGAGGGGCTCGAGGACGAACACATCGCACTCCGCGTCCACCGCGGACGCCACCTTGGAGAGGATGGACGTGACCTCCTCCAGGGAGAAGCAGTCGAGGAACTGGCTCATCCACACCGCGTCCGCTCCGGACGGGAGCGCGGAGGACGGGTCGAGCACGTCGGCCTCGCGGACTGAGATTCGCCCGCTCATTCCGGCCGCCGCGATGTTTCGGAGCGCCAGGGCCGACTGGCCCGGCAGGTCGACGATGGTCACCCGCACCCCGGGATCGCGCCCGGCGCAGGCCAGCGCCCACCGGGCCGTGTTTCCGCCGATGTCCAGGAGGTGCCGGCGCGGCCGGGAGAACACGATATCCAGCGCCTGGGGAAAGGCGCCGTCCGAATAAAAGTGGTCGAAGGCGAACCAGCTCTTCCGCGCGCGCTCCGGCAGCGAGGTGAGGCCGCGGTAGATGGTGGGCCAATCGCCGAAGACCTTGAGCCCCTCGGGCTTGCCGGAGGAGAGCGCCTCGGGCAGGTGAAAGGCGCCCTGATAGCAGACGTCGTTCGCGAAATCCATGTTCGCGTTCGTCATGGCGTCGTGGCAGAGGAAGAAACCGATCTTGCCCAGGAGATAGCGCCAGGGGCTGCTGTCCGGCCGGAGCTTGAGGATGCCCATGGAAAGGCCCATCTCAAGGAGAACGCCGGCCGCGTATTCGCTTAATGAAAGCTCGCGGGCGATCGCCTCTTTGGTCACGCCCGATTCTCCCGCGCCGGAGAGGAGCTCGAGGACGCCCGTCCCGCGCAGGGCGCGGGCCGCCTGGAAGGCGAGGGGGGCGAAGGCGATCTTCTGCGCCTCGAACTTGGCGTCCACCGCCCGGATGTCGTCGCGGGTATACCAGTCGCTGAGCATGTCGCGCGGATCTTTTGTCATGTCCTGTTTCACTTCCTACGGTGTGCGCCGTACGCCGGCCCGAGTAAGCCGGTTTTTATAAACAATTCATCATGTGAAGATATTGACCACCGTGTCGTCGGGGCCGAACTCGATCGCGATCGTGTCGAAGCGGTGCCGCCAATAGCGCCAGCGGGAGGCTTTCAGGTCGGGGTTCTCCAGCCTGGGCGGCCAGCCCATGGCGAGAATGATCCCCTCGCGCGTCATGCCCACGGCGGGCTTGCCCGTGCGGACTCCCTCCCGGTCCTGGTCAGGAAGGCGCGTGATTTTCTCCGGGTCCCAGGAGGGTCCGAAGAAGCGCAGGAGGTGGGACTCGAACGGCTCGTTCGACTGCTTGTGGTTGAGATAATAATAGGTCCTGGCCTTTTCCTTGACGATGAACGAGAACTGCTTCTCGTTTAAGGAAGCGAACACGACTTCGGTGCCGGCCGGGATGAGTCCCGCCTGCTGGAAGTTCACCGAGTAGAGCCGGGCCCTCGTTTCGTCGGGATGCAGGTTGGTCTGGGTGTAGATGGGCGACATGTGCCGGAGCGACGGGGTTTCCCCGCCGTCCGCCAGGCACACGGACAGGAGCTTCAACATCGACATTTCGTCCTCCTTTATTGATTTTATCGTTATGGCAATTATAGCGCACGGAAGCCAGGATATTCAATTATAGACTGCGCGAGTCTCGAGGCGATCGGAATTTGTCGATACAATGCCCGGGGAATGCAGTGTAATCGGCAGCGGAGGCTGATCCGATGCGGCTTCGGACGCCGATGCAAACCGAATGTGCGGTGGGAATAAGGGGCGTTGACGCGCCTGCCGTCCTTCCTTCTCTCAATTCCCGTCGGGATTCTCGCGCTGCTTTTGTTTGAGATCTTCGAACATCCGGTCGGCGAACTCCTTGGCCTCGGCGCTCACCCCCGATTCGCGCTTCCTGAACGGACGCGTCGGGGACGGAGGCCGGTTCACGCGGCGCAGGGAGGAGTTGAAATCTTCCTCAGGGGAACGACGGAGACGGCGGGTGACGAAGCTCCAGGCGCGCGCGCCGTCGAGGCCGGGCAGGGGGATCAGGTTGTAGACGGCCGCGAGCACGTTCTGGTACGTGATGACGGTGAAGACGACACGGGCCGATTCGTTTCCGGGAAACACGGTCGCGTCGAGGAGCAGGTAGAACGACGTCGCGGCGATCGCCAGGACGAGCTGGCCGGCCACGCCTCCCCAGGCGATGATGATCTCGTCGCGTTCGGACCCGGCTGCGTCGTGGGAACACGTCCCTCCCGCGAACATGACGTCGATCGAAAGGACCCGGCATCGACGGAGAGCGCAGGCGGCGGCATGGCCGAGCTCATGGGCGATGATGACGACGAAAATCGATACGACGGCGAGGAGCATGAGCGGGGGGGAAGACAGGTAGAAGATCGCGAAGGCGAGGTTGAGCGCGGCCGAAGCGTAGAACCTGACCGGAACGCGAAAAATCCGGAATTGAAACAACGGCCGGTTTTCGAAAATCATGTGTCCTTTCCTTCCATCTCCGCGGACGGCGTACTTGTAAAAGTATACAGCCGCATCCCGCCGCGGGCAAGCGCGTACTTCGCGGCGCGGCGATCCGTCACCTCACGCGGGATATGATTTTGCGGAAAAGATGGACGAAGGCCAGCATGGGGTGGCGCAGAATCATCCTCGGGCCCGCAAAGCGCATGACGGCGCGGATCTTTTCACGCATGGTTTTCGAATAGCAATGAACCGTGCAGTCCGAACAGACCGGTTTCGCTTCCCGAAACGGGCATTGCAGGAGTCGCTGGTGGGCGTATTTTTCGAGCGCGACGCAGTCGGGGCACGGGGAGCGACCGGTCGCCGGGTGCCGCGCACGGCAATAAACGCGAATCATCGCCGAGACCGTTTTTTGTTCGAGTGAAATGCCCACTTGTTTCCCCTTCGGTTTTCATACACCCGTATGTGCAGTTTGTCTATGGTTTGCAGGAGGGGGAAGGGATGGCGGATGCATCGGGTAAAAGCGTGCGAAGCCCCGATTGTCGGGACGCACGGCCGTGCGTCCCGACAATATGCTCAATTAGGGAAGACGAGGGTCGGGTGGTTCGTGTAAAACTCATTTGTCGCGGGCGTGAGTTCGGCGAACCCGCCGTTTCCATCCACCCCGTTCGAAGTCCAGGGCTGCACGCCCTGCCAGCCGTTCGCGAACGCGGATTCGAAGTCCTGGGTGAGGGTGTGACCGGTCGAGCCCGTGGCCGGGTTTTCACCGATGAGGCAGGGCTTGCTCGTGTCCATCCCGTACGCGGCCGGAGTCACATAAAAGGGTATCTCCCACCACAGTTCCATCCACGGATAGTAATGCGGCGAATAAAAATCGAGATGCACTTTGAGATCGTTCAGTTGAGCGCGGAGCGCCGCGTCACTCACCTTGTTTTCAACATTTCCCGCCGCATCGCTGTTGTATTTGATGACGGCGATTCCCACCGTCACGAGGATCCGGCTGTTCTCGTGGATCGCCTTCGAGGCTTTGGCCCAGAATTGCTGGAAGCGCGCCCAGTCAATCGTACCGCCCTCGGTGTTCGTCGCCCAGTCGGGCTCGTTCGTCAGGTCGATCGCCCAGAGGCTCGAGTAACCGCCGTAGCGCGTGCAGAACGGAATGAGATAATTCGTGATGTAGGACTCGATGTTCGCGTCCGAGTTGATCCAGTTCCGCCAATTCTGGTACTTCGTGTACGTGTCCTTGAAGTGATCGAAGCTCATGAGCGTGGCCATCACGCGGACGCCCGTGCTCTCCGCGGTCGCGAAGAAATCGTCCAGGTCGGTCCAGTGGGCGGCGGTCGCGCCGCTTACGTGACCGTTCGTATCGATAATAATGCCCACTTCTCCGGAACAGGTGATCCAGACGCGGCTGTCGTTTACGCCGTTCTCGTGAAGCGCCGTGTAATGGTCGTTCCAGAACGAGTGGTCGTAGCTTCCCCCGAAATCGTTCCAGTTGTCCCAGGGCGTGTTGCATCCGTTCATCCAGATACGCTCACCGTCCACGAAAAACTCCGCGCCCGCCGCGATGACGCGGTTGTCGTTCGCTCCGGCCTGCGGAGTCCCGCTGCCGGGCGCGGAGAACCCGCTCGTCCCCGCGGAGTTGACGGCCTTCACCCAGACGTAATACGCGGTATCGTTCGCGAGCCCGGTGATGAGCGCGTGGGTCGCGTCCGTTGCTCCTCCGAAGGGCAATGCCTGGGACGAGTCGTTCTCCGTACCGTACGCGAGGTCGTAGGAGGTCGCGCCGGATACGGGCGCCCAGTAGACGAACAACTGCCCGTCGCCGGGCGCCACCGAGATCGTTCCCGGGGCGGCCGGCGGAGACGGCAGCGCGCAGCCCATGGCGGCCAGGCAGAATATGGCGGATATAACTATGATCGTCCTCATCATTGCTCCCGAACGTAACAAGATTCCCGGTATGCGTTTGGGGAACGCATCCCATATATCATGGTAGCCCATTCTGCGCCCGAATTCGAGGATGTGGTTCCTTTGATGAGCAAGGGAAGCCGTCAATTGCCGTCTGCTCTTGCCGCGAGTCATTCGGACTGGTCGAGTAGAAGACCGAGGGGCGGAGCCTGGTTGACATGAAATACTTTAATAAAACGGCCGATTTTTTCAACGAATATATTCTGTTCCGTATGTGATGAAAGTATTTCCATATAGAATCTGGAGCCGTTTCCCATGCGGCCTTCATTTCATTACCTGCAATCCCCTGAAAACCGCCCACAGCCTTCTTCGCACCGTATACCAACCCGAATCGGCGCACGCCAAACGCTTTTCATCCGAACGCCGACTCCATTCCACTTCCTCTTCCTTAAGCGATGAGATGTACCATCATGAGGTCGATTGAAGAATGGAGTATTTTTTATTCCCGGCTCTGGATGCCTTCGATGTAGCCGATGTCTCCGGTCTTTAAATGGCTGGCGTTGGCTTCGTCGGTGTCGATGTGCATGGCGAGCTTGAACTTCGGACTGACGCGCACGAGCACGTCGCCGAAGACGAGCTCGCGGTCGCCCGAGACGCGCACGCGCACCACGTCCTTGTCGTGGAGGCCGAAGGAAAGCGCCTCGGCCGGCGACAGGTGGATGTGCCGGCGGGCGCAGATCACGCCCCTGTCGATCGCGACGCTCCCCGCCGGGCCCTCGATGGTGATGCCGGGCGTGCCGTCGAGGTCGCCCGACTCGCGCACCGGCGGCTCGACGCCGAGCTTGAACTGCTCGGTCATGGCGATCTCCACCTGGGTCCGGTCGCGGGCCGGGCCCAGGACGCGCACCCGCTCGATGGAGCCCTTGGGACCGGCGAGCGTCACCTTCTGCCTGCAGGCGAACTGGCCGGGCTGGGAGAGCTCGTGCTCGGCTTCGAGCTCGGCTCCCCGGCCGAACAGCGCATCGACATGCTCCGGGGAGAGGTGGACGTGGTGGGCGGAGACCTCGATGGGAACGCTCAGCGTGTCCTGCTTCTTGAGAATGCCGGAGGCCGAATCGGTCTTGAGCGCCCGCAAGGTCTCCCGGGCGATCATGAGGGTCGGGTTCGGCCTGACCACCAGCACCTTCACCGGGGAGTCGGGACGGGAAATCACGGCCACGTCGTCCGCCTCGAGGAGGGCGGCGTTGCGTTTCTCGTCGAGCACAATCCCCATGCAGCCCAGGCCCTGGCAGGCGAGACTGCGGATGCCGGCCGAGGCGCGGCCGTGGGCCCCCGTGAAGACGAGCACGTCGATGCCGCCCATGGCCGCCTGGGCCTCGCCTATCTTCTTGCGGATGGCGTAGCAGTAGAGTTTGTAGGCGAGGAGCGCCCGATGGTGTCCGCCCCCGGCGTGCGCCTCGATCTCACTCAAGGAGGCGGAGAGCCCGGCCAGGCCGCGCAGGCCGCCCTGTTCCCGCACCAGGATGGACGCCTCTTTGCAGGTGAAGCCGGCCTGCTCGCTCAGGTAGAAGAGCACGGCGGGATCGAGGCTGCCGACGGACGTACCGGTGACCAGTCCCTCGCTTGGCGAGAAACCGGCGCTCACGTCCGCCGAACGGCCGTGGTCCACGGCGCAGACCGAGGCCTCGCGGTCGAGGTGGCAGACGGCGATCTCGAGCTCGTTGTAGGGCCGGTTGAGGCACTGGGCCGCCTTGAGCGCGGCGTACTGGTGCGCGAGACCGTGGAAACCGTAGCGCCTCACGCCCTTGTCCTTGTAGAGCTCGTAGGGCAGGGCGTAGAGATAGGCGTACGGGGGCAGGGTGGCGTGGAAGGACGAGTCGAAGACGGCCACGTGCTGGGCGCCGGGCAGCGCGCTTCGGGCCGCCTCGATGGCGGCCAGGCCGGGCGCGTTCAACTCCCGCAGGTTGTCGCTCAACGTCGCAAACCGCCCGATCGCGTCATTACTCGCCAGCACCGACTCGCCGAAGACGTCCCCGCCCGAGATCAAGTGGTGGCCGACGGCGTCGATCTCGGGCGGGGTGCGGAGCACGCCCGTGTCCTTCGCGGTAAGCGTGCCGATGAGGAGGGCGAACACCTCGGACAGTTCCCTCTTCAGCACCGGCAGACGGTTCTCCAGTCCCCCCGCTTCAAGCTCAAGGTGGCACCGGTCGGAACGCAGATCCCGAAAATGCCCGGCCGCGATCCGCCTCCCGGTCGCCGTATCGTGGAGCGCGTAATCGAGCTCATCGCCGGAATATGAGACGGCGAGGACCTTCAAGGCGGGGCCCGGTTTTTTCAAGGAGAGCCCGTACGGGTCTGAGCTCTTGCGCAGCGCGTTCTTGAGAAGGCTTTCCCGGTCTCGGGGCCGGATGGCCTCGAGCCGGGTCTCGATCAGGTCGGAGATCGTCTTCACCATGTCGGGATGGGAGACGAGGACCGAGGAGAGGATCGTATGCGGGACGAGGAGGGCCTTGCAGCGCGTCACGGCCGTCACGTCCGCGACCGTCCGCTCGCCGGACATGAGCGACATCTCACCGAAGATCATTCCCGGCGACAGGGACTCTATCTTCCGTTTCCGGCCGTCGTCCTGGTAAATCGACACCTCGGCGCGTCCCTCGAGCAGGACCCCGACGAAATGACCCTCCTCTCCGAACTCGATCGCCGCCTCGTTCTGTTCGAACGTGGAGACCGTCGACTCCCCGACCAGGGACGCGATTTCGCGCTCGGGGAGGCCGCCGAAAAGGGGCACGTTATTTTTCAGGAAATGATCAATGTCCACGAGGCGGTCCTCATTTCAGTGGTGTGGAGCGGACTTGAACGCGAAGAATACCGTCGTGCCCCGGCCTTCATTCGAGTCGAGCCAGATTTCTCCCTCGTGCTTCTGCATGATCCTGAAGACGATGTTCATTCCCATGCCGAAGCTCTCCTTGACCTGTTTGGACCCCTGGCTGAAGGGCTCGAAGACCACGTCCTGGAAATCACGGGGAATGCCGGGGCCGTTGTCCCTCACCCAATAGACGCCGTTTCCCGCGCCCAGTTCGATCTTGAGTCCTTTTGTCCGGCTGCAGTGTTTGAGCGCGTTGCCGATGAGGTTCGCGTACACCTGGGAGATGCGCACCCGGTCGCACGTCTCGACCTTGAAGTCCCCGTTTACCTCGATCAGCGCCCCCTGCTCGGCGGCCTGGGCCGCGAAGCGCTCCGCCGCCTCGTGCGCCACCCTCTCCATATCGGTTTCATGCAGATCGAGGATGCCGGTGATGATGCGCGAGGTGTCGAGGAGCACGTTCACGAGCTGGTTCATGATCTTCACGTTGGCGTGGATCCGGTCGAGAGAGTGCGCCATCGGCTCGGCCAGCGGTTTCCCCAGTATTTTCTCGATCTTGTTCAGGAAGCCCTCGATGGAGATGAGCGGGGAGCGCAGGTCGTGGGACAGCGCGTAGATGACGTTTTCGTATTCGTGGTTGAGGCGTTCGAGCTCGCTGTGGCTCTGGTAGATGGCCTCGACATTGTCGACCAGCTCGAGAAAGCGGGGTTCGTCCCCGGCGCCGGTCCCTTCGCGGAGCCTGCCCGCGAGGGGGGCGATGGTGATGTTGACGTGGCGCGGAACATTACGGCGCGGCCCGGTGAGAATGCAGACGGGATTCCTGACGTACTGGCCGATTTCACGCGCCTGATCGGCCAGGCAGAAGTGGCAGGGCGCGTCGTTCTCGAACGCCCGGTGGCACTTCATGCCGGCTTCGAGATCGGGATGGGCGAGGCGTTTGGCCCGGTTGAGCCAGAGGATCGTGTACGAGCGGTCGATGACGACCGCCTCCTGCGGGATGAGGTCAAGGGCGTACGCGGAAAACTCCGGCCCGGCGCCGAGCGCCTCGAGAGGGTTCATTGGCCGGTGAGATTGCTGATCAGGGCCCAGTACTTGCCGAGGCCCTTCACCTTCTGCATGAAGTTGTCGAACTCCACCGGCTTCACGATGTAGTCATTGGCCCCCAGCCGGGCGCCGCGCTCAATGTCCTCCTTGTTGCCGGTGGTGGTGAGGAGAATGACCGGGATCACCTTGAGGTCCTCGTCCGTCTTCAACCGCTCGAGAACCTCGAAGCCGCCGATCTTGGGGAGTTTTACGTCGAGCAGGACGAGGCAGGGCCGGGGCGACTTCTTGGGGTCCTTGAACTCGCCCTCCCGATTCATGTACTGGAGCGCTTGCTCTCCGTCTCGGATGACATTGATCTGGTTGACGAGGCCTCCCTCGCGCAGTGCGTCCACCGTGTGTTCGATGTGGTCCTCATTGTCCTCGATGAGGAGGATCGTCTCCAGCTGCCTGTAGTCTACCACTTATAGACTCCTTTGCCGTTATTGCATCGGTTTTAAACAGGACTTCATATATGACAACTTATGGCGGATCGTTCGCCGGCGCAATGGGTTAGTTCTATTCCATTACGGCGATCATTGCAAGTGGAAATATGAGGTGTACTCCGACTCCGCCGTGGGCCGAATCGTCGAGGGAGACGCTCCCCTTGTGGCCCGCCGCGATCCGGCGCACGAACGCCAGGCCCATCCCCGTTCCGTCGGTCTTTTTCTCCTTGAGCCGCTCGAGCGGCTTGAAGACGAGCTCCCGGTAGCGCGGGTCGACGCCGATGCCCTCGTCCTCGAGCAGGATATGAAGAGCGCCGCCCGAGGCGCGCCAGGTGACGTGGAGGCGCCCCGGCGACCCCGGCTTCGAGAACTGGGCCGAGTTCTTGAACAGGTGATAGAACATCATGGACAGGTAGGCGCGGTCGCCGCGGAGGACCGCGGGTTCGCCGCGGAGGACGACCGGGCCGCCTTCGAGGGTCGCCTCGAAATCGGCGTCCACTTCCGTGCGGACGCGCTGCCGGGTCGCATCGACCAAGTCCTTGAAATTGATCGATTCGCTCTTCATCGTCTCCTCCTCGATGAGGAGCATGGCGTTCATGTCCGTGATGAGCTGGTGCATCTCCGCCACGTTGGCGGCGATGCGGTTCAGGCAATGCTTCCCGTCCTCCTGGAGAATGGTGTAGTAGGTGCGCTGCAGCTTGGCGGTGAAGCCGAGGATGCTCCAGAGGGGGGACTGAAGCTCGCGGGCCGAGCAGTCGATGAACTCGAGGAGCGAGGCGTGCCGGCGCTCCAGGGCGCCCGTCTGATCCCGGAGCCGTTCATTGAGGTCGCGGACATAGTCTTCGTAGTACTGGGAGAGAACGATCTCGTTTTCGAGCACACGCTGGGAGAGGTCTTCCAGGTATTCCATGCGCGCGTCGAAGGAGTCGGGATAGACGCCGCGGATGAGCGCGCGGGCGGTGGCCATGAAATAGGCGTTGAGGATCCCGATCATGGACAGCGGGAATCCCTGGTTGATTTTTCGCTTGATGATGTCCGTTACGCCCGAGGCGGCGCCGGGTTCGATGACGGGAAGGCCGTCGGCGAGGTACGCGTCGAAGAGCTCCCGGAAATCGTCGAGGCCGAAAACGTACTTCGTCCGGATGAAGGCGGGGAGCGCTTCGTCGACCGCGGCCTTCCAATCACCGATGAACTCGTCCTTTTTCCCGAGTAGGAGCTCATTGACGACCTCTTTCTGCCGTTTCATCGCTCCACCACCTTCCCCTCGGCGAGAATCGGGATTTTGATCGTCATGGTCGTTCCCCGCTCCGGGCTCGAATCGACCTCGATCGTTCCCTTGATCGATTCCAGCACGTCCCGGGCCACGTTGAGACCGAGGCCCGTGCCCACCCCGGCCGGCTTGGTGGTGACGAAGGCCTCGAAGATCCGGTCGCGCACCTCATCCGGAATGCCCGGGCCATTGTCCGCCACGGAAATGCACACCCAGCCGGGGAGCTGGAAGGTGGAAACGGTGACGCGGCCCTTCTGCCGCTCCACCGCGTCCACGGCGTTCATGACGATGTTCAGGACCGCCTGCTCCAGGTGCAGGGGAGAGAAATACACGGCGGGCAGTTTCTCCTCGATCACGGTCTGGAGGGCCACCGATTTTTTGGTGACGTGGGTGGCGACGAGCGCCAGGGTGTCCCGCACGACCTGGTTGACGTCGCCGGCCGAGATGACGGGCGCCTGCTGGGCGCGGGCGAAGACGGTGAGGTGCTTGGTGAGCGCGGTGAGCTTCTGGATGCTCTCCTGGATGATGGCGAGCGTGCCGAGGGCGTCCTCCCGCTCCCCCGGACGGTCGCCGAGGGCGCGGTCGATGATTTCCTGGAGAATGTCGCCCGATCCCATGATGGCGCTCGTGTAGTTGTTGATCTGGTGGGCGGTGCCCGCGGCGAGCTGGCCCAGGGCCTGCATGCGCTCCACGTGGCGGAGCGTCGCCTCCATCTTGAGCTGGCGTTCAATGTCCCGGAGCACGAGGACGTAGCCTAATTCGTCGTTGAACGAGTCCCTGACCGCGCTGATATTGACGAGCACGGGGTTGGAGCGGCCGCGGAAGGAAAGGTCGAGGCGCAGGTTGAAGACGTCCTTCATCGCCTGTGCCTGTGCTATCCCATGCGTGAACGACTGCCGGTCGCGGGGATGGGTGAGGAGGATGCGGAAATCGGTGTCCGCCAGTTCCCGGTGCTTGGCGTCGAGCTTGGCCAGGCAGGCTTTGTTGATCGTCTTGATGCGGCAGTCCTTGTCGATGGTGATGACCATATCGAACTGCCCGTAGCGCAGGGAATGGAGCGATTCGCGCTCGAATTCGATGAGGCGGTAGAGCTCGAGCCGCCTGCCCATGTCCATGCCGACGAGCATGAGCTCCCAGGCCGCCGGGAACCCCGCGTCGCGGCGGATGAATTCGCAGATGAAAGGATGCCGCGATCCATTCCGGCCCGGGACGAAATCGAGCGTCGCCGGCCGATCGCCGTGGACCGCGGCGAAGCCGGCGAAATCAAGCTCCTGCTTGGCCAGGTATTGGAGAAAGTACGAATAGAGGAAGTCCGTGATCGGACGGGAGAGCACGGCGCTTTTTTTAAGGCCGAGGAGGCGGGGGAAATGGTCGTCCGAGAAGACGATGCGGCCGCCTGAGTCCAGAGCCAGAACGAAGAAGTCTTTGCCCTCGCTCCTCCCGCCGGGCGCGGCGGTTCCCGATTTTTCCGCTTCCGGCAGGCGGGGAATGAGGCTCACCACCATCCCCTCCCGGCAGCCGTTCGTGCCGGGTTGTTCCGGCCAGGGTTCGATCCGCTCGACGACGTCGCTCCCGAGCGCGAGCTTCCGATCGATGAGGACCGGCCCGGGGAGCCGCTTCCCGCGCAGCTCGTGGAAAGGGCAACTCGGGCATACCGCCGGGGAACGGTAGAGAAGCTCGTGGCAGGTGGAGCCCGAGTATTCCTTGAGCGGCGCGTATTCCTCGGCGAAGCGCGCGTTCACCGAGCGCACCCTGAAGGAGCGGTCGATGAAGAACGCGCACGCGTCGAAATCCTCGAGGAAGCTCCGCAGGGGTTCCTCGCCCGCGCCGGGCGGGGCGGGCTCCGGCTCCGCCGGGGAGGAGTCGGGAGTTATCGGAGCGGGAGCCGTCGGAGCGTGGGCCCCGACCACCTCGCGGGCCAGCGCCTTTTCAACCGTTTCGAGGATGGAGGCGATGCTGCACGGCTTTTTCAGGCACGTGTCGGCTCCGGCCGCGAAGGCGGATTTCTGGACGTCCTGCGACAGGTAGCCCGAGATCAGGATGAAGGCCGCCGCCGGGTGGCCGGCCTTGAGCTTCCCGATGAGGGTGATGCCGTCCTCGCCGGGGAGGTGGTAATCGGTGATGACGAGATCGAAATCGCGCCGGCCGGCGGCGGCGAGGGCCTGCTCGGCGCTTTCCGCCTTCTCGACGTCGAATACGAGATTGCGTCCCTGGCGCAGGAGCACGGTGGTGTAGAGGTCGAGAAGGATTTTTTCGTCCTCGACCACGAGGATCCTCTTCTTTTCCACGCTACGGTTCCCCCTCGAGACCGCCGCCGGCCCGCGGCCCGGTCCCGTCGGGCGAAAGGCCTGTTTCCGGAGAGACGTCGAAGATCGGAAGCTTGTCGGAGTAGTCCTTGACCGGGGTTTCCGAGTCCTTTTCCAGCTCGTAGAGGAGGTTTTCGATTTTTTTCACCTGATCGAGGATCGTGGAGAACATGTGCGGCATGGAGTCGCGGTACTCGCCCGCCAGCAGGAGCTCGATTGAATTGTAGATGTAGGTGAGCGGCTGGCGGATTTCATGCTGAAGGGTGCGCATGAGGAGGAGCTTGGTGGAGACCCGTTCCATGCGCAGGAGGTTGTCGGTCGATTCAGCCACGATCTTTTCGTACTCGCGGCTGAGCTCGAGGTCGTTTTCGTCGATGAGCGCGCCGACGCGCTTCATGAAGCGCACCGGGCCGTCGAACGGGCCGCGGTAACGCGTGAGGATGAGGTCGCGGGCGGTTTCCTTCAGGGACGTGTTGAGGATTTCCGCGGTGAGGAGCGAGCCGGCCCGAAAAGGTCCCGTCCAGATGATTTTTTTAAGAATGGCGAGGCACAGCACCGCGCTCTCGTTCTCCAGGTCGGCGAGGAAGGCGTTGAACAGGCTCTCCCTGTCCTCCCGATCCACGGCCACCTCGAGGCGGGGGTCGATTTTTATCTTCAGCGCCTCGATTTTCCTCCGCCAGTCCTCCCGAAATACGGCGCGGTGACGGGATAAAAAATCGATCAGGTCCGCCTTTTCCTCGGCCGGGGAGGAGGGGGGGGCGGAGAGGATGTCTCTGATGTCGTCGGCGATCCGCTTGATGTACGTGTGGTCGAGGGTCTTCTTGACGTAATCGCGCGCGCCGGCCCGGATGGCCTGGGCGGCCACCTCCTCGTCCCCGTAGGCCGTGACGATGATGACCGGCAGGCTGGGGTAGCGGAGGGCGATGGTGCGGAGGAGGTCGAGGCCCGTGAATTCCTCCTGGAGCCGGTAGTCGAGAATGACGAGGTCGACGCCCCGCTCGTGGAGCGAGGAAAGGCACTCCTCCGGGGACACCGAGAAGCTCATGTCGTAGTGGGGAGACAGCGAGTCGGAGAAAAACTCCTGGTGGTCGAGATTGTCTTCAACGATGAGAAGATGTGGTTTCCCCGCCATCTTTCGCCCTTCTTCGCTGAGAAGACCGGCACGCGAGACGCTCACGCGGGCCGGACTCCGGTTCCGCACACCGACTTTCGTGAAGCATCAGGCCCAAACTTGGGAGGAAAATGACCGGTTTTGTATACTGGTAGTATTTGCCAAAAGCGGCTTTCTGTCAAGGAAATTCTGTCGCTGTGGGGACGGTTTCCGTTCAGCAAACGAGGAGGGCGAACCACGGATGACACGGATAGGAATAGATAACACGGATAAGAAAGGAGGGGAGGCTTAGGAATCCAGGAATCCAGGAAGGGGGAACCACCGATCGCGCCGATGAAGGAGGAGGGGAAGCTGAGGAAACCAGGAAATCAAGAAACAAGGAAAAAAGGAAAGGGAGGGGGAACTGCTGCTGAGAAAACACTGGAGGGCGGGCGTCTCGCCCGCCTGGGGAAGAGGGCTTAGTACAAAGCAGGCGAAAAGAAAGCTGGATAGCACAGAGAAGAAAGGAAAGGAAAAACGGGTTGAGGAAAATATAAACAGATAGGCCGCGCTATGATATAATTCAAGTTATGAGGAGAAGGCGATGAAAAGACGATTTGTCCGTCTCACAATATTCGTCCTATTGATGATCCCCGTGTTCACAATCACGTCACAGCCCAAACACGACCCGGCCGAGCGGTACTCGGTGGAGGTGGCCGAAGTGTGGGCCTCGAGCTTTGTGACGTCGGAAAAGGGCAACGTCTTTCGTTATCATCCGGTCATGGCTTTCGACGGGGATCCGAAGACGGCTTGGAACGAAGGAGTCGAGGGCGAGGGGAAGTATGAATCCGTCCGCATCGATTTCTTTGATGAAATTTGGGTTGACGGCGTTGCCATCATGCCGGGGTTTTACGACAAGCGATGGTATGCGTCAAACAATAGGATAAAGAAACTTGTATTCGGTTATCGGACAAAGTCCAAGGGGGATTTCCTAGAAACTAATTACGATTTGACCGACGGCATGGAGATAAAGCGATTTACATTTCCGGCCGTGAAAATAATAAGCGCTGAATTCGTTATTGGCGAGGTATTTCCGGGCAACCGTTATGATGATACATGTATATCGGGAATTGTTTTTTATTACAGGAAAAAAAGGATAGCTTTACGGGGAATGAACGACTTCAAGCAATTACTTGTAAAAAACCCCGCTTTTTCAACGCCCTCAGGCTTTTTAATGACGGAAGGCTCAATGTACCCGACGTATTATTACTTTTTTACCGATTTTATTTGTATCTCAATCCGATCAGCGGACGAAACCGGGTCCATAATGAAAGGGACATGGCGGCTGGAGGCGAAAAATCGTGAAATCACCGTCGATTTCACCGAGAGGGAGGTGTTTCAAGGCCTGGGTAAAAGTATCGATCAACCGAGCTACATCGTCGTCAACACATATTTTGAAAACTATCGGTATTTTATCAAAAAAATAAAAATGTCCTGGAATATCGGCTGGTCGATATTCCAGGAACGCCCCCTGGCTCCGACAGACTCTTATTTCCGGCTGCTCACAAAAAGAGATTATACGTTACGCATATTACCCCAACCCGATGCGGCGAAACGGATTGAAAAACTTAGAAAGTCTTATCGAGAGACTTTAAGAAGACAGCAAGAAAAGAATGAAAATTGATAATTCTCATTTTTGTTCTTATGCTCAACCGTTTTTTTCTCTCCCTTTATCCGTAGCATCGATGTAATCGGTGGTTCCCCCTCTCCCCTAGTTCTCCTTCTTCTCTTATCCGTGCCATCCGTCCCATCCGTATTGTCCGTGGTTCCCTCTCTTCATTCGCGCCGACCGACGACCTTCACTTCAGGAAGCCCTGCGCCTTGCACTCGGTGATGATGTAGTCGACCGTCTCATCGGGCGAGTCCGTGACTTTGAGGAGGTCGAAATCTGATTCACTGATACAGCCGGCCGGGAGCTGGACGGTGCGTATCCAGTCGAGGAGCCCGGACCAGTACTCGCGGCCGTACAGGGCGATGGGGAAGTGCGCGATCTTGTCGGTCTGGGTGAGGGTGAGGGCCTCGAAGAGCTCGTCGAGGGTGCCGAAGCCGCCGGGGAAAATGACGAAGCCGAGCGAGTATTTCACGAACATCATTTTGCGCACGAAAAAGTAGTGGAAGCTCAAGGAGATGTCCTGGTGGGGATTCGGCTTCTGCTCGAAGGGGAGCTCGATATTGCAGCCCACCGACTTTCCTTTTTCCTTTGAGGCGCCGAAATTGGCGGCCTCCATGATCCCCGGCCCGCCGCCCGTGATGATCGACAGCCCGCGACGGGCAAGCATTTCCGCGGTCAGGGCGGCCTCCTGCCAGTACCGGTTCTCCTTCGGCAGCCGCGCCGAGCCGAAGATCGCCACCGCCGCGCCGAGCTTGGACAGCGTGTCGAAGCCCTGCACGAACTCCCCCAAAATACGGAACACCCGCCAGGGGTCGGTGTTGGTGAAATCTTCCTCTGTAAGAGGGGTCTGGAGGAGCTCAAAGTCCTCGTGTCGGGGTTTATTCTGGTCCATGTCCGTGAGTATAGAAGATTAGCTTGTCCGTCGCAACTGCACTCTTTGAGCCGTTATAAGAGGACACCCCTCGACTGCGCTCGGGGCAGGCTCCGGAAACGGAGAACACGAAGGAAGAGAAGAATGGAAATGAAGGCGGGAGTGGGAAAAATTTTTCATATAGTATCATTTCCTTTTCTTATCTTTTTCTCCCTCCTTCGTGCGCTTCGTCCTCTTCGTGAGCTTCGTGTCCTCTTTCGGCAAGTGCAGCCCCTTGACAATTTCCTCCATACTCGTTTCTATAAAAAGAAACATGTACAAGTCACTGGCTGAAATAGCGGGCGCGCTGGCGCGCATCAAGGACCCGTCGCTCATCGAGGGGTTCCTGGGCCAGCTTCTGACCAAGAGCGAGATGAAGCGGATCGTGCTGCGCTGGAAGCTCTCCAAGGACCTGTGCCGCGGCAAAAGCCAGCGGAGGATCGCGGAAGACCTCGGCGTGAGCCTGTGCAAGATCACGCGCGGCTCGCGGGAAATGAAAAAAGAAAAATCGGCATTGAAAAGAGTGATCGAGGAAAGCCTGAATTCGGGACCGAAGGAAGGGCGCTTCTATACTCAATAGTTTTTGATTTATCATACCGAGACTTTGCTCAGTCTCGGTATGATAAATCGTTATCATCGGAAATACCCGACAAAGCGCAGCTTTGTGGGTATAATTCAACTCTCAGCCCGAGGCAGGGAACAGCAGACACTCGCCCGGCGAAGAAAGGAGCGCATGATGCAGATCAAAGTGTATCTGACCGAAGACGAAATGCCGAGACAATGGTACAACCTGGCGGCCGATCTGCCGTCGCCGATGCAGCCTCCCCTGGGGCCCGACGGCAAGCCGATCTCTCCCGACATGCTCGCCCCGGTGTTTCCCATGAACATCATCGAACAGGAGGTGAGCCAGGAGCGCTGGATTGACATCCCCGAGCCGGTGCTTGAAATTTTGGCCCGCTGGCGTCCGTCGCCCCTCCATCGCGCGTATTCGTTGGAGAAGGCCCTGGATACGCCGGCTGAAATCTACTACAAGAACGAAAGCCTTTCTCCCCCGGGCAGCCACAAGCCGAACACGGCCGTGCCGCAGGCCTATTACAACAAGGTCTTCGGGATCAAGCGGATCACGACCGAGACAGGGGCCGGGCAGTGGGGCAGCGCTTTGGCGTTCGCCTGCGCGCTCTTCGGGCTGGAATGCAAGGTCTACATGGTTCGCATCAGCTTCGACCAGAAGCCTTTCCGCAAAATCATGATGCAGACCTGGGGCGCCAACTGCGTGGCCAGCCCCTCGACCGAGACCAAGGCCGGCCGCGACGTTTTGGCCAAGCACCCCGATACCCCCGGTTCCCTGGGCATCGCCATCAGCGAGGCTGTCGAGGCGGCGGTCACCGATTCGACGGGCAAGAGCCGCTACGCGTTGGGGAGCGTACTCAACCATGTCATGCTCCACCAGACGATCATCGGCCTGGAGACGAAGAAGCAGTTCGCGAAAATCGGCGTGAAAAAGCCCGACATCGTCATCGCCTGCGCCGGCGGCGGCAGTAATTTCGCGGGTTTGTCGTTTCCCTTCTTGACCGACAAGATCGCCGGTGCGAATATCGAGGTCGTCGCGGTGGAGCCCTCATCCTGTCCGACCATGACCAGGGGCCCGTTCGTCTACGACCACGGCGACACCGCCAAGATGACGCCGCTCCTTCCCATGCACTCGCTGGGCCACGACTTCGTGCCGCCCCCGATCCACGCCGGCGGACTGCGCTATCACGGCATGGCGCCCCTGGTGAGCCAGGCCATCGTCGAAGGCCTGGTGAAACCGCGCGCCATCGGTCAATTGGAGTGTTACGCGGCGGCTGTGCTCTTCGCCCGCACCGAGGGGATCATCCCCGCGCCGGAGACCAGCCACGCCATCGCCGCCGCCGTTCAGGAGGCCAAGAAGGCGAAAGAGGAGGGGAAAAAGAAAGTGATCCTCTTCAATTTCAGCGGACACGGCCTCATGGATTTGGCCGGCTACGATAACTACCTCCAGGGCAAGTTGAGGGACTATCCGCTTCCGGACAGCGAATTCGGCCCTTCGCTCAGGGAACTGGATAAACTGCCCAAGCCCAAAGCCGTGAAAACCGGAAAATGGTAATGTGTTGACTTTCAATGGGGCCGGAGGAATATCCGGCCCCTTTTTTTTACGGGGTGACAGCATGCCGGAAAATGGAAAAAATGAAACGCGAATGGAATCGTACGACGGCCGGGAAATCCGCTGCCGCCGCCTCGGTCATGACCTCACCTTCGCCTATTGCCGCGCCGAGCGGGAGGGGCGGCCGTGTCCCCGGATCATGGAGTGCTGGCGGGCCGTGCTTCCGGTGGAAGACTGGCTGGCCGCTTGTTTCGCGCCCGACGAGATCTCTTACCTGGGAGAAGCGCCGCCTTCGAAAATCTCAAGCCTGATCGAACTCATCGAAAAAGCCCGGGCGGCGGGCATGGACGGGGAGAAGCCCGGCCGTCAGTGACGGGGACGCCCGGTCGCGCCGCGGCCTTCCAAATTATCAATTGACAGATACCGGTCTTTTCCTTATATTCGATTTGTCTCACGTAATTTTTTTCCGCATACCATTCATTGACAAGGGGGAAATATGAAAATAGCCATCAACGGATTCGGTAGAATCGGACGCCACGTCTTCAAGATCGCCAATGAGAGGGATGACATCGAAATCGTCGCGGTCAACGACCTCACCGCCAACCAGGTGCTCGCCCATCTTTTAAAATACGATTCGATTTACGGCGTGTATCCGCACAAGGTCTCCTACGACGACGAGAACATCATCGTCGACGGGAAGAAGATCAAGGCCATGGCCGTCAAGGATCCCAAGCAGCTGCCCTGGAAGGCCCTCGGCGTGGACGTGGTCGTCGAGTCCACCGGCGTGTTCCGCAAACGCGAACAGGTCGCCTGGCACCTGGAGGCGGGCGCCAAAAAGGCCATCCTCACCGTGCCGGCCAAGGATAAAGTCGACCGGACCATCGTCATCGGCGTGAACGACGAAATGCTCAAGCCGGAGGACAAGATCGTCTCCAACGCCTCCTGCACCACCAACTGCCTGGCGCCCATCGCCAAGGTTCTCAACGACAGCTTCAAGATCACGGAAGGCCTCATGACCACGGTTCATTCCTACACCAACGACCAGGTCATTCTCGATTTCCCGCACTCCGACCTGCGCCGCGCCCGCGCCGCCGGCCTTTCCATCATCCCGACCTCCACCGGCGCCGCCAAGGCCATCGGCGAGGTCATCCCCGAGCTCCAGGGCAAGCTCCACGGGTTCGCCATGCGCGTGCCCACGCCCACCGGCTCGGTCGTCGATCTCACCGTCAAGCTCGAGAAAGACCCCTCGGTCGAAGAGATCAACAAGGCGATGCAGGAAGCGGCCAAGGGTCAGATGGAAGGCATTCTCGAATATTGCGAGGACGAGATCGTTTCCGCCGACATCAGGCAGAACCCGCATTCCTCGATCCTCGATTCCAGGCTCACCATGAAAATCGGCAAGGGGTTCGTGAAGGTCGTTTCCTGGTACGACAACGAGTGGGGTTATTCGACCCGCGTCGTCGACCTCCTGGAAAAACTGATATAACGAAGAGAGCGCGATCATGGCGGTTAAAACAGTCAAGGACATCGATCTTAAAAACAAGCGCGTGCTCATGCGCGTCGATTTCAACGTGCCGGTGAAGGACGGAAAAATCACCGACGACACGCGCATCCGCGAGGCCCTGCCGACCATCACGTATATCCTGGAGCAGCCGGGCGCCTCGCTCGTGCTCATGAGCCACCTGGGCCGGCCCAAGAGCGGCCCCGCGCCCGAGTTCAGCCTGAAGATCACGGCGGACCGGCTCGCCGAGCTTCTGAAGAAGCCCGTGAAAATGGCGCCGGATTGCGTCGGGGCGGAGACCGAGGCGATGGCCAAGGCCCTCAAGCCCGGAGACGCGCTGATGCTCGAAAACGTGCGCTTCCACAAGGAAGAGACGGCCAACGACCCGGGCTTCGCCAAGCGGCTTTCGGCCATGGGCGACGTCTACGTCAACGACGCTTTCGGCACCGCGCACCGGGCGCACGCCTCCACCGAGGGGCTGGCGCACCTGCTGCCGGCCGCCGCCGGATTTTTGATCGAGAAGGAAGTGAAGTTCTTCGGGGACCTGCTGGCCAACCCCGAAAAACCGTTCGTGGCCATCATCGGCGGGGCCAAAGTGTCGACGAAAATCGCCGTCCTGGAATCGCTCCTGCCCAAGGCCACGACTTTCATTATCGGGGGCGGCATGGCCTACACGTTCCTCAAGGCGCAGGGGATCGAAATCGGGAAGTCGTTGGTGGAGAACGATTTCATCCCGACGGCCAAGGAATTCCTCGATAAGGCGAACGCCGCAGGCGTGGATGTGATTCTGCCGGTCGACCATGTGGTGGCGGATGAGTTCAAGGAAGACGCCAAACCCGAGCCGGTGGACGGCCGGGCGGTGCCCGCGGGCAAGGTCGCCATGGACGTCGGGCAGAAGACCCTGGCGCTGTGCAAGGACAAGATCGCGAACGCGAAAAACGTCGTCTGGAACGGACCGATGGGCGTGTTCGAGTTCAAGGCCTTCGCCCAAGGAACCCTGGAGATCGCACAGGCGGTCGCCGGTTCGTCGGCCGTCACGGTGGTGGGCGGCGGCGACTCGGTCGCGGCCGTCAACCAGTTCGGCCTGAAGGACAAGATCGACCACGTGTCCACGGGCGGCGGCGCGTCGCTCGAATTCCTGGAGGGGAAGGTCCTGCCGGGAATCAAGGCGCTGGAAAAATAAACCGGGGTCTCCCCGGGAGCATTTTCATAAATCCGATTGTAGAGACGCACGGCCGTGCGTCTCTACAATTTATATCAACCGACATATCGGAAAAAAGGAAAAACGATGCGACGGAAATTCATGGCCGGCAATTGGAAAATGCACAAAACGATCGCCGAGGCGACCGCCTACGCGCGGGAGCTCGTTGACAGGCTTGGGGGAGAGAGCGCGCGGATCATGATCGCGCCGCCGTTCACGGCCCTGGCGGCGGTGGGCGCTACGGTGAAGGGATCGAACATCCAACTCGGCGCCCAGAACTGCGCTCCCGAGCTTTCCGGCGCGCATACGGGCGAAGTCTCTCTTTCGATGCTCAAGGAATGCGGAGTGAACGTCGTCATCCTCGGACACTCGGAGCGCCGCCACGTCTACCTGGAGACCGACGAGCTCGTCAACCGCAAGGTCAAGCTCGCATTGAGCGAGGGCTGCGACGTCATTCTCTGCGTCGGGGAGACCGAGTCGGAACGCGACAAGGGCGTCACCGAAAAAGTGGTGAAGCAGCAGGTGAAAGAGGGTCTGCAGGGTGTATCGGCCGAGGAACTGAAACGCGTCGTGATCGCATACGAGCCGGTCTGGGCCATCGGCACGGGCAAGAACGCCACCCCGCAGGACGCCAATGCCGTCCACGTGTTCATCCGCCGTCTCATCGCCGAGATCTACGACCCCGGCGTCGCCGAGCGGCTTGTCATCCAATACGGCGGATCGGTGAAGCCCGGAAACGTCAAGGAACTCATGGCCGAGGAGAACATCGACGGCGCCCTGGTGGGCGGAGCCTCGCTCAGCGCCGAGCAGTTCGTGCCTATTGTCCAAGCCGGCCGATCGTGATACTATCCGGGACTGGAGTTTAGTATGGTTATTTTTCTTTATATTCTGTTCATTATTCTCTGTCTGGTGCTCATTCTCATCGTCCTCGTCCAGGACGAGCAGGGCGACAGCCTGGGCGGCATCTTCGGGGGCGGCTCGACGACGCCGTTCGGTTCCCGTTCCGGCAATGTGCTGACCCGCTTCACGGGATTTCTCGCCGCCGCATTTTTCATCATCTGCCTGATCGTCGGCCTGGTCAACCGCACCGCCGAGCGCGCCGAGATCACGCAGGACACCGAGGCTCAGGCGGCCCGGCAGCGTTTTTTCGAGCCGCTCAAGCGCGATACGTCCGCGCCGTCGGCGAGCCCGGCGGCGACGCCTGCGCCCGCAACGCCCGTCGCCTCGCCCCCCACGAACCCCTGAAGGTGAAGGGAAATATCCGGCTTCACTCCCGGCCCGACCAACCCCGCTTTCATCGCGCAGTCGCGCCTTCCTCCATTCGTCGTGGGTCGCCTGAGAGCGAGGACGGGGAGGAGCGCCCCCATTCTTCGCCACGCGCCCGCGGACCGATCCGGCGGACCGGCGCCGTTCCTCCATCACTTGACGATCACAAACGATTCAGTTATACATTTTATATATATCAATTCGTTGGACAAACGATTATTCCCGTAGGTTTTTGCACGCACTCCGGCAATGAGCGTAACGTCAAATCCGATAAGGACGCATTCACGGGAACGGAGCGATCGGGACAGGATGAATTTCTATGCAGGAAGTGATTGACGAATTGCTGAAAGCGGAGGCGGCCGCCCAGGAGACGATCTCCGCCGCCCGGGAGGAGACGCAGCAGGAAGCGGCGCGCGTGGAAGCTGAGTGCGCGGCGGAGTTGAACGGGGAACGGGAAAAATCGCGGCAACGCCTCCTGATGGAGGTTGAAAAAACCCGCGCGGCGCTCCAAAAAGAAAACGCCGGGGCCATGAGCCGGGCGCACGCCAAGGCCGATACGTTGTGGACGGACAACCGGAAGGCAATCGATGAGCTTCTGGAAGCGGTCATCGCGCTCATCAGCACGCCCGAGTACGAGAAGGAAAAGGTGTAGGCGTCAATGGCGTTTGCGGTCCAGAAATATTCCTTTATCAATGCCAAGCTTCGGACCAGACTTTCAAAGCTCCTCACCGACGATTTTTTCGATTCGCTCGTCAGGGCCCATTCGCTGCTGGACGCCATGCAGCTTTTAAAAAACACCGCTTATGCGCCCCTGGATGCCGTCTATTCGCAGACCGGAGACCTGAAAACCGCCGAGCTCGAGCTGTACAAGACCGAAATCGGCATCTTCAAGGACGTGGAGAACCGCGTGGAAGGAACGACCCGCGCCTTCTGCTCGGCTCTCTCCACCTATTATGAAGTCGAGAACTTGAAACGCGTCGTCCGCCTCTGGTTCGATCGCGCCGTCCTCGGCCGCGACGTGGAGGATTCGATCGACTACCTGTACCGCGGGATCGTCCATTACGACCTGCAGATCGACCAGCTGCTCGCGGCCGGGGATTACTCAGGCGTGCGCGAAGCCCTTTCGGGAACCCCGTACGGGGCGATATTCGGGGAATGCCTGCCGGATATCCAAAAAATGAATTCGATCTTCGCCTTTGAAATGGCGCTCGACAAGTATTACTACGCCGAACTTTTACAAACGGTCGAGAATCTTGGAACCCGGGACATCCGCATCGCCCATCGGCTCATCGGCGTTGAAATCGACCTCCTCAACATCAACTGGGTGATCCGCTTCAAGACGCTCTATAAGCTGCCGCTGGCCGAAGCGCTCCGCTACGCGCTGCCCTCGGGCTTCGAGGTGGACAGGGAGGCCATCGCCCGGGCCTACGACCAGGATCGTGTGGGGGAAGTGTTCGACACCCTCCTGAAAAAACATCGCGGCGTCGGCGCCATGCTCAAGGACCAGGGCGCGGACGCGACCGCCCGCCTTGTCCTCATCGAGCGCATCCTGGAGTACGTGCTGATGCGGGAGGTGGGAAAGCTCCTGGTGGGCTACCCCTTCTCGGTGGGGATCATCCTCGCCTATTTCATCCTTAAAAAGACGGAAATACGGAGGATCATGACGATCCTCAATGCGAAGCAGTACGGCATCAAACCCGAGGAAATCAAGAGCCGCCTATGATGTTCACCGCACGCATGAAATACCTGGTAGCCATTGTCCTGGATAAACACGTCGACGAGCTCACCAAAGAACTTCTCTCCCTCGGCCTCCTGCATTTCGTGAAATTCCAGGACCTGCAGACCGGGCTTGAGGCGAAGGTGAGCAGCGTCGTGCTCTCGGTTTCCACCGCCCGTCTCCAGGAAATACGCAAGCGCATCGAATCGTTCCTGAGTATCGTGAAAGTCTATCCCGGGGTGCAGAAACAGATCGATCTCGACCGCTTGCGCCGGGTGGACCTGGAGGCGACGGAAAAATCCCTCAACGACTTGGCGGACCGGATCCAGGGATTCCGCGAGCGGCAGAAGGCGATCCAGCAGGAAATTTTGAAACATGAGGACATCAAGCGCCAAGTGCTCCTCTTCGGAGACCTGAAGAGCGGCCTCCAGGCCGGGTCCCAGTACTCGTTCCTCAACTTCCAGATCGGCGTCCTCGCCGCGGAGCGGCTCGGCGATTTCAAGGCCGAGATCGACGCCTTTCCCTCGGTCGTGCTCACCTTCAGAGAGGATGAGAACGCCGCGTCGCTTCTCGTCATCAGCATGAAGCGCGATGACGCGCAGGTCGACGCTCTGCTCGAGAAATACGGATTCCAGGAGGCGGAGGTGATCCCCGAGATGCTGGGCGCCAAGGAAGAGGTCGCCGCCGCCGTTGAAAAAAAGATCTCCGCCCTCTCCGCCGAGCAGGAAACCCTCAATACCGAATCGCAGGCCGTCGTCGCCGGCGAGCGCGACCGCCTTCTCGATCTCTGGGAGAACCTGAGACTGAACGAGCTCTACTACCGCATCCAGTCCTACTTCAGCCGCACCTCGCGGACCGTTCTTTTCTCGGGCTGGGTTCCCGCCGCCAGGCAGTCGGCCGTCGAACAGGGAATCCGACGCATCACGGGGGGAAGTTTTTATCTTGAGTGGCGCAGCCCCGAGGGCCTGGAAAAGGAGACGCGCCGGCGCGTCAATGTGCCCGTCCAGCTCAAGAACCCGAAGCTCCTCTCTCCCTTCCAGATGCTCGTCACCAATTTTTCGATTCCCCGGTACAGCACCATCGATCCCACTCCCATCGTCGCGATTCTCTACCTCGTCATGTTCGGCCTCATGTTCGGGGACGTGGGACAGGGGCTCGTTCTGTTCATCGCGGGACTGCTTGGCGCGCTGTTCGGCAAGTTCAAGAAAAACATGAAGGAACTCGTCAAGCTTCTCGTCTATTGCGGCGGCGCCGCCGTGCTCGGCGGTTTCGCGTTCGGCTCGTTCTTCGGCCTCCCCGGGATCGTTCCGACGCTCTGGTTCAATTTCGACGAACTCGTCGCATCCGGCAGCCTGCCGCCCGGCTCCCCGGTGCAAAGCCTCATCCAAATGCTCGTCATCACCCTGTATTTCGGAATCGGGGTCATTGCGCTCGGGCTGGTCCTCAACTGGATCAATCTCATCCGCAGCCGTCAATGGGTCAAGCTCGTGTTCGAGCGCACTGGGATTATCGGCGGCTGGATGTACTTCGGCGGAGTGTATACGGTCTACCGCTTCGCCCAGAGCGGTTTCAAAGCCCTCCCCGACGGCGCCGCGCTGCTTTTGGCTCTTGGGCTGCCGGCGCTTCTCTTCATCGGCAAACCGGTGGCGGAATTCGTCGAGCGCAAGATCCACCGCCCCGAGCTGCCCTTGACGCCCTTGACGCCCCTGCGTTTCGTCTTCGAATGGGTCGTCGAGCTCCTCGAGTTTTTCTCGGGGTATCTCTCCAACACCCTTTCCTTCATGCGCGTCGCCGGTCTCGGCGTCGCGCACGTCGCCCTCATGCTCGCTTTCACTAAAATCATGGAGATGCTCAATGAGGCGGGCGCTCCGGCGGTCGGGGCGGCGGTCTACGTCGTGGGTAATATTTTCGTCATCGCTCTGGAAGGTCTGTCCGCCGGGATCCAATCCCTGCGGTTGAACTATTATGAATTTTTCTCAAAGTACTTCAAGGGGTCTGGAGAAGCGTACCGGCCCGTGTCCCTCAAGGGGACGTGAACCGCGCCAAGGAGGATTCGATACATGGAAAACGCGAAAAAGAAGTTCAAAAGAAGGCTGACCGCCAGCATCGTCATCACTGTCACCGTGATGGCCGTCATTTTCATGGTGAACGTCCCGAGCTTGTTCGCCCAGGAGAAGGCCGGCGGCTCCGCGCAGGAAAGCGGCCAGGCGGCGCAATCGGAAAGCGTCAAAGCGGAAGTGACGAAATTCGCCTTCATCGCCGCGGCCCTCGCCTTCGGCTTCGGCGCGATCGGAGCCGGCCTCGCCGTCGGCAACGTCGGCGCGGCGGCCATGGGCGCCATCGGCGAGAAGCCGGAAATCGCCGGCCAGGCCATCATCTTCGTGGCGTTGGCGGAAGGTCTCGCCATCTTCGGCTTCATCGTCGCCATTCTCATCCTCGGTCGCGTGTAGGTCGGACGTGAATTATTACATCATCGGCGATGAGGACGCCGTCCTCGGGTTCCGGCTCGTTGGAGTGCGCGGCGCGGCCGTCACGAACCGCGAACAGGCCGAACGCGCCTTTCATGCGGCGCTCGAAAACGAACAAAACGGGATCCTCATCATCACCGAACGCGTGGCTGAACTCATCCGGCCGCTCGTCGACCGGTTCCTGTTCAGGGAAAAGTTTCCGCTCATCGTGGAGGTGCAGGACCGGCTGGGCCCGCTGGAGGGCAAGAAGGACCTCCGCGGCATGGTCAATGAGGCCATCGGCATCAAATTATAAGGGGGGGGCGCACGGGCATGGAAGAGATTTCATCCGGCCGGGCACAGTTGGTAGAAGACATACAACGCGACGTGGAGGAGGAAGTCCGGCGCATCCGGGAGGAAGCGGCCGCCGCGATCGAGGAGCGCAGGAAGCGGTACCGGCGGCAGATCGAAGAGATCGCGGCCGATACCGCCGCGCAGACCGCCGCGCAGACCGCGGCCGTCGAAAAGACCCTCAAGGCGGCGCTCGCCATCGAACTCAAGCGGATCATGCTGCACGCCCGCGACCGGGTGTTCAGGCGCGTCCTGGAGGGCGTGGAGACAAGGATGGCGGAGCGCGTCTCATCCCCCGAATACCGGAAAGTGCTCCTCGGCCTGGTCGTCGAGGCGGCCATCGGCCTGGGCGCCGACGAGACGGAAGTCAACGCCTCCCCCGACGAGCTCCGCCTGATCGACGCGGCGTTTCTCAAGGAGGCCCAGGACAAGGTGAAAGGGCTCGTGTTGCGGAAAGTGACCATCGCCAAGAGCGGGGCGGCGCCGCTTCTCCTGCAGGGAGTCGTCATGAGCTCCGCCGACGGCCGGACCGCCTACAACAACCAAATCCGGACGCGCCTCCTCAGGAACCAGGGCGCCATTCGCAAGCTCATTTACGAGCGTCTGCAGCTGTCGTGAACGCGCGGCGTTTATCGAAGAGAAGGTGAAAATGAAGGAACGGATCATCGGCCAGATCAAACGCATCAACGGCCCGGTCATCATCGCCGGCGGCGTCACGGACGCCATGATGCTCGAGCTCGTGCGCGTGGGTGAAACGCGCATCGTGGGGGAGATCATCAAGCTCGAGAGCGGCCGGGCGGTCATCCAGGTGTACGAGGATACGACCGGCCTGACGCCGGGAGAGAACATCTACGGCTCGGGCATGCCTCTCTCCGTCGAGCTCGGGCCGGGGCTCATCGGCACGATCTACGACGGCATCCAGCGCCCGCTGGAGGAGATCCTCAAGATTTCGAACCAGTTCATCGAGCGAGGGATTGATCTGCCCGCCCTGAATCGCGACAAGAAATGGCGCTTCACGCCCGCCGCGCTCAAGCCGGGAACCCCGGTCGAGGGCGGCATGGTGATCGGCGCCGTGGTCGAGACCGAACGCGTGACGCACCGGGTCATGGTGCCGCCGAACGTGTCCGGCACGCTCGTTTCGCTCGCGGGCGAGGGAGATTACACAATTGAAGAAAAAATAGCCGAGGTGGAGACGGGCGGCGCAAAACAGCCGCTCGCCATGCTGCAGCGCTGGCCCATCCGCGTCCAGCGGCCGGCCCGGCGCCGCCTCATCCCCGAGGTGCCCCTCATCACCGGGCAGCGCGTCATCGACACGCTCTTCCCGCTGGCCAAGGGCGGCACGGTGGCCATCCCGGGCGGGTTCGGCACGGGCAAGACGATGACCCAGCACGCCATCGCCAAGTGGTGCGACGCCGAGATCATCGTCTACATCGGCTGCGGCGAGCGCGGCAACGAGATGACGGACGTGCTCGTGGAGTTCCCGAAGCTTATCGACCCGCGCACGGGGCGCAGCCTCATGGAGCGCACCATCCTCATCGCCAACACCTCGAACATGCCGGTGTCGGCGCGCGAAGCGAGCATCTACACCGGCGTCACCCTGGCCGAGTATTTCCGCGACCAGGGCTATCACGTGGCGGTCATGGCCGATTCCACTTCGCGCTGGGCCGAAGCCCTGCGCGAGCTCTCCGGACGCATGGAGGAGATGCCGGCCGAAGAGGGCTTCCCGGCCTACCTCCCGACTCGCGTGGCCGAATTCTACGAGCGCGCCGGCAACATGGAGACGCTCGCGGGCCTCAACGGCTCGGTCTCCATCATCGGCGCGGTGTCCCCCCCCGGCGGCGATTTCTCGGAGCCGGTGACCCAGCACACGAAGCGCTTCGTGCGCTGTTTCTGGGGCCTCGACCGGCAGCTGGCCAACGCCCGGCACTACCCGGCCATCTCCTGGCTCGAAAGCTACTCCGAATACCTTTTGGACGTGACTCCCTGGTGGGAGCAGCGGGTGGGCCCGAGCTGGGCGGCCGACCGGACGGAGATCATGGACCTGCTCCAGCGCGAGGTGCGCCTGAACCAGGTGGTCAAGCTCGTCGGACCGGACGCTTTGCCCGACAGCCAACGCTTCATCCTGGAAGTCTGCACCATGTTCAAGAACGCCTTCCTCCAGCAGAACGCCTTCGACGACGTCGATCGCTTTTCAAACGTCGAGAAGCAGATGAAGATGCTCGCCATCATCCTCACCTACTGGCGGCGCGGGCGCGAGGCCATCCGCCGCGGCCTCACCCTGGTGAAGCTCAAACGCATGAAGGCGCTGGCCGACGTGGTCAAGATGAAATTCACCGTTCCCAACGATCAACTGGACCGGTTCGACAAGCTCCAGGCCCGCCTGGAGCGCGCGCTCGACCAAGTGGAGTCACTTTATGCCTGATCTCGCCAAAATGCACGACGCGGAAAAGCGGCTGCAGCCCGGAAAGGAATACATCGGGGTGGCCCGCATCGACGGGCCCCTCATCTTCATCGAGAAGACGCACCCGGTCGGGTACCGCGAGCTGGTGGAATGCGTCGACGATCAGGGCGCCCTGCGCCTCGGCATGGTGCTCGACACCTCGGACGAGGCGGTGGTGGTGCAGGTGTTCGAGGGGACGCAAGGGTTGACTCTGCCCGGCACGCGCCTGCGCTTCCGCGGCAAGCCGCTCGAGCTCGGCGTGTCCGCCAAGATGCTCGGCCGGGTGTTCAACGGCCTGGGGGAGCCCATCGACGGCGGTCCCGCGCCCTTCGCCGAAGCCGAGCTCAACGTCAACGGCAAACCAATCAACCCGACGGCCCGCGCCTATCCGAAGGACTTCATCCAGACGGGCATTTCCGCCATCGACGGCATGAACACGCTCATCCGCGGGCAGAAGCTTCCCATCTTCTCCGGGAACGGCCTGCCCCACAACGAGCTCGCCGCCCAGATCGCGCGGCAGGCCAAGATCCGCGGCGGGAAGAGCGAGTTCGCCGTCGTGTTCGCCGCCATGGGCGTCAAGCACGACGTGAGCCAGTTCTTCATCAAGTCGTTCGAGGAGACGGGCACGCTCGAGAACGTGGCCCTCTTCCTTTCGCTCGCCGACGACCCGTCCATCGAGCGCCTCATTACGCCGCGCACGGCCCTCACCCTGGCCGAGCACCTCGCCTTCGAGCACAACATGCACGTGCTCGTCATCCTCACGGACATGTCCAATTACTGCGAGTCGCTCCGCGAGATCTCCACCATCCGCGGCGAGATCCCGTCGCGGAAAGGCTACCCGGGCTATCTCTATTCCGACCTGGCCGAGCTGTACGAGCGGTCGGGCATGATCAAGGGATTCACCGGGTCGATCACCCAGCTCCCCATCCTCACCATGCCCAACGACGACATCTCGCACCCGATTCCCGACCTCACCGGGTACATCACCGAGGGACAGATCGTCTTTGAGCGCGAGATGCATTCCCGCGGCATCTACCCGCCGGTGGCGGGCCTGCCGTCGCTCTCCAGGCTCATGAAGGACGGCATCGGCGGGGGAATGACGCGTGACGACCACCCGCACCTGGCGAGCCAGCTGTTCGCCGCCTACAGTTACGTCAAGGACGTGCGCAACCTGGCTTCGGTCATCGGCGAGGAGGAGCTCACCCCGCTCGACCACCAGTACCTGGAGTTCGGCGAGTTCTTCGAGCGGTCGTTCGTCACCCAGAAATCGGACGAGGACCGCACCATCGAACAGACGCTCGACATGGGGTGGGATTGCCTGCGCAAGCTGCCGCGCGAGGAGCTGCACCGCATGAGCGAAGAGGAGCTCGACGCCCGGTTCGAGGGATGACGGGAAAGCGATATCCTGGACAATCGCAAAGGCGATGTCCTATACTGAACGCGGAAGAAAGGCCGAAACGTGCCCGCCATTGCGCCGACGAAAACGAATCTCCTCAAGCTCAAACAGGAACTGAAATTCGCCGAGCTCGGCTACGAGCTCTTGGACCAGAAACGCAACATCCTCGTCATCGAGCTCCTGAACATGGTCGACCAGACGGTCGAGCACCAGGAGCGCGTCGACAAAGCCCTCTCCCAGGCTTACCGCATGCTCGAATCCGCCGTCCTGGGCATGGGCAAGCTCCGGGTCTTCAGTCTGGCGAGCGCCGTCAATATCGTGAGCTCGATACAGGTCCGCGAGCGCAAGGTCATGGGCGTCTCCCTGCCCGCGGTGGAGACCACCTTCAGCGAACACCCGCCGTACTACAGCCCGCAGGGCACCAGCTTCTGGATCGATTCGGCCCTGGACCACTTCAAGCAGGCCCTCGAAGTGATGGGACGGCTGGCCGAGCTCAAGATCTCCGTCATCCGCCTCGCCGGCGAGGTCAAGAAGACGATCCGCAAGGTGAACGCCCTGGAGAAAATCGCCATCCCCGACCTGGGAAAAACGGTTGCGTTCATCCAAAGCCGTCTTGAGGAAAACGAGCGCGACATGTTCATTCTGATGAAACTGGTCAAGAACCGGCTGGAAAAGAAACGGGCGCGGACCCGCCAGGAGTAGCGTATGGAAAGCCCGGTGAGAAAAATCCTCGTCTACATAGACGGCTCGGAAGAATCGGTGACCGCCGCGCAGTACGCCGTCGTGCTCGCCAAGACCCTGCGCGCGGAGCTCACCGCGATATACGTCATCAACACGCGCGCTCTCGACGATCTGGTGAAATCGAGGATTTTTCTCACGTCGGAGCAGGAAGAATACGCCCACGACATCGAGAAAGACGCCGAGCGGTACCTCAATCACGTGAAGAACCTGGCCGCGCAGAAGGGCGTCACCCTGCGGCCGGTCAAGAAGCGCGGCACGCCGTTTTTGGAGATCAAATCCGAGATCGAGGCGTGGGGGGTCGACCTCTTCGTCATCGGGGAAATTTCGAAGATCCGCAGCCGGCGCGACGAGTTTTTCAATGAGACGGAACGCGCCATGCGAAATGTCCGTTGCTCGGTGCTCATGGTCAAGGACGAAGAGCATGTGTGGAAAATCTACGACGAATTCGCCTGACGCGACGCGCGCGTCAATCGCGCCGCGGTCCGGGCGTTCGATCGCAATAACGATTACGGAAGAGAGAAAGGTGTGTGTATGGCCCTGATCGATTTAATATCGGAAAACGTCGTGAAGGTTCCCATGGAGGCCGCGACCAAGCGGGCGGCGATCGAGGAGCTTGTCGCGGTGCTTGTTCAGGCGGGAAAGGTGAAGGACAAGGACAGGATCCTCGAGGCGGTGCTGAAGCGCGAGAACCTCGGTTCGACCGGCCTCGAAAAGGGCATTGCCGTGCCGCACGCCAAGGCGGAGGAGGTGCCGTCCCTCACCCTGGCGATCGGCATTTCCTTCACGGGCGTCGATTTCGGCGCCATCGACGGCAAGCCGTCAAAGGTGTTTTTCCTCATCCTCGCCGCGCCCGACCAGTCCGGACCCCACATTGAAGCCCTGGCGGAAATCGCGCGCATGACGCGTTCCGAGACGTTCTGCCGGCTTCTCACCTCGGCCGTTACGCCCAAGGAAGTCGTTCAGCTGTTCAAGGAAGAATAATCAATCCGCGGATCGACCCGGCGTGAGACCCCGGCGTGTCGGCAACCGGAGGTCAGCGGTTCGTTTCGTCGGACGAGCGCCCGCCCGGGGCGCGCTCGTTTTTCGCCGCGGAGCGCTCCCGGGCTTCCGCGAGCGGCCCGCCGCGGCGGCGCATGACGAGGAAAACGACGAGACCGAAAAAAATCTGCAGGTAGTAGGTGGCGAACCGCCAGACGGTGACGGAGACGAAGGACAGCTGGGGCTCTCCCGTATAGAGCGAGAAGACCATCGTGTAGACTCCCTCCAGACCTCCGCTCGCGCCCGGGGTGGGAATGTAGTAGACGACGAGATTCAGAAGGAGGACCGTGACGAACACCTGGATGAACGCGAGCTTGGCGCCGAGCAGCATGACGAGAATCCAGGTGAGGGAGAACACCTGGAGCCCCAGCACGAGCACGCCGAGGACCAGGTCGAGGGCGACGATGTAGAATTTTTCCTTCCAGAGAAAGGCGATGTTGGCCCGGAGGTCGCGCGACCAGGCGTGCGCCGCCCGCCCCCAGTTTTCCCGTTTGATGAGACGGGTGACGAGCCGGCCCGGGGGGCTGTGCTCCAGGCTCTTGAGGATTCGGCCGATCCAGTCCGGACGGATGAAGAGGATGACGACGACGACGCTCGCCGCCACCGACGCGGAAAATCCGATGATGAGAAACGTCGTCTGGGCGTTCGCGACGGTGAGGAGGGGAAGCACGAGCGGAAAGAACGCCAGGGTGAGGACGACGGCCGAGACGAGGTACTCGATCCAGCGGGACACGATGACGTTGGTGCTCGTCTTGGCGTCGATCCCGATGCGCTTGAGGTGGTAGATCTGGAAGGGCTGCCCGCCCGTGGCCATGGGCGTCAGGTAGGAGAGGAAATACCCCATCAGGCTGTTGACGAACGCGTCGACGAACCGGACGCGGCGTCCGAATTGACGGAGCACGATGGCCAGGCGCAGGGAATCGACGACGTAGATCAGGATATAGATCGCGAAGGGAACGAGGACGTGTTCCCAGCTCACGCGCCGCAGGGCCTCGCTTGTGTTCCGGAAACCGAAGCCGAACGCGAGCGCGATATTGACGAGGAGGCCGATGATGACGACAATGACGATCATTCGGCCGATTTTTTTCAAAGAGGAGGGCGGGGCTGTCTGCGGTCGGTTTTTCACGGTCGCTCCTGTGCGAGGCTTTCCCTCCGGCGTTCGGCGGGGGGCGCGGCGGACCGCCGACGGGCTTCACGTTTGCCGGCGGCCTGCCCAGGACTATAGATGTTTCCGCGACGATTGGCAAGCGCAACCGCGGGCGGGGAAATGAGAAGGTTCACGAACGACGATATGATTGAACAACATCGGGTCATGATCATCATCGGGGACGCGGGCGGCGGCCACCTGTCCGCCGCCAACGCCATTTCCGAATCGTTCCGGAAACTCTACGGCGAACGGTTCCGCCTGAAGGCCATCGATATTTTCAGGGAAGCGGGCGTGCCGCCGTTCCGCGACTCGGCCGAGCTCTACGTCAGGATCAGCGCCAGCCGCTTCCTCGAGTTTTTCTACAATGTCTTCGTGCCTCTGCTCAACACCAGGGTCGGGTTTTACTTTTACAAGACCTACGTCACCGCCAAGCTGTATCGCGCACTCAAGCGGATCATCGACGCCTACGATCCGCACATCGTGATCGCCAACAATTCCATCATCACCCCTTTGGCCGGCGCCATGAAGCGGCGGGGCGGGAAATTCCTCGTCGCCGTGCTCGTCACGGACATCGTGCGGGTGTTCCGCGCCTGGGCGGACAGGCACGTGGACTGCGTATTCAGCCCGACCCACGAGGCTGCGCGCAGGATGGTGCGTTTCGGCGTGAAGCGGGAAAAGATCCGCGGCCCGCTCTTCCCCATCAATCCGCTCCTCTCCGTGTACCGCTCACGGGAGGAGGTGCTGGCCGGGCTGGGGTTGCGGACGGACGGCATGAAGACCGTTCTCGTCACGGCCGGCGGGGTCGGCGCGCTTTCGCTGAAGCGCGCCATCGACGACCTGGCGGGCGATCCGCGCCTGCAGGTCATCGTCCTGGCCGGGCGGGTGCCCGGATTCGAGCGGGAGCTGCAGGAGCGCTACGCGGGCAACCCGCGGATCAAGGTGTTCGGCTTCATCGACAACATCCAGGATTACTACAACGCCGTCGACCTGATCGTCGCCAAGCCCGGCCCGGCGACCATCCTCGAAATCGAGCTCTTTCAGAAAAAGGCGGTGTTGACAAAGCGGGTCGGGATACAGGAGAGCGGGAACGCGGAATTCGCCCTGCAGAATCCCAACATCCGCTCCATCGGCCGCCGCTGGTGGCGCCTGAAGAAAACGGTCGACCGGCTCCTGAACGCGGAATTCGTCCCGTTCAAGGACCGGCGCTCCTTCGACGAGTGCGAGACCATCGTCCGCGAGATCGTCGCGCTGTGGGAAAAATCACGCGGCGTCCGGAGGCGGCCGGAGCGCGGCGCGGGAGCGTTCAACGGGGCGGACGACCCCGCGGCCCCTCCCGTTTCGGGACGGGCGCGTTCCCGCTGAGGCGGCGGGCGGGGACGTTTTGAACCGGGCTCCTCACGATCGTAC
Organism: Spirochaetales bacterium; assembly: GCA_016934415.1. GTDB lineage: Bacteria > Spirochaetota > Spirochaetia > SZUA-6 > RPPD01 > JAFGSW01. The sequence continues at coordinate 2,959 of JAFGSW010000006.1, read as the reverse complement.
AGGTCAAATTGCGAAGTCCGAAGAGAAGAGGGACCACGGATAGGACGCGGATGTTCCGAACGGAGTTCGGGCGCGCGGATGAGGAAAAAGTGAAAAAGAAAATTTAAACGGAATGATTTGCTGTTCATCTTTATTTCTCCTTCTGTTCGGGGAGATTCTCTCTTTCATTCGTATATATTCGTGGCTCATTGGGTGCGTAACGGCTGAATAGACCGAAATTGAAATCGCATTTCCAGAGCCGGTGGCTTGACAAATGGGGATCGTTTGTTTACCGTTTGCCGGGAAGAGGGCGGTTAGCTCAGCTGGGAGAGCGTCTGGTTTACACCCAGAAGGTCGGGGGATCGTGCCCCTCACCGCCCAAAATACACTTTCCGGGAAATGCAAAAGCCCGGTCCATGGTTTTCAACAGCCGCCGGCGCCTCCAAGCGTAATCCATCGTTATTGAATCCCCATACCGCGAAAAGAAAAGAGGCGGGCGCGGCCGTGAACGCCTGACAAACACTCACAAGGAAAAGCGGGCGCTTGAGAAACTCCGGCGCCCGCTTTTTACATGATGGTGCGCGCATTGAAATGAAGCTCCACGGCGCTGAATTGAAGGCTGCGCGCACTGAAACGAAGGCTGCGCGCGTTGAAACGAAGGCTGCGCGCGTTGAAACGAAGGCTGCGCGCACTGAAACGAAGGCTGCGCGCACTGAAACGAAGGCTGCGCGCGCTGAAATGAAGGCTGCGCGCGTTGAAACGAAGGCTGCGCGCGTTGAAACGAGGTCTGCGCGCACTGAAACAAAGGCTGCGCGCACTGAAACAAAGCCTGCGCGCGCTGAAACAAAGGCTGCGCGCGCTGAAACGAAGGCTGCGCGCACTGAAACGAAGGCTGCGCGCACTGAAACGAAGGCTGCGCGCACTGAAACGAAGGCTGCGCGCACTGAAACGAAGGCTGCGCGCGGTGATGGAAAGGTCAATGGCGTTAAAATGAAGCTCAACGGTGCGGAATTTCAACCGGCGCGCACATGAGAAGGCATGGCGCACGTCGAAACGGAGCCGGCTCACACCTCAGTGAATGTGACAGGCGCTAAAATAAAGCTCAACGGCGTGGAATTTCAGTTGGCGCACGCCGCCTGGGGATTTGGCGCACTTTAAAGCGAAGGCGGCGCGCGTTGAATTGAAGGTTGCGTGCGCCGATTTGAAAGTTGCGCTCGTTGAAATGAAAGTCAATGGCGTGGAATTTCGCCCGGCGCGCACAGTAGAAAGGATTGGCGCACGGTGAAAAGGGAACGGCGTGGTTGAAGTGAAGGTTGCAGGCGCAAAAATGACGCCCAATGGGGCGGAAACCGCCCTGGCTCACGATGACGGAGGGGTGGCGCAGGGGGAAAGAGGATGCGGTGGCAATCAAGCAGCCGGCGGCCGGGAAGAGGAGGGGGCGGATACAGGACCAGTACACGCATTGGCGGCCGGAGCGACTGCGGGGGGTCGGGGAGGAGGTGAGTAAAGTTGTGTTGTGAAAACAGTGTTACTTTTTGCGGAGTTAAGTACCGATAATAGCTGGAATTAAACTAATTTAGTTGACAAAATAATATAATGTGATACTATTTAATTGCGTCTGGGAAGAGTCGCTAAGCGTCTCGTCTTAGGGCTTTTAGCCTTAACCCCAGTCGCTTCTTTTTTATTGGGTGTAGTAGGAATATATCACATGTACTTATGCTATGTAGATGAATCTGGAACTCCTGAAATACCTGGAAATACTTCGCATTTTGTTTTAGCAGGGTTGGCCATCCCTGAATGGAATTGGAGAGAATGTGAAGATTCTATCAGTAGAATAAAAAAATCTTATGGATTACAGGAATCCGAGATACACATAGCTTGGATACTTAGGCCATACGCCGAACAAAAACAAATAGCAAATTTTGATACTCTGAGTGTAAAAGAACGAATAGCACGAATCAATAGTATTCGAACTGCCAAATTACTTAGTTTGCAAAGAAGTAGAAATAAAAAAGCATATAAGCAGACAAAAAAGAATTTCGATAAAACAGCTCCATATATACACCTTACATGGACTGAAAGAAATAGATTAGCTGATGATTTAGTTGATTGTATTTCAAAGTGGGATTTCGCAAGGCTTTTTGCTGAATGTATCGATAAAATATATTTTGATCCCGCTCGACATGAGTATACGATAAGTGAAACTTCTTTTGACCAAATTGTCTCACGCTTTGAGCAGTATCTTCAAATTGTGGATAACACAAACCAACCTAACTGTTGCGGAATACTTATTTATGATAATAATCAGACAGTGGCGAAAAAACATACAGAGTTAATGAAGTATTTTTATAGTAAGGGGACACTTTGGACAAGAATTTTCAAAATAATAGAAACTCCTTTGTTCGTTGATAGCCAGTTAACTAGTATGGTTCAGATCGCAGATGTGTGTGCTTATTCTCTCAGAAGATACTTGGAAAATGGCGAAACGCGACTATTCAATAAAGTATTTCAAAGAGCAGATAGGAAAGAGGGGGTAGTAGTCGGAATAAGGCATTTTACAGATAGCCATTGCAAATGTCAAATATGCATTAATCATAGAAAATAATATTAGCTTGTCAGGTAACTACGAAATGATATTTTTTGTTACACATCTCCCTCTTATGTTTTTACTTTTTCGTCAATGGGATCATTTTTTATCATTTCATCACAGAATCTTTTCAATAGATCAATAATTTCTTGCGAAACTCTACTCAAGCTCTTTCCCCCTGTTGTTGCCTTATATATTTCGGCGGGGATAATAATATCTTCAAGGAATTCCAAATTAGAACGCCCCCAAAGAGCTTTTACTTCATCTTGTATATTGCGATTATTATAATAGAGTTGGGCTATCATCCGTAAGCGCTCAATTCTCCCCATCTTAAGAAGTTGCACCCCCTGCCGAGCCTAAAGCAGGAGGTGTGAACCGATGGCAAAAGAAAAG
>JAFGSW010000060.1 GCA_016934415.1 Spirochaetales bacterium | reverse complement strand
GTAATAATATAAACCGCCCGGCGAGGAGGCGTCTTCGGCGAGTGCTTCGGTATCCAGCGCCGGAAGGGGGTCGCCATTATCGACCGCCAGTTTGTCCGCCTCCAGGGCCGAGCGGAAGTTAAAGCCGTACTTGGCCGTGTACTCGAGCCCGCCGCGGGTGACGGCGGTCTCGTCGGCCGAAAGCCAGCGCGCAATGAGGTCGCGCTCGCGCGTGACGTGGGCGAGCGTCCGGGCGTGATCTTTCGCCGCGTCGGCGTTCGCCCGGTCTTCGATCGTTCCGCGCTCGAGCATGAGCTCGCTCACGTTCCGCGCCGCGCCCTCGGCGTGGATCGAGAGGAAGTCGAGCCAGGCGCCGCCGGTCGATCCTTCGAATTGCGCGAAGAACGGATCGTCGATGCCGAGCTCGAGGAGCGCGCCGGCCTTGCCCGCCGCGAGCGCGTTTCCCCCGGCCGGGGCGGCGTAATCGAACTTGTCCCCGTCGATGCCGGGCAGGTAATTTTTCAGGAGATCGAGTTGTCTCTGAAACTCCTCGATATCGGCGCGCACCGAATCGTCAAGATAAGGATATGCGGATTCGCCGGAGAGGACAAGCCCCTTCAAGTAATAGGCTTTCCCGTACTGAGAACCCTCGTAGCAGAAGAGGGCCTGCCCGGTCTCGTCCGCGCCGCCGGCGGCGAAGGCTCCCAGAAAGGCGGCCGTGTCCCGGTCGGCGATCCCGTACGCGTCGCAGAGGAGCGTCCAGGCGGAGGCGAGCTCCGCGCCGTCAAAGCCCGCGTCGGCGAGGCCCAGGTAGAGGGCGCGGCTGTAGGTTTTGCCTTCGCCCTTGATTCCGGCCACGGCCTCGAGCGATCCCAGGGACAACATCAGGCGCAGCTTCTCCAAGTCTTGAGATTCGGCGGCCAATTCCGCCCGGATCGCGTCCGCGTCCGCGCCCGAGACTTCCGCGCGCACCTCTTCCGGGGCGCAGCGCCGCCACAGGGCGTAGCGCGCTTCGGGGCCGGAGGCGCCCGTAAAGTCGAGCGAGTCGAGCGACTGGTCGAGGGACCGCGCCCCGGCGAGGAGCGAGGCGGCCCGTTCCAGGATCGAAGTTTTGAGCGCGGCGTCCCGGCTTAAAAGATCGCCGAGACCGAGGTCGGCGGACGAGGCGAGCACGGTTTCCGGGTCGGATCCGTTTTGCCCGTACGCCCGGGAGGCGAGGGTGACGGCCGCGAGATTGACGAGCTCTTCCCGGGCCTCGGCGGCGCTGAGCGAGTGCCGGACGAGGAGGTCCGCCGCGTCGTCCTCGAGGATCGCCTCCCCGCAGCCGCCGAGCGCCTTGTAGATCGAGACGAGCTTGGAAAGCGGGGCGAGATTCCGGTCCGCCAGGGCGGATTCGAAGGCGCGCAGATCGGCCGTCCGGCGGTCGAACGCGGCCTGCCCGGTTTTCAGCGCCGCCGATTCCGCGTCGAGCTTCGTCTTTTGTTCGCGATGCCATTCGGTGACGACGGCCAGGTCGTTCGTGTCCGCGGGCTTTTCCGCCATGACGAGCTTGAGCGTGAAGTAATCGGCGAGCCGGTCGAGGTAGCCCGCGACGCCCTCGTACATCCAGGCCGGCAGGCCGGGGCCGATCTCGGCCAGGCCGTCCTGGTAGCGTTTCAGGGCGGAGAGGACCGTCCGCCGGTCCGCCGGTCCGCCCGCGACTGCCGCCCGCCAGACGCTCTCCGGATTCGAGAGCGCGAACCCGGCATCGCTCCGGCCGCCGAGCCCGTTGGCGGAGAGGTATTCGGCGAGCCCGTCGACGGCCCGCGCCCCGGCGTCCGCCGAAAGGCATTGAGCGAGGCCCGCGTAGCGGTCGAGGAGCGCGGCCCGCGTCAGGGCGCGGTCGCGGTCCCGCGCCGATTGAGGCGCGAAGAGGTCGGCGAAATCGACGCCGCCGAAGATGTTGCCGCCGCTTGCGAAGAAAGCGCGGGCGGCTTCGTCCATGCTTGTGAGCGACGTGATCGCGTCGCGGTAGGAGTCGAGCGGTCCGGGCGACGACGACGGGAAAATCCGCGCGATTTTCGCGAGGCTTTCGCGGAGCGCATCGACCTCGTCGCCGTCGAACGCGAGGAGGCAGGCGAGGGCGAGCCGTTCCTCGCCGGAGAGGTCGTCCTTGCCGGCGAGAACGACTTTCGTATAGACGCCGCTCGCGATTTTGTCGAAAACGCTTCCGAGGAGCAGGGCCTTGTCCCGCAGGTAGACAATCCCTGAGCTTTCGGCTTGGGTACGCATCTCGTCCGGGGAGAGACCGGTTTCCGCGGCCGCGGTCCATTGGGCGTACGAGCCCGCGGCGAGGAGGCTCATCGCCTCGATCCTGTTTCGGTAGGCCTCGGTTGCACCGCCGGCGAGCGAGGCCGCCATGCCGTCGAGCGTGAGCCGGGCCATCCTTAAGTCCGCCGGGTCGGCGTCGCTGTCGCCCAGGAGCAGGTTGTAGGCGGCCGTCGCCGCGGTGAGATCGTCGAGCCCCGGCGCGCCCGCCGCCATCCTGCTTTCGTCGATATGGGCCGCGCCCGTCGTTTGGTCGTATGTGAGGATGGCGCCGTAATCCGAGACGCGGCGCTTGAGATCGTCCAGGCTCGGCAGGCCGGCCTGCGCGCTCCCGTTCACGAGCGCCGAAAGCTCCCGGGCGCCCGCCGCCGCCCGTTGTTCGCCGCCGTAGCGCGCGAGCGCGGCGTAATAGTCCGCCATCGTCCCGGCCAACGTGGGTGTGTTTTCGCGCGACTTCAGACCGAAGTCGACGAGGAGCTCGTCGTACCTGGCCTGGATGCCGTTCCTGTAATACTCGTCCCCCATGTTCATGAGGACGCCCATCTTCTGCTGGTAGACGGCCTGTTTTTGTTCGAGGGCGGTGCGCGCCCGGTCCCAGACCGCCTTGGCCTGTTCGTATTCCGCCCGCGTCGTCGCGACGTCCTCTCCGAGCCTGGTGAGCTCGGCCACCGCCGCCTGGTAGTCGGTTTCGGCCTGCGTGAACTCAGCGAGCGCCGCGTCGTACCGGGCCTGCGTTTCGGCCTCTGTGGGCCGCCCGGAGCTCGTGTCGTGCGCGTAATCGGCCACCGCCCGGGCGATCGTCACCTGCTTTTGCCAGTACGCGCTTTCGCCCTTGGCGATGAGAAGCTCGCGCTGGAAGCAGTCAAGGAGAAGGCTGGACCAGTCCCCATTCACCGCGTCGCGCTCGGCCGCGTCCGCGTCGCCCAGGGCAAGGCCGTAGGTGTCGGCCAGGGATTGCGCCGCTTGTTGCCGGTAGGTTTGGTATGTCGCCTGCTGCTCGAACCAGAAGGAGAGCTCCTGCGCGGCGTTCAAGGCGTCCGCCGCCCGGTCGCCGAAATGCTCGATTTCTCCGGCCAGGTACTGCGACGCGGCGGCCCGCCACTCTTCGGTCCAGCAATGAACGATCGTGTCGAAATGAAACTCCGAGCCGCCCTGCATGCGGAAGGAGCAGGTGAGGGTGATGTCTGTACGCGAACCGTCGGCATCGTCTTTCAGGCGGGGATCGTTGAAATCCGCCATTCGGTCGATGACGGTGAGGATGGATTGCCCGTCAATTGTGAGAAACGATTCGATATGCTGCGCGAAGTAGGCCCGGCATTTTTCCTCGGACAAATTCCACCCGCCGCCGCCGCTCGAATTCACGTAGTTCATAAAGCGCTCGTCGCCGTACGGGAACGAGACCGTGAGCGTTTGGTGTGGATCGTCCCGGTGCGCGTCGTCATACCGGCTGAGGAGCGGGCACAGCGCCTCGTCGAATTCGGTTTTCCGTTCCCGAACGGCGGCCTGCACGGCCGTGAGTTTGGCGGCGAGCTCCCCGGCCAGGGCGGTGAGCGCGGCCGTATCGCGATTGCGGAACGCCTCTTCGAGCCGCGCGGGATCGATTCGCCCTTCCGTCTTCGCCGTTTCCGAATCGTTGTATTCGGCGATCAGGTCCGAGAGGTCGTCGCGCCAGAACTCAATGGAGTTGTCGGCCGTGACGAGCACCGTGTCCGCCTGGAGGTACATGTCGAAGAGGGCCGAGATCTGCATGCCCACTCCGCCGGTCCGCTCCCCGATCGCCTGCTCGAGCTTCTCGCTCGCCTCGCGCAGGGAGACGGCGAGCTTGTCCTCTTTCTCCCGCCAGAGCCGCAGGCCCCGCTCCTTCTCCCGCATGAGTCCCGCTTCCCAGGCCGCCCGCGCATCCAGCAGGCGCCGGTAGGCCCCGGCCCATTCCTTTTCCGCGGCCTCGAACCGGATGCCCGCCTCTTTCTCCCATTCCGAGCGTCGGCGCAGGAATTCGCGCTCCGCGCTCTCCCACACGTCGAGCCCCTTGTCGAATTCCCGCTCGAAGCTTGAAAGCCAATCCCGCGAGCTCACGTCGACGTTGCCCACCGATATCCGGAGGTCGAGGCGTTCGAGCCCGTCGCGGACGCGCCGGATGCCCGCTTCGCCTTCTTCCCGGGCCTCGGCGATGAGACGGTCGGCGGTTTCGGCCGCGGCCTCCTCGTCCGTCTTTTTGCGGAGGGAATACTGGTCGGAGAGCCGTTTCTCCCGGAAAATCCGCTCCTCCTGGGTCCGGATGCGCTCGAATTCGTTCACCAATCCCTGCCGGCAGGCGGCGAGGCTCAAGCTGAACCGCCCGCTCTCTCCGCCGAGTGCGGCGAGGAGCTCGGGATGATCGACCGGCAGGGCGTCCCAGATGGATTCCGCGTTCGCGTCCCAGGCCGAGGCGACCCGGGCGATGCGCGCCGCGACCGCGTCACGCCAGGCGGCGTCGTCCTCTTCGAACTCGGCGCCCGTGTCGCAATTCACCCGCTCGTAAAGCATGGGGTCCCCCGCCGCGTCGATCTTGATGTTCCCCTCTTCGTCCTTCTGATAGAGGTAGAGCTTGTTCGCCTCTTCCACCGCCTGGAGCACGCTTTCGATCTCGGCGCCGGAGAGTTGCCTGAAGAATTTGTCGAGCAGGAAAGAGGTGAGACGCTCGTTCTTTTCGGTTTCCAACTCGCCGTCCAGGAGCGCCCGCTCCTCCGCCACGAGGTCCGGGTCGCCGGCCGCCAGCAGGGCGGCGCTTTCCCAGCGTCCTTTCACCACGTCGATGCCCTGATCAACCATTTCCCGCCACTCGGCTTCGTCGCGGACGTTCTCGGCCCGTTTGAAATAGACCTCCAGAAGATCGTGGTCGTAATTCGAGTGGAGGCTTTGCTCGGGCGGGGCCGCGTGACCCGGTGCGGGACCGGCCAGGAGCATGACGATGAGAGCGGCGAACGGAGCGAACAGGGCTTTTTTCATGACGAACTCCTTTTTTATCAATATCCCTCTACCAATGACAGCGAAAAAAACATCGAAATCACTCGAAAAATATTTTAAAAATCATATTCACCGGGCGCTTGTCGATAATTTCCGACATAAACGGACTCTATACGAAAAAGTCACCCTGAGCCCCGTCGAAGGGTGACCGACGATTCAAGACGGAGTTGTCGGTCATGGTTCGACAAGTTACCATGACATCGACGCCGGATTTTGAATTCTTGGCACCGCCGTTCCGCACTTGACTTTTTACGGAACGAAAAATACTGTGAGGGCCAAAGTCAAAATCGGAGGAACCATGAGCGTTACCAAGTTGATTGCCGTGTGCTGTGTTTTCACCGCCCTCCTGGCGGCCGGATGCGGAGGAAACCGCGAGTATAAAGACGCCCTTGACCGGGCCCTGAAGGAAAAATCCGGGGCCGACCTGTTCGGCGCGCTTCTTGCTCTCGACCAGCGCTACCCGGATACGTTCGAGCTCAAGAGCCGGTTGGGCGCGATGTTCCTGGGCGCGGACGATCTGGACAAGGCGGAAACGTATCTTGGCCGGGCGGAGGCCCTTTCCGCGTCGGCGTCCGGCGACCCGGATCGGTACGACCTCGCGCTCAACCTCGGGGTCCTCCAATTCGAGAGGAAAAAATACGCCGATTCCCTGGCGAACGCCGAGCGGGCGCTTTCCCTCTCGAAAGAGGATTCCCGCGGCGCCGTGTTTCTCAAGGCGCGGAGTCTTTCCCTGCTCGGCAAAAACGACGAGGCGGCCGCTCTCTATGAAGCCCGCTGGAAGGAACGGGCCCTCATGAGCCGGCTGGACCTGGACCTTTATTTCGACCACAGCCTGGAAAACAAGAGCCTCATCAGGGCCGTGGAAATCCTCGGCGCGGGCCAGGAGCGGTTTGATTTCACTCCCGGCCAGGGAATCCAGGCCTCCCATATCTACGAGGAGCTGGGAATGATCGACGAGGCGGTGCTGTGCGCGGGCATGGAGCTCGAGTACCTCCACTCCCTGGGCGGCGCGGATCAGGCGAAGGCCCGCGAACGCCTGGCGGTCATCGGAAAAAAACTCGAGGACAAGACCTGGAACCCGAAAGGCGCGGGCACGGCCCTCCTCAAGGGACTGGACGCCTGGTTCGCCGCGGACTGGATCGCCGCCGCGCGGGCGTTCACGCCGCTCTCGCCGAACCATTATTACTTTTCGTATCTCACGCTGGCCTCCGCCCTGGAAAGCGAAGGGGCGACGGCCGATCTGCTCACGGCCTATGTCGAGCTCGAGCGGTTTTTCAAGTCGCTGCCCGGCTACTACTATCACTTCTGGCGCGGCATGAAGAAGGGGCGGGGCGATTTTACCTTTACCGTGGCGAAGGACGTGCTTGAAAAAACGATTCTGCTCGCGCCGGACACGGGCCCGGCTTCGGAGACGCGGCGCGAAATCGCCCGGCTTCTCGGCCTCGACCCGGCGGACGGCGCTAAGCTCCTCCTTCCGGCCGAGCTCGAAGCCCTCGGCGCGCGCCTGGCTGGGGGCGACCCCGTCTCCGTTCTGGAGCCGGCGGTCGGCCTGCTTTCGCTCCCGGACAATGTGTACACCCTGCAGGGGATCGTATTCTTGCGCGGGCTTTCCCGGCGCGTACCCGCCGTTGAGTCTTTCCTCAAGAAGAAAAAAACCGCCGCCGCAGGCAGAATCAAGGAGCGGCTCGTGATGATCGTCGGGAATTGATCCGCGGAATAATTTTTTATTCAATCACATTTCCCCCTGTTTCCTCTGCGCCTCTGCTGTGGCCGTATTCTCCCTGTCTGCCGGTTGACCGACGTATTTCGATCGGATTGAGGCAGTTCACAACATCCCGCTGTCGATTCTCTCAGGCGAAAGAGACGCTCATCGACGAAGCCGCACAATTTCCCCGTGATCCATGACAGCTTCGATTCTTTTCGAGACGCCGACCGCGCCCGACAGACGCCTGTGTCCTGCTCGCGCGGGCCGGCGGAGTACGATTTCAAAAGCCGCGGGAACGTGACAATGAAGGCCGGGAGGAAAAAGAGGGTGACGACGAGCGACCCGAGGATGCCCCAGAAGGCGATGAAGGAAAGCGACGAGAGCATCCCCGAGCCGCCCACGACCAGCAGGGGCAGGGCGCCGAAGACCGTTGTCGCCGACGTGAGGAGCAGGTCGCGGATCCGCCGGCGCAGGGCGAAGAGCACGGGACGCGCGACGGCCCGCGGCGTGTAGGCGAGGCGCTCCTTGGCGGCGTTTTCCCTGACCAGGTCGGCGATGAGAAGGGAGTTATTGACCACCATGCCGGAGAGGATGACGAGGCCGATCAAGACCGGCGTGGTGAGCGGCTGCCCGATCGCGGACAGCACGAGGAGCGGGAAGGCGAGAGAGAGCGGCGCGGTCGCGCACACGAGCAGGGGCGAGGTGAGCGACTCGGACTGGGCGGCGAGGATCATGTAGATGAGGACGACGGCCAGGGCGAGAACGAGCCACATGGTCTTGAACTGCCCGGCGAGCCGGGATGCGGACTTGTCGAGCTCGAAGGCGTACCCCTGGGGGAGGGGGACGTCGCCGAGCGACCGCCACACGTTTCGGACGGCCGCGTCGAGATCGAGGTCTTTCGTGTGGACGGTGAAGAAGACGGCGCGCTGCCGGTTTTTGCGGTAGATTTTCGATTCCTCCCGGCGTTCCGTGAATGTGCCGAGCTCGTCGAGCGCCACCGGGCGGCCCTGCGGGGGCCGGAACGTGAGTCGCCGGAGCGCGGCCAGGGAGGCGACGGCCGCGCGTTCGGCCATCACCCGCAGGTCGATCTCCCGGTCGCGCTCGATCCATTTCAGGGCGACCGGTCCGTGCAAGGACCAGCGGAGCTCGTCCGCGATCTGGGCGGTGGAGAGGCCGCAGGAGGCGAGCTTCTCGCGGTCCACACCGAAGACCAAGGTCGGCGGACCTTCCTTGAAGTGGAGAACGACCTGGTCGACCCACGACTCGGCGCCCAGCCGCGAGGCCGCCCGGGAGGCCGAGTCCCTGAGGACCTCGTTGTCGTCGCCGAGCACGGCCACCTCGATCTTCTTCCCCGCGGGCGTGCCTGAGTCAGGCAGGTAGACGAAGCCGCGCGGGATTTTTCGGCCCTCGTTCCGCAGGGCGGCCGCCAGGTCCTCCCTCTTCAGCCGGGCGGGGTCGAAGCGTACCGTCATTTCCGCGCTCCCGAAGCGGGCGTTCGTCTCCACCCGTTCGACGCCGTCGATTTTTCGGAGCGCGTTCGAAAGCAGGGCGGCGCGCGCATCGCAGGTTTCCACCGCGTCCCCGCTCTCGAACTCGAGGTGGGCGGACAGGACGCCGTCCTCGCGGATGCCGGAGAGGTCCTTGCCCATGGCGAGCAGGGCGGCGACCCCCAGCGCCAGGACGCCTGAAAATCCGGCCAGGAACAGCTTCGGCCGCTTCATGACGAAGAGGGTGGAGGCGCAGAGGAGCCGGCGGAAGCGGCGCACGGAGAGGAAGGCCGGGAGCTTCAGCCGCCGCATCTTCCGCGGCTTGCTCTTCCGATCCCGCTGCTTCAAAAAGTAGAACGGGGGAATGAAGATCACGGTGATGAGGAGCGAGAGGGCCATGAGCAGGCCGATGGAGATGGTGACGGACCGGATCCCCTCGGCGATGTCGCTTAAGAAAAAGAGGGGCACCAGCACGACGATCGTGGTGAGGACCGAGGAGAGGAGCGGGGGAATCACCTCCTTGAGCGAGAGGAGCCGGTGCTCTTCAAGGCCCGTCTCGCGCTTCGACGCGCACGCCTCGGTGAGGACGATGGCGCCGTCCACGACGTTGCCGATCCCGACGGCGAGGCCGGCCAGGACGAAGGTGTCCACGCTCACGCCGAGGAGCGAGAGGAGCCCGAGAGTGAGGAGGCAGACGAGCGGCATGAGGGCCGAGAGGACGACGATCCGGCGAAGACTGCCCGAGGAGATTGCGACGAGAACGACCACGAGCGCGACGCCGGCGACGATGGCATTGAACACCCGCCCGATCGAGTCCTCGATCGTCTTGCCGTCATCGAGAATGATGTCCGGTTCAAGCCCCCGCTGTTTCCAGCGGGCGGCCTCCTCGCGGAGGAGCCGCGAGAGGCTCACCAGGTTGGCCGAACCGGAGCTCTGGATGTAGACCGTCGGTTGTTCCTCCCCGTTGATCCGCGAGACGCTTTCCTTTTCCCGCGCGGCGTAGCCCACGTCCGCCAGGTCGGCGAGGCGTTGGGGCCCGGAGCCGGGAACGGCGAGGGTGAGTGTTTTGAGCTGGTCGAGGGACGTGAACGTCCCCCGGATCACGAGGCTCGAGCCGGAGACGCTGTTGCGCAGTTCTCCGACCGGCGCGAGGGCGTGTTCGTCGTTGATGACGCGGGCCACGTCCGGCAGAGAGAGTCCGGCCGCGGCCGCCCGTTCCGGTTTGACCGCGACGTGGATCTCCCGGATCTCTCCGCCGCCCACGTCTATTTCTCCCGTCCCGTCGATCCGCTCGAACGCCGCCTTCACCTCCTTTTCCACGAGCTCGCCGAGCGCGGCAGGCCCGACCCGGTCCGAGGAGAAGCTCGCGATGAAGACCGGTCGCCGCTCCCCCGTGCTCGAGACGATGACCGGCTTCTGCACCGAGGGCGGGAACGCGCCGTACACCCGCTCGACGACGTCGCGGAGCTGGAGGTAGACCTCGTTCTTGTCCGCCGCGGCGGAGAGCGTCACGGTGACCCGCGACTTGCCGAACTCGGACGTCGACTGCATCTCGTCGATGCCGGGGATGGACGCCGCGGCGTTTTCGAGCGGCCGGGTGACGTCGCGCTCGATCCGGCCCGCATCGACGCCGTAATAGTTGATGATGACCGCGTAGGCGACCCGTCCCTCGCCGCCCGAGGGGCCGAGGCGCGCGTCCATCAAAGCGACCAGGGCGAAGGCGACGAGCACGGCCAGCGCCATGGCCGCGGCCACCGGGCGCCTGGTCCAGGAGCGGAAGAAACTCACGGTTTTTTCCTCCTGAAGTAGGCGGTGAAGATGAGCGGAGTGACGAAGAGCGTCAGGAATGTGGAAACGCACAGCCCGCCCAGGATGGCGACCGCCATCGGGCTCTGGGACGACTTGTTGAGCGGGTCGATCGCCACCGGCAGCAGGGCGGTGACGGTGGTGGCGACGCTGATCATGATCGCCTTGAGCCGCTCGGCGCTCCCCCGGTACACGGCGTAGGAGAGGCGGCAGCCCGCCCGGAGCTTGGACTTGTAATTTTCGAAGAGAATGATCGAGTTCGACACCACCACCCCCAGGAGCACCAGGATCCCGAGGCAGGAGCTCAAGTTGACCGACTTGCCGAAGACGACGAGGGCGATGACGATGCCGGAGAACGCCAGGGGAAGCGAAATCATCATGAAGAGCGGCAGGGTGAACGACTCGAACTGGGCGCCGAGCACGAGGTAGAGAAGGAGGAGGGCGAGCGCGAAGATGAGAACGATGCGCGGCAGGTTGGACTCGAACGCCGACTGGGCGAGCGATTCGGCCTTTCCTTCCGCGAGGACCGATTCCCGCAGGTAGCGGCCGGCTCCGTCCCTGCGTTCCGGACGCGGAGCGAGCTCCATGTAGGCGACGTCCGCCTTGTCCTTGCGGATGAGGCAGGAGAAGTCCTTTTCGCCGCGCAGGGTGAGGCAGTCGCCGAGCCGGACGCGACCCCCCTGCGGGGTGAGGATCCCCATGTCTGCCAGCCGTTCCAGGTCGAGCCGGTCTTCTTCGCGCAGGCGGACGCGCATGTCGATCTCGCGGCCCCCGGACTCGAAGCGCGAAGGGTAGAGGCCGTCGAGACAGCCGCGTACCGAACCCGACACGGCGGCCAGGCTCAACCCGTCGCGGAGGAGGATGTCGCGTTTCGGGTAGAGGTTGACGATCGGCTTGTTCCGCCGGGGAAGCACGGAAACGGCCGAGAAGAAATCGCTCGCGGCGAGCGTCCGGCTCGTCTCCAGCGCGTTTTTCATCGCCGCGTCCTGATCGCTTCCCCGGACGAGGAGGACGGTCCGGTCTCCGCGCACGCCCAGAAGCGGCGCGATGATGTCGTCGGGGAGGCTGAACGTCATTTCGGCGCCGGGCACGCGAAGGCGCTCGCGCAACTCGTCGACGGCCCGCTGCGCCGAGCCTGCGCCGTCCTTGAGCTTCAGGACGAGGTGCAGCTTTTCGGGCGTTTCCGACGGATCGGAGAGGAAATAGGGATCGTCGCTTTCGCCCCCCGCGCGCATCAGAACCGCGCCGATGAGCCCGGATTGACCGGCCTCTTCAGCGAGCGCCTTGCCGACGCGGTCCAGGTATTCGAGCGACGTGCCCGGCGGCAATGCGGCGGTCACGTCGATTTCACCCGTATCGACCGCGGGCATGAACTCGAACCGGAGGCCGAGGAGGAGGACGAAACCGGCGGCGAATACCCCGGCGACAAAGAGAAGGGAGAGGACCGGCCGGCGCAGGGAGAGGCGCAGGGCGCGGCGGTAGAGCCGCTCGAGCGCGGTGAAAAACGGACGCCTGCGCCGGGCTTTCGGTTTTTCGGGTTTCACCCTTATCGTGTGCCGCTGCTGCGGCAATGGCCGCGGAAGATTCCGGGTGAGGAGGCAGAGGACCGGGACCAAGGTGACGGAGATGATGAAGGAGATGATCTGGGAGAAGGTAATGGAGAGGGCGAGGTCCTTGAAGAGCGCGCCCACCATGCCGGGGAGGAAAATGATGGGCATGAAAACGATGAGCGTTGTCACGGTCGAGCCGAAGGTCGACCCGGCCATCTCCGCCGTGTAGGCGATGATGAGTCGCGGCGTGCGGTCCTGCGGCGCGGGGAGGCGGCGCTCCAGGTTCTCGAGAACGACCACGCTGTTGTCGACGATCATGCCGATGCCCATGGCGAGACCGCCCAGGGACATGGTGTTGAGCGAGCAGCCTGAGACGCGCAGGAGGAGCAGCGTGGCCAGGGTGGCGATCGGCAGGGTGGAGATGAGGATGAGCGAGGTGGAGAGCCGGCGGATGAAGAAGAGGATGACGACGAAGGCGATGGCGGCGCCGAGGACGGCCGAGTTCGCGAGATCGGAGATGGAGGCGGAGATCGCCCGCGACGCGTCCTTGGCCGTCTGGAACTCGAGATCTTTGCCGTAGGAGAGCCTCAAGCTTTCGACTTCTTTCCGGATATTATCCGCCACCCGGACGGGATTGGCTCCGCTCTTGCGCCGCACGAGGAGGGCCACGCCGTCCCGGCCGTTGAGCTGGAAGAGCGATTCCGGTTCGTGCCTGCCCCGGCTCACCGCGGCCACGTCGGAGAGCGTCACCCGATTGCCCTGCTCGGTCCGGCCGACGACGAGGCCGCTTATCTCGGACTCGCTCGCGAAGCGCCCCTCGGTCTTGACGAGGAATTCGGTGCCGCCTTCCCTGAAGGAGCCGGCCGGAAAATCGTAATTGGTCATGGCGAGCGCCTGCGCCACGGCGTCGAGGGTGACGCCCCGGCCGAGGCTCCGCCCCAGGTCGACGTCAATCTTGATCTCCTCCCGGGCGCCGCCCAGGAGCGCGATCAAGCCCACGCCTTCCACCTGCTGGAGCCGGGTCTTGATCTCCCTGTCGGCCATGCGGCGGGCGAGGGCCAGATCGCCGGAGACGGGAAAGACCCCGACCCAGACGAGCGGTTCCTCCCCCGGGTTGATGGGCAGGACGACGGGCTTTTTGGAATCGCTTGGAAGCGAGGGATAGACGAGGTCGATGGCTTCGCGCGTTTCCACAGCCGCCATGGTCATGTCGGTGCCCCAATGGAATTCCAGCTCGAGCGTGCAGAATCCTTCGCGCGAGACGGAAAAGACGCCTTTAACGCCCTTGACCGAGGAGAGAGAGTCCTCCAGCGGGACGGTAAGGAGTTCCTTCACCTGCGCCGGCGGCAGACCGGGATAGGCGGCCGTGACCACCAGCTTGGGCACGTGGACCTCGGGCAGAAACTCCACGGAGAGGTCGCTCGCGGCGATGAAGCCGAAGATGATGAGGGCGGTAAAGCACATGAGCGTGCTGATGGGGCGGTTGACGACCAGGCTGATGAGCGGCTTCATTATTATTTTCTCCTCATTTCCATGCTTTCCCACTCCTCATTTGCGCCATACATGTTTGCCTTCGGGCTCAATCCGGGTCGCGCAGGCGCAGCGACCAGTCGTCGGTAAGCGGGTTGTGGAGGGCCGGGTTGTCGAGGGCCTGGTCGGCGAACTCCCGCCCGAGTCTCAAGGTGAGCGTGCCGCCGTTCAGAGTGTTGACGAGCCGGACGCAGACGCGGACCACCGCCTGATCCGGCGCGAGCTCTACGCCCCCGGGGAGCGGCGGCGACGCGGCCGCGGCGCCGGCCGGGGAGATCACCCTGATTGAGGCGTAGGCCGGAACCCCGATGCAGCCGTTCTCGTACTCGATCCTGAAGTTTTCGGCGAAGGAGGCGGCGGTGAGCGTCGTTCGCTCCGCTTTCGTAAAATAGAAATCGAAAACAGATGTTTTAAGCGGGGGCTCGCCGTCGGGCTGGACGGCGAGCGTGTCGAGGGGGTGCAGGAGCATCCAGTCCCACGTCCCGTTCCAATCTGGGTCGAGGTTTTGGGCGATGTCTTCCAGGTGATAGATCTGGAAGATTGACGGCGGCTTGGTATACGGTCCGTTAACTACAAAATGGTAGAAAAGCGTGTTCGCCGTTTTATTGCCTTGCCGGTCCTCAATACCCGGCTTCACCTGCAGGACATACGTTTCGCCGTACCGGAACCGGCTCCCTTCGGCCCGATCGAGCACGACCCGGTCCGGGGAGAGCGGGTCGAAGACCGTCCGAAAATCGACCGCCGGAGTCAGGCTGAAGGCGGTCTGGACGCTCTTCTCCGTCACCGGCTCGCTGAAAGCGATGATGATGTCCCAATCGGCTTCCCAACCGGCGGCTATCATGTTTTCCGCGAGCACAAGCGGCGCCTCGGGGGGGTCGCCCTGCCGGGCGGGCGAGGGGACGATACTCTCGACCGAGAGCACGGTCGGCGCCGTTCGGTCGGTGCCGATGAAAAAATGCGACGTGTAGGGCTCCGCGAGGGTGTTGCCCTCGAGGTCTTTCAATCCCGTATCGATCTTGATTTTATATTCCGTCTGCCAATCATACGGCTCGGCCGGGACGAACACCGCGGTATCGTCCGTGGGCCACTCATACCTGCCGGTCACGGCGGGCGAAAGGGAGAAGGCCTCAAAGAAGCCGGCCCGGTCGACGGGTTCGGAGAACACGACGGTGACCGGGTGGTAAAGGTCGTCGGGGAGAACGCCTCCGAGCTCCTCGTGGTCGTACGGGTCGCAGTCGACGCCTTCCGTTTCGGGATGCGTGTCGAGGACGGTCGGCCGGATGGTGTCGGATCCGAAGCGGAACCGGAAGACGAAATCGCGCTGGAGTGAATTGCCGTACTCATCCTCGACCGACGTGTCCACGCGGAGTTCGTATCGGCAGCCTGTCGAGAAAGCCTCATATGACGTGAACGACAGGCGGTCGCCCGACCAGGAGTATCGGCCGGAGAGCTTTGTCCCGTCGCGGCTCAGACTTATGGCCTGTTCTGCCCGGGCCCGGTCGACCGCGGCCGAGAATTCCACCCAGACCTCGGGCCGCTCCTCCGGGGAGTAGACCGCCCGGGAAGGTGAGAAGGCGGCGATTTCCAGCGGCACGTAGAAAAGCGCGGCACAGCCGGAAAAGCACAGAGCAAGCGCGGGGAAAATTATTGACTTCGCCGCGCGGCGGAATACGCGAATCGCCTTCATGGCTGTTCCTCCGTCAGGATGAAGTAGATGAAAACGTCTCTTGGTAAGTACGAGCCGCGGGAGTCGACGACGCCTTCGGGGCCGCCTTTGACACGGAGGCGGAACACCGTGCCGTAGTCGGCGGGTACGCCCCAGAAAGCGACGGTCAGGCCGGGAGGGGTGCCCTCCAGGTAGACGGCGTTGCGTTTTTCGTACGGTCCGCCCGTTTCGGGAAAGACTCGTGTAAGCTCGATGTTGTCGGCCAGGGAGTAGACCTCCTCGGGGGCGATGTGAAAGTCGTCGTTGAAGACGACCGTGTAGTAATCCGGGGAATAGCCCGCCGGCACGGATGCGTCGAGCTCGATGTAAGAATTGAAATCTTCCTTTTTTACTGTGAGGTTCACGTCCCGGGAATCGGCGTTCG
Source organism: Spirochaetales bacterium (assembly GCA_016934415.1). Lineage (GTDB taxonomy): Bacteria > Spirochaetota > Spirochaetia > SZUA-6 > RPPD01 > JAFGSW01. Next base: position 8,467 of record JAFGSW010000060.1, on the reverse strand, counting down.
AGACGATGATCTGTTCCACCGAAATTACCGGGAGATTCGGGGTGAACCAAGCCTCGAATTCGCTCTCCATCGCGACTCCCTCGGTGTTGGCGAGATCGCGCGAGATCGTGATGTGATAGACGGTGTCCATGCGATAGCGTTGTCCGGGATCGGGGGCGAACACGAAACACTCGTCGCGCCCGTCGTTTGTCTTGACGCAATGCAGGCTGCCCGGAACGGACGGGCTCAAGCGGAAAGCCGTCTGCAATGAAGCGAAATCGACGTGCGCCGGATCGTCGGCGCCGGGCGAATCGGGAACGGAGAACTCAATGCGGATCGCATCCCGGTATCCGATCCATGAGTCGAGACGCGTTCCCGGGAGGAGCGCGCCTCCGGCCGGAGGGAACCGGTCTTCCGCCGAGTTGAGGGCGGGCCTGAGCGCGGCGACGACGGGCGCCGGGGCGGCCGGGTTCTGGATAAGGAACGAACCCTCGTATTCGCGCAGGAGGGCGATGCCGGCCGCGTCGCGCAGCTTGGCAGAAATCGTCCATGAGTAGAGCGTGAGCGGGGACCAATGCGAGTGCGGCCGGATGACAAGCCGCGTATCGTCGTCCGTCCACTCGGACGTGAAATCCGCACGCGGGGTTATGGAGAAATAATCATCGGCACTTATCGTTGTGTCCATGGCTTTGGTGAACGTGAACGTTAATGGCGCCGTCCCTCCGATCGTTCCGCCCGGGGGCGGGGCCGAGTCCTGCAGCCGGGCGGGCAGGTCGCTCGATACCGAGAAAAACGGCACGGTCCGGGACACGGTGAAACGCCGGCCGTCTTCGGTTCCGATTTCTCCCGAAAAGGAAAGCACATAGCGGACGCCCGGCTCGAACGCGGATCGGGGAGTGAGGAGGAGACGGGTGCCCTCCCAGGACGGATCGCCCGGCACGTTTCCGGCGGGGGAGAGGATTTTCAACAGGAGCTCGGCTTCGCTTTTCATGACGGGGGAGGAAAATTCGATCCAGATCGGTGTCTTTTCTCCAAGCACGGCGTCGGGCACGTCGGGATAGGTCGAGCAATCGAGTTGATCGAGGTTGACGAGCTCGCAGGCGCTCATGAGCGCCAGGGTCGCCAGACTAATCGTTATGAACTTCGACATTCTGTCCCTCCTTGAGCAGCGGCGACGGGGAATCGACGACCGCGCAGCCTTCGGACAAGCCGTTCACGACCTCGACCAGGTTTTCCTTCTCGACGCCGAGCGTGAGCTTGTTGAGGCTCAGCCGGCCCCGCACGACGGTGAACGCCTCGCCGTTTTTTCCCTCCTTTTTCAGCAGGCAGGTCTTCGGCACCAGGACGGCCCGGCGCGGCTGCCCGGCGATGATCCGGGCGCGCGTGAACATGCCCGGTTTGAGGGCCAGGTTTCCATTGGGGAGCAGGGCTTTGACGGAGACGTTTCCGGTCTGCGGGTCGACAAGCGGCGAGACGAGCGCGATCACGGCGTTGAACGCGGCCTTGTTCAGGGCGTCGACCGTAATCTCGACTTTCATTCCCTCCGTAATGAAAGCGCCTTCGCTCTCAGCCACCGGAAATACGGCATACACACGCGAGGTGTCGAGGACGGTGAAGAGCTTAGCGTCGGGCTGGACGCGTTCGCCCAGTTCCAGGTAACGCATCCCGACGAGGCCGGTCACCGGAGAACGGATGACGGTTTCACCGAGGAGCTGGTTGACGGCCTCGAGCTCGGTGCGCGCCGCCTCCAGCCCCGCTTCCGCGACCTTGACCTCCGCGCCCAGGGTCTGGGTGTTGACCTCCTTGAGCGCGCGCACCCGCTCGCTTTCGGTGACGGGGACGGGGAGGCCGGCCGCCCGGATGTCGGCGTCGCGTAATCCGATCTTCTGCATCTCCAGGTTTTTCACCACCAGGTCGTACTGGTTCTTCTGGGCATCGAACTGCATCCGCTGGCTGTGAATGCCCTCGTCGCTCAGGCCCCCCACCAGGTAAATCTGCTCCTTGTTCTTGAGAAGCCGGCCCTGGTCGTCGAGCTCGATCTTTTTCCGCTTGAGGTCGAGCTCCCCGATGAGGACGCTTAAAAGCCTGGCTTCAACCTGAAGCTTTCCCTCGTTTAATTTTGCCCGGGCCAGCTCGAGGCCGGCGCGCGCTTGTTTAATCTGCTCCTCGGTCCGCTTTTTCTGGAGAAGCAGCTGGACATTGTCGACGGCGGCGAGTTTTTGTCCCTCGCGTACCGCGCTCCCTTCCTCCGCCGTAATCGAGTCGATTCGACCGCTCGTTGCGGCCGACACGTCCGCCTTGCGGTAGTAGGTGATGGTCCCAAACGACCGGATCTCAGGCGTCATTTCCTCGATTATCGCTTGAACCGTTCGGACTCTTTCGGGAAGGCCGCTTGTCTGCTGTTTTTGCTCGGCCCCGCAAGCAGCCGTCGACATCACCACGAGGGACGACAACGCCGCCAGGACTGGCGCTTTCATGCGTATCGGTTTTTTTTCGCTCATGGTTTTTCTCCTTTCGGGACTCCGTCATTCGTCGCCGCGTTTTCAATGAAGTCTGAGAGCTCTCCCGCCTCCAGGCCCAGGAGTTGTTCGAAGCCGCGTTCCATCCGGATGAGATGAAGAATGTTCTCCCGGATTGCGATCTCCCGCCCGTAGTATTCGTTCTGCGCCTTGAGGTAGTCGATGCGCTTGATCTCCCCGACGCCGAGCTGCTCGCGGGTAACGCGCCGCTTCCGGTCGAGGAGCGCGAGCGTGTCTTTTTTCAGCGCCAGGTTTGTCTTTTCGTCGGTGTAATTTTTCAGGAATTGTTCTATGTTAAAGCGCAGATTTTCCTCCGCGCTTTGAAGCTGCCCGTCCGTCACCTGGATCTTGAGCAGGGCGAGCCTGCGGTCGGCCAGGTAATTGAGGCTCGGCAGCACGTCGGTCCCGACATCGGCCGTGAACGCCCGTTGGCCGACCGACGTCGAGGAGGCGTTGAGGCTCGTTTTCACCGGCGCTTCATTGAACGGAAACTGGAACGTGAGCTTGAACGCGAAGCCCGGCTCGTACAGGGGGAAACCATCGCCGGAGAGTGAAAAAGTGAGGTCGGCGCCGACGGTGGGAACCCAGGCGGTTTCGGCCAGCTTGTATTCTTCCTTCGACTTTGCGCTTTCGAACCACATCCGTCGGTATTCCATGTTCCGGTCGAGGGCGACGGCGAGCCAGAAATCGGGATTGGAAGGAAGCGCCATTCCGCCATAGGAGAAATCAACGGCGCCGTTGAGGGTGACTTCACGGGAGAGCGGCAGGCCGCAGAGTGTCTTGAGTTGGTAGAGGAGATTTTCTTCGTCCAGTTTGGTCTTGCGCATTTCCGCCTCGAGATTTTTCACTTCGAGTTCGGTATCGACGTAATCAATCTCGGTGACGACGCCGAGCTCAAGCTCCTTTCGGCTGACGGTGAGCTGCCGGAGGGCGACGGTATGAAATTCGTCCTGCAGACGGCGCTTCTCAGCGGTGAGGAGCAGTTGGTGGTAAAGGTCCCAGATCTGGTCGAGAAGCGCTTCCCGTTTTTGGAGGAAACCGTATCGCTGGAGGGTGAGGTCGAGTTTTTGAGCGCGTCGCCGGAAAATTGTACGCCCGCCGTCGAAGAGCGGCTGGTGCAGGCTCACGGAAAGTGTGTTTTTGCTTGAGTCGCCGGGCGAGAGCGAGGCCACTGAATCGGACCGGGTGAAACCCACGCTTAACGTCGGAAAGAACACGCGCGCTCCCAGGCCGAAGGCATATTCTTGCGCCAGCATCTGGAGGTTGAGCGCGCGGAGGTCGTTCGAGACGGATTCGGCGCGGGCCTTCGCCTCTTCAAGCGTCATGCTGAAGACGCCGTCGTCGGCGGACAGCAAGCGGGTAAAAAGAATCAATATTGACGTCAGGAGCAAACCTTTCGACTTCACCGGATCGACCTTTCCCCGAATGCTCACGATGCGAGCGACGGCGTGAGGCTTTTCACGAGCTCGTCGAGGACGGCATAGAGCCTTTGGAAGGAGCGGATCGATTCCTCCGATTCCTCGGCGTACACCGCTCGCGCTATGATTGTGCCCGTGGCCGGATCGGCGAGGGTGAGAAGCCCGGCGATGGAATTGTACTGGTCGAGCGACCGGTTGAAGGATTGTTCCCTGATCCAAATGCTGCACAAAGCAAAGGACGTTCCGGCGGGCACCGCCGTCTGGTCGGTGATCACGGCCACGCGGTATTTTCCCGCGAGGAGGCCGATGATCTCCGGGATCTTCTTTTCAGTTTCCGGGTCAGGTACGCGCGATTCCAGGTCGACGGCCTTGACGAGCCAAACCCGTGGAATCGGGGCGGAGCTCTCGCGCCGGACCTCGGTCAGGCGCGAGAAATGGGCACAAGAGACGGCCGCCACAAGCAGACTAAACAGACCAAGGCACCGAATCGCCGTTCGGATTATAATCGTCTTTTTCATTTTTTCTCTCCTTTTTTCAGCATAATATCCCCCCTCAACGCCTCCACCGACCCTCTCAGCGCGCTCCCGTCCGCGAGGAGCAGGAGGCAGCGGTCGATTTCCGGCAGGGCCTTGTCGTACATGCCGAACCGGTAGTAGTAGCGGGCGGTCTCCAGGCGGTTCAAGGCGAGCTCCTCCTCGTACTGCGAGCTCAGGCGGTAGTAGAGGAGGGCCTGGGCCGCGTCCTTCCGGGCGGCGCAGGCCCCGGCATAGGCGGCCAGGAGGCGCGGGTCCGAAGAGTCACAGGCGAGGAGGCGGCGCAGGCGCTCCAGGGCCGCCCCGGCCTTGCCGTTCGCGGTCTCCGCGCGCGCGGCCCAGAGGCCGGCCTCGTGAAAAGCCGGGGAGCGCCCGGCCAGGCCGCAAAAGACCGCTTCCGCCTCCGCCGTCCTGCCCAGGGAGAAGAGCGCCTTTCCCTGCATGAGCCGCGCCTGGAAAAAGCCGCCGCGCGCTTCCGACAGGCGGCGGAAGGCGGCCTCCGCCTTGGCGTAGAGGCCGTTGTAGTAGTCCGCCTTGGCCGCGGAGTATTCCTCCAAGAGCCCGCCCTCGAGGACCGGCGCCGGGTTCTCCGCGGCGCAGGAGGCAAGGAGCAGGGCGATGAGAACGAAAAAGGCGCGAACGATGTTCCGCATATGACGCTCCGTTTCCGGATGTAGGCGCCGGGTCTTTCCGGCCCTCACTTACTACAGCGAAAAAAAGGGCGAAATCACTCGAAAAAGTTTTAAAAAAATTAAGGAGGGAGACATGTATGGCGCGAATAGGGAGACATGTATGGCGCGACTGGGTACCGGGGGGCGTCTCGCCCCCCGGCGCGAATGGGGGACATGTATGGCGCGACTGGGTACCGGGGGGCGTCTCGCCCCCCGGCGCGAATGGGGGACATGTATGGCGCGAATGGGGGACATGTATGGCGCGAATGGGGGACATGTATGGCGCGACTGGGGAGGGGAGGGGGGCCGCTTGAAGAGGGCGGCGGCGGGTGCTATGTTGTCAGTGAGAAGGAGGCGGTGGATGAAGGTGAAGGGCTGTTTGGCGGCGTGTGCGGCAGTGCTGTGCGGCACGCTTGTTTGCTCCTGTCTCGAATCCTCACAAGCGGTTGCGCCGGCGGCGAGCTTCCGCTGGACGCTCAAGGACGGAAAGGTCGTTTTGGATTCGTATATCGGGAACGAAACCGATGTGATCGTACCGGATGAAATCGACGGGCATCCGGTCGCGGAGATCGCATCGCGCTGCTTTTACCTGAAGGACCGGCTGATCTCTGTCGTCCTTCCCGATTCCGTGGCGGTCGTGCAAAAAGGTGCTTTTTCCGTGTGTCCCGCGCTCCCTTCCATCTTTTTCAGCCGTTCCGTCGAAATCACCGACCTGGGCGCCATCGAGCTTTGCAGGGTACTCGAATCGATCACCGTCGACAAGCGCAACGAGTATTTTTCGTCCATTGACGCGGTCCTGTTCGACAAAACGGGCGCCCGAGTGAGGCACATGTATGACGCGATACGGGGGGCGAGACGCCCCCCGTACCCATTCGCGCCGGGGGGCGAGACGCCCCCCGTACCCATTCGCGCCGGGGGGCGAGACGCCCCCCGTTACCCAGTCGCGTCATACATGTTTTTCTTATTCGCGCCATACATGTTTTCCACCTGCGCCCGTGCGTGGAAGGAAAGGAAGGTGACGCGGTGAACGACGTTTTGAGGGAAGTGCTGCGGATCGGGATCGCCAATGCGGTCTCCGCCGTCGCCGGGGAGGACGGATTTCTCGCGCACGCGCGCATCGCCATCCCCCTGCCGGCCGAGCTCGAGGACATGGGCCGCGTCCTGCGCGGCCTCGGGTTCGGCGCCCAGGTGGACGATTTCGTCAGGGCCCTGAACCGCGCGGCCGGGCGGGCGGCGCCGAAGGCCGCCGTGGTCCTGGCGGACGCCGCGCTCAACATGACGATCGAGGACGCGGTGGGCATCCTGCGCGGCCCGGACGATTCGATCACCGCCCATTTCCGGCGCCGGACCCGCGACGAGCTCTACCCCGTCTTCCTGCCGGTCGTGCGCGCGGCGCTCGAGGAGGCCGGCGTCACGGAGCTGTACCGGGGCCTCCTCGCCCTGTTCAACTCCCCGGTGAGCTTCGACCTCGACGCCTTCATGACGGCCATGGTCCTGGACGGGTTCTTCGTCCTGTTGGCCGGGGAGGAGAGAAATATCCGCCGGGACCCGTCGGCGCGGGTGACGGAATTGCTGAAAAAGGCGTTCGGGAGGAGACATGTATAGCGCGAATGGGGGAGACATGTATGGCGCGACTGGGTACCGGGGGGCGTCTCGCCCCCCGGCGCGAATGAGGAGAGGAGGGGGTGCTTGAAGAGGGACGGGGAGGGTACTCTGTTGTCATAACAGTGAATGCGGGAAGGAAAAGGTCCAAAGCGATCCGGTAAGGAAAAAGCCTTGATATTCCCGCCGCGTTTGCTATAATTGCAATTAAGCAAAATGAAAAGTCTCGTAAATTTAAAAAGGCCTTTCATCACTCTGAATCCGCCACGCGCATTTTCAGCGGAGCGTTCAACGGTGTCTTTTTGCCCGGCAGCAATAAACCGGGTCGAACTCTCTCTCCGCTTTTTTCTCAGCTTCAGGCTCGGTAACCCGGAACCGTTCTTCTTTTTCGAAATTTCGCAATCACGCTTCTTTTCATATGACGGCTTTTACCCGAACAGGTTTTTATAGCGCGGAATGAGACTTTCCCGGCCGCCCGCCCGGGAGGGTGCGGGCGGCCGGCAATAAAACAGAGGAGGCCAGGCATGGCGGTAAAGATTCAAATCAGCGGTCAGGACAAGGTGGCGGCGGACGTCATCACCGTGGGAATGATCACTCTCATTTCAGACGTCACGAAGATTTACAACGGCGCGGACTGGATGACGTGCGACGGGAGCGCCGTTTCCAGAACGGTGTACGAGGACCTCTTCGCGGTCATCGGCACGCGGTTCGGCGAGGGCGACGGGGTGAACACGTTCAACCTGCCGAACGCCAATCCCACCCTGGTGACGGGCAGCTATACGTTCGCCGCTTTTCTCGGCGACACCGTGGTTTCCGCGGAGAACACGTCTCCCGCCGGCATCGATATCAGCGCGGGAGCGGTGAAAGACGGGACCCGCCTCACCATCATCCACAAGAGCGGCCAAACGCTTTCGATCGTCACGGGCGAGGACATGGTGTGCGATGTGGCGTCCGAAGGCAACCTCATCCTGATGTGGGACGGTTCGCAGTGGTGCGTAATTTTAAAAACCATGAGCACAATAGTCCCCTTTAGCTCCAACGATACATTCAAGGCGCCCTTCGCAACAAATTATGCAGCAGCGGCTATCGGCGGCGGCGGCGGGGGAGGCGGATCCAGTCCAAACATGTACGGCGCCGCATTCGGCGGCGGCGGCGGCGGCGGGTATAGCGGGTCGTTTTCAAAATATGAGCCTGCCGGAACTCCATTTATCATAGAAATCGGCGGCGGAGGCGCAGCCAGCTCGCCTGGAGGGAACGGTGGAAACGGAGGCACCAGCACTATTACGGACGGCGTCGCTACGGCTACCGGGAACGGAGGCGTTGGGGGGAGCGCCGGCGTCGCGACTCAGACTACCGTATATGGGGCCGGCGGAGCAGTCGGCGGCCAAACAGGCAGCGGCAATTCATCAGGAGCCGGAGGCTCATCCTATTTTGGCCCCGGTGCCGCCGCCGTGAGTCCAACCAACAATGGCAATGCCGCAACGAACCCGAGCACCGGAGGTTCGGGAAGCGCCAGTGCGCAAAATTCCAGTATGCGAAGCGGCGGGGCCGGGGCCAGTGGAGGCGCATACATCTCGTATTAAGAATCAGAATGATACCCGATAAAGGATTCACGAATAGAGTTGATTGCCGGGAATATGGAACGATAACGGGAGAAGAGCGATGAAAGAATACATGCCGGGACAAGGTTCATACAAGGTGGAGGAAGCGGGGGCGCTGACGGGGATTTCAACCTCCTACAATGT
>JAFGSW010000059.1 GCA_016934415.1 Spirochaetales bacterium | reverse complement strand
GACATATAGTTCCCCTTTCCCAAGGAACAGTATGCAGGATGGCGCCACCTGTTTCAATTATGTTGACGTCGCACTAGACCGCCTGCCGCAATTGCGTAGGTTAAGTGCCATGGAGAGTAATCCCCACTCGAAGTGGACTTTCTTCAGTCCCTTGAAGGTAAACTGCCTACATCTCGCGTTTTGACTGTTATTCCCGAACACCGGTTCAATATCTGGAGGAGGTTTCTATCTTAATTTTCACCCTGGATCAGAGTCAAGGTGCACTCTCGCTCGTGTAGATTTATTCTAAAAAAAGAGGCTGTCCTTTTGGGACAGCCTCGCGGGCCATTGAATACGTGCACCCTAAAAAGAAAACACCCCCCGGTTACGCTCGGGGCAGGCTCCGAATACGAAAAAAAAAGGGAAAAAAAGATAGAAAATCGCTTCTCTCCGGCTGTTAAAAACAAAACGGTTTTTCAACAGCTTCCTACGGCGCCTTCACCATGACGGTGACGGTTCCCTCGGCCGTCAGGCCCTCGTCGTCGGTGACGGTCAACGTAAACCCGACCTCCGTGTCAACGCCGACCGCCGGGGCGTCGAACGCGCAGACGGACGCGCTCGTTCCTCTCAAGGGTACGGCCGGTCCCGCGGTCTGGGTCCAGGCATACGATATTATCGATGGGGCGGGCGTTATAACGCCCTCGTATAAGGGATGGCTGGCGGACGCGTCCAATACGGCGTTCATCGCGCCGGAAGCGATCTCGGCCGGATAGGCTATCTGAAGAAACGGAATGGCGCGCGCATACTGCATGTCCGCGTTCATAGCCGGTGTAATATTCCAGGTACAATCTGCTATTATTGTCGTTCCCTGGGATGATATCGTGAATATAAAAAAGGCAGTCCCTGCGGGTTCCCCGGCATCCGTAATAATAATTGATCCGGGATTTGTTCCGTCAACTGTAGCTAAACTTCCCCCGCATGCAGTGAATCCGTCCGTCGGGCACGGAACTCCATTTTTCGTCGCTGTAAATGTACTTGTGCCCGGCGGCAAGGAAAGGGAAATTCCCGTGGTACTCCCCTGCATGCTGCGATTGAATCCCAAAATGATTTTATCGCTCACATCGATCGCAAATCCATCATTTATGTTTTCACCACTCAATTCAATTTTAGTGGACGAAACATACGTCAACGGGTCCGGACCACCCATGGCGCAGTTATAAAAGAAAACCGCGGTTAGGCACAGAAGCATAGAAAAGAGTCTTAATTTCATATCCCCTTCCTTTCAACAATTCCCTTCGATGAATAAGTGGCGTTACCAATTATCGGTCCTCGAACCGGCTCAACCTCACCCTGTGACGATCAATTCCTAAATCAGTCGTCATGTTCCTACAGATTTTTGACAATTCTACTCAATCTCTGTGACATCATGTTTCTTAATTTGTTACTAGCTTTATAAAACCCTTTGACTACTTTATTACAAATCAATCTCGGGTTTGCACTGACCCTGTTTCGTCAATCTCGTTCATCCATGGTTTCCTTTTGCAACTCTTCACCATCCGTTATTCGTTCCTTATCCGGGCAATCATGGTTCCCTCTCTTTTCCTCATCGGTGTCATCGTGACTCACTTTCTTCATTGACACGCGGACTCGGTATATTTTATCCTCGCCTATAAGCGGGCCGGCATGACATAAAAGCCGGCGCGGGAAAGAACGGGAAACACAATGAGAATTTTATCCGGCATCAAGCCGTCGGGCTCCCTTCACGTCGGCAATTACCTCGGCATGATCAGGCCGATGGTCGAATCGCAGAAGCGCGGGGAGCTCTTCTGCTTCATCGCCAACATGCACAGCCTCACCACCCTCTTCGACGGCGGGCAAATGGCGAACTACACCGAAGAGGCGATCCTCGACCTGCTGGCGCTCGGCATCGATCCGGACGCTTCGGTCTTCTGGGTGCAGTCCGACGTGCCGGAGGTGGCCGAGCTTACCTGGTACCTGAACAACGTCACGCCCGTGGGGCTCCTCGAGCGCTGCCACGCCTACAAGGACGCGCTCGCCAAAGGGCTGGCCCCGAACCACGGCCTGTTCTCCTACCCGGTGCTCATGGCCGCCGACATCCTCGCCTACCAGTCGAACGTGGTGCCGGTCGGCAGGGACCAGAAGCAGCACGTCGAGGTGGCCCGCGACATCGCGCTCAAGTTCAACTCGACCTACGGCGAGGCCTTCACCCTGCCGGAGCCCGAGATCATCGAGGAGCTGTCGGTGGTGCCGGGGATCGACGGGCAGAAAATGTCCAAATCATACGGCAACGTGATTGAGATTTTCGGCGCGGAAAAGGCGATCCGCAAAAAGATCATGAGCATCGTCACCGACGCCACCCCGGTCGAGGCGCCCAAGGATCCGGACAAGAGCGTCATTTTCTCGTTGTACAAGCTGTTCGCCTCTCCCGAGGCGGCGAAGACGATGGCCGGGCGCTTCCGCGCGGGCGGACTGGGCTACGGCGCGGCCAAGCAGGAGCTGTTCGAGGCGATCTGGGAGTATTTCTCCAAGTTCCGGGAAAAACGCGAGCGGCTGGCCGGCAATCAGGATTACATCCGCGAGGTGCGCAGGAAAGGCGCGGAGAAAGCCCGCGGACGCCTGGCGACGACGATGGAAAAGGTGAGGAAGCTCGTCGGTGTGGTATGACGGGTAAATGAAATACCAAAGGGGATCCGAGGAGTCCCACAGATCATGCATGAATCGGACTGGAAACAATTAAGGAAAATAATTCCCGAGGTGGAAGGCCGTTATTTAAAAGAAAAGAACGAGCGGATAGTCGAGTTACTCACTTCCGCCGAAGGAAACGAGGCGGACAAGTTCTGGAAAGCGTTCAATTACATGAAAAAGGAAACGAAAATCCTTCGCGATTGTCTCGGTGATCTTCGCCGTTCCCAATTTTATATTATCATTACCGTCATGTACAATTATGGCATGCTCCGCGATGACGAAATAAGACTTTTCAGCGAAACCGTACAGCGGCACATATCGCGCTTGCATGAAAGAAACGATTAACTGCCCGCCGGTATTGTGCGGACGGAATCGCAGAGACGCACGGCCGTGCGTCTCTACGGTTAGCGCCTCTACCGCGCGCCGCCCTTGGCCGCCGCCAAAGCCCGGCGGTAAGCCTGTTCCAATTTAATGAAATACTCCCTGTCCGTTTCCGGATTGATGTCCGGGTGATATTGTTTGGCCAGTCTCCGGAAGGCGGACTTCACCTCCTCGTGCCGCGCCTCCAGCGGCACGCCGAGGAGCCGGAAGGCCTCTTCGACCGGCATGACCCCGAAACCCCAGTCCCGCGTCTCGCCCTCGCGGAAGGCGAAATCGAAGCGAAGCTCCTCGCCATGAGAAAGCCGGAAGCGCTCGCGGCACTCGATCTCCAGGCTCGCGAGGTCGGCGTAGAGGCTTTTCAGCGCGTCGACGATCCGGTCCGCGTGCCGCGCGAGCCAGTGCGGCCGGGCGATCACGTATTGTATGATATGCTCGGCGGCCCGGGTGTTTTCGGAGACGGTGGAATAGTTCATGAAATAGAAGCGCCCCACGAACTCCGCCTCCCGCGTGGCCGGGTGATGGGCGACCAGATCGCGCAAGGCGATGAACGACCGGCCGATTTTGCGGCCCAGAAATTTAATCGACTGAAAGACCGCGAGGAGCGCCGGGTCCTTGATCGACGCATCGAGCCGCGCCAGCGCGGTCTCAAGCGAGGCGAAGACCGCGGCCAGCTCCCGCGAACGCACGAGGACGAGCGGATGGAAATGAGGCTCGCCGGCCATGGGAACCAGTATAAAGACGAGTACGCGGCTCGGCAATCACCCGTTCCTGCGCCGCGCTTCACCGCGCACGGTGCCGCAACCGGACTCCGTTGCGGTTCTATCTATTCGGCTTCTCCGGAAAAAACAGAACGAGTCCGAACGCCCCCGGATAAACGAAGGGCGTTGAGATCAAAAATTCGTGATCGCGAAAAAAGCCTTTTTCGGCTTGAGCTCCTTATCGAACAAAAGGGGATAATCCGGCCGCCGCGAGCTGAACTCGGAGAGCCATGTCTTGTCGTCCGCGATTCCCCAGAGGGTCACGTTCGTGATGTACCTGCTGTAGCGGCGGAACAAATCGAAGAACTCCTTGTAACGGGCGGCCAGTTTGTCCTTCATCGCGTCGGGTATATCCGCTTCGGTCGCGTACCACTTCGACTTGTCGTCGGAAGGATAATCCCTGGTATACATGGAAATATCGAATTCCGTAATCTGGATTTCCAATCCCAGGGCCGCGTAGGCTTTAATTTCCTTTTCCAGATTGGCGATCGTCTGGTAGGCCGACTGGTTGGTCAACTTGACCCGCGCCGGCTCGATGTTCACATGAAGCTGGAGCCCCACCCCGTCGATCAATTTCTCCGCCTGCAATTTCTTGATCATCTTGATGATCGCCGCTCGTTTGCCGTCGAGATAATTCCAGAAATCGTTGTAGAACAGTTTGGCGTCGGGGTCGGCGGCCCGGGCCGCCCGGAAGGCTTCGAAGATATAGTCTTCCCCGCAGATTTTGTACCACAGGCTCTCGCGGTATCTCCAGGACGCCACCTGAGACATGTCCTCGCCGGCGTCCTCGCCGTCCTCCGTATAACCCGCGAACGCCTCGTTCACGACGTCCCACCAGCGGACCTTGCCCTTGAAATGCGTCATGACGTTCGTCACGTGGTCTTTTATTTTTTGGAGTACGACTTCTTTCGGGAGCCGGGCGTTCGACGAGTCGAGAAACACCCAGGCGGGGGTCTGTTTGTGCCAGATCAGGCAGTGGCCGCGGACCGCCATTTTGTTTTCCTCGGCGAAGGCGATCATTCTGTCGGAAGTGACGTACCTGAAAACATTTTCCCTGGGCTGCAGGGCCTCCCACTTCATTTCGTTTTCACAGACGACGCTGTTGAAGTGCTTCCGCAGCAAAGGGACGTGATCATCCACATACGTACGGGACCTGATGGCCGCTCCGATCGGGAAATACTTCGCGTATTTTTGCCGGAGCGACACCGAGGCGTCCTGGGTCGCGGCGGCGGTCGGGAAACCGAGCCCGATGCCTGTTGCCAGGGTAATCAGTAAACCGAGTGAAAAGCGCCTTACTTTTGCATATCTTTGTTTTTTTATGGTGTCAAACGAAGTCATCGACATACCCACCTCCAGTCTCCAGCGTAAAAACCGAGGGCTGCAACCTCATCAGGAGGAGCTTAGCACCTGAAGTCGACGGTATCAAGCCGTCTGTCGCTCGTGAAGCTTTTCATTGGCCTTCATTCACTATGCGGAAACGGGCGATGCGACGGTCATGATCTTTACCAAGCGCCCTCAGGCGGGAAGCGAGCGGACGAATCGGCCGATTTCGCGGAACGCCCGTCTCGACTCGGGCAGGTCGGGATTCGAAAGCTGGAACACATGCCACATTCCGGGATATACCTGCAGCGTCACGGGGACGCCCGCCTCCCGCGCCCTCCCGGCGAACCGCACCGCGTCCGAGAGGAGAAGCTCGCCGCCGCCGGCCTGGATGAGGAGCGCCGGCAGACCGCGCAGGTCGGCGTACAGGGGCGACAGCAGGGGATCGCGCGCATCGCGGCCGCCCGCGTAGGCGCTGAGGGCCAAGCGCGCGAAGGAAACGCTGAGTAGCGCGTCCGTGACGCGGTTGGTTGAGTACGTCGGGCCGGGCGAGGACAGGTCCGTCGGCGGCGACAGGCAGACGGCCGCCTTCGGCAAGGGAAGACCTTCCAGCCGGCAGGTGAGCATGAGAACGAGGGCGAGGTTGGCGCCCGCCGAGTCGCCCATGAAAACGACGTCACGGTGCGAAATGCCCGAGTCGAGGAGAAAGCGATAGGCGGAAAGAGAATCCTCCAGAGCGGCGGGGTAGGGACACTCCGGCGCCAACCGGTATGAAAAACCGAAAGCGCGCGCGCCGCAGGCGGCGGCGAGCCTACCCACCATTCCGTCGTACAAAAACATCCATCCGTAAATCCATCCGCCGCCGTGGATATAGAGAATGACATCCCGGCCGAGCGGCCCGGGCGGAACGATCCAGCGGGCGGGGAGCGCCCCCGCCCGGAAGCGCGTCACCTTGCTGCCCGCGGGCGGCGGGGGAAAAGCGGGCAATCGCTCGAGCAGGCGGCTCTTCCACCGGAATCCCACGGTTGAAAACGTCAGCCGGTTCAAGAGGCGTATGAAGAAGCGGGTAACGACGGCCCTGATGCTCACGAAAATAAAATAGCACTCAATCCGCCTCATGCCAATGGAATTCCCCGGACCGACGGCGATTCTCGATATAAACGGGGAATACGCGAAAAAGTCACCCTGAGCCCCGTCGAAGGGTGATCGACTATATGATCCGCCGTCATTTCCGGTCATGGTTCGACACGCTCACATGACATTCTCTCCAAATTGAGTATTCCCGCCCGCCCGGAGGCGACGCAACGCTTGAATGTCGGGCTCCCCGCCCTTATACTGTTGGCATATATCGGAGGATTCCATGAGACGAAAACCACTCTGCCTGCTCTTCCTCTTCCTTTTTATCGCGTCGTGCCTGACGGAGCCGTACGTTCCGCAGGATGCGCCCGCGGGCAGTCCGGTCGACCGCCATGGGCAACTCAAGGTTGCGGGCGGTACAATCTGCGGCGAAGGCGGCAAGCCGGCGGCGCTCAAGGGGATGAGCACCATGGGGCTGCAGTGGGACGCAGGGATCGTCAATGAGGCCGCCTTCCGCGCGCTCGCCCGCGACTGGAAATGCGACGTCGTCCGCCTGGCCCTCTATGTCGGTGAAGGCGGTTACGCAAACAAGCCAACGCTGAAGAGCCTGGTGAAGAAAGGCGTTGAGCTCGCGATCGAGAACGGGCTCTACGTCATCGTCGACTGGCACGTCCTCAACCCGGGCAACCCGAACGACCCGATCTACGCCGGCGCCGAATCGTTCTTCCGGGAGATGGCCGGAACGTACGGCCGGACCCCGAACATCATCTACGAGATCATGAACGAACCGAACGGCGCGGTCACATGGGAGCGCGACCTCAAGCCCTACGCCGTGAAAATGACCGCCGCCATCCGCTCGATCGATCCCGACAACCTGATCCTCATCGGCTCCGGCGCCTGGAGCCAGGACGTGGATGTCGCCGCCGCGGATCCCGTCCCCGGGAAAAACCTCGTCTATACCGTCCACTTCTACGCGGGCAGTCACGGACCTTCTCTCCGTAAAAAAATCCAGGCGGCGCTCGATGCGGGCGCGCCCGTGTTCTGCTCCGAATGGGGCACGAGCAGGGCCAATGGCGACGGGGGACCGTTCCTCGAGTTGGCGGACATATGGCTGGACTTTCTGGCGGAACACGACATCGGGTGGACGAACTGGTCGCTCAGCGTGAAAAACGAGACCTCGGCGGCCTTCATGGGAAAACCGGAACAGGTTCTCGTGCCGTCAACCGAAGGCGCGGACGGGTACCCCGTCTGGACGCCGGAGCGGCTTTCACGGAGCGGCGCGTATGTCCGGGCCAAGCTGCGGGGAGAAACGCCAAAATACGAGTAATCGAAAAAACGATGCGGAAAGAAATGACAGCCGATGGAGTCGGCTCACCGGCTCCGGTCGCGATCGAGCCTGCCGATGGCGCGCTCGAGGAGCTCGGCGCGCGAGGCGTCGGGTTTTCTGGTCCGCTCGTACATCACCAGGCGCTCGACCCGCGCCGGATCGCGGCCCGACATGGCCAGCAGTTCCCGTTCGAGCTCCCGTGCAGTCCTTTTCTCCGACGGCGGCCGCTCCCGGAAAACGACGAGGGCGACGACGATCGCCGCTATTACGGCGAGGCCGATTAAAAGCCCGTAACGGGGAATCTGAACCGCGATGAACGCGGCGATCGCCAGGGCGCCGGCCAGGGAGAACCCGACCTTCAGGACCTTCTTTACGATCTCCTTGCGGCGGGCATCGCCTTCATGCTCCTCTTCGTCGGGCTCCGAGTCGTCGGGGTACCATTCCTCCGACCAGCCCGTCTCCTCGTCCGAGCCGCACTCGGGGCAGGCGCGCGAAGCCGCCGCAAGGTCGCGGTTCGCGGGAATGACGGCCCCGCAGTTGGGGCAGACGAACGCGGCGATCACCTTGCGTTTCTTTTTTCGGAACATTACAGCCTCGTACGGGTTTACGAAAGCGCGGCGTTTTTCCGCATCCCTCTTTTACATAATACTTTGAAAGCGGCCGATCGCAAACGGTTCCTCGCGGCCCGCGTCAACCCTGCGCGCGGATGACGTAGGCGTGCACGGGTTTGCTGACCCCCTTTACCTTGATGGCGGAGCGTTCGCAGGCGCGCTTGATCTTCAGTTTTTCGTAGACCGATTCGGAGACGACGATCGAGCCCGCTTCGGCCACGCCGCAGAGGCGGCGCGCCACGTTGACCGTGTGGCCGATCGTGGTCCAGTTGAACTGGTCGCCCGCGCCGACGGCGCCCGCCACGGCCTCGCCGAAATTGATCCCGATGCCGACCTCGAGCGGGAAGCGCCGCTTGCGGTTGTAGGAGGCGATCTTTGCCTGGATCTCGTCCGCGGCCTTGAAGGCCGCCGAGGGCGAGGGGAACTCGACCATGATCTCGTCCCCGATGAACTTGTCGATGTCGCCGGAGTTCCGTTGGACGGCCGCCACCTGGATGTCGAAGATCTCGTTGATGGTGTTGATCACGACGAGCGGGTCGTTCTGCTCGGAAAAGGTCGTGAAGTCGCGCACATCGGAGAAGAAAATGGTGGTGAGCTTGCGGCGCGGCTGGGTGGTGATCTCGCCGGAGTTCAGGTGCTCGAGCATCTTCTCGGTGGAGCCGGAGACGTAGTGCTTAATTGAAATCTTTTTCTGGCAAGCCTTCACCATCGAATTGAACTCCTCGAAGAGCGCCGCCGTCTCCGAAAGACCTTTGACCGCCAGGCGCGTTTCGAAATCGCCCTCCTTGACGCTTCTAAAGCCGCGTTTTAACACGGCGTGCGGCCGGTTGATGTACAGCGAATACGTGAGGAGCGAATAGGCGAAAGGGAGAATAAACATGCCGAGGGACAGAAAGACGAGGATCAGGGTCCAGTTAAGCAGATCCTGGTAGAAGTCCTTGATGGAGACGTTCGCGGTGCCCGCTTTGGAGTTGGGAAGGTATTTGACAATGAACGCGCCCCCGACGCTCAAAAAAAAGACGAAATACGCGGCGATCACGAGCAGGATCAGCAACGCGGCGCCGAAATAATACGCCTTTTTCAAGTCCAGTTTCACTTTCATGACGCCGTCATCTCCTCCCAGCGAACGTGATCAAACCCCTCCCCGGGCGCGAACGGCTCATTATATTCCGCGGAGCGGCAGGTGGCAAGTTGGTTATGAAAATGGAGAAGACTATCGCGGGCGTGAATCGTCTGATCGCCGGCTCTTCATGGCCGCGCCCATGACGCGCAGGCGCGCTTTCCGCCCCAGCACACGCGTCAGAAAAAATGCGCCGACCTTGTTGAACAAGCCAGGCACCACGCTCCCCGGCGGCCCAGGCTCACCAGCGACGCGCGCGCCGCGTCGAGCGGGTCCAGCACCGGCGTCGGCAATTTTTTTCCCTCTTGATAAAGCATATATGCATTTTTTCATCAAGCAGTCATCGGAAAAAAAGAGGCCGTTAAAAAAGACGGCCTCACCAAAAAGGAGATGTCACCAGATCAGATAGTTGCTCCTCATATTATACTTTACTTATAGATAGATCAACCATAATAGAATAATTTTATAAAAGCTAATATAAGCATAAATTCAAAATAATAACGCCAAGCAATAGTTACAGTTATTGTGTTGAAAATTACGTAACCGTTTTCTCTATAAAATTAAACCGGTTTCTCTCCAATATAAACACAATTCTTATTGCTATTCAAAATAAGTATTTGTTAAATTAGTTGAAAAACAATTGACATTTTTCTAAAATAGGTTTCAACTATTATATCAAATGTATACTTAACAAGAGAACGTAATTATAAATGAATAAATCTTATTTTTTAATGTGAAATGGTTTCATAATATTAATAGAAAAAGTTTATCAGTTCAAGTTTTGAGATTGGTTACATAATAAACGCGAAAGGCATATGCCTTTCATCGGTTATTTTATTGAGGAGATACGGGGGGCAACTAAAAGTGTGTAGCAACGGTTCCGCTTTTAGCCCTACTCCCCCATTATCCACCAATAAGTAGTTTAAAAAAAATATAAAACAGTCTTTCGATTTTGTCATGTCGCGATTGGTTATTACAATTGTCGTAAGTTAAAAAGTCAACTGAATAATAGTTTCAGCTATTTCCCTTTGGCGGGCAACGCGCCGGGTGGGAATTCACGAGGAAAGGAGGTGAATAACCACAGAAACTATCATCAGATCATAAGCAATAAAAAAGTCCATTGACGTGAGAAAGAACATTAAAAACCGTAGAAAGACAATCGTTGATTGTCTCGATACTCAAAAAGGAGGATGATATTTTATGAAGAATATCATGTTCTGTCTTCTCGTCATTCTGGCGATCGGACTCATGGGAAGTTGCGCTCCCGAAACGGTGATAGGCACCGATAACGGCGGCGCGAGAGCCGCCAATTACACTCAATGTTGGAAGAATGATTCAGGTGGAGGCTCGATATCCTGTTCGCGCAATGGAGATACG
>JAFGSW010000058.1 GCA_016934415.1 Spirochaetales bacterium | reverse complement strand
TCATTCCTGATTCAGGTCTATTGCTTTCTAACGGGGTGGGTCACTTTGAGCGACAATACCCGGGTCACAATGAGCGAAAATTAGGAGCGGACGGACAAGAGCGGCTACCGCAACGAGGAGCTCTACCGATACAACGGGCTCCTGGCCGGGGGACGGATCCTCACGGACGCGCTCAACCGGCCCGCCGCGACCGACGCCGCCCGGGAAAGCTTGGCCGTTCGTGGATACATTTCCCCAAAGTACATGGATGTACTTTGGGGAACAATGATAAACTTAGCGGCAACAGCAACTCTCAATTTGATTTTTTGCAAACATAGAATTGCTGCCGTCATTTTATCCTATCGCTTGTAAGTATAAATTTCGTAACTAACACCGCCGGTTATGTTTCTGATCGATTGTTGCTTGTCATCCTTAATCACGATATATTGCCGGACAATAAAATTATATTTATCAGAAATGGTATTTTTTTTCCGAATAAAAGAAAAGGTAATCATTGTTTTCTGTTCCCGTTGCAATGGGATATTATCGATTGAACCGCCATTATCGATTATCTGTATTTTATCGTTAACTACTTTGATGCCGGTACCTTTAGAACCTGCTTTGACCCAAGAGGCAAAAATATCCTTTTCTAAAACTATAAAAATATCGCCTGTTTCAATAAAAGCGTGCTTGGGGAAAAGCGCTTGGTCATTGAATTCGATTCCAGTCGGCTTGCCGGTGATATTTTGCATTGTAAAAAAGGCCTTTTGTTCACCGGCGTCGGGAGAAGCTTCAATGATATTCACATTGCGCCATATGATGTTATTGTTCTGGCGCGTATTGTATCCGATATCGGCGGTTTCGGAAAAAGTCATCGGGTCTGCTGCAGATACCCAGCGGGCGAGAAGGCAGTAATGCCCCTCACTCGGCAGGCCGTTCCAGGCGATCTCGACAATGGTCGTGGAATTTGCATTTATCGATACTGTCGGATTATTAATTAATGTCCAACCGGAAGGCCAGGTGAGTGAAACCGACGCATTTGCATAGTAAAGTTCCAAAGTTCCACTCGCCGCGGTTGAGTCTCCATTGATCATTTTCACGTAAACCCAGTTAGTTTGCCCTTTAATGGGATTCTGATGTATGAATTGGCACACAAATGTAGCGTCTTGATCGTTTCTTGCCCAGATGTAGGGGGAAACCCACATAGCCTGACCCGCCGTATTGGGATCCGGTTCCAGTCCGGTATCTTCCCAGGTATCCCGCATCCAGACATTATGGACGCCGGGAGAACTGCAGATGTAGTTGGAAATAGTGGAGCCGGTATTGTTTAAGGTCTGTCGATTATCCGCTGTGCAATTTCCTGCCACGGTACTTGTCCCCATCGCATCCGTGGAAGCTGAACCAGTGGGCGAATAGTTCAACGAGGGATTAGAGAAATAAGGGATTCTATTGCACGGACCACTCGTACAGTCATTGTAGGCCATTACAGTTCTCCATGACTGTCCGCTTCCGTCTGCCGGAGTTGAAACATAGTAACCGTGATTATAATCATATGGCGAGCCTATTGCGGAATCATTGGTACAATCATGTCGTGCTCCCATATTATGCCCCAGTTCATGCGGATAACTCAGATTGGCTACTGCGCAACTTCGTTTTAAGACAGTAAAGGCATAGGTAAGATTCCCATGGGCCACCGTAGAGGGCATATAGCCTATCCCGCAGTAGCTTGTCATGTTTTCCACGAGCAATGTCACCATATCTGCTGAATAGGTATTTCGTAATGTATGTACATTATCCAAATATCCATCTGCGGTATTTTGGAGTCGGGTTAAGTCAGTATTGGCATCACTGGTTTCCGTGTATGTCACCTCTTCAAAATGTACAAGATTCAATCGTTGATTGATATTGCTGTTCTGATAGGATAGGTTGGCAACATAGATACATTCATAAATAAAAGCTTCCATTGCGTCTTGCCCGCCAGCTCCGGTCTCTGCATCGGCTGTGTAGACGATCATCACATCGATATTCGTAGCAGGATCGGGGCAATCCATTGCGGTATTAGGTTTATCGATTATCTTAGGAACAGGTATCGCGTCATTTCTGTTTTCCTCGAATCTTTTGCTCTCATATTCGACGATCTGATATATATCTTTTCTCAAGCAATTAATGCCATAGATGTTTCCCGTACCTGTAGTAATTTTTCCAGCAAGAGCGTTCGGGGTGATAGAAAGCAGAACTAAACTTCCCGGATCCTTAACCACTAATCCATACCAGGCAATACGGCCCTTGTCATATTTATCCTCACGCTTTTTGACAATCTGGAGAGTCTTTTTCCCCGGTAGGGGAACCGTAATTTCCGTAGCTTCATTGAGCAAGCGAAAATTAACCTTGACATTAACCGCTCCGATCGCAGCCGGTTCTCTCTTGGTATCAATAACTGGGTTTTCCTCGATCACTTCAAAAACCGAAGAAGCCCTCGTCGGACAGCTTGTCAATCCTATGCCGAGGATTAGGACAAGTAAGAATAATTTTGTGATTCCTTTCATCTTTTCCTCCTACTTTAGTATAAAATGCCTGAAAACGTTGTTTCAGGAATAAAGAATCCGACAACCGTCATAAAAAGCCTTGCCGCGTTTTATGATTTGTTTTCAAAAAGCCCTTTCTATGACACGATAACGGATCATGGCATACGGATGAACTTTTATTTGATGCTGCTCAAAAAATCCGAAGAGAAAATCACCAGTAATTGAAACTGGTTTTCCAGGGGATGATTTACGGAGTATTGGAATTTTAACCCGATTCCTGATCCTCTGCTTGCGTTATCGCGCAGAAAGCCGGATAAAAAGACCGTACCGTCGATGCGTATGGTATATGGCGCGATGTCCGGCGGACCGGGCAAAATCGGCGATCGGTTCGGATATTGATAATAACCGGCGCCCAAGACTATTCCCAATACGGAAACGGGCGGCACATCGTTGAGATCTAAGAAAAATCCCAACGTGCACGTCAAAGCCCAGTCGTTTTCCCTTGTTGGATTTTGGAGCGATTGAAAATTCTTATAAAAATGAATGCCTTCAATGAAATCGAAAATGCCGGCTCCGACAGCAAACGACTCGAATGCATCCAGACCCTCGGCGTCCGTCTCCAGGGCAAGGGTGCTTAATCGTGCGATGACGCCTGCCTCAAGAATGCCTTTCTTATAGGACGGTCTTAATATTTTCGTCCATATAAATGCGTTTCGTTCAACGATGAGTCTGTTTTTTTCGATTTCCGTTGGCGCGTTCGCTATCTTGACCTCGTAATCAAGCAATTGACTCTTATATTTTCCCCAATCGTCATTGCTCGGCAATCTGCTGCCGATTTTATAAGACAATCCGGCTAGAATGGAGCCGACCGCCGAAGAGCCCGCATTCTGCTCGCTCGGCGTCAAGTATTCCGAAGGATAAACAATGGAAAGGGGCGGCGTATACCAATCCGCCACGCCGAATAAGATCGAAATTGATTTTCCAAAATCGCTGGATCCGGGTATCCATCTGCCGGTTAAGGATACGCTTGAATACCCGAACGTATTCGCTCCCGTAGTCAGTTCGGTCCCGCTTTGAAGTGAAATTGAAAAGCCCCGAAACTCCGTCGGATCGTTGAGCCCGCCTATTGGACTCACCAACACCGTTCCGGGCAATATATCAAGTTGCTTTTCCTGCGCGAAGCAGGAACAGGTAATCAGCAAAAAAAAGACTGACATTGAAGCCAATCTATTCTTAATGTTCACGATCATACTCCTTCAAAAATCACGGTTATATTCGCGGTGTCCGGTGTCAGTATCGTTGTCGACGGCAATCCTTGGTTTTCACTTGAATCCGCTATAGAATGGGCGAATTGACCGCCTATTCCGATTTGCATCTGAAATTTCCAAGGTCTATTGTAGAATACGATGTGGAAATGTTCCGTTAAAGGAACTTTCCCCAACTCCGTTACTTGACCGGAATCTTGGGTATATGCGGCTGCATTGGGTGCACGGCCCTTGATGATGCAACAGCTCTCTTGCGGCGCTACAGAAATCGCCACATTTGCGGCCTCCCCCTTTTTACCCGTAATACGGTACTCCATGATTACCTCCTTTTTTATATTCCCTTATTCCGGATGGTATTTTCATTGTAAGCGGCTCCGCACCCGCAGGTACGGCGGGCATCGGCGAGGGCCATGAAGGCAAGAAAAGCGACGATTTGAATTATTTTCATTTTTTAACTCCTATCAGTTTATCATCACTGAATTATTTATTGTCTGATATTATATTCCTTTCTTTCATTTCTATTGATGCCTCATGGGATATTATAGAAGTTGTCCATATTTTTCCCTGATAGTCATCAAACAAAAAGTATGATTTAGTAAATTTTTCCAATTTTATCCTAAAACGGTTTCTCAAGCGAAAGAATGCGACTATTAAATCCTCATGAACACCCGGAAGAACGTCTATTACTTTCTGCTGAAAGCGATCGCGACTGTAATCGGTCGCTGATTCTTATCCCTTTCGTCAATTAAAGTGATCCCCCTTTTCGTCATTCAAAGCGCCACCCCTTGATCCGGTGCTATATACTGGACATGTGAGTAAGAGTGTATTCCGTCACTGATGCCGCCCCCTCCGTCACTGATTCCTGCTCCTTCCGTCAATTAAACTGCCCTCCCCTTCCGTCAATCAAAAAGCCCCCCCTTGAGCCGTAACAGTCCCCCTTTGGAGAAATGGCAAGGGGAAACCCATGCCTGAATTGCGCGATATACGGACCGCCCGCTGCCGGGCGAATGTCGGCCGGTTGTATGCGAATTCGCAGGGCGTCGATATCCGAATTTCAAATCTTGTATCGGTTTTTTTGCTTGCGCGGCGCATTGTCCTGTGCTACATTATTGCACGAAAGTCATTGGAGAGCGCCGGTTTTCTTCACGGGACGCGCCGGCTTCGCCGGGCTTGAATCGCGGAATATGATTTTTTCCGGTGCCTTGATCTGAAAGGAAAGGCGGGATTGACATGAAAACGAGCCTGATTTTTCTCATGATGTTGTGCATTTTCAGCTGCGGTTCTTCGATGGCGGATAAACAGTGGAGGGAGGAATATTCCAAGGGACTTGAGATCAAAGCGCGGGTGTCGAGCGCGCCTCCCGCCGCCGAAGGGGATATAAATAACATCATCGCGGCGATCAAATCCCGGTTACGGTTGATCGGAATAAACGAAAATGATTCGATCGTCAAGGCGGGCGGGGAAAACACGATAATCATCCAATTGCCGCTGTTTCAGGATGAACCGCTGCAAAAGGTCGGCGCTATCCTGGATTCCCGGGAGGTGTCCGTAAAAATCATCGATGAAATACGCTCCGACGGGATATTTCACTACAAGGACGACATTATATTCCTCGATCCGGACGGCGGCGACGCGGCCGTTCCGAAAATAAAAGACGGGGACTTTTTCCAATTTTATCCGTTTTCGGACTTTAATAGTTTGAAGAAGTATGAGAAATACGACGCTTCTTTTCTGTCATATTATTCGGCCCAGGAGATGGGCTCGCCGGACCCGGACCGGCAAAAACGGATTGATTTGCAGTACTCCGGGTATGCGTTGCCCGAGGGGCTCGAGTACGTCAGGGTGAGGAAGTTTCCGGACAACGGTCGGGGCGGGGATGCCGACGGAAGCCGGTATTTGGACGTATTTCTCTATCTCGTCGCTGAAAAACAGCCTGTTATCGCGCCCGCCGACATCGCTTCCGCCGCAATAAGAGTCGGAGACGGGAGCAGCGGTCGTTCTAAAATGATATTTGTCTCATTGTTCCTGACCGACGCCGGATTGAACAAAATACTGGATTTGTATTCCAAAAGGCGGTCGCCCGACGTGATTTACGCGGTCGCCCTGGGTCAGGACGTTGTTTACTACAAAACCGCCGGGCTTTTTCATCCAAATCTGCTGTTCGATGACGCGCTCAGGGCGGCGGATGACGGGCTCAGGAAGAGCATACTCGATGACATTAAAAAACGATATTCGATCACGATGGAAATCTCATACAGCGCGATGAACAATGATTTCTTCACGGAGCTTGTCGGCAAGATGAACAACAGGTATTCCCGGGAAATCGAAATAACCGACGTTCATCATTTGAAACGCGAGGATTGGCTGGGGCGAAAATAGAGATACGCCGCGCCGGTCCGGGAAACGGCCCATTTTTTCATCTCATACGAAAAGTATGATGCCGTTTTCGTCTTTTCGTTTGCCGAGCGGCCATGGAACGGGTGCGCGTGAGAGTGTCCTCATTCGACGGGGTTGAAAAAGTTGCCGTCATCCCGCGGGAGACGGGCAACGTCGCCGCGTTCCCGGATGCCCGGATTGCCTGAAGAATTTCCGGCCCGCCAAAATATCGCCCGCAAAAGCCTTGAAGAAAAATCCCATATCTGATAGAGTCTGATACTCAATTTCTACTTTCATCGTTACCCGCTTTTTATGTTTTTACTTCGGGTATTTCACGTCTCCGTTTACAAATTGTGAATGGAGCGGGTTTTTATGCCTAAAGGGTATATATTATTCACTAAAATCTTGGAGGTTATCATGCGCAACAAATTGTTTATTTCCGGACTGTTGATCTTGTTGGTCATCGCGGCGGGCTGCGAACCGCCCGTTCCGCCCGGCCCTCAAATCTCAATTACCACTACGACTCTACCGGCGGGATTGAAAGGCGCCGCCTATGCGCCGTTCGTCCTGCAGGCTTCCAACGGAGACCCGGCTGCCTATTCATGGCAGGTGACCGCCGGCTCCCTTCCCGCCGGCATGACGCTTTCCGTTGACGGAGAGCTTTCCGGAACTCCCACCGCTTCCGGCACGTTCACGTTCACCGTGCAGGTGGCCGACGGCTCGATCGATCCGGGCAGCAAGGAATTTTCTCTCAACATCGGAGAAATCGGAGTTTCTCCGTCCACCCTGCCTTCCGCTCAATACAACAGCGCGTATTCCCAGACGCTGACCGGCTCCAACGGCACCGCGCCCTATGCGTTCGCCGTTACCGCCGGCTTCCTGCCGGACGGTCTCTCCCTGGCTTCCGGCGGAACGATCAGCGGGACGCCCAGCGCCTACGGCTCCTTCGATTTTACCGTTCACGTCACGGACGCGAACGGCGCCTATACGGACCATGATTACACCGTACCCGTGTATTCGGGAGTCGCCGTCGCCATCCAAACCGGCGCGTGTCCCAATGGATTCATCAACGGCGCCTACTCGGTCACGTTGACCGCCACGGGCGGCCAGGGAACGTACGCCTGGTCGCTTTCTTCCGGAAGCCTGCCCGCCGGCCTCTCCCTGGGCGGCTCAAGCGGCTCCCTGACCGGGACGACGACGGCCGTGGGAACGTATGATTTCACCGTTCGGGCCACCGATACCGTTGAAACGGGCAATTACGACGAGCAGGCCTATACGGTCATCGTCAGGAGCGCCGTCGCCGTCTCCACCACGTCGCTGCCGGACGGCATTACCTCCGTCTCCTACTCGAGCACCGCGGCGGCGAGCGGGGGAAGCGGCTCGTATACGTGGTCGGTGGCCTCCGGCAGCCTGCCGGCGGGATTGTCGCTGACAAGCGCCACCGGAGAGATCTCAGGCACGCCCTCCGCGGCCGGAACAAGCAATTTCACGCTTCGCGCCACGGACAACGAGTCGAGCGGCAATTACGACGATCAGGCGCTTTCCATAACCGTCGTCGCGAAGGTCCAGATTCAGACCGCGACACTGCCCTCGATCGGCGCCAACAAGTCCTACGACCAGACGCTTTCCTCCACCGGCGGAACGGGAGGTTTCAGCTGGTCGATTTCTTCCGGCTCATTGCCCCTTGATGTCGCCCTTGGTTCCTCATCCGGCCAGATTTCAGGCTACCCGTCCCGCCCCGGTACCTATAATTTCACCGTCCGCTGCGAAGACAGCGCGAACAGCGCCAATTACGACACCCAGGCTCTGTCTCTCACCGTCACCAACTGCGAATGGACGATCCTGGTGTATCTGGACGGCGACAATAATCTGGAACAATTCGCCTTCGACGACATCAATGAAATGGAATACTCGGATTTGCGCGGAACGGGCGTCAAGCTCATCGTGCTCATGGACGGCATCAGCGGATACTATTCGGGCACCAGCGCGTTTACCGACACGAGGCTTTTCGAAATTCAGTACGATTCGGCGGGCTATAGCGCGTCCACCGGAATCATTTCACGGCAGCTCGCCTCCACCGAATTGGGCTTGACGACCACCGCCGCGGAAGAACTCAATATGGGCGATCCGACCGTCCTTTCGAATTTCATAAATTTCGGCAAGACGGCCTTCCCCGCGGACAATTACGCGGTGGTCCTGTGGGACCACGGTTCGGGTTGGCGCGCGTCTTCTTCCGCTCCCAAGAGGCTGGACGGGAACCGGGCGCTTGCGCTTCCCGGATTCAACGGAGGCGGCCTGCCGCCCAAACCCGCCACCGGGAGTTCAACGGTCAAGGCCGTCTGTCTCGACGATACATCCGGCGATATAATGTACACGCAGGAAATAGGAACCGGCCTGGCGGGCAAAGGCGTCGGAATCGTCTGTTTCGACATCTGCTACAGCGCCATGATGGAAATAGCGTATGAAATACGGTCCTCGGTCGACATCATGATAGCGTCCGAGGAAACCGTCCCCGGGACCGGCTACGTATACGATGAGGTGCTCAACGCGTTCAAGGTTACAAGCCGCACCACGGCCGATTTTTACAACGCGGCCGTTTCCGCGTACGCGGCGGAATATTCCGCCTCCGACGGAACCACCATCTCCGTCATCGATCTCTCGGAGATTGGCAATGTGATGACGGCCCTCAACGCCTTTTCCACCGCTCTCTACAATGCCTGTTCCACGAACAGCATCAGGAACGAGGTCGGCAATATCATATTCAACTACGCCGAGGATTATTATTCGGTGCCCGGCGACCTGAATATCGATATCTATGACATGGCCGATGAGATTTACACCTTGACGAATTATGCGGACACGCAAGCCGGAGCGTTGATGACCGCCATCGACCAGGCCGTTCTGGCGGAATGGCATAATGCCGTCAAAAACCCCGAGTCTCACGGCATCTCGCTCTATTTCGTCACTCTCGGTTCCGACGGTTATCCAGCCGGACATTTGGCGGCTTATGACAAAGCCTATGCCGGATCATACCCCCTGGCTTTCTGCGCCAATTCGACGTGGACGTTTGATACAAGCACGTCTACCGGCTTGCTCTACCGTCTCTGGTATGAAGCTTTGCCCTGATCACTGAAGAGAGGCTGTCCCAAAAGGACAGCCTCTTTTTTGGTTCATCCGGCGTTTTCGGAACAAGGGCGAGTGTCATTGCAAGGACCGTACCATTCCTTGAATTTGCCGCCATTCGTTTGGTCCGAAGCAATCTCTTGACGGAGAAAGGCGTTGTGTAATAAATGGAAAAAACCGGCTTCGCTCTCGGCGAACGGATTAAAAACGATCTGAATTTGAATTTGATGCGGGGAGAACTCGATAACCCCCTTCGCGGGAAATGGAGCATTGGGGCGACTCTGATAAGCCTGTTTTTTTTGAACCGTGACGTCCGCGCTGCCGCTGGCGCCGCCCCATGACTCCGAAGCGACGATACAGTAGTTGGGGCTGCTGACGCTTTTTCCCAGAATTCCCCATTCGTGTTATTCGCGCCATACATGTCCCCATTCGCGCCCGGGGGGCGGGACGCCCCCCGGCACCCGGTCGCGCCATACATGTTTCTCTCCTCTCCCCGGGCGTAAAAAAAGGAGGAGGACTCATCGCCCTCCTCCCTGAAGTATCGCCGTGACTCTGCGCCGCTTACCTGCTCAGGCCGAAGCCGGCGCCGTTGACGTCCGTCCCGGACAGGCTCATGGTGCCGAACGTGTCCGGCCAGTAGGAGAAGGAAATTCCATAAGGACGGAGAGGACCTGAGACCGCAATGGGCGAATTGTACTCGGCCGACGAAGTCAAGCCCCCCCGGCCGGCATCCTGCACGGCCGGCAGATCGAGCGTCGTGAAAGTATATTTCGGGTCGGCCGAATCCCCCGTGCCGGACATGACCAGCGCCCTCATGAAGTCATTGAAGAGAACATTGAAATCCTCCCCGGTCGCGGCTTCCACAGCCGCAATGCCCGTCAGGGCGGTGGCGCACAGGTTCTGGATGGCGGTGTCGCCGAAGCGGTCGATCAGGTACCTGATGAATATCGCGCCGTAGCCGTAGTTGTCGGACGTCCAGTGGGTGAGCGACAGGCCGGTCCAATTGTCATAGAGAAAATATTCGATCCACGCCAGGTGGTTGGCGGTGTAGCCGTTGTAATATTCCGCCGCCTGGGAGAGGGCCTCGTTCAGCCACGAATACGTCGAGGTCACGCCGCGGTTGTAGTGCTCGTCGAAATAGATCATGTGCTGGAACTCGTGGGACAGGGTGCCGTTGATGAGGTTTCCCTGGTAGGCGGCGTCGGCCGTAATATAGAAAATGTCTCCCTCGTTCGAATTCGAGTAGGTGCTCGCCGGATACTTGTCGTGCGAGTAGAAATACCCGAGGACGCCGCCCGAGAGCTCCCGGGAGAAAATGATGATCACCCTGCCGTTGCCGTCCACGTCGTTTTCGGAGCCGAAATGGGCGTGATTGACGGTCCAGATCGCGTCGAAGGCCGTTCCGTACCCGTCCAGGTACGAGGACATGGCGGCCGTGTCGCGGTTGTCGACGAAGAAATAGGCGCGGGTGGTTATGTACTGGCATGTGGCGTCGATGGTATGACCGGTAAGGGCGATCTTGACGCCGCTCCAGACCGTTCCGACGCTGATCGGAGAAGGCGCCGCCTTGTCGATCCCCGCGGCCGTTTTATTGAGCTGGCGGGCCCCGCCGGCCAGCGCCTGGTTCTCCGCCGCTCTCATCCGGAGATCGAGATCGGTCTGCTCCGCGCCGTACACCGATGCGCGCCGCGGACGCGGGGTCAAAGCCCGGTCGTCCGCAAAGTCGACGCCGCCCTCTTTTTTCGGCTGATTTTTCACAACCGGGGGAGGCACGATCGAAGGGTATACCGACGGCGTGTCCATGAGCGCGAACGTGCCGGCGCTGTTATAAAAATACCCCTTGACCTTGATGAAGACCATTTCCGTCGCCGACGCCGTGACTTTCGGCGGGGCGCTGTAGCCCGAATCTCTATTGGTGAAATACGATGTCGTCAGGTTTTCGCGATAGGCCGATACCACCACGTCGCAGCTGTACGTACCGGATCCTTGGAAATAATCGTCCCAAAAGAGTGTGTGCTCGGCGCCGGACGACGCCCTGAAGTAGTACCATTGAGACTCTCCCGCGCCGAGGCTGCCCTGGATCAAGGAGCCGTAGGGGATTTCCCGGGCGGTGACCGAGTCCGCGCCCGTGGGGGTGAAAGTGAACGAATATGTGGTCGAGGGGGCGGAATTGCTTTGCGGCTTGCCCGCGGGCTGGGGAGCGAAGACGGCGCAAATATGGGCGCCGTTGAAGCGCGAAACGTCGGGGGCTGCGCCGCCGCCCAATGCCTCGAAGGGGGTGCCCGGTACGGACGCGCCGGCGGGCCTTGAGAGGGCGGAGAGCGAGAAGGCGCTCGTCCCGCCCGCGTTTTTCGACTTGACCCATACGAAGTAGCGCGTGCCGTTCGCCAGACCGGTGACGGTCGTGCTCGTGCCCGCGACGTCGCCGCCGAACTGCGCCGCCGACCCCGAGTCGAAGACCGTATTGTAAAACACATTGTACGAGGCGGCCCCGCCGACCGCGGTCCAGCTCACGCCGATCTGGCCGTCGCCCGGAGTCAGGGCGGGCGCGCCCGGCGCGGGCGGCAGGCTCCCGGTCGTCGCGGCGCTCGAGGACGGGGAGAAGCCGCTCGTCCCGTTTGCGTTTTTCGCCTTGAGCCACACATAATAGGTTGTTCCATTGGCAAGATCGTTGACGGTCAGGCTGGTGGACGGCGTATCCGGGCCGTAGCGCACGGCCGTACCCGAATCGTCCTCCGTGCCGTAGTATACATTGTAAGCCGTCGCATCATCGACCGCCGTCCAGCTGACGTCGATCTGAGTGTTGCCGGGATTGAGCACCGGCGCGTCCGGAGCGGTCGGGGGCGGCCCCGCGGGCGGGGGGCAGGAAATTAAAACCGCGGCCAGAAAAAAAACGATCAAGGCCGGGATGACGAAGCTGATCCGGAAATTTCTCATGATTCCTCCAAAGATCGACCTTTACTGCCATTCTATAATTGATATTATATTCGATGCGGATAATCCTTCTACTTGTCAATTATTTTTTATATAGATGCAAAAATCAATATCGGCAACTGTTTCGCTGTTTACGATGTTCTTTCGGCACCGCCATGCATCTCTTCATCTCTTTTCATTCGCGCCATACATGTTTTCCTCATTATTCTTCCCATTCGCGTCATACATGTTTCCCCTATTCTTCCCATTCGCGTCATACATGTCTTCCTCCTTCAGTTCCCGTCCCCGCCTCGAGAAAAACCTCCACTTCCGACGGCGCGGGAATCGACGTCCTCCCTCCCCGCCTGGTCGTCGACAGGGCGGCGGCGGCTTGGGCGAAGAAAAGCGCGTCGCGGAAAGACTTCTTTTGAAGGAGCGCGAAGACGAAGGCGCCGTGAAAGACGTCGCCGGCGGCGGTCGTATCAACGGCTTTTACCGGAAAAGCCCCCAGGCGGCGCGCCCGGCCGTCTTCGACGTAGACAAGGCCCCGCTCCCCGAGCGTGATCGCCGCGCGGCCGGTGCATTCCGCCTGCACGGCACGCACCGCCTCGGCCTCCTCTTCGGGCGTGTCCAGGCGCGGCAGCCCGATCAAAGCTGCGCCGAAGGCCTCGGAACAGAGCGCATAATCGACCGATGCCACAAGCTCGCGCGTCGCGTCGCGGAGGGAGCCCGCGTCCAGTACCGTCGCCGCCCCGGGATATCGCTCCAGGCTCTCGCGCGTCGCCGTGGGTTGATGCCCGTCAGCGAGAATGATCGAAGGCGGGCCGGAGAGACGCGTCCAATCCGGATGATACTCGGGGGGATCGGCATGACGCGTCAGCACTGTCCTCGTGCCCCCGCTCTCGTTCACCAGAATCGTGGCGAAGGGAGTCCGGTACCCTTGAGCCCTCAGAACGAGGCTCGTGTCCGCGCCGGCGGTTCGGAGCTCGTCCATGACCGCCTTGCCCTCCCGGTCGCCGCCCACGCATCCGGCAAAGGCCGCCCTCGCCCCCCAGGAGGAGAGAAGATACGCCGCGTTGGCGGCCGGGCCGCCGCCCGATTCCACGGTTTTCCGGACGAAGATCTTGCGATCCTCCTCTGGAAAACCGTCCAGGTAATAGATGAAGTCGAAGCAGGCGTAGCCGATGCACAACGCGTCAACCATACGCCTTAAGTAGAGACGGAACGACCGCCCGATGTCAACGGGAAGACAAGCATGGAGTGCGTGAAGGTAATACGATTATGGAGTGTTGGCGACCGCCAATCGGTATGAATCAGAGTTACATCTAAATAAGCGTGAAAATAGGGAAGCGCTCCCCGCACATTCGCGGGATAGCCGGAAGCTGCGCTGCGAAATGCGCGCCATTCATGTATTCCTCATTCTTCCCATTCGCGTCATTCGCGTCATTCGCGCCATACATGTTTTCCTCTCCGAACTTTTCCCGTCATCGATCGATACGGGCTTATCTCGGCAGCCCGGCCAGCAGCTCGTCCGTCTTCACCGCCGCCGGGCACCGGAGCGATGACACGTACGCCTGATTCAGCAGCGGATGCCATTCCCGGAAGATGTATGTGACGCCCGTCGCCTCGTCGCTCCACGGCAGCAATCTCGTTTCAACGGGCGGGAGCTCGCCTGAGCCCGGCTCATCGAGCGAGACGAGCTCGGGGGCGCGGCCGCCGCTTTTTTTCCAGTAAAACGTGAAGGTTCCGAAGGAGACCTTCACCGAACCTTCACGATATTCGGCGCCGCCCCGCGCGTGCTTCCCACCCCACGTGATCGGACCGGCTGTTTCGGGCAGCGTCGAGGCGGGCGGCGTCTTCCCGGGCGGCACGACGGAAAACAGATCGCTCGTGGAAACGGTCGCGGCCGGACGGAGCGAACGCGGGGTGCCGGTCCCGGCCGGCGGCTTCTCCGTGAACAACATGGCCGTTCCGCCGGTCAGCACCAGCGGAAAGATTTTTTCCCCGGCCGCCGTCGTCAAGGCGGCCGTGCCGCGCGCGTCGATCGTCCAGCGGAACTCGAGCCTTGTCGCGTCGGCCCCGACCGATCCGGGGATGATCGTCATGCCGTTTTCGCTGCGCTTCGCCCACCACGAGATTTTCTCGGCGCTTCTCTTTTGGTCGATACGTTCGCCTCCTTTCAGGTCTTCACTCATCGGCTGGGCCGCGAGGTGCGGAGAGAAAAGAACGGTGAAACCGAAAATAATCATGGGAAAAATTGGATTCGTGCGCATAAGCCGGGCCTCCGCTAGCAGGCTGTTGAAAAGCTCAACTTTTTCAATAACCTGATAGGTCACGGTGAGCCTGCCTGCACCCCGAAGGGGCATCGAACCATGACGGGTACATTGGTACAAGACCGTTATTCAATCCACAGCATACCATCGGGCGGTTCGGATTTCAAATAACCAAAGGAAGATGGCGGTGCGGGGAATCCTCGGGCTCCGGAAAATTCCGAAAAAAAGATCCGATCTTCAACGAATCCGCCGTTTTGCCCAATAAAAACCGAACGGAATTATAACACGAAAAATGGAAAAACCTCATTTCATGCTGTATTATACTATCAAGAATTTAAATCCGCCGGGCCTCTTCTATCAATCCTGTTTGTTCAGGGGAAGTCCGGTTCGTACATTTTTATCAGTCCGTCAATTCTAAAGGAGACTGTAATGACGAAA
This sequence comes from Spirochaetales bacterium, assembly GCA_016934415.1. Classification (GTDB taxonomy): domain Bacteria; phylum Spirochaetota; class Spirochaetia; order SZUA-6; family RPPD01; genus JAFGSW01. Next base: position 152,151 of record JAFGSW010000058.1, on the reverse strand, counting down.
ACCACCCGCGTTCGATCGGTTCCGTTTCTTTGTATAGTAACGGTGCTTTTCGCGCTCACCGCGTGCCAACCGCCGCTCCCGCCTCAATCGACGACGGGAACGCTGCAGTTGACCTTCGATGCGAGCAGCATTCCCGACAAAACGATCGTCCCGCCGATAGACATGGACATCGCCTCCTACGATGTGAACGGGAGCAATACCACCGGCGCGACGTTCTCGCAAACCGCGGTCGTCGGGCAAAACCTGACGGTCGACGCGCTCCAGGCGGGCTCCTGGACGATCGAAATCGACGCGAAAAACTCCGGCGGGACCGTCATCGGCCACGGCGTCGGCTACGCCGCGATTACGGGCGGCGCCACGAGCGTGGTCACAATCGTCGTGGAACCGCTTGAGGGCGCCGGCACGTTCAATCTCGCCGTCACCTGGGACGCGTTCGCCATTCCCTCCCTCACCGTCACCGCCCGCCTCACCTCGAGCGGCGGGGTCGACAATGTGCTGACGATGACCACCTCCAGCGGCAGCGCCGCCGGCGGCGGCGGCTTCGAGCGGGGATATTACGATCTCACCGTCTCGGCCACCGACGGCGCCTCGACGACCTATTATTACGAGGCAGTGAGGATCGTCGCGGGCCAAACGACGAGCGCGACGCTCGAAGTCCAAAGCTCGCTTCAGACCGGCGGCGTGACCATCACCATCGTCAACCAGATGCAGAATCCGATCGAGATTTCGTTCGCCGGCGTCGTCAATCCCCTGACGGCCGGAAACGACATGACGGTGACGGCGACGACCGCGCCGGCCGTGGTCGATACCCGCCAGTGGATGCTCAATTACCAGAACCTTCCCGGTCAGACCGGCTCCTCGATCACGCTGGGCTCGACCCTTTCCCCAGGCACCTACGCCCTCACCCTGCGGGTGACGCTCGGCGGCATCATTTCCTCCAAAACGGTGCTGTTCGACGTGATCCAGGCGGCGGCGAATTCCACGGTCATCATGGCCTATGTCGACGGCGACAACAACCTCGATCCGTACGCCGTCGACGACGTCAACGAGATGGAGGCTGTCAGCCTGGCGGGCACCGGGATCAAAATCATCGCCCTCGTCGACCGGCTGAGCGGCGACTGGACCAATACGCGTCTGTACGAAATCAACCACGATCCCGCCGGTTATAACTCCACGCTCGTCTCGACGCGGCTCTCCGGCATGGGCCTGACCGCGACGGGCAATGAAGAATTGAACATGGGAAGCCAGACCACGCTGTCGGACTTCATCGACTTCTGCAAAGCCAATTATCCGGCCGACAATTACGCGCTCGTGCTCTGGAACCACGGCGGCGGCTGGAGAAACCGAAGCCTGGCCGCGACGCTCAAGGCGGTGTGCTGGGACGACACCAACGGCGGCGATTCTCTGTACATGTCCGAGGTCCGCGGCGCCACGGCCGGCAAGGGCCTTTCGCTCATCGGCTTCGACGCCTGCCTCATGGGCATGATCGAGGTCGCCTACGAGCTGCGCGACAACGCCCGGATCATGGTCGCCTCGGAGGAGACCGAGCCGGGCGACGGCTGGGATTACGTCGCGCTCCTGACGCAGTACAAAAGCTCGGACAAGAGCATGAACGCCCTGGCGAACGCCATCGTCGCGTCGTACGGCAATTTCTACTCGTCCGCGAGCGCGACCCTGGCCGCCGTCGACCTGACCCAGATGGGCGGCCTGCTATCGGCCGTCAATACGTTCGCCGCCAACCTGCAGTCCGTGAGCGGCTCCACGCTATATACCGCGCGCGCCGGGACGCAGCAGTTTTATTGCCCGGATAACGTCGATCTGTACGATTTCGCGGACAGGATTTCCGTCGCCGGCGCCGCGGAAGTGAAGAGCGCCGTATCCTCGGCCGTCCTGTACAATTGGAGCCATGCGAGCCTGCGGGGACACGGCCTCGCCGTTTATTATCCCACGACGGGCATTGACTCGAGCTACGCCACCGCGATTCAATTCCCCGGCGCGTCCGCCTGGGACGAGTTCCTCGCCTATTCGCTTTCGGTCTCCGCCCTGGACCCCGACTTATACGAACCGGACGACACCGCCGCCGCCGGCCAATGGATCACGGACGGGGAGGAACAGACGCATAACCTTCACAACGGCACGGATAACGATTACATGAAGTTCAACGCCGCAGCCGGCACGCAGTACACGCTGGAAACCTTCTCCCCCGTCGACAACACCGATACCGTCATGTACCTGTACGGCACAGACGGGACCACCCAATTGGCCTACAACGACGACAAGGCTCTCCAATCGAAGATCGTCTGGTCATGCCCCGCCGATGGGATCTATTTCATCAAGATTCGAGGATACGGCGGCGATACCGGCGCCTACTCGATCAAGCTCACCTCGGCGGTCGTGACGCAGTGCACCATCACCGCCGGCGCGGGCGCGAACGGCTCGATCAGCCCGAGCGGCTCGGTGCCGGTGGCCCAGGGCGCCAATCAGACATTTTACATGTATCCCGGCAGCGGCTACACCGTACAGGCGGTGACGGTCGACGGCGCGAGCCAGGGCGCATTGGCGAGCTATACCTTCAGCAATGTGCAGGCCGACCATACCATCAGCGTCACGTTCCAAACGATGGCCCAGGACTCGTACGAACCCGATGACGTCGCCGCGAGCGCACATACGATCGCCTCCGGCGAGGAGCAAAGCCATACCCTGCACAGCTCGGCGGACGTCGATTTCGTGAAATTCGACGCCCTGCCGTCGACTCAGTACACGATCGAAACCTTCTCCCCGGGTGGCAACACCGACACAATTCTTTACCTTTACGATACGGACGGCGTCACGGTCCTGACGTATAACGACGATAAAGCCCAACTCAAAGAAGAAAATTCAAGCAGTGGAAGCAAGACGGACAAATCCAGCCTGAAAGCGCTGCAGTCGAAAATCGTATGGATATGCGATACCGCCGGGATATATTACGTGAAAGTCTCGGGCTACGGCGGGGATACCGGCTCCTACTCGATCAAACTGACTTCCGCGACGCCGTCGACGATGACCTGGGGCGAGCACTCCTGGACCGACGACGCCGCCGGCAGATGGAGCATCGACGGCACCGATCTCGTCATGACAGGAATCGGCCTCGGGACACCTGCTTTTGCGTTCACCGACGACAACTTCACCGATTTCGCCTTCGAGGTGAAAGCCTCGAAGGCGACCGGCACATTGAATAACCCGGTCGGCGTCTGGTTCAGGTGTATTGACGGAAACAACGGGTACTGTTTCAACGTCGCCCCCGACGGCGAGTATTCACTCTGGAAAATGGTCGGCGGTTCCGCAACCGCCATCGCCTCCTGGGCGAGCTCATCGGCCATCCTCCCGGGCCTGAACGCCTGGAACACCCTGAAGGTAACCGCCGGCGGAAGCTCACTATCGATTTACGTCAACGACACGCTCCTGGGAACGTATACGGATACGTCCTTCGCCTCGGGCAAAATCGGCCTCTACACGTACGATCACGATACGACGCCCTTTGCCGTCGGCCGTTTCAAGGATGCGGTGTTCATGTGAAAAAAGCCGACGCTTCACCGAAATAGTATTCTACCGTCATTTCGTCGTCACCCCGGGCCGAGCCCGGGGTGACTTTTTTTTCACTTCACGTATTTCTTGAGCCAGTCGATTATTTCCCTGGAGACCGCGGCTTTCGTCGCCGCGTCGGTGAGCATTTCATTGCCGTGCGGGCGAGCGTCGAGCGCCAGCACTTTTTTCGGCTCTCGCAGGAGCTCCTCGGCGAACTTCGTATTGATCGCGGCATAGCCGTATTTGTCCTTTGTGGAGTAGACGGCCAACACCGGGATCTTGTTTTTTCCCAACGCTTCAAGCATCGCCGAGTCTTCCTCGGAGACGGACAGGGCGACGGCCGACTTCACCTTGAGCTTCGCGGGCAGGGCCTTGCCGGCGGTCAGGGTCAGCAATTTGACCGCCCCGTGACAGCCGCCGATGAAGGCGACCTTGCCCGCGTCGATGGACGCGCCGTACTTTTCGAGGACGAGCCGGATGGCCTTGTCCACGTCGGCCGTACCGGCCATGTCGACCCACCCGATGTTCGCGACCAGGTACCCCTTGTCCGCCAGCTCCCTGGGGAAGGTGCCCCAATCCTCCTTTTTAGCGAACCCGTTGTGCGCCACAAAAACGGTCGGCAATTTCCCTTTGCTCCCGTCGGGCCGGAAGACGTCGATCTTCACCTTCAGTTCGGGATGCACGATGACGTCGGTCCCGGCGCCCTCCTGCGCAAAGGCGGCCGCCGCGCCGGCCAGGAAGAGTACGAAAAAAAACACTATCAATCGCTGGTGCATAGTGCCTCCTTGGTGATACTGAGGAGTTTATTGTTCATATTTTGTTCGCCGCGGCAAAGTGCGTTTTGACAATTCGGGTTGGTTTTTCGGCAATTGTTCCGCAACGGCCGTCAGGCTCACGTCCGCCGCGCTTAAAGTGACGTCTCCGGTCTGCGGGTTGTAGTCACCCGCCTTGTCATTAAACGGCAGGTTCATGTCACTCGCGTACCGGCTGTCCTTCTGCGCAAAGGCGATGCCCGGAAGGGCTAAAAGAATTAGGACAAAACTAATTCTTTGAATATGCATAATATTCCAAGTCATTTTCGCGTTATTCCCTTTACATTTCATGACAAAGAAAAATTCAACTTCACTTTAAAAAATCTTTGACCCAAGTAATTTTGCCACTTGTATCAATAATTCCCCCTTGTCCATTTTTAATGATAAATGCTCTGCCATGATGAAAAAAACTAACTTCTGAGAATACGGGAGGAGAGAGTAATTTACCATCCGTATCGATTATTCCGCACTTACGGTTTTTGCTGGATTCAAAAAAAGCGAACCCATCGTGAAACTTCACTATGACATTCGCGAAATTTTCTTTGACTACCCGCCCATGGAATGTCATTAATTTGTAATTTCCGGCTAGAATATAATTCCCTCCGGATACAAATAAATGAGGTCCGATGATATATGAATTCGTCTGCTTGATTTTTAATACAATATCATTTTTCTTATTTATCAAGAAGCATTTTTCGTCTTTTATGACGATGCAATGGCTATATTGAAATCCTCCGGGAGCCACCTCATCATATTGAGGAGATATGACATAGGTGCCCGACTTGTCGATAAAGCCCCATTTATTTGAATTGCTATCTTGTACCGCGGCTAATCCATCTGAAAATGCGTGTGCAAGACTAAAGAAAGTGGGAAAAACAATTTTCCCGTTCGTATCTATATAATACCACTTCCTAAGATCAAGGTGAACAGAAGCTAAACCTTCAGAAAATCGTGCATAATTTATGAGACCTTTTATTATTATTTTCCCGTCAAGATTCATCATCCCGAAAGTGTTATTTTCTTTGAATGCGGCAAATCCTTCTATAAATTCAGAAACATAATCGTAGGGGAACATCTTGAGCACTTTCCCGGAGGAATCTATTACCTGATAAACAGTATCTTTTTCAACTACCGCAATATTGTTCTCAAAATCCGACGCGCTGTCGTATTGTGGCTCGATAATAACTCTGTAAGATTCATCAACATACCCGTATTTTCCTTTATACATGAATTGATACAAATCATCGCCAAGACAGGTTGAAATAACTGCTGTGAGAAATATGAATAAAGAGATTGCTTTCTTCATGATTAACCACCTCACACCAAAGTATAGCCGTTCTTTTTTTGCGTCTCAAGCGGCCGGCGTACCGCACCCTCGCGCCGTATCGCCTTTTATCGCTCGGTGGCGTTCGCCACGATGATGAGCGCCACCACGTGCAGCACGTAATTCTTTGTCTCGGGCGGAAGGAGGTCGTGCCGGTGGAGATACCAGAAGTTCCGGTCGTTCACCGGATCGTCGATCCGCTTCAGGGCGTAGAGGACCGCCTGGTCCCCGGCATTGTAGGCGGCGACGGTGAGGAGAAAAGAATCCCGGCCGAACATGGCGACGATGTCCTTGAGGTAGCCCGCGGCCGCCTCGGTGGAGCGCGTGGGATCGAACCGCTCGTCGACCCGGCGGTCCACCCGCAGGCCGTAGGCGCGCGCCGTGGCCGGCAGGAGCTGCCACATGCCGGCCGCCCCGGAGCGCCAGTTACGCGCGCTCGGCACGTAGTGGGACTCCGCCCACGGAATGAGGGAATAATCCGCGGGAAGGCCGGAACCGCGGAGGACGCCCTCGATCTCGTTCTTGTATGCGGCGCGCCGTTCGAGCGTGTCCCGGAACGTGTCCTCTCGTCGTACGAGCTCGACCCATTTCTCCACGGCGTCCCTGAAGGCGGGATCGTTCGGAATGGCGTTCCGGCCGTGGACGAGCTGGAGCGTACGCAGCCCCCGTTCGACGTCGATCCGGCCCAGGCGCCGGAAAAAGAAAACATACGACAGCACGCCGGCGATGAGGACGACCGCGGCGGCCGCCGCAATGAGCGGCAGGGGACGGCGCATGAGGGCGCCGGCCCGCCGGACGGCCGTGAAATCGCGGCGAAACTGGTAGGCTTTCGACTTCTGCCCGAGTGAGATGGTGTCGTTGTTGCGCAGGCGCGCGAGCTCCCCGATCTTCACGCCATTGAGAAAGGTGCCGTTCGACGATTGGAGGTCCTCAAGATAGAAGCTCGCGCCCCTTCTGACGACCGCGCAGTGCCGGCGGCTCACGTATTTACCGCTTGTTACCACGTCATTGTCCGGGTGACGGCCGATGACGGTCTTGTCCTTCTTGAGAAATATGCGCGAGCCCGAGGGGAGCTCGACCAAAAGCGCGCTCATAGGCATTAATATACAACCACTGTTTAAAAAGGCAAAAAAACCGCGGGAGTGCCCGCAACAATTATAGGGGCGCCGCTCAAGACTCCCCGCCCGCCGGGGTACCCGCAGCGCCCGGCCTCAAACCATGCGCCGGCAGCCGGATGCGCAGGGCGGAGAAAAAATTCACCGCCGCGATCGCCGCGCCCATGAGGAAGACCGCCTGGTAACCGAAGAAGCTCCAGAGAACGCCTCCCAGGAGCGCGATGCTGATGGAGAAGGCGTGATCGATGGTGGTGGCCATGCTCAATGCGGGCGCCACCTCCTCGGGCGAGCGGGCGATCTTCCGGAGGTAGGTGGCCCGGGCCATGGTGACCGACATGAGCAGGCTGTCCATGATGTAGCAGACGCACGCGACGACGAGCCCCACGCCGGGGCCGAAGAGGCTCTTGGTAAGCCCGTAGCCGAGGCAGACGAAAACGAGGATCGCCCCTTCGCCCGCCAAAATGAAGCGCTCGCCGAGACGGTCGATGAGCCGGCCGAGGATCGGCCGGAAGAGAATGCCGATGGCCCCGGCGACGACGAGCAGGAAGGCCACGGTCTGGACATTCTGCCGGAATTCGAACACGAGCACCCACGGGGCGAAGGTGAGAAAAATCTGCTTGCGCGTGCCGTAGAGGATGTTGAGCCAGTAGAAAAGCGAGTATTCCTTCTTGAGCCGGAGGCGCAGCCTGCCTGGCACCGGCTTGTCCGGCTTCATAAGGAAGAGCATGACCGCCGCCAGCAGGTAGCCGCCCGCGGCGATGAAGTACGAGCCGCGGAAGGTGAAGTGCAGTGCGCCGAACCCCAGAAGGATGAGGAGGCTCCCGCCGATATACGCCAGGTTCTGCACGCCCCCGAACTGTCCGAGCCGGCGTCCGTGTCCGCCCTCCCGGGCCAGGTCGATGCCCAGGCTCGAGTTCAGGGGCAGGAAAATGTGCTGCCCCATGCTGAATATGAACAACCAGACGAGCATGACGGGAAAGTTGATCGAAAAGAGGCCGATGCAGAAAATCCCGGCCGCGGCGAGCAGGTTGGCGACGGCGGCCGTGCGCCGGGGGCCCAGCAGAAAGAGAAAAGCCGAAACGAAAGCCACCAGGAAGCCCGGCAATTCCCGCGGCAGCTCGATGACGCTGCGCTCGAGGCTGTTGATCCCGAAGGACTCCTTCAGGAAGTTGTTGAAGGTCGAGTCGACCGTTCCCTGGGAGAACCCGACGAACAGAAGCGCGCCGGCGAAGAGGAAGATATCGGGATTGATCCCGCGCAGGCGGCGAATGAGTTTCTCGATGATAATGGGGCTCCTCGTGGCGTGTTACGTGCGATAAATATACCGATTATTCGACCGTTGATCAAACCATCGGCTGTCCCGGCACCTTGACGATGCCTATCACACAATTATTGTAGAGACGCACGGCCGTGCGTCTCTACACCTGTCGCTTCTTATCGATCCACCTGTTTCTTCAACACGTAAAAAACCGACGCAAACTCCTCGGGGTGGGTTTCAAACGCCTCGAGCTCGGCCCCCTCTTCTTTCAGCGCGTCGAGCATGTCCGGGCGCCGGGCGTATGTGTCAGCCAGCTCGCGCAGGCGCGTCCCGAGGGGCCGGAAATACAGAGTGAGCCAGTCGTCGACGGGAACGACGAAGTGGGAGACGATCTCGAAGCCGAGCCCGGGCAGCGCCGAAAGCTTCCGTTCGTGGTCGCGTATCTCGTCATGGATCGCCAGGAATCCGCCGGGCTTCAGGTGCGCCCGCCAGCGCTCCGCGGCCCGCTCGAAGCCGACGGCCGCCACCGCCCCCTCGCTCCAGACAACGTCGCAGGAGGCGGGCCGGACGCGGAAACGCAGGATGTCGGCGGCCGCGACGCGGATGCTCCCCGAAAGGCGGAGCGCCGCGGCCGTCCGGCGCAGGCGACTCAGGGCCGCCCGGTCTTGACCGACCGCGGTGACAATGCCGCCGCTCAAGACGGCGAGCTCGACCGCGAGCCCGGCGCCGACCGCCCCGGACCCGCAGCCCATGGTGAGAATGGTCGGCCGGGGCGGCACGTCGACGAGGCCCCACGCCCGCCGGGTGAACCGGCTCATGTTTTGCCGGATCGAATCCTTGTCGAGCTCCCTGCTGAGTTTCTCTCTATCTCCTCGCATGCAGGTTCAACTCTATCCGAACCGCAGCCGCCGTTCAATGGCGGAAACGAGGTCCGGCCACCGGACGTTTTTTTTATAAAGAGTTTGACGTCGGCGACGATTTCCATAGAATTGTGCGTAACGACACAATACTGAGGAGGTTGTCATGAAAAAGAGTATCGCAATGCTGGTATGCGCCTGCGCCGTTTTGGCCGGATGCGCCAGCATGGTCTACGTCACCGAAAAAACCCCGCCTGAGATCAAGGAGCTTTCGTCAGTCAAGACGCTGGGCGTGGCCCGATTCAAGCTCACCCTGGAAAACAATCACTACATCACCATGAAAGTGGGCAATGAGGAGGGCGCCGGCATCATCGGCGGCAGTTACGAGGGCGTGGACAAGGTGGTCCTCATCGTCGTACCGGCGCCGGAAGCGGCCGGGGATTTTTACGTCACCAGGGACAAGCTTCCCGGCATCGCCCAGGCGGCCTGGGTGGATTACCTTTCAGGAAACGTCCCCTACGAGTACAAAGGCGTCGCGCCGGGCTTCAAAATGGAGACCATCACGAGCGCCGACGAAAAGGGGAATCCCGTCACCGGCCATCCCACGGTGGTCTCCCTCGCCAAAACCCTCGATCCCTTCAAGGACGACGCAGCGGCAGTCACCGGTCTGGCGGCTGAAAGCGGCGCGGACGTCGTTCTGGCGGGCGAGATGACCGTGTACGCCGATGTCGTCAAGGCGACCGCGAAGCCCGTCACGACCGGGATGAGTAATATCTCACTGGCTCCCAACCAGTACGCGGTCAAGGCGACCGTGACGTACGAGTGGGCCCTCTTCGACGGTAAAAGCGGGAAACGGATCGCCGACAGCCGGTCGAACAGGGTGAAATTCCTCAATCCCGATCAGTTTGAAAACCACCTTTTCCCCCTGCCCGTTGCGCAGGTGCGAGGCAAAAACGACCTGGACAAATTCATGGCATCGCCGGAATACGAACAGCTCTTCAAAAAAAGCCTCTCCAGCTCCGTCATCCCGTACCTGTATCTTTTCGTGCCGCACTACCTCGGAACGTTCCAGGAAGCGAAGCCGGATCAGCAGTAGAATCGATAACGCCGCCTGGAATCGGAATGGATCTTCAAGAGGCTGTCCCAAAAGGACAGCCTCTTTTTCAACGCTTTTCCCGCCGTGATCGCGCCGCTTGCCGGGTTCCGGCCGGCGCCGGTTTACGAAGAGGCGGAAAAATATTACCTTAATCTGGTTGCCTAACCGGACCGGCCTCAAGCCTTAAAGGATTGCACTATCGTGTCCTCGACGCTCGATAAACGCATGACCATTCTGCCCATCACCGTCCCGATCCTGATCGAAAACGTCCTCCATTACGTCTTTTCCTTCACCGACATGTTTATGGTGAGCGGCCTGGTCGTCGGCGGCGTCAGGTACGGCGACGACGCCGTGGCCGCCGTCGGGCTGTGCGGCTCGTTCGTGTTCTTTATCAATATATTCATCACCATGGTCATTGCCGGGGCGGGGATCGTGACGACCCAATATCTCGGCGCCAAGCAGGCGGAAAAAGCCGGCCGCACCGTGATGACGAGCACCGTGCTGATTACGGCAGTCGGAACGCTCTTGAGCGTTTTCATGTTCTCGCTCACGCGCGTCATCATCGGGGCGTACGGGCTCTCGCCCGTCCGCGCCTCTTTCGCCGGGGATTACCTCACGATCTACGGCTCCTTCTCAATCGTCATCGCCTTCAATTCCGGGTTCAGCACGATCCTCCGCTCGTACGGATACACCCGGCACCCCATGATCATCAACGCGGCCGCCAACGTGCTCAACATTTTCGGCAATATCGGTTTCATCTACGGCGCGTTCGGCTTCCCGCAATGGGGCGTGGCGGGCGTGGCCGTCTCCACCGTGGTGAGCCAGGCCCTGGCCGCGGCGGTCATGTTCTTTTTCATCCTCCGGAAAAAAGAGATCGGATGGTCGTTCAGGCGCTTCCGGATCGTCACCACGGGGTCCATGAAGGAAATCCTCAAGATTGGAGTGCCCACCGGGACGGAATATCTCCTCTACAGCCTCGCGGGCATGGTCTTGAGTTTCTTTGTGGTGCGGATGGACGAAGGCCTGCCTCCGGCGGCGCAGGTGAACCTGCCGGCCTACAACTACGCCTTCCTCTTCTCCCGTTTCATCGCCAACCTGGGCAAATCCGTCGGGCAGGGCACCCAGATCGTCACAGGCTACCTCGTGGGCGCGGGGCGCAAGGAGGAAGCCTATCGGAAAGTGCTCAAGTATTTTTACGTCGCCTTCGGTCTGGCCGCGGCGCTCACCGGCGTGGTCTCACTCCTGCGGCGGCCGCTTTTGGGCATCTTCCCCATGGACAAGAACATCTTCGAGCTCGCCACCACCCTCATTCTCATGTGCATGGCCCTCGAAACCGGCCGCACCTTCAACCTGGTCATCATCAGCGCGCTGAAAGGCGCGGGCGACGTGCGCTTCCCGGTGATGATGGGGGTGATTTCAATGTGGGGGATCGGCGTGCTGGGCGGCTTCCTCTTCGGGCTCGTGCTTCATTGGGGCGTAGTCGGCATCTGGCTCGGAATCGCCTGCGACGAATGGACGCGCGGCATCATCATGTTCTTTCGCTGGCGAAGCAAAGTCTGGCAGACGAAACGGGCGACCGAGGTTCCGGCACTCAAGGAGGAAGCATTTTCGGACGTTGAATGAATCGATCTTTTTCAACGTCCGGCTCAGCCGGTTTTCTTGTCCCGGAAGAAGGGGACATTGCCCTTGACGAGCCAGGAAACGCCGAACGCGAACAGCATGATCGTCTCGAACACGAGGCCGATCCGCGTCGAAGCCAAAAAATCGGGCGCGGCCAGGACGATGACGAGCAGGGCCGCCAGGCAGGCGAGCATGACAATGCCGCAGACGATGTAGACGACGTTCCTGAGCAATTTCTTCGGCCCCCACTTCCGCGGATCGGTCACGGTAAAAAGGAAAAGCGAATTGACGGCGAGCAGAAAGAAGAAAGCCCCCGCGCATATGAGGTGGGGTATTCCGGAAACGCTTTGGGGAAGCTGGAAAATTCCGACCGGGGCAAACGGTATTTCCGGGTCGGTCGGACAGGGAAAAAGAATGACCCCGGCGCCCGCGGCGCCGGTGAGCGTGGTGACGACGCTGTCGATGAATCCGTAGCCGGAATAGGTGATGAGAAATATCGATACCGCCGCCAACAGCCCGACGAGCGCGTCCCGCATGTTGGTATGGTAGTAGTGGCTCACCGATTTTTGCACGTCCAGCCCGGCGAAGACGGCCCCCCCGATCATAAGAACGAAGGGGAGCAGGATCCCCATCACCCCGAGCGCGCGCTTCAGGTTCTTATAATGGTCGAGATCCGTCCGGTTGTGTTTGATGATCCAATTATCGAACATGCAGCCTCCACTGACGCATGATGGGATGATTATAGTATCGGACTCCCGGAAAACGCAAGCATTTTCACGAGGCGCGTCGCCGCGGAGAATCGTTCCCCGCCCGTGCTACGGCCGGCGCAGGTTCTTATCGGTATTGTAGAGGCCCCCCTCCGCCGCCGCACGCTCGATCCAAATCTCCTCAAGCAGACTCAGCTCGGCCTCCGGATCGAACCCGGGGGTCTCCTTCACCGCCACCGTCTCGCAGGTTTCGAAGGCAAACGCGTCCGCTCCGAGTCCGTTCCAGTCGCGCTGCAGCGCCTCATTGGGGTGGCTTCCGGCGGAAAGCCGGAAGCGGTGGCTGTTGAGGCGCCCGTCCAGGTCCAGGGTGCTAGCCAAGAACGATTTCCCGTTGAGGGTATTTCGGATCCGGTACACCCCGGCCGTCTTTTTTCGCTCTTTATATTCGCGAAGGAGGTCTTTACGCGATTTCATGACGGCGTAATGCTACCACACACTCCATTGTACTATCAAGCCTAAAGAAAAGAGAACCGCGGATGGGCACGCCCGTACCGGCCGCCGTGTCTTCCCCTTGTCTTTTTGGCGATATTATTATATAAATCAATATTCTTTTTCGGGCATGTTCCGGATGACGCGGTTTTCCGCTTCTTGAGAGCGGCATGTCCACCGGTCCGAGAGGGCCGGAGAGCCGTTCTCACCGGAATCGCCGAAAATCGTTGGTTTTCGGCGGCATCGGCCCGTACCGGGAGGCGTTCAGTACCGAACGCGGGATTTTATCGCCCGTTCATCTGAGCCCTCAAACCCCGGTTCACGAACACCCGAGATCACAGGTCGCCCCGCCCGAAAATCGAGGCGGGCAGCGCGCCCGGGAAAATACGAACGAATTGAGCCATAAAATGGAAAAACGCAGGGTCGTCATCACCGGCATCGACACCATCAACCCATTGGGGGACAACCTCAAGGATTTCTACGAAAACCTGATCAAGGGAAAATCCGGCATCGTCCGCTGGAAATCCCTGGACATGACCAACATCGAGTGCAAAATCGGCGGGGACTTGGGAGACTACGACTGCCAGGCCGCCCTTCTCGCCCTCAAGGGGAAGCTCGGCGAGCCGAAGTTCAAGGCGATGCGCAAGCTGTTTAAAACCGGCACCTTTTCGGGAAAAGTGTCCATGCTCACCGCCGTCAAGGCCTACCTCGACGCGGGGCTGTACGGTTCCCAGGAAGATCCCTTCCGCACGAGCGTGCTCGTGGGCGGGCACAACCTGAACTCGCGCTATATTTTCGAGAACGGCCTCCAGTTCCAGAAGGAGCCGGAGTTCATCGAGCCGCTCTCCGGCGTGGAGGGTATCGACCCGAACATCCCGGCGGTCATTTCCGAAACACTCGGCGTGCGCGGCCCGACCTTCACCATCGGCGGGGCCTGCGCCTCCGGCAACCTCGCCATACGCGACGGCTATCGCGACATCGTCTCCGGCGAATGCGACGTGTCTGTCGTCACCGGCGCCCTCTTCGACATGAGCGCCCCGGTCATCCACGCCTCGGTGGTGATCAACGCGGTGGTGGTGAAGCCCGAGTACCAGAACCGGCCCGAGGCGGCCTCCCGGCCCTTCGACGGCGACCGCTGCGGCTTCGTCTATTCGCACGGCGCCGGCACCATGATCCTCGAAGAGTACGAGCACGCTAATAAGCGCGGCGCGAAAATCTACGGGGAGCTCCTCGGCGTGCGCGCCACCTCCAACGCCTGCCACCTGCCCCTCCCCTCGGGCGCCACCCAGGAATGGACGATCAAGGCCCTCCTCAAGGACGCGGGCGTGGCCCCGGATAAAATCGACTACGTCAATTGCCACGCCACCGGCACGCCGGCCGGCGACCTCGAGGAGATCAAGGGGATCAAACTCGCCTTCGGCTCCCATGCTAAAAACCTCAAGCTCAACGCCGCCAAGAGCATGCTCGGGCATGTCTGCTGGTCGTCGCCCGTCGTGGAGACGATCGCCGGGCTTCTCGAGATGGAGCACGGCGTTCTCCACCCGACCATCAACATCGACCGTCCCGACCCCGAGATCGACCTCGACATCTGCGCCAACAAGGCCAAAGAGCATACGATCGACCTGATGCTCAAAAACAGCTTCGGGTTCGGCGGCATCAACTGCTGCACCCTGATTAAAAGAATATAGGAGACCGCATGAATGCGTTCGTCACGGGCGGATCGCGCGGCATCGGCCGCGAAATAGTCCTAAAATTCGTGAAGGAAGGATGCGGGTGCGCCTTCACCTACGCCTCGAATAAAGCCGCGGCCGAAGAGGTCCTCTCCGCGGCGGCGGCGCTCGATCCCAAGGCGGTCGTGAAGGCCTACGAGCTCGACGTCAAGGATTCGAAGGCGATCGAAGCGGTCGCCGAGACGGCGATCGCCGACTTCGGAGACATATTCGCCGTGGTCAACAACGCGGCCGTGGTTCGGAACAACGCCGCCGCCCTCATGTCCGACGACGAGTGGAACGAGGTGATCCGGACGGACCTCTCCGGCCCCTTCTTCGTCATTAGGAGCTTCCTCATGCACCTTCTCTCGAACAAGGCGGGCCGCATCGTCAACATCTCCTCCCTGGCGCAGGGCGGTACGAGCGGCCAGGTCAACTACGCGGCCGCCAAATCCGGCCTCATCGGCCTCACCAAGACCCTGGCCCGGGAATACGGGGTCAAGGGAATCACGACGAACATCGTCACCGTCGGCTACGTGGAGACCGCCATGACCCGCGACCACTTGTCGGAGAAACTGCACGAGATCTGGATGAAATATTGCCCGATGAAGCGCGTCGGTGAAGCGAGCGAAATCGCGAGCCTGGTGCACTACCTGACGACGCCGGATGCCGGCTTCATCAACGGCGAGGTGATCCGCGTCTCCGGCGGGCTGACCTATGTCCCGTAAGGAGAAGAGAGACTACGGATAGGACGCGGGTATACGCGGATGAAGAGAAGGAAAGAAAGAAGACGCACAGGCATGAGTCGGGGAACGAACTTGCGTCGCCTGTTTTTCCTTTCTCTTTCCCCATCCGCGTTCATCCGTAGTTTTTTTTTACAAGTCAAGTTGAAAGGAGAGCCGGCGTTCAGGCCGGACGAGTGAAAAGCATATGAACCGAGTGGGAATCGAAAAACTTCATCTCTATCTGTCGACGCTGTGTCTCGACATGCGCGACCTGGCCGCGGCGCGGGACAAGGACCCCGATAAGGTGGTGAGCGACTACCTCATCGACCGGCGGACCCTCCTCCCGCCCTGGGAGGACACGGTGACCTTCGGGGCCAATGCCGCCGTCCCGATTATTGCCGAGGAGGACCGGGACGCGATCGGCCTCCTCGTCGTGGGCACCGAGAGCTCGGTGGATTTCGGCAAGCCGATCAGCACCAACATCCACCGCGCCCTGAAGCTCGGGCCCAATGTCAGGAACTTCGAGACCAAGCACGCCTGCTACTCGGGCGTGGCCGCGCTCGACACCGCCGTCAATTACGTCGCCTCCGGCCACAACCGCGGGAAAAAGGCGCTGGTCATCTCCACCGACTTCTCGCGCATGCACCTGGGCCTCAAGGAGGAGTTCGTCATGGGCGGCGTGTCCGCCGCGGTGCTCGTGAGCGACCAACCGAAGCTCGTCGAGTTCGAGACGATGAAAAAAGGCACCTGGACGCTCGACACCTACGACACCTTCCGCCCCTCGGCCAAGCACGAGGTGGGCAACAACGAGGTGAGCCTCTATTCTTACCTCGACGCGCTCGAGGGCGCCTACCGGGACTACCTTGAATCGGCGGGGGGGAAGGTCGATTTCGATGCGTATTTCCGCTTCCTCGTCTACCACACCCCGTTCGCCGGCATGGCCTTCCAGGCGCACCGCACCCTCACCAACCTCTTCAGCCCCAAGCCCAGGCCCGAGCTCAAGGCCGATTTCGACCGGCGCGTGCGGCCCGCGCTCAAGTACTCGCGCCAGGCCGGCAGCACCTACGGCTCGAGCAACTTCGCGGGAATCATGAGCATTCTCACTGGAGACACCCCGCCCGCCGACGGGGACCGCATCGGCTTCTACGCCTATGGCTCGGGCGCGGTCGGCGAGTTCTATTCCGGCCGTATTCTGGGGGGCGCGGTCGAACTGGCCAAGGCCGGCAAGCTCGACGCGGAGATCGCGCGCCGGCGCGTGCTCCCGGTGGCCGAATACGAGAAGCTCGAACAGCTCCGCGAGTCGTACATCGAAAATCCGGATTTCACTCCTGATCGCGCCGCGCATAACGGCCTCTACGACGAACATTACCGCGGCCGGGGAAGGCTCGTCCTCGCCGGGGTGAAAGACTTCTACCGCACCTACGAATGGAGCTAGATCGATGTCCGCCGAAGCGGCAGCCGCCGTCGACTCCTACGTCGATTCCTCGGTCCTCGTCGTCACCCTCGCCCGCAGCGGGGCGGGCAACCGCCTCAACCCCGAGCTCCTCTCCGCCCTCCACCGCGCGATCGTCGGAGCGGACGAGCAGCCGGAAGTCCGCGCCGTCCTCCTTCGCTCCGACGGGCCGGTTTTCTGTCACGGCATGGACCTGGAGGCCCTGCGCGTTTCGGGCTGGGACCTGAAGCGCATCAGGGAAACGGTCGAGATCTACACCGATCTTCTTTTCAATATCCACACCTCGTCCCGTCCGGTGGTCGCCGTCGTCCGGGGCGAGGTGAAGGCCGGCGGGGTCGGCCTGGCATCGGCCTGCGACGTCGTCATCGGCACGACCGGGGCCTCCTTTGAGATGGCCGAAGTCCTTTTCGGCATCGTGCCGGCCAACGTGCTCCCCTTTCTGCTGGGTCCGCGGCTTACGCTCCAGAAAGCCCGCGCCCTCGTGCTCACGGCGAAAAAAGTCGAGGCGGCGGAGGCCCTGCGCCTGGGGCTGCTGGACGAGCTCGTCGAAGACGCGGAGCTTGAGAAAAAGGTGAAGGATACATTGAAGCGCCTCCTCGCCGCCTCTCCCCGCGCGCTCCAGGCGGCGAAAACGCTCACCGGCCAAATCGCCGACGTCAAATTCTGGAGTCTGCTCAAATTGACCCGCGACGCTCTCATCGACCTTTTGTGCAGGCCCGAAACTCAAAAGGCGATCGAGGGATTCCTGGAAGGCGAGCTCCCCTCCTGGTACGAACGCTTCAAACCGCAGCGGCCCCTGACCGGAAAGGAGTGAACATGGCGAAAAAAACATCCCCCGCCCTGGTGTCCATCGAAAAGGACGACCGCGGCGTCACCTGCATTTCAATGCACGACGCAGCCGGAAAAAACGTGTTCTCGGAAGAGTTCGCGGCCCAGCTCATCGCCGCCCTGGATGAGCTCTCCGTACGCCAGACGCCTTCGGTCGTGGTTCTCAAGGGGCTCCCCGAGGTTTTCGCGGGCGGCGGGGACAAGAAGGCTCTCGTCGGCCTGGCCGAGGGCAATGTCACCACGCAGGATCTTGTGATCAGCGAAAAACTGGTCGCCGCGCCCTTCGTCGCCGTCGCCGCCATGGAGGGGCACGCGGTGGGCGGCGGGCTCATGATCGCCTGCGCCTCGGATATCGTCCTGGCGGCGGAGGAGAGTCGTTACGGGGCGGTCTTCATGTCCATGGGATTCACGCCCGGAATGGGCTGCACCACCCTCCTTTCGGAGCTCGTCGGCCCTTTCATCGCCAACGAGATGATGTACACCGCCAAGCGCTTCAAGGGCCGGGAGCTCGTCGGGCGGGGCACCAACGTCAATTACATCCTGCCGCGCGCCCGGGTCCTGCCCAAGGCGGTCGACATCGCCCTGCAGATCGCGGAAAAGAATCCCAAAGCGGTCCGCCTCCTGAAGCGCGCCCTCGCCGCCCGCAAGAAAAAGCTCCTCATTGACGCCCGCCTGCAGGAGGACCTGATGCACGAGCTGTCGTTCTCCTTCCCGGAGACGAAGGCGATTATTAAAGAATTTTACGTGGAGTAGGGAGGAGAACCACGGATAGGCACGGATAAGACGGATAACACGGATAAAGAATAGGGTGAAGGAACAAATGAAGTTACCGCTTTCTTCGCTCCCCTTCCCTTCCGTGTCATCTGAGACAACTCAAGGTGAGCTTGCCCTGAGCAAGCGGATCATGAAGCGGTTGTGTTGCTGAATGCTTCCTCCGCGAGTCGAAGGGTGGTTCCCTTCCTGAAGAAGATTATATGGAGTAAATCATGATCACGATCGATTTTTCAGACAAAACCGCCCTCATCACGGGCGGCACCAAGGGCATCGGGCTGGCGGCGGCGATCGAGTTCGCCCGCGCCGGGGCTCAGACGTACCTCACCTACAAGTGGGGCTCGGCCGACCGGAAGGAGCTCATGGGGAAATTCGAGCGGGAGAAGCTCATCCCGCCCGTGCTCATCGAAGCCGACGCCTCGATCGAAGAGGACACCCGGACCTGCCTCGCGGCGATCAAGGAGAAGGAGTCGCGCGTCGACTTTTTCGTGAGCAATGTCGGGTTTTCCGCGCGCGTCACGTCCCTCGCCGAGTACCGGAAGCGCACGCTCTATAAAACCCTCGACTATTCGACCTGGCCGATCATCGACTACACCCGGGCGATCAAGGAAGTCTTCGGATCATACCCCCGCTCGGTGGTGGGGGTGTCCTCGGACGGCCCCGACCACTTCTACACGGGCTACGATTTCGTGGCCGCCTCGAAGTCACTGCTCGAGTTCTTCGGCCGCTACCTCGCCACCCACCTGGAGCCGGAGGGGTCGCGGGTGAACGTCATCCGCTTCGGCATGGTCAAGACCGATTCCTTCATGGACATCTTCGGCCGGAAATTCTTCGACTTCATCAAGAGCGAGGGGCTTTCCGAGGACATCGTGGTCTCGCCCGAGGAGTGCGGCCGGGCGATTTTCGCCGTCTGCTCCGGCTACTTCGACGCCCTGAACGGCCAGGTCGTCACCGTGGACAAGGGCCTGCCCTTCCGCGACAACCTCATGCAGCGCTACTTCCGATCCCAAAAACAGGATTGACAAAGACCCCGGTTCCTTGGGAAAATAGGCCCGGTTCGGGAAGCCCCCGATTCCGCAATCGGTATCGAACGTCATTATCCAATCCAGGCGAATATCGACACGATTGGGAATAAAATCGCGCGCGGACGACTCTCGGCGGGCCGGACGGCTCCCGCCGGTTCGGACGCGGCGAAAAAACAGGAGAACGACATGACGAAACAAGAGGTAATAGACGTCATCAAGAAGAACATTGTGGAAAACCTCGACGACATCAAGGCCGAGGACATCGATCCCATGAAATCGATGGCCGACTACGGCGCCAATTCGCTCGACATCATCGAGGTGGTGTCCTGCACCATGCGGGAGCTCAACATCAAGATCCCCCGCGCCGAGCTCGCCGACATCAAAAACATCGACCAGCTGGCGGACCGCTTCGTTCAGAACATGAACCAGTCACCGCAGGCGTAAATGGACAAAGATCAGCTCCTCAAATACAGCATGCTCGACTTCTTCCAGAACGACTCGAAGAGCGTGCTGGATCCCCCCGCCGACTTCGAGGAATGGTACTCCCATCCCCTCGTCAGCTTCGGCTTTAAATTCGCCGGCCAACCCATGCTGTCCGCGCCGAGCACCATCACAAAAATTCAGTCGGCCGTCGACGACCAGGCGCGCCGCATCATCAACCTCACCTCCTATAACTACCTGGGGCTCTCCACCCACCCGGAAGTCATCCAGGCGGCCAAGGAGGCGCTCGACAAGTACGGCACCGGCTCCTCCGGCTCTCCCATGGTGTCCGGCACCCTCGACCTCCACGTCGAGTTCGCCCGCCGGCTCGCCGAGTTCAAGCAGAAGGAGGACTGCCTCCTCTACTCAAGCGGCTTCGGCGGCAACCTGGGCGCCCTGCAGGGGATTTTGCGCAAAGGCGACTGCATCGTCATCGACGAAAAGGGCCACCGGAGCATGATCGACGGCGGCCTCATCTCCGGCGCGAAGATGTACTTCTTCAAGCACAATGACATGGCTTCGCTCGAGCAGACGCTCGAGAAGTGCAAGGGCAAGCGCACCCTGGTCTGCGTGGAGGGCGTCTACTCCATGGACGGTGACCTTGTGAAGCTCCCCGAGGTGGTGGCGCTCTGCGACCGGTACGGCGTCCAGCTCTACCTCGACGAGGCGCATTCCACGCTCATGTTCGGCGAGAACGGCCGGGGCGTAGGCGAGCATTTCCACCTGGAACACAAGGTCGGGATGACCTTCGGCACCTTGAGCAAGTCCTTCGGCGGCGTGGGCGGCTTCATCTGCTCGAACGCCCGCATCATCCGCTACCTGCGCGGCTACTCGTCGCCCTGGAACTTCAGCTGCGCCATCGCCCCGTCCACCGTGGCCGGGCTCATGAAGGCGCTCGAAGTGGCGACGCGCGACTCGACCCTCAGGGACAAGCTCCAGGCCAACACCGCCTACATGCGGAAACACATCCTCGACATGGGCCTCGACATCGGGAAATCGGAATCCCAGGTCATGCCGATCATCATCGGGCCGGACTCCAAACTCCTCTACGAGCTTGCCGCCGGCATCCAGCAGCGCGGACTCTTCCTGCAGCCGGTCACCTTCCCGGCCGTCCCGGCCGAGACCGGGCGGTTCAGGATGTCCATCTCGGCCCAACTCACGCAGGCGGACATGGACGAGGCGCTGAACATCATCAAGGACGTCATCGTCCCGGCGGTTAAAAAATAGCCGTGGACTGCGACGCCCTTCTCAAATCCCTGCGAAAAAAGCCCCTCGCGTCACCGGAGGGGCTTTCTCTTCGGATGAATATAGGGCGGGACGGAATCGAACGGATCATCCCCCAGCGCGACCCCATCCTCTACGTCGACCGGCTCACGGGAGTCGACCTCGACGCGGGCGTCATCTCGGGCGAGCGCTGGATCGACCCGGCCGACCCGGTCTTCAACGGCCATTTCCCCGAATATCCCGTCTACCCCGGAACGTACATCGTGGAGATGATCGGCCAGCTCGGCCTCTGCCTCTACTACTTCCTGGAAAATAAAACCGATTCGATCTCCCCCGAAGCGAAGCCCCTCCCCCTCCGCGCCACCCGCATCCTGGGCGCCTCTTTCATGGAGCCGATCCTGCCCGGGAGAACGGTCACCCTCCTCGCCAAAAAACTCGAGTTCGACGGCTTCCTGGCCACCGCCGTCGGCCAGGCGATCGTCGACGGGAAAGTGGCGTGCGTGTCCATTGGTGAAGTGGCGTTTCTCGCCTAAAGCCTCACTTCCCGAAGGGAACCACGGATCACACGGATAAGACGAATGACACGGATGAGGAAAGAAGAGTACCTACGGATGCACGCGTATTTCGCAGCGAAGCTTCCAGCGATAAACGCGGATAAAAGGCAAAGGAAAAAGTTTCCAGGGAAAATAGCGAGAGGGCGATGGCGAACGATTTCGAGACATTGAAAAATGAAATCATCGAGCTCATGGCTGAACACCCGAATATGGCGCTGGCCACGAGTACAAATAATCGAACAACGTGCCGTATGGTGAGCTGCGTCAACGACGGTCTGACGGTATTTTTCCAAACTTCGACCGACTCGCTTAAATTCGAACAGCTCGCGGCCAATCCAAATGTCGCGCTATGCTTCGGCAATGCATCCTTGGAGGGAAAGGCGGAAATCCTCGGCCATCCCTCCGACGAACCTGCTTTCATGGCTCGCTACGAAGCGCGGCATCCGGCCAGCTTTAAACGCTATTCATCTTTGGATGAAGAGCGAGTCGTACGGGTATCGCCCCGGCTCATCACGCTGTGGAAATATATCGAAGGGAAACCCTGCCGGGAGATCCTCGATCCGGCGAGCATGAAGGCTGAACGAGTCTGGATCGATACGAGCCGTCGGATCAACGAAAACGGCGACTAACTGCTGGATTATGTTTTTAGTTTCGTAATCGAAGTATTCTCTTCGCCTTTTTTTCTTATTTCCTATCCGTGTCATCAGTTCCTATCCATGTTATCCGTGGTTCCCTTCGGGGAGAAAAGTCCAAGGTGAGAGAAGCTTATGTCGCGAACCGTTCTTGGACTCACCCCTTGAACCGCGAAAATACAACCACCGCGTTCTCTCCCCCGAAGCCGAAAGCGTCGGAGAGGATGTGGTCGACCTTTTTCTCCAGCGGCCGGTCCTTCACGACGTTGAGCGTGATCTCGGAATCCTGCTCGAACTGGTTGGCGGTGTGGTGGATGACGTTTTTTTCGAAGGCGAGCATCGCGGCGATGGCCTCGATGGCGCTCGCCCCTCCGAGCGAATGCCCGGTCATCGACTTGGTGCTGTGCACGAGCACGCTCTCCGCTTCGGGACCGAACGCCTGGTGGATGGCGCGGGCCTCGGCCCGGTCTCCGACGGGCGTGCTCGTGGCGTGGGCGTTGACGAGGCCGACGTCGGAGGAAGCGAGCCCGGCCGAGTCGAGAGCCAGGCGCATGGCCTGGACCGGTCCGCGGCCCTCCGGGTGCGGCATGACGAAATCGTAGGCGTCGCAGGAAAAGCCGAAACCGCTGAGCTCCGCGTAAATCTTGGCGCCGCGGGCTTTGGCGTGTTCGAGCTCCTCAAGGCAGACGGCGCCGGCGCCCTCGGAGAGGATGAACCCGTCCCGTCCCTTGTCGAAAGGCCGTGAAGCCGTTTCGGGCGAATCGTTCCGCTCCGACAGGGCTTGGATCTTGCCGAAAGCGGAGATGCCGGACGGATTAACGGCCGCCTCCGAGCCGCCGGCGATGATGGCGTCGGCCATCCCCCACTTGATGAGCATGTCGGCCAGGCCCATGGCGTGGTTGCCCGTGGCGCAGGCGCTTGAAATGGAAAAGCACGGACCCTGCAGATTGAAGTACTGGGAGAAGAAACCGGCGGCCGTGCTCGGGATGGCATTGATGATGTAGAAGGGCGACACGGCGTGCATGCCGCTCTTGAGAATGCGGCCGACATTATCGTAGTGGGCAAAGACGCCGCCGTCGCCCGAACCGATGAGCGAACCGTAACGCGGGGGATTCTTTTCCGGTTCGAGGCCCGCGTCAAGGATTGCCTGGCTCCCCGCCACGTGCGCCATGAGCGTGTACCGGTCGAGCCGGCGGATCATGCGCTTTTCCCTGAAGTACGGGGTGAGATCCGGCAGATCGACTTCCCCCGCGATCTGCACCGAGTAATCGTCGACGTTGAAGCTCGTGATGCGGCGAATTCCCGATTTACCCGCGAGCAGGTTGTCCCAAAACTCCCGGACTGTGTTCCCGAGAGGATTGATCGTGCCCAAACCGGTCACAACCACGCGCGTCTCATGGGGATTTCTTCTCTGCTTGTTGCTTCCACTGGTCACGGTCGGTCTTCCTGCCTTGGTAAAAGTTTCGCAATTATGGTGTGGAAGGGAGAGGAGTGTCAAGGAGTTCCAAATTGACACAATCAACCCCACGGTCTACCCTCGGCGTGTGGATCAATATCGTATGACCCCGGAACGTCCCGCGCCGGGCGGAAGCGAAGTCATTGTCTGGCTCCTGGATTCCGATCTGGCGGCGCCCTGCGCCGGACGTCTCCGGCAACTCCTCTCTCCCGCGGAACTGGAACGCGCCGCCGGCTATGCGAGGGTCTCCTCCAGTCTGCTCTTCATCGTCAACCGCGGGTTTCTGCGCCTTCTCCTCGGCCGCGCCTTGCGCGTCCCGCCGGCGGACCTCGTTTTTACACTCGAGGCGAACGGAAAGCCTATTCTCGCGGAGCCTGAGTCTCCCCTCGCCTTCAACCTGTCCCATACCGACCGCCTGGCCGCGTTCGCGCTCAGCCCGGGGAAACGGGTGGGGATCGACATCGAGACGGTTCGCGAACCGGCCGACCTGGGGAGCATCGCCTCCTACGTATTCCCCGCAGCCGTGGCCGCCCGGCTGGCCGCCCTGCCGGCGGAGAAGCGCCTCACCCGGTTCTTCACATTATGGACCCGCCTGGAAGCGGTCGCCAAGGCGAGCGGAAAGGGTTTGGGCGCGCTGCCGGAGCTCAAAGCGGCGGAGCTCGACGGGGACGCGCCCCTGGCCGTCGAGGCGGGCGGATGCGATTACAGCGTCATCGACCTCAAGCTCAACGAGATCCACCCCGCAGCCGACAACCACCTGGCCGCCCTGTGCCTGGAGGGAGATGAATGCCGCGCCAGCCTCTATCGGGCCGACGGCTCCCTTCTCCATTCATGGCTTGATGCTTGGGTAATTTGATAAAACACCTGAGAAAAAGACTTTCTCTATACATAAAAGCTTTCTTGTAAAAACCCCTACATGAGAACCGGCAAAAAAAAAGCGGCGGAAAAGACCGGCCCTGTACAACCGTCGCGGAACGTTTCCAGACGACGGATTGCGTTCGCCGCACGCGGCACGGGCTTCACCGCCGCGTTTGATGCGCTGCGCACAATCGCCAACATCCCTTCGCTCGGCGAAATCCCCGAGGCAAAGGTAGTCGCGCTGGGAAACGCCATCCTCGGGAGCGGGCTGTCGCCCTCGGGATACACCGCCTTCAGCTCCGTCTACAGAAAGGGCAAACTGAAAAATATAAGCGCCGTCGAGGTCACCGCCATCATCATTGCGGCGCTCGGGCAGGGCAAGGGCCTCATCCGAATTGAACAGGAATTAAACAGACGCGGGGGACAATGAAAACGAAAATCACGATTTCGTGATCGCGCTCAAGGCCGAGCCCTTTTTCTCCAACAGCGACTATTACGACGATGGGTACGCGGAATGCACGGTCGCCTATAAGGTGACCTGGTGACAATCGGCGCACTATCGATCCAATGAAATCAGCGAGAGACTAGTTCGTCCGTTTCAGGAATAGTATCGTCCCGATGGTGTTGTTGTTCCGGTTCTTGAGAGGGGCGAGGCGGTACTCGACCGGCAAGGACGGTTTCCCGTGCACCGCCAGAAGGCAGCCGGTTTTCGCAACCGCCGCGTCGTCAATGATGGTTTTGGCGAGGGACAGGGTTTCGGGAACGAAGGTACGGCCGTCGACGATCCGCACGGCCTGGCCGAAGGACTTCCCCAGAATCTCCTTTTCGCCGCAGTCGAGCATATCGAGGACTTTCCGGTTGCAGCGGGTGACGACGCCCTTCGGATCGGCGGCGACGATGCCGTGCTCCAGATTCTTCAGAATGATTTCGTTCCACTCCTGCTCTTCGTGTTTTTGGCGGTCCCGGCGGCCGTGGGAGAGGGCGATCTCGAGGGTGGCGCGCAGCGCCCGCTCCTCGAAGGGTTTCAGGAGGTAGCCGTAGGCTTCCGTGCCCTTGGCTTGCTGAAGGGTGGCGTCATTGCAGTCCGCAGTCAGGTACACGACGGGAATGGGGCATATTTCTTTGATGCGCCGGGCGGTTTCGATACCATCGATGGGTCCGTCCAGGCGGATATCCATCATGATGAGGTCGGGGCAGTCGGTCACGACGCTTGAAAGTGCGTCCCTCCCCGTCGCCACGATATGCGGGACGGAATAGCCCATGGCGGTGAGGGCCTCCTGGAGCTCCCAGGCGACCAAGCCCTCGTCTTCGACGATCAGGATCTGCGGTCTGTGGACACTCATTCTCTCCCCGCCTCTCGCGTGTGATACAGCCACGTTTCGGCACATACGACGAATAAGTGATCACCGATTTCCTTCTTTTGATTATAGCCGTTTGGCGAAAAGAGTCAACTCGTGCGCTTCGTGTCCTCTTTACAAGGCTGATAGGTTCAGTCTTTCCGAACGGGGAACCGGATGACCGCCTTCATGCCCCGGTGCGGCACAATTTCGATTTTCCCCCGCAGTTGTCTCACGAGAGTGGCGACGATCTTCATGCCGAGGGAATCGCTATGCTCGATGCTGAAGCCGGACGGCAGGCCCGCGCCGTTGTCGCTGTACTCGAGGACGTACTCACCGTCCTCGATCCGGAACACGACGGCGATGTCGTTCGTGCCGCCTCCCCCGCCGCCGGGCGTCTCCGGAAACGCGTGCTTGATGCTGTTCATCACCAGCTCATTGACGATCAGGCCGGTGAGGATACTCTTATCGATATCGAGGTTGATGGGATCAATGGCGAGGTCGATGCGGAAGCGCTCGCTCGATTTCGAGAGCGAAAAGATCACCGAATGCACCAGTTCGTGAAGATACTGACCGAAATGAGTGTGCGCCAGGTCGTCGGATTTATAGAGCTTTTCGTGCACCATCGCCATGGATCGGATGCGCGACACCGACACCGCGAAGAGCTCCTGCGCGTCGGGATCGCTAATATAGTGGCTCTGGAGCTTGAGGAGGCTCGAGACCACCTGCAGGTTGTTTTTGACCCGGTGGTGCAGCTCGCCCAGGAGGACGCTTTTCTCCTCGAGGGACGTCTTGAGACGGTCTTCGGCATTGCGGCGCTCGTCGACCTCCGCCTGGAGGGCGCGGTTCGAGTCCTCGAGTTGTTTCGTCCGCTCCGCCACTTTCTTTTCAAGCTCATTGGTGAGCTCGCGGAGCCTTTGTTCGACCCTCGTCAGCCGTGTGATGTCGCGCAGGACGACGATCTTGTTCATCGCCGCCCCCCGCCGGGAGCGGATGACGGAGAGGTTGACGTCGAACGACTTGCCCTGGATGAGCGCCGTCCGGTCCCGGTCGGGGTCGAACTCGGCGTCGGTTTCGGCGAGAAACGGAGTCAGCCCGCCCAGAAACGAGTCGAGCGGCCGCCCGATCACGGCTTCGGTCGGCCGGTGGAACAATTCGAACGCGGAGGGATTGGCGTACATGATCTCGTTGTGCGGGTTGAGGATAATGAGGCCGTCGGTCATCGACTGGCTGACGGCGTGCTGGGCGAGAGGGATCGTGCGGAAGTAGCGCAGCCTGAGGTAATAGATGACGGTGAGGCTTGAAATGGAGAGCGCGATCGGCATGGTCCGATAATAGAAAATCCCCTCCTTCAGGAAATAGTCCGCCATCGCGGCGGAAAAAGACAGGATCCCGGCGGCCAGGAAGGGCATGAGCTGCACGCGCTTCGCGCCCCGCGGTGACAGGACTCCGGCCAACAGCAGGACGTAGGCGAGCATGAGAAAAATGATATTGTAGATATTGTAGACCCCGTATCCGGCCGCGGGCTCGATATCGAGGAGAAGGTTGTTGGGCGAAATGAAAAACTTGGACCAGACAAGCGGTTCAAAATAAGGGAGGAGCGTAAAAATCTGGCAGAAAACGATGGGGAAAGCGATGCCCGCCATCACCCAGGGCGTGAAGCGGTGCGTGCCGCGGAAGTGATGGAACGCAAAGCCGAGGAGATACACGCTCACCATGGAAATGCTGATGAACTTGATCTTGTAAAAGACGACCTTCAAGCCGAGCGGGCCGGCGAGGCATTCGCCGATCTGGGCGGTGATCCACACCCAGAGAAAGACGACCAGATAGATCGAAAAATCCTGCTCGAGGATCTTGCGGTTGAACCAGAGGTGGATGGCCATGGCGGTCGTGATCCCGCCGGCCATAATGATCGCAATCAAATAGATAACGTTCGTGACCATGCGTTTCCCTCATCCCCGGCAGGCTTTTTCGCGCGGGAGCCCGGCCCCCCTCGGCGTCGGCCGTCGCCCGGAACGGCTGAAGGCGCCGGCTCGCGGCTTGCGGTCCGGCCGTCGAACTCCGCCGATGACTTTATTCTTTCGTGATGCGGTACTTTTTTACGAACGAGCACGGACGATAGGTGAGTTTCGCCTGCCGCAATCCCTCGTCTCCCAAATCCTGCTCCCGGTTGACGTACACGTAGCGTTTGGGTATGACCGAGGCGAACGCCTTGTTCACGAACTGGTAGATGCCCCTGTATGAGGTGTCGGCCTTTTCATAGTGAATGACGTAACTCAGTTTTTCCACGAGCGGCTCGCCGATGACGAAAGCCGCGGGAATTCCGCCCACGTAAAAGAGCGCGCCGGAGAGCCTGAGCGCATCGAAGAGATCGAGCGCTTCGCTCGTCTCATCGAAATCGCCCGCCTCGCCGATGTTGTGCCGCCACTGGGACAATATCTGAAGGGCGGCCGGCATGTTGTCGGCGCCGAGGGGCTTGCCCTCGCAGGAATAATTGTTCAAGAACCCGGTCACGAGGTTGCGCTTCTTGTGGAATTTTTTGCCCGGCAGGTTGGCAAGCTCGGTGCGGAAGTATAGGTAATCGAAGTTGTCCCGGTCTTCGGTCACGCGATACCCCTTGGCCTTGAAGACCGTCCGCTTGGTCTCGGAAACGCACTTCATGACCCGGTGCTCGGCCAACAGCTCGTCGACGATCGCCGGTTCGGGGATCTTTACCGGGAGCATGAAAAACGGCTGCCCGGCGTCGTTCCCGGAAAGGACGATCGTCTTCCGGTCGAGGCGCGAGACGCGGTAATTGTGCTTCCGGCGGAACAGGTAGAGCCCGGCGAAGGTGAATTCGGACAAGCCCTCATTGTACTCGCGCAGGAGCGGATCGAGCTCGTCCCGCATGTCCAAGTCGAGATCGGTGAAGTCGGGGTACCGGGGAATCATAAATCGACTTAAAAGCTAATGTGGGCGTCACTCATTGTCAAGCAAGGAGCCGGATTATTATATGGGCCTAATTGGGGAGGACACCCCTCGGCAGGCTCGGGGCGTCCTTTTAGAATTTTCAGTTTCAAGGATGCATTGTGCGACGGACACATCGAGATTTACGGCGCCTTTCCCCCCCTCACCTCCCCGACGAGGTTGCCCACGTGGAGATAGTTGTATGTCCCGGCGTACGCCTTGAGCACATTGACGGGAGAATATGAGAACCTGATTTCCGACGTTACGTTACCCCGCTTGTCGGTGACGGTCTCTTTAATGAGCTTCTTTCCGTCATACGTATAACGTCTCGATTCGACGAGCCTGTCCGAATCGAACTCGACGGCGGAGAGGAGGCCGTCCGGGTTAAACGTCATGGTCTCCGTGCTCCGCAGGACGCCGCCGGCCAGGTACGTCTTCCTGACGATCGTATCCACGGCCGTTTCGAGCTTGAAGACGACGCCGTTCGGCCGGCGCTCGCCCCAATTCCTGCCGACGAGCACGCCGTGTTCGTATATATTGTTCATTTCCTGCGCCGGTTGGCCCTCGCTCGTCTGTTTGACGTTGACCGTTCCGCCGTCGTCCGAGTACGTGTAATCGAGCCTGACGGGGGGGCCCTCGGGTCCGTCGTCGACCCGGGTCTTGAGCCGGTCTTTTTCGTCGTATGTAAAGGCGACCTTCAGGGCGCTTTCACCGGAATGGTGGGTTTCGGAGACGAGGAGGCAGCGGCCATTGTAGGCGAAATCGGAAGAGGAGACCCGCTCACCCTTCGCGTCGAACACCTCGGCTTTGACGATCAAAATATCGGTTTCGACCGTTTCCTCCCCGCGCAGGCAGGCCGTCAGGGCGAGGATGATCACCAAAAACCAGAACGGCGACGTGCGACTCAAGCGTTCGCTCCGCTTTGCGCCGCGTATTCCCGCTTTCACGCGGAAGGGAGATTTCACGATTGTTTCCGTCGGGTTCGTTCCTTCTTTACCGTTCATCGCTCGTTTCCTTTCCGTTCACGATTGGGCGGATAATTCGTGCGCCAGGTGCATTATACAGTATGCGCTTCTTTCGTCAAAGGGAAACAGCGGGCCGCCTCCGGGGAGGCACGCCCCCGGGGAAGTTCCCTAAAAAAAATAAAGGAAGAGCGATATCTCTATTGCTCAAATGTATTATTTCCTATATATTCTTTCAAGCTCATCCATAATATAGAAGATCAATGGGGCATGAAACCAAGAAAGCATTCCCTGGAACGGGAAACAAAAGAAACAAACATTGCCCTCACTTTATGCCTTGACGAGGCGGAACCGGTCGAGATCGATACCGGTGTGCCGTTCTTCGACCACTTGCTCACCGCCATGAGCTTCCACGGCGGATTCGGGTTATCGCTCCGGGCGAAAGGCGACTTGTCCGTCGACGCCCATCACCTGGTGGAGGACTCGGGTCTGGTGCTGGGCGACGCGTTCCTGGCCTTGACGTCGGCGGGTCCGGCCGTCACGCGCTTCGGGCACGCTGTCATCCCCATGGACGAGGCGCTCTCGGAGGTATCGGTCGACGTCTGCGGCCGTTCCGCCTGCGTCTTCCGGGCGGATTTTCCCCAGCCCCTCGTCGGTTCGTTCGACACCGCCCTCATCCGGGAATTTCTCCTCGCCCTGGCCCAACGGGCGAAAATCAGCCTGCACGCTTCGGTCCGGGAGGGCGAAAACAGCCATCACATGGCGGAGTCTCTTTTCAAGGCGCTCGGCAAGGCCCTGGCCGCGGCATATACCCCGGCTTCCGGGCGGGATTCCGTTTCCACGAAAGGTACTATTGCATAAAAAGACTCAAGCGTTTAGAGTGGTCCCTAAAATAAATTTGATTTAGATACGGTCTTTTTTTATAGTATATAATGTTGAAAACGGTCGCTGGTCATGAACCGCAAGGATATGCTGGCAGGCATCCCGAAAGAGGGATTTTTAAAGCTCACCCGGGAAAATGTGGATCTCCCGGAGGAGAAGCGCATCGCCCTTATCCGGAAAGGAAACGACCTCTTCAACCAGGGCCGGTTTGACCTGGCCAAAAAGGTCTTTTTGACCGCCGGCTACAACGACGGTCTGGTCCGGCTGGGCGATCGGTACATGGGGGAGAAAAAACCGCTCGAAGCCTTCCGTATGTACTGGCTGGCCCGCCATGCCGCCAAGCGGGATCACGTTGTGGAAAAAATGTCCTTGGTCATCAAACGATGGCTGCATGAATGAAACGAATGAATAGAGAGGACCAACGAGGCAAAGGAAAACTTTATGGACGAGCCGAAAACGAACGAACAAGAGGAGAAAACCTCCGCCGAACAGGCGTTCGAGACCCCGCAAGACCAGGCGCTGGAAAACGCCACCAATACCATCATCTCCGAGCTTTCCAAGAAAGGCTACACCTTCCTTAAGGAAGACCTTCTTGACGAGGCCGAGGAGAATTTCAACAAGATCCTCGAATACGAACCAACTAACAATTACGCCCTCGTCGGCCTGGGAGACGTCAAGCGTAAACAGGGCAATTTCCACAAGGCGACGGAGTATTATCTCCGCTGCCTGAAACACCACGAGGGCAACAACTACGCCCTCTTCGGCCTGGCCGACTGTTACAAGGCGCTCCAACAGTTCCAGAAGGCGATCGACATCTGGGAGAAGTATCTCCTCCACGACGAGAGCAACATCACCGTTCTCACCCGCGTGGCCGACGCCTATCGCAAGGTGAAGAACTTCAAGAAGTCGCGCGAGATCTACCTCAAGGTGCTGGAAAAGGAGCCGGACAACGCCTACGCGCTCATCGGGCTGGGGCACCTCCATTACGACTTCAAGGAATACGAGACCGCGCTCAAGTACTGGGAAAAGATGATGCTCATCAACCAGGACAACATCGACATCCGCGTGCTCACCTCGATCGGCAACTGCCACCGCAAGCTCAAGACCTTCGAGAAAGGCCTCGCCTACTTCGAGGAAGCCCTCAAGTCGGAACCCAACAACTTCTACGCCCTCTTCGGCATGGCCGACTGCTACCGCGGCCTGAACCGCCACCAGGAGTCGCTCGACTACTGGCTGCGCATCCTCGAGGCCGATTCGAACAACAAGGTGATCCTGACCCGCGCCGGCGACGCCCTGCGTAATCTCGACCGCCTGAACGAGGCCGAGGAATACTACAAGCGCGCCCTCAACATCGAATTCGACACCTACGCCGTGCTCGGGCTCGCCCTCATCAACAAGGCTAAGGGCAACTTCCTGGAGGCGCTCGAGTCGCTCACCGGGCTTTTGGTGAACGAGTCCAAGAACCCGCGGCTCTACACGGAGATCGCCGAGTGCTACATCGAGCTCGGCAACAAGGACAAGGCCCAGGCGATTCTTGCCCGGTACCTGCGCACCGGCCAGAAGAACGCCCGCATCTCGGAGCTCCTCGAAAAGGTCAAGGGCGGGGATTAAGGATTCCGGAGAAAATCGAATTATTCTCCACGGCCCGCCTTCGAGGAAGGGCGAAAGCGTCCTTTCGAACTCACGTCTGGCGATTCATTCGTCCGGGAGCGCCGCACTCACCTTCCGTCGTCGTCATTTCTTCCGTTAAGACTTCCGCCCCTTTCAACGCGCGCCCAACTCGCGCAGGTCTCCCATGATTTCAAGCCCCGCGTGCCGCCCCGTACCCGCGAAGACGGTTCTCCCGCCGTGTACATCACGCGCACCCTTTGGTATAATCCGGGTCGAAGCGGGCGCCCGGCGGGGCCCCGCGGAAAGGGATTTCCCATGGCCGTTCAGGCAAATATCGACCGGTTCGACGGGTTCGCGAAGCTCTACGACGACTCGCGGCCCGTTCCCCCGCCCGCCCTGATCGATGCGGTCCTGCTCTACGCAGGGCGAAAGCCGTCGGTCGTCGCCGACGTGGGAAGCGGAACCGGCCTGTCGACGTTTCCCTGGGCCTCCCGCGCTTCGCGGGTGGTCGGAATCGAACCGAACCGGGAATCCCGCGAATACGCCCGAAGCAAGGCGACCCGGTTCGGGAACGTCGAGTTCGTCGACGGGTGGAGCGACCGCATCGGCCTCGCCGACGCCTCGGCCGACGTCGTCACCGTGTCCCAGGCGTTTCACTGGATGGAGCCCGAATCATCGCTCGCCGAGTTCGGCCGGATCCTCAAGCCGGGCGGCGTGCTCGCCGTGTATGACTGCGCTTGGCCCCTCGTCATGGGCCGCGAGCTCGAGACCCTCCACGCGGACCTCATCGCGCGCGCCAACCGCATGTACGCGGAGAGAAACGAAGGTGAGGCCGTCGCCTATCGGGAGAAAGCAAAGCACCCGGCGGCGTTCGCCGCGTCCGGCCTGTTCGCCTACACCCGCGAAATATTCCTTCACGACGTGCGGCGCCTGTCCGCGGACGGCGTCATCGGCATTGCCGTGAGCCAGGGCGCGGTGCAGACGGCGCTCAAGCGCTGGCCGGACGATTTCCGGCCGCTGATCGAGGAGTACGAGAAAAAAGTGCGCGAGCTCGTGAAGGGAAAGATCGAGGCGATGTATTGCTACGAGCTGGTCGTCGGGGTGAAGGATCACTGAAACATGTATCTACAGGGGACTGTCATGCAGAATAGGGTGAAGCGACCCGTATTAGCTACGATAGCCGCGATCATCGTTCTATGCTCCTTTGCCATAGGACTCGTGAGCCTCTCAAGCGCCGTTTCTGAATTTTTGAAATTCGCAAAATTATCGAGCGCCGACGCGTCATCAAAAGAAGCACTTCAATCATTCATCAATACACTCTATTCGCTCGGCGTTTCTTTTTCAAGTTTACTCTGCTTAGGAGCGGGGGTGCTGATGCTTCGCAACCACCGCTCAGGAGCAATTATCGCAAGAATCCGGGCAATCAGCGTTTTTGTCTTTTTTGGATCAATTATCAATGCACTCGCGATACTTGAGTTTTTACCGGTATTCTCACCCGCGGCGGAATTAAAACCGGAACCGTCTCAATTTGCGATTATAGGCCGCCAATTTTCTATTCTTCAGATACCAATGGCCGTAGCTGCATTCGTAATTTTCACCATCGGTCCAGTTAGGAGATTTTTCGGCTTGACCAAACGGGCATAACTCATACGGCTCCATGAAGAAATGAAGCGGGCCGTCGATGAGGAGCGCGCCGAGTTCAATCAATGAAGCAAGTGAAGAGCGGCTTCGATCATGGCGGGATTGCCGGTCACCCCTCGACAGGCTCGGGGTGACTGTATTACTCCAGCACGGCCCTGATCCGGCGCACGCCGGCGCTGGACGACTGTTCTTTGGTGATCTTGAACCTCCCGAGCGCGCCCGTGTGTTCGACGTGCGGGCCGCCGCAGACTTCCTTGGAGAAATCGCCGACCGAATAGACCTTCACCGTCTCCTCGTACTTCTCGCCGAAAAGGGCGGTCGCCCCTTTCGCTTTCGCCTCGTCGAGCTTCATCATCTCCATGGTGACGGGCAGGTCGCGCTTGATCTGCTCATTGACAATGTCCTCGACGTTCTTCACTTCCTCCGGAGTCATAGCCGCCGGGTGGGTGAAGTCGAAACGCATGCGCTCGGCCGTGATGTTCGAGCCCTTTTGCGCCACGTGGTCGCCGAGCACGCGCTTGAGAGCGGCCTGGAGGAGGTGGGTGGCGGTGTGGTATCTGACGGTCATCTCCGACTGGTCTGCCAGGCCGCCCTTGAAGACCGCCTCGCTTCCGGCGCGGGAGAGTTCCTGGTGCTTCTTGAAGGCCTCTTCGAACTCTTCCTTGTTCACGGCCAGGCCGCGCTCGGCCGCGAGTTCTTCGGTAAGCTCGAGCGGGAAGCCGTAGGTGTCGTACAGGCGGAAGGCGATCCGTCCGGGGATGACTTTCTTGGGGTTTTTGAGAAGGTTAGGCGCGAGCTTCTCGAACTCATGCTCGCCCTTCTGGAGCGTCTCCAGGAACTTGGTTTCCTCCTTGTTGAACTCCGCGTACACCTTGGCCTCGTTCGTCCCGAGCTCGGGGTACGGCCCCTTGAACGTGTCCACGACCGCCCGGGCGAGCGGCTCGAGGAAGGCCTTGTCAATGCCGAGCTTGCGGCCGTGCCGCACCGCGCGCCGGATAAGGCGGCGCAGGACGTACCCGGCGCCGACGTTCGAGGGGGTGACCCCCCGCTCGTCCCCGAGGATGAAGACGGCCGAGCGCAGGTGGTCGGCGACGATGCGGACCGAGCGGTCCTTCTCGGCGTCCGTCCCGTAGCGGCAGCCCGAGACCGCTTCGATGGCGGCAATAATCGGCGCGAACACTTCGGTCTGGAACGCGGAATCCTTGCCCTGCAACGCGGTGGCCGTACGCTCGAGGCCCATGCCCGTGTCCACGTTCTGCTTGGGAAGCTTGACCAGGGTCTTCTCGTCTACCCTGTTGAACTCCATGAACACATTGTTCCATATCTCGAGCCAGTTGTCCGGGTCGTTCCGCTTGTTGGACGCATCGGCCGGTATCCCCGGCCCGATCCAGTAGAAGATCTCCGTGTCCGGTCCGCAGGGGCCGGTCGGGCCGACCTTCCACCAGTTGTCCTCCTCGCCCAGGTAGGCGATGCGCCCCTCGGGAAGCCCGAGCGACTTCCAGATGCCCGCCGACTCCTCGTCCCGGGGAACATCGGCGTCGCCGGCGAAGACGGTGACCGATATCCTGCGCGGATCGAGGCCGAGCCATTTCTTGTCCGTGAGAAATTCCCATGACCAGGCGATGGACTCCTTCTTGAAGTAGTCGCCGAGCGACCAGTTGCCGAGCATCTCGAAGCAGGTGAGGTGCGACGCGTCCCCGACCTCGTCGATGTCCCCGGTGCGGATGCACTTCTGGTAATTGCAGAGGCGCGCGCCGGCCGGATGCGGCTCGCCCAGAAGATAGGGCACGAGCGGGTGCATGCCCGCGGTCGTGAAAAGCACGCTCGGATCGTTTTCCGGGAGGAGGGACTTCCCGGCGATCTGCTTGTGGTCCTTGGTGATGAAAAAGGCGATGAATTTATCGCGGAGCTCCGTTGCGTTCATGGGAGGCATGGTAGTATGCGGGGCTTCACGTGTCAATAATGCCTTTAATAGCACCACGAAGAACACGAAGAGCACGAAAGAGGATAGGAGAGGCTAAGGAAGCCAGGGAAAAGAGGAAACCAGGAAAGGAAATAAGGAGTGAATATATGGGCGCGAAATCTTATAGTTCCGTAATTTTATAATTATTAGGTTCCCGCCATGCTATACGCAGGTATTTGCCAGTTATCAAACCCCTATCCCTGAAATCTTCAAATTGCGCCGCCGGACTCCAATCATGACCAGCGGAAAAAGCAATATGTAAATCTCTAAGAGCAATAAAGAGTGTTATTTTTTCTTCTTCACTCGAATATTTTATGCTCATTTGGACTTCGCTATTATTTCTTGCCGTTGCACCGAAAACGGATAAATCCTTTTTTAAATTAGGCTGAACATTATCCAGGAATATTTCCCCATTAACAAATGACACAAAAGCAACTTCCATTTATAATTTCCTTTTCCTGATCCGCGTCCTATCCGTAGTATTCCTTCTTCTCTTTTCTTCGTGCCCTTCGTGGTGCCTCTCCAGGCCCCGTGACTATTGAAGCTTCTGCAGCGCGTCCTTGATCTTGCGGTTGGCGTCGTCGAGCTTTTTGTTGAGGTCGGCCTTCTCCTTCTGCAGCGTCTGCACGTCTTTCTTGAGCGATTCGACGTCCGCGCGGAGGGCCTCGTTGTCGGCGGCCGCTTTTTTCGCTTCGTCCTGCAGCCGCTTGATTTCGAGGGCGGCGGCCTCGTCCGGACCGGGCGCGCTCACGGGTTTCTCCGGCGCGTCGAGTTCGAGCCGAAAGGCGTAGATCCGGTTGTCGCCGCGCTTGGGCGTGATGGTGAACGTCTCCGCCTTGTACCCGCTTTTCCGCAGGACCACGGGGATGGGGATCCCGGGAGTGAACAGCCCGGCGTATGAGCCGATTCCCGCCTGCCTGCCGTTCGCGAGGATCTCGGCCGTGTCCGGCTCCACCTCGATGCCGACCTTGACGAGCTCGGTTTCCCGGGCCGGATCGGCATCAACGAAATCCACCTCGGCGAGCCGGTCGAGCTTGGCGCGCCGTGAGTCGCTCACGGGTGCGGCCGCGCGCGCTGCACCGGTCGATTCGTCGATCGAGAGCTCCCGGCCCGCGGCCACCGTCGTCTCCACCGCTCCGCCGGCGGCGGGCGCGACCGCCACCCGGCCGTCCTTGACGGCGCAGACCACGACGCCGCCGCGGCGCTCGATCAGGAATTCGGTGCCGCGCACGCCGAAGGCCTTGGCGCCCGAGCGCACGCGCACGCTTTCGTCGCCCGCCAGCTTCTTGACCTTGCAGAATACGCCGCCGAACAAGAGCTCGGTTTCGCTTTTTGCGCCTTGAGCGGAGTGAAAGACCAAGGCGAGCCGGACCGAGGTGTTCTCAAGCACGGTGAAAACCGCCCGCTGCCCGATCTGGATGTCGCAATAGGAATTCTCGAACGTTTTTACGTAGTCGTCCGCCCTGACGAGCTCGCCGATTTCCGCCTTTTTCCATTGCGCACCCCGGTAGACGAACACGCCGCCCGAAACGTAGGTCACCAGTCCCTCCGCCTCGCCGGGCGCCCGGTAGGGTTCGAGCGTCCTCTCGGCCTTGATCCCGGCGGAGGAAATGGTGAAGGTGAGCACCAGGACGATGGCCGCAATCCCGGCGACCACGGCCGCGATGATGATGACTTTTTCAAGAGGTTTCATGCCTGACCTTCGTCCTCCATCCTCTAGTACTGTAGCACCTTGGCGGTGGAATATCTACTCACTCCGTCGTTGAAATCAACTTCCCAAGGAAAGAACTACGGATGAACGCGGATAAGACGCGGATGAAGAGAGAGGGAAAAGGAATAAGAAATAAAAGTTTAAATTTTTCTTGCTCTTCTCTCTATCCGTCCTCATCCGCGTCCTATCCGTAGTTTTTTTCTTGGTAAGCGGAGCCGCTTAATTCTTCTCCATAAAGACCGTCTCCCTGCCCTCGAAGTCGGGGTTCCAGGAGCCGCGCCTGGTCTCGTGCTCGAGCGAGAGCTTGAGGAGCTTGAGGTAGTCGCGGCGCGGGATTTCCCACGCTCCCAGGCTGCCCAAATGAGGCGAATACACCTGGCAGTCGACGACCATGAAGCCCAGCTCCGAAAGCCGGCGACAGAGAAGCAGGAAGGCGGCCTTGGAGGCGTTGGGGACGAAGTGGAACATCGATTCACCGATAAAAATCGAGCCGAGTGACACGCCGTAGAGGCCGCCCGCGAGCGCGCCGCCGCGCCAGGCCTCGACGGAGTGGGCGAAGCCGAGGCGATGGAGCTCGCAATAGGCTTCGAGGATGTCCTCGGTGATCCAGGTGCCGGGTTTGTTCCGGCGATCCCTGGCGCAGGAGATCATGACGTCCCGGAAACGGGTGTCGGCGGTGAAATGGAAGGCCCCTTTTTTCAGCATTTTCCTCATCGACTCGGAGAGAACCGCCTCGTGCGGAAAAAGAATGCAGCGCGGGTCGGGCGACCACCAGAGGATGGGCTCGGGCTCGCTGTACCAGGGAAAGATCCCCCGCCGATAGGCCTCGATAAGCCGGTCGGGGCGAAGGTCGCCGCCGATGGCGAGAATTCCCTCCCTGGTGGAAAGCTCGACGGGGGGAAAGGCGATGTCGCGGCCCAACTCGTACACCGGCATGCGGGCTTACCCGGCGCCTCCCGGCGCAGTCCCGGCTTCCGCCGCGGGCCGACTCTCGATGGCGATGTCGTCGTCCTTAACCGATACGATCGCCGTGCCTCCGGAAGCTAAGGCGCCGAAGAGCACCGCGTCCACGAAATAGTTCTTCACCTTGTCCTGGAAGAGCCGGGCGATCTCGCGCGCTCCGTACAGCGACGAGAAACCCTTGGCCGCCAGCCAGCCGACCGCCTCGTCGTCGACCTTGAGCGTCACCTTTTTCTCCACCAGCTGGGCCTGGAATTCCCGGATCTCCTTGCGCACGATCATCCGCATGATCTCGTCGTTCAAATTGTTGAAGGTGACGACGGCGTCGAGGCGGTTTCTGAACTCGGGGGAGAAGATGTTCTCCACGGCGTAGTCGATGGCGTCCTTGGCCACGTTTCGCTCGCCGAAGCCGACAAGCGGCTTCCCGATCTCGCGGGCGCCCGCGTTGGAGGTCATGATGATGACGACGTTCCGGAAATCGGCCTTCTTGCCGTTGTTGTCGGTGAGAGTGGCGTAATCGAATACCTGTAACAGGGTGTTGAAGATGTCCTGGTGCGCCTTCTCGATCTCGTCCAGGAGGAGGACCGAGTGCGGGTTCTTGCGCACCGCGTCCGTCAGGAGCCCGCCCTCGTCGTAGCCGATATAGCCGGGGGGCGCACCGATGAGTCGCGAGACCGTGTGCTTCTCCTGGTACTCGCTCATGTCGAAGCGGTGAAGGGGCACCCCCATGAAGGCGGCGAGCTGGCGGGCCAGCTCGGTCTTCCCGACGCCCGTCGGCCCGACGAAGAGGAGCGACGCGACCGGCTTGTCAGGCTTATGGAAGCCGGCGCGCGAGCGTTTGATGGCGTGAACGACGAGCTCGATCGCCTTGTCCTGGCCGAAAATCATCGATTTGAGCTCGCGCTCGAGGTCCATGAGCTTGGCGCCCTCCGTGTGGGAGACGCTCTTCTCCGGGATTTTGGCGATCTTGGCCACCACCCGCTCGATGACTGCGCCCGTAACGACGGGCCGCTCGCTCTCCGCGTTCGCGGACGAGACGTCCGAATGCGCGGACGCTTCGCTGAAGAGCTTTACCCAGGCGCCGGCCTCGTCGATGACGTCGATGGCCTTGTCCGGGAGGTAGCGGTCGTTGATGTACTTGGCGGAGAGCTCGGCCGCGGCGCGGAGCGCCTCGTCCGTGTAGGTGAGCCCGTGGTGCTCCTCGTAGCGGTCCTTGAGGCCGGCCAGGATCTTGTAGGTCTCGTCCACGGTCGGCTCCGAGATCTCGATCTTCTGGAAGCGCCGGGTGAGGGCGCGGTCGCGGTCGAAGTACTTGCGGTAGTCCTCGTAGGTGGTGGAGCCGATGCAGCGCAGTTTGCCCGACGTGAGCACGGGTTTCAGGATGGTGGAGGCGTCCATGGAGCCGCCGCCCGAAACCGCGCCCGCTCCGACCACGGTATGGATCTCGTCGATGAAGAGGATCACCTTCTCCATCTTGAGGAGCTCCTGCAGCACCTTCTTCATGCGGTCCTCGAAATCGCCGCGGTACTTGGTGCCGGCGAGGACGGCGCCCATGTCGAGGGCGAAAATGCGGTACCCGGCCAGGGCCTTGGGCACGCGGCCGTCCACGATCATCTGGGCGAGGCCCTCGGTGACCGCCGTCTTGCCCACGCCCGGCTCGCCGACGTGGACGGGATTGTTCTTGAGGCGCCTGGCGAGCACCTGAATGGTGCGCTCCAGCACGTCCTCGCGTCCGATGAGGGGATCAATCTCGCCATTGCGGGCCTTTTCGGTGAGGTCGACGGTGAAGGCTTCGAGGACGCGCTTGGCCTTGCGGCGCGGTCCCGGTTCGCCCTCCTCCTCTTCGTCCTCATCGGCCGCCTCTCCGATCGACTCGCCCGCCTCTTCCCCGGACTCGCCGCCCTCTCCGTAGGCCGACGTGCCGTGGGAGATGTAGTTGAGAATGTCGATGCGGGTGATGCCCTCCTTGAGGAGGAAGTGAGCGGCGAAGGAGTCCTTTTCCAAAAGGAGCGAGGCGAGAACGTCGCCCAGGTCCATTTCGGGTTTTTCCGCGCCCACTACGTGCAGGAAAGCGCGCTCCATGACGTTCTTGAAGGCGAGCGACTGGACCGGCTCCTCGTCCTCCACCTTCGGCATCTGGTCGTTGAAAAACTGCTCGAGGCTCTTTTTCAGGCGCTGGGGGCTTCCGCCCACCGTCTTGATGAGCGTCTTCCCCTCCTCCGAGCCGAGCGCCGAGTACAGCATGTGCTCGGGTGTGAGAAACTCGTGCTTGCGCGTCTTGGCCTCCATATAGGCCTGGGAGATTATGTTGTTCAGTTCCTTATTGATGTTCATAACCTTCTGATCACCTGCAGCTCGTCTGCGGTCGCCGAAAAGGCTGCGCCTTTTCGGTCGGGAAAAACCCTTCGGGTTTTTCGAGAACGTATCAAAAAGCGAAGGAAAAAGGTCCCCTCTTGCGGCATGTGTTAAAAAACCCTATAAGGTTTTCCACACTTGAAGGGGAAACCAGTTCTTTATCGATGGAAGGATCGTTCTCAAATACAATTGCCTTCCTTTTTTTCCTCCTCCCCCTTTTTTACAAAATATTGGAAAGGCTCCGCCTTTTCAATATTTTGTCACGCTTCCTCGAACGTGCATCGCAAAGGGAATTCCCTCTCTCGCGCCAGCGCGTGCACCTGGGAGACTTTCGTCTCCGCGACATCGCGGATGTAAACCCCCACCGTGCCCTGTCCCTTCCTGTGCACGTCGAGCATGATGCGGGTGGCCTCGGGCACCGGCTTCTTGAACACCCGGACAAGCACTTCAACCACGAACTCCATGGTCGTGTAGTGGTCGTTCAGGAGTATCACCCGGTACATTTTCGGCGTTTCCGCCTTGGGTTTCGATTCGGTTTTTACGCCTTCTTCGTAATCGGAAAGGGGCATTATCCGTAGTTCCCCCTTGTCGGTTGACGATGGCCGGACCCGGCGGCGCCTCTACGGCCGCTCACTCGCAACGGCATTCTACAAATAAAATAGCATCTTTAGGGGTAAAAGTGAAGGGCATCGATTTCCATCTTGTTGGCCGATTCATAGGAGAGGCGAGAAGGGAAATGGATGGAGGCAGTCGAGAACTTTTTTTCTGCTCTCCCGCCTATCCCGGCTTCCTCATCGCCCCCCCTTCTCCCTCCCCCTTCGTTCTTTTGGTATTCGGAGCTTGCTCTGAGCAGCATCGGAGCATTCATGCTCCGATGCTGAGTCGAAGGGTGGCCTTCGCGTCCTCTTCCCAAGTCCGATGGAATGAATCTACCCGAGACGCTTCAGAGCCTCCAAAGCCGCCGCGTAGTTCGGGTGGTTGTCGTTCTCGGAAACGACCTCGGCGTAGCGGACGACGTCGGCCTCGTCGATGATGAACACGGATCGGTTCAAGAGCCGCAGCTCCTTGATAAGCACTCCGTAGGAGAGGCCGAAGGAGGCATCGATGTAATCGGAAAGAAGCTCGATGGAAAGGCCGGTCACCGATTGCGCCCAGCGCTTGAGGGCGAAGGGCAGGTCCATGCTCATCGAAAGCACCTTGACAATGCCCGGCAGTACGGCCGCTTCCTGGTTGAAGCGGCGGGTTTGCAGGTCGCAGATGGTGGTGTCGAGCGACGGGGAGACGCTCACGAGCTTCCGCTTCCCCCGATAGTCGTCGAGGGTCACCTGGTAGAGTTCGGTGGTGCGCGCCGCGAAATCGGGGGCGCGCGTTCCGACCTGGAGCTCCTGGCCGAGGAGCGTGATGATGTTGCCCCCCATCGTGGTCGTTTTCCGTTCGGTCATATAGCCTCCTCGTTTTTGTTCTCAAGGCCCCCATCGCCTTCGGCTACCACACTATACCCTTTCACCTTCCCTGACAACTGAGATAAGAGGATTAATAAGAAAACCAGGAAAAGAAAAGGAAGGAAGGAAAATAAAAAAACAATTGGTTCACGCATGAGTGTCATTGCGAGCCTGACCGCCTGATTTGCTTATCCCATTTTTTCCTAGAGCGGTCAGGCGAAGCAATCTCTTGACACTTGGGTCATTTCCGTCATTGTCGGGAAACGAGAGAAGTCAAGAGATTGCTTCGGCCCGAGTATTCTTTACTTATGGCCGCTTTTATCCGGGCCTCGCAATGACGTCATCGCAGTTCGCTCGCTCTCTTTCCTCTCTTCTCTTTTCCCGGCTTCCCGTCTCTCCTGCTTTCCCGATGAATCTTCTCAAAGAGACTCATCCTCGGGCGCCGGACGCGGGATGCCGATGATGAATCGAGCGCCCTCGCCGGGGACGCCCTCCTCGCGGATAAATCCCCCCGTCGATTCCACGGTGGCCTTGACGTCGGACAGGCCGACCCCGTGGTCTCCCGCTTCGGTCTTGTCCGAATCGCCGGAGAAGATCGATTGCTTCCTCTCTTTCGGCACGCCCGGACCGTTGTCCGACCAGGTGAGGACCGTGTAGCACTCCGCGTTGAGACGCTCCTCCCCCACGGACAAGGTGATCCGGCGGGACTTCCTCTCGGCCCCGAGCAGTTTGCGGATCGAGTTGGTGAGGAGGTTTTCGAGAATATTGACGAGGGCGAAATCGTATATCCATACGCTGACTTCCGTCGCGGACGGCTCGACGACGAACCGGATGGGACGGCCGGTTTTCTCGCCGGAGAGAATCTCCCGGTACTTAGCGACCACGCGCTCGAACACGGCGACGAGGTTCGTCGGGTGCGTGCTCGCGAACCCCTGCTCCCCGAGGAGCGAACGCTGGACGGCCCGGGCGTATCCCGTCATCGTCCGGTGGACGTTGTCGTTGGTCTCCTCGCGCAGCTTTTTCAGGCGCGGCAGAAGCCGCTCTTCAACTTCGGGGCAGCGGGCGCCGCGGGCGGCGGCGTCCCGCAGGGCGCGCTCGATCTCCCGGATGACCCTGTTTTCCTCCTTGTCGATGGAAAACTGGACCTGGAGCATGTTGATGAGGGAGTGGAGCACGCTGCGGATGAACAGGTTGTTTTTGAGGTTGTTCTGGAGCGCGGACAGGCGCCGGCTCATTCTCTCCGCCTCCCGTTCGATGAGGAGGCGCTGGATGGTCTCGACGTTGAGCTCCCGGAAGAGCGTCTCGAGCTCGCCCTCCCGGTCTTCGAGCTCCTTGACCTTGGCGCTCACGATTTTAAGCAGCTGATCGATAAGCGGCCGGTCGCTGGGGGAGTCGCCTGGGGGGTCGTTCGGTCGGTCTTCTTTCGGTCGCGCGCCGGATGCCCCGTCCGGCGACTCGTCGCGGCCTTGTTCCTTCCCCCGCCGGTACGCCACGGCAGCCCGCATCAGATCGTGCGCGAAGCCCCGGGTGCCGGCTTGAATACGCGACACCGCGCGCGGCATCCCGGGTTTCGGGAAGACGTCGCGGCCGGGCACCAAGATGGTTCCGGTCCAGGGGGAACACCGCTGCAGCTCGTCGAAAAGCGCCTTGCGCTCTCCGGCCGGCAGCGACGTGTCCGCCACTACGACCGGGACGTCATGCCCGGCCGAGACGGCGGCGCGGAAGCACTCCCGCGCGCCGGCCGCGTCGCGGCAGAATTCGATCCGCGGCTCTTCGCCGAACACGGCCCGCGCCTCTCCGGTCAGGCGTTCGATGAGCGAGGCGTCGACACTGACGCATACGATCACGGGCTGCATGTCGTTTCGTTCTCCGCCTTTCCACTCCCAAGTTTCTCGCCCGCCCTATCAGACAAGGTAATTGGGAAGCGTGATCTCCACCGGCTCGTCGGCGTAATAGCCGTAGCGGCACCTGATCACCAAGGTCTTGAGCTCGCAGAGCGAGGTCATCCCGGGGACTTCCTTGGTCGTCCGCACATGTCCCTCCGCGTCGACGTATT
Organism: Spirochaetales bacterium; assembly: GCA_016934415.1. Taxonomy (GTDB): domain Bacteria; phylum Spirochaetota; class Spirochaetia; order SZUA-6; family RPPD01; genus JAFGSW01. Next base: position 107,728 of record JAFGSW010000058.1, on the reverse strand, counting down.
CGACGTCGGGCTCGGACGCGTAGTAATCGGGCGTGTCCGAATCCGGGAGCGCGGCGATGAAATTGATCAGGCGCCAAGCTTCGGCCCCATCGATCGCGCCGTACGCGCCGAGGATGAGGTCGTTGAGCCGGTCGTAGCGCCACTGGATGTCGGCGTCGTGCCCGCTGGTGAGCCGGTTGGCCCACGGGTCCATGGCGCACAGCCTCTGGGACGGCGAGAGGTAATGGTTGGTGGCGATGAGCACGTCGTCCTTATCCTCGCGCTGCGGGGCGAAATAGAAACTGCCGGGACAATTCCGCTCCACCGCGCCGTTCACCCAGCGTCCGATATATCCCCGCTCCCCCATCATGTCCTCGGTGTAGTGCTTGTGAAAGTAGCCGAAAAGCTCGGGGTTGTATTTCAGGAATTCCTCGGGGTACCGGGAATCATTCCAGCGCGCCGCCACCCCGTTGACGATCGGAAGGGTGTCGCGGCGGAAGAGCTCGAGCGCCCCGGGCAAAAGGCCGAATGTTTGAAGCTCCTCGGGCGGATAGCTCACCGGGTCCGAGTCGGCGGCGCTCTTGCCTGCCTCGGCGACCACGTCGCGATCGTGCGTGCCGTCGGCGATAAGGTAGTCCCAGGACACGCCGCGCCGGGCCGCGGTCACGTAGGCGAGCGCCTCGTCCGCGCTCGAGGCCTCGTGCATGGCGCCGCGCACGAGGAGAATCGCGTTGTACCCCGCCCGCGCCGCGTCGCAGGCCCCGGAGGCGGCCATGTCCACCCCCATGGCGATCCCTTTCCGGTTCATGGCGACGACGCTCGCCGCGAAGCCGGGAGCGGTGCCGCTCACGAGGGGCAGGCGCCCGTCGGCGGGGTTGTAAACGACAAGGCAGGCTTCGTCCTGGAAGACGTGGGCGGTCGGGAACATGAAGTCGCGGCCGAAAAAGTGGGCGCTTCCCCGCAGCCCGGGGGCGAGGGCGTTCCCGAACGTCATGAACCCATTGCAGGCGAGCGGCACATGCAGGTGCCCGGAAAGGAGCTTGGGGAGACCGCGTAGAAACGACCCGGGCGAATAGACGATGGAGAGAATGCAGTCGATGCCCGCGTTCAGGGCCCATATTTCTTTGTAATCCACGGTCGTATGCGGCCGAACCGATTTCAGGCCGTCCGCCAGTCCCTGCATCTCGAGTTTCAGGTCGGCGGGGATGTCCTTGAACATTTCTTCCGAGATTTCATACGCCATGTCGACGAGCGCCCGCTCAAGGACAGGCAGGAGAAGCCGGACGAGCCAGCGGAAGAGGGGGCACACCCGCTCCGGGTCGAAGCCGATAAACGACGGGGCGATGTTGAGGAGGAACGTGGTGCCCATCGCCTCGACCGAATCGGGGGCGAGGAGCGCGGTCAGGTAGCCCATTTCGTACGCGTCGCCTTCAACATAGAGAGCGTATTTTTTCCGGCCGGTTTTAACGTTGACCGCGGTCTTGTGCTCGGCGCGGAGTCCCTTCCGGCCGTGGAAGGTTTCTTCCCTGACAACGATGAAACCGTCGTGTTCGAACGCTTCGCGTACGGTCATCCGCAACTCCCATGAAGCCGAATTCGAATATCCACCCGCTCCGCATGAGCGGACAACCCTGAGGAACATGCCATAGAGCTGACTATGCCCTCTAGCCATTCTAAGCGAACATAAAACAACATTCAAGATGATTGCTCAGGCCGCAAAGCCGCCTTGGCGAGGCTCTCCCACCGCGCAGGCGAAACAGCCGCAATAGCGAATCCCTTGACCTTCCCGTTCGGATAGAGTATGCTTTTTGCACGGTGCACTCATGAAGGATGTACAGAGTATTCTTGCTGCCAACTACAGCCTCTTTCGCTTCTGGTATTTTTACCCCAAGAGACGTCTGTAGCTGGCAGTGCATGAAGGCACCGGGCCGCAGGCGTTTTCCACCGCCTGCGGCTTTTTTTGCGCCCTCCGGCGCTTAACAAGCGATCGCGGCAGGCGGTACCGCCCGGCCGAGGATCCCAAAAGCCAGGAGGACGACCATGATCCTGTTAGCCAAACCTCACACGCACGCCGCACCCGAGAAGCTTCTCGACGCCCTCGAAACTCGCGGGTATCGGCCCTGCCGCCTTGCCACGAGCGAGGGACCGCTCTTCACGGTTCTCGATTTTTCCGCCGCCCTCCTCGCCGACCTGCCGGGCGAGGCGGGCTCCTACGCCCTGCTCGAGCCCCGCGAGCCGTACGTACTCGCGGGCAAAAGCCTGAAAGACACCCCGACCGAGATCGACGTGCGGGGAACGGCCCGGATCGGCGGGCAAGGGTTCGCGGTCATCGCCGGACCGTGCTCGGTCGAGTCGCCGGGACAAATCGAGGCGTGCGCGGCGGCGGTGAAGAAGGCGGGCGCCGCCTTCCTGCGCGGCGGCGCCTACAAGCCGCGCACGAGCCCGTACGCCTTCCAAGGCCGCGGCAAGGAGGGACTGCGCTGGCTGAAAGAGGCCGGCGACCGACACGGCCTTCCCGTCGTCACCGAGGTCCTCGACCAGGACGACCTCGGCGCGGTTACTGAATACGCGGACATCCTGCAGGTGGGGGCGCGGAATTGCCAGAATTACGCGCTCTTGAAAAAGCTGGGAAAAATCCGCAAGCCGGTGCTTCTGAAGCGCGGCATGATGGTCACCATCGACGAGTTCCTGCTTTCGGCCGAATACGTGCTGGCCGGCGGCAACATGGAGGTCGTCCTCTGCGAACGCGGCATCCGCACCTTTGAACCCGGAACGCGCAACACCCTCGACATCTCCGCCGTACCACAGCTCAAGCTGAAGACCCACCTGCCCGTGGTCGTCGATCCGAGCCACGCCGCCGGCTCCTGGCGCCTCGTCGAGCCGCTCGCCCTGGCCGCCGCGGCCGCCGGCGCGGACGGCCTGATGGTGGAAGTACACCCCTGCCCGGAGAACGCCTTGAGCGACGGCGAACAGTCGCTCAAACCGGAGCGATTCGCTTCGCTCATGGACAAGCTTGCGCGGCTCCTGCCGATAACGGGTCGGACGATGGGGGGGACGGCGGGCGTCTCGCCCGCCGTGTGAAGAAGATTGAATGACGGATGAGGGGAGAAGAGAATTTCCGGATGAACGAGGAATGCTCCAAGCATGCAACCGGAGCAAAGTATAGTACAACGACCGCCGACAAGGCCGAAGGCCCGTAATTGACAAAGCACCCCTTGTGTTAGGTCCGTACCAGGCGAGGGTTACGCGAAAAAGGGCTCGGTCGGCAAAGGCTCCCCGGGCGCGTGCCTCCGGAGGGCGCCGACTGAATTTTACGCTTGCCCTATGATCGCCCGGGCGCGGTCGGCCATGTTGGAAAATAAGTCGACGGGGACGGACTCGCGGCCCAGGGCTCTGAATACCATATAGCGCGCGCATTGGCTCGAGTCTCCCCGGCAATAATTGCGCTTGTACATGTTAGCCATGGTAGGCATATCCGCCATCTTGTCGTTGAAGAAAAGGCAGCCTGCCAGGCATACGCAATCGGCCATCGACTCCTCATATCCCGCAGGATGAATGCTCGTTCGTATCAGGATAGGCCATGCCGGGATAAAATGAAAAGAATTACGTTTCCAGCACGACGCGTTCCCTCGCCGCGATGAAATTCACCGGGCCGGCGGGCGTTGTTTTTCGGGCCCGCCGCGACAAGCGTCCTTAATCGTCCTCATCGGCTTTTTTCCCGCCCAACTTTTCGATCGCCCTCTCGTAGAAGTTTTCGATCGCCCACATCATCCGGTAATCGGGATATTTCTCCATGAAAAATTCGCAGAGCCGCATGATCTTTTCCCATTCCTTGAAATACTGGAGCGAAAAGAACTGCCAGTAGAGGGCGTCGCAGTAAAAGGGATCTCCCTCCAGGGTCGTGCGCGCCCCCTCGGCGACGGCCAGGCTTTCCTTGTGCATGCGGATCGCGGTTTCGGTGTCTCCGAAATCCTCCTCGGATTTGTCGGCGATCGCGGTGAGCTTCATCTCGAGCTCCCACGTACACTGGCCGCGGGTTTCGCTCAGCATGATCGTGGGATCGGCGTCGGTGAGCTTCTTGATCTCGGCCTGTGAAAGGCCCTTCTTGTAGGCGTCGGTGATGAACTGCGCGTAGGTCTGCCAGCCGGGCCGGTCGAGGCGGGCCTTGAACAGGGCGGCCTGCCGGTAGAGTTGGGCGAGCTCGCGCTGGGCGCGCTGCTTCTTGAAGTCCTTGAGGAACTTGTACGCGTCCTCCAGACTCTTCTGGGGCTTGAGGTAGAAGGGGTCGAATTGAATCGCCTGCCGGAACGACTGCGCCGCGGAGTCGTAGGCGCCGGAGTCGAGGAAATCGATGCCGGTGTAGTAGGCCTTCGCCGCCTCGAGCGATTCGGTGCCGCCGCGCGCCGCGCCGGCATCGGCCTTCACCCCGAGCTCGCGGAGCACGCCGTCCGTCAATTCCTTCTGCACGGCGAAGAGCTTGTCCACGTCGCCCGCGGCCCGGAAGCCCTTGATGACCCGGCCCGTCTCCACGTCGACGAGCTTGGCGTCGATGCGCAGTGCCTTCTTAAGCACGATGTACGCGCCGATGATGATCCGGCGGGCGGCCGTGAGCTTGCCAATGCGCACCGCGCTCTTTTCGTCGTACAGGTCGCTCAGGGATTTCTCCTGCTCCTTGAGGACCTTCTCTATCTGCTCGCGCTCCACGACCGTGAGCTCCGGCTGGGCGGCCAGGTCGCTCGCCAGCATGTCGGCCGCGCCCTTGGAGAACCAGGCGTAGTCCTTGTCCCCGGTGGTGTTCTCGAAATAGAGGACCGATATGGCCGAAGACTCGGCGAAGGACGGCGCGGCCGAAACCGCGAAAAGGGCGACCAGGAAAATGATGCGTTGCGTCATACTGATACTATAAAACATTTACGCCGGGGTCTCAAGAATTCCCGTGCCCTATGCGTGGATTGTCTTGTGGGGACTGCCGGCCGTACGTCCCGACAATTCCACCCCGGTGATTAAGGCTCCGGAGAATGCAGTCTGGAGCTTCGACGCCGCTTCTGCTACACTCGAATCACATCGAGAAGGGTCTCAGTGGAAAAATACTCCAGGGGGTTTGCATGACAAAAATCATCATCGGTTTGTTCGGCCTCGCCTGCCTGACCGGCGGGCTGTCGACCGGGCTCAATGCCGAGGACGGCGATCTGACGATCGGCCTGTCGTTCTCCGATTTTCATTCCGAATTCTGGGCGAAACAAAACGAAATCATGCGCGGCCTGCTTGAGTCGGTCGGCGCGGACGCGATCACCGTGGTCGCGAACTACAACGCCGAAATGCAGGGAAAGCGGATCGACTCCCTCATCGAGCGGGATGTCGACGCCGTCATCGTCGTGGCCGTGGACGGAGAAGCCCTCATTCCGGCGGTGGAACGGGCGGCCGCGGCCGGGGTTCCGGTCGTCGCCTTCGACCGGCTCATTCCATCCGATAAGCTCGCCGCCTACGTCTCCTTCGACCAGTACGAGATCGGGCGTCTTCAGGCGCGGGGCGTGCTCGACCGCGCCGGCAAGGGCCGCTTCGTCCTGCTCGGCGGCGGCACGGTCGACACCTCCGCCCGCAGGTTCCGCGCCGGCCAGATGGAGATTCTGAAGCCGCTCATCGACCGCGGCCGGATTGAGATCGTCGCCGATCAATGGGTTCGTAACTGGGATCCCGATAATGCCTACAAAATCATGAATAACATCATCTCCGCTACCGGCGGGGAGTTTGACGCGGTGGTCGCGTCCAATGACGGCACCGCCCTGGGCGCCATCGACGCGCTCCGCGAACACGGCCTGGCGGGCAAGGTTCCCATCTCCGGCCAGGACGCCACGGCAGAGGCCTGCACCAGCATCGTCCGCGGCGAGCTTACGATGACCGTCTTCAAGGACTTCCGTCTGCTCGCTCCGGCGGCCGTCGACCTTGCCCTGCGCCTGGCTCGCCGTGAGCCGGTCCCCGAGCTCGAAAATCGAACGATAAGGGAATTGACCTACGACCGCGATTACGAAGGAACCGTCCCCTGCCTCTTCATTCCGTCGGTGGCGGTCGACGAGGCTAACTTGTACGATGAAATCGTCGCCTCCGGCTTCCAGCCGTACGACGAGGTCTACCGCGACGTTCCGGAAGCGGATCGTCCGCCCAGGCCCTAGGCGAAAAAATCATCTGTTTCGCCGCTGTTTCGTCTCACTGGAGTTTTAAATTCGTAAAGCAATAGGCAAGGCGCCAGGTCGCAAAATGAAGAAAGGCGCCGAGGAAAAACCAAAGGAGGCGCCATCATGGTAAAAAGATTTATCGTCGCCATTCCCGCCATCCTGCTCAGTCTGAGCTGCGCCCCAGGGGGCGCCGGCGGCCGGGTCTATTTCGCGAGCGCGCCGCAGAAGGCCGTCATCTACTCGGACGGCGAGATCGTGCTCGAGGACCGGCTCGAAGCCGACCGGCTGGTGGAAGACACGGTTTTCCTCCCCGAATCGCTCGACCTGAAAACGGTTTCCGTCACTCAGGACGGCAAGCGGGTGAAGTATTTCACTATCGAGCGCCGCTCCGCGACCGTCCGGCAAAAAAACGCCGAACCGGCTTCGGCCGAGGGGTACCTGCTCACCTTCCCACAGTACGACCGGAAGGGCGAAATCGTCCTCCGGTACAGCGTGAACGGCGTCACCTGGCGTCCTCGCCTGGACGTGGAGATCAAGGACGATCGTTCCCTTGAAATGTACCTCAACGCCATCATCAGCCCCGGGGAAAACGAACTCAAGGACTGCCAGCTCACCCTCGTCTACGCCAATTCGGCGTTCCGGACGGCCGGCGCGGCGGAACGCTACGACATCGGGAAAATTGATCTGGTGAAAAACAGGACGGCCTATTATATTTTGAGCAGCACCTCCGTCGAGTATGCATTGTACTATCGCTGGGACGTGGACCGCGATGACGCCGTGAAGCAGGTGGTCGCCTTCGACAATCCCCTGCCCGCCTCCGTGGACAGCCTTCCCTACATGCTTATCTCCGACAACGTCGTCGTCGGCCAGGGCGACATCGACCGGCTGCAGCCCCGGGCCAAGGTGGAGCTTGCCTGCGGCGGCGAAAAATCTCTGAAGACGTACCGCAAGGTCGCGACGAAGGAGGATACGGCGAAGAAATTCCTCGCCTTCAATCACGACTTGCTGTACCGCGTCTCCAACGCCCTGGACGGCGATGTCCTCGTCCGGGTGTATTACACGAAACGCATCGGCGAGGTTCATCGGAACGTCTACCGATTCAGGACCAAACCCAGCGCCCGCCCGGGCGAATTTTTCGTCTGGGACCTGACCGTGCCCAAGGGCGACGCGAGGGAAATTTCATTCAACTTCGATTCGGACGAAAAAAACGTTCAGGAGTACCTGCGTTACGACGACTTCGAGGGCGGACGGTGACGTGTGGACGGACGGGCGAACGGATCGTCCGACGGGCCGTCAGGGGGGCGCGCTGCGCCGCCCTGCTTTTATGCTGCTTGCTTGTTGAGTTCACGCCCCGCGGCGCGCTGAACGAAGGCGCGCCGGTCGGCGCGTTTCTCTCGGACAACCACGCCGGACATTTCTTCTACCTGGCGCGCCTTCTCGAGCCGCGCGACTCGTATTGCCTCCTCCTCTTCGACGCTCATCCCGACGCCGCCCCCCTCCCCGGTCGGGCGGACGTGCGGCGGCGGCTGCAAGACGGGAAGCCGGTGGAGCCCGGGCGCATCCAATGCTACAACTGGATCCACGGCCTCACGCCCGCGCCCATCGGCGACTTCGTCTGGGTGCCCGCCCTCTCCGCCGGGACCCCGGTCCCGTACGACACCAGGCGGTTTGAAATCGCGATCTCGGCCTGGTTTCCGAAAGGAAAGGCGACGGCCGTGCCCTTCGACCGGCTCGACCGCCGAAGGCTTTCCGGTAAAAAAATCGTCGTGAGCATCGATCTCGATTACTTTTGTCGATCGCAGAATCCGGCGCGGGACATCGGCGAAGTGTTCCGGTTCATCTCACATCTGGAACGGGTTGATTGCATCGCCGTGGCGGTCTCCCGCCCGTTCCTGCCGGACGACGATTTCGCCGATCGCTGCGTGGAAGCGGCGCTTCGCGAATTGCTGCGCCGCCCGGATGTTCCGACGATCGAAATCGGCGTCGTCGGTCCGGGAATCCCCGACCGATCCAAACGGGCCCGGGAACTGGAGGCCGCCGGCTTGCCGGTTCCCGGGTGGGACCTCGATCGCGCGCCGACCTATCTCAAGGAACTTGTGAGAGAGAACCGAAAGCGGTTTTTATTGGGAGCGTCATCGATACTTCGAAAACCGTGAAAAAAGAAAAGCGAGGCAAATGCGGATCTATTCTCCCCCCATAAAAATCAGCGGCACGAACTCCCGGAGCCCCGCTTTCCAGACTCCCCAGTCGTGGCCCCCGGGCATCGTCTTAAAAGCGTGCGGTATCGTATGCGCGGTCAAAAAGGCGTCCGCGTTTTTCGAGATATTGAGCAGGCTGTCCGATTCCCCGCACAAGATCCAGATCAAGGGCATCGAAACCTTCCCATCGACTTTAAACAGTCCGGTATCGGTGTTCGGCGCGGGCGAAAAGGCGCCGACGCAGGAAAACAATTCGGGGTGCCCCAGGCCGAAATTGAGGGACTGGCCGCCGCCCATGGAAAGCCCGCAGATGCCGCGGTGCTTCCGGTCCGTGTATACCGAATAGTTTTTTTGGATGAAGGGGATCAAGTCCTCGAGAAGGTCCTTCTCGAAATTCGCGAACGCGGCCTGCGCTTCGTCGCTGAACGGATTGTGCGGAACCCGGTCGGGATTCATGGCCCGCCCGTTCGGAAACACCAGGATCATCGGCTCGGCCTTTCCCTCGGCGTACAACGCGTCCATGATCTGCTTCGGCATTCCATGATTGATCCACTCGGCTTCCGTGCCGCCGATGCCGTGCAGCACGTACAGGACGCTGTATTTTTTCGCTTCCGGGTAACCGGGAGGAGTGTAGACGTAGCAATGCCGATCGACGCCGGTCGTCTTTGAAAAGTAGGTTTGTCTTGTGACCGCTCCCTTGAGACCGGCGGGCTGCGCCGTTTGGGCATCCGCCCGGGCGGCCGCAAAAATAAGGATGAAGGCGAATAGACAAAACCGGACGCCCGCAAAAAAATCGATTCTTTCACACATCTGGCTGCCTCCCATAGTGTATCGGCGATCTTTGAATGTTAACCTTAACGCATCCCGATAATAAGCGTCAATGAGGGGACGCACCATCATGCGACCAATAATCGAATCCCTTGAAAACAGGATACCCCCGTTGCGGAATTATTTCCCCTTCAGAAATTTGAGCGGATCGGTTACCTTGTTGTCGACGTGCACCTCGAAATGGACGTGCGGGCCGGTGCTCACGCCGGTGTTGCCCGAAAGCGAAATGATTTCCCCCGCCGCCACCGTCTGCCCGACCGTGACCTTGAGTTTGCTGTTATGCCCGTAATAGTAGACGGTGCCGTTCTCGTCCTCGATCGTCACCAGGCTGCCGTAGCCGGCCGGGCTCCAGCCGGCGAAGGTGACCGTTCCGCCGCGATAGGCGTGAACGGCCGTGCCCTCCGGGATCGCCACATCGATGCCGAGGTGATGACGTCCCCCGGGCCGCGGAGTCCAAAAATAGTCGCTGATCACGCCCACGCCCGCCGGGAGAAACGCCCCCGCCACGAGAATGTCGTCGGGCGTCCGCTGGGTGCCGATGCGCAGGATGCGGACGAGGGGGTTCTTAAGGATCTCCTCCTTCACCACGTTCACGCTCTGTTCGCGCTCGTTGACGCGCACCGTGTCCGCGTAGACCCGTTTCCGCCCCTGCGCGCCCGGCTCATCCACCTTGAGCTGCGTGCGGAGCATGTTCCTGTCCATATTTACGACGACCGGGGGAAAGATGATCTGCTCGTACACGTGGCGATACGAGACTTCCACATTGAAAAGCGGCTTGGGCACGGTGAGGCTGACGACGTCGCCGGCCTTGAGGTGTTGGGGATCGAGGTCGGGATTGGCGGCCAGCAGATCCGAAAAGGCGAGGCGGTACTTCTGGGAGATGAGATAAAACGTATCGCCGGGCTTAATAGTGTATTTCTCGATCTTTTGCGCCCCCCAGAGCACGTACCGGAACGCCTCGTCCACGTCGCGAATGTCCTCGAAGTACGCGAGCCCCTTCTCCGCGGAGTACGCCTCCCGGATCTTCACCTGCAGGTTTTCTATCCGCTCGTCCGACCGGGCCCGCGGAATGAAGGCGGCTTTGAGCCGGCGGATGAGCTCGTCGATTTCGCCGTCGGTCCGCAGGTAGACGGAATCGGCGTTCGCGATCCTGAGCGCCCAGACCTTGCACTTGTAGGTCACGTTCCGCCGGAGGGCTTCGTCAAGACGGGCCATGCTTGTGAAGCGGTCGAGGGTGGCCTCGGTCGGCTCGAAGGAGATGAGATCGCCGTCGAAAACGATTTCAATGCTTTTTTCCGTCTCGATGCGCCGTTTGAGGATCGCCAGGCGCGCGGCCACGTCTCCCCGGTTCTTGATCAAGCCGATTTCCCTTCCCTTGACCATGACCCGGAAGCCGTCGATGTAGTCGACGATGACCAGGTTGAAGAAGAAAATACCTACGGTGAGCAGGAAAAAGAGGATGAGGGGGGTGATGACAAGCCGGTGGGTCCGGATGAATCGTCCGATGCGCGTCACGATATCCGGAAGGATACAACGAAAAAGGCCCGCAAGTAAAGCGAAGTGAAATGCCCGCGGCCGATGGAGCGAGTAACCGTACGTTTCTTTTTCTTCCACCCGACTTTCAATGAGAACGATTTTGATATAATTTTATTCCAGGTAGTTGATTTTCCGGCCGGCGGGAAACTGCGCGCCGAGCGCTCGCGCCGGTCTCCACCCCGGAGGCGGATCATGAAGGAAACCGTGTACATAGTGGACGACGAGCCGGACATTCTCGAGCTCGTGGCGATCGGCCTCAAGAAGACCGGGTACAGGGTCCGCGGCTTCAAGCGGTCGGCCGAGCTTCTCGCCGCCGTCCGCCGGGCCGCGCCCGACCTCTTCATCCTCGACCTGATGCTGCCCGACATCGACGGGCTCGAGCTGTGCAAAAAATTGCGGGCCGAGGCCGCCACGCGGCGCATCCCGATCATCATGCTCACCGCCCGCCGGGACGAAACCGACAAGGTCCTCGGCCTCGAGCTGGGGGCGGACGACTACGTGACCAAACCCTTCTCGCCCAAGGAGCTCGCGGCCAGGGTGAAGGCGGTGCTGCGGCGGGGCAAGGAAGCGGAAACCGCGGGCGTCATCTCGGTGGATGGCCGGTTCACGATCGACCCGGCGCGGCGCGAGGTCCGCGGCGCGGACGGGAACGTCATCGAGCTCACCCGCATCGAATTCGACATCCTCGAGCGCCTGGCGGGCCGGCGGGGATGGGTCTTTCCCCGGGAAAGGCTCCTGGGCGACGTCTGGGGAGAATCGGTCCACGTGAGCGACCGGAACATCGACGTCCATATCAGGCACCTGCGGGAGAAGCTCGGGAGCGCGGGCTCGCTCATCGTCAACGTGCGGGGAGTGGGGTACAAGCTTGCGCAATAATTCGTTCGTCATCCAGGTTCTCTTCCTCTACATCCTCGTGGTGGCCGCCTTTCTCGCCTTCATCTTCCTTTTCTTCTTCCGGAAAATCACCGCCGACGGCGCCGCCGACCAGGCCAGCTACCTGCGGCGGGACGCGCTCCTTATGGAGGACGGCGCCAAGGCCGCGCTTTCGACCGGCGCTGCGGCTTCGCTCAACGACTACCTCTCCGCCAGGGCCCGTCTCCTGGGCGCCCGCATCACCTGGATCGCGCCGGACGGAAGGGTCCTCGCGGACACGGAGGAAAATCCCTCCTACATGGACAACCACGCTGGGCGGCCGGAGGTGAAAAGCGCGCTCTCCGGCGAAGACCGGTATGACGTCCGCTTCTCGGCCACGCTGAAGAAGGAGATGCTGTACTACGCCCATCTCGTCACGGAAGGCGGCCGGGCCGTCGGCGTGCTCCGCCTGAGCGTCTTCATGGCCTCCCTGGAACGGCTCCTCACGGGCCTCAAGCTCCAGTACCTCGTCATCATCGCCTTTCTGGCCGTCGTGTCGGCCGCCGCCCTCCTCGTCGTCCACCGCTATTTCCGCCGCGCGATCGACCGCTTCGCCGGGATAGCTCGGCGGGTGGCGGAGGGCGACTTCGACGTGCGTTTCCCGTCGCGCGAGAGCCGGGAGATCAGGTCCCTGGCGAACAGCTTCGAGACGATGGTGGCGAAGATCAGGGCGCTCGTCTCCGACCTGACCGCGGAAAAGGGCGAAATCGAGGGCATCATCTCCTCGGTGGACGAGGGGATCGCGATCGTGGACGAAGAGGGCAAAGTGACACGGGCCAACCGCGCCTTCGCCGAGCTCTTCGGCTCGGGCCCGGCGGCGGGCCGGTACTATTGGGAGATCGTGCGCGACAACGACCTGGCCGGCGTCATCCGGGAAGGTCCGCGGGAGGCGGGCCGACTGGTCACGGTCGAGTCCGGCGACCGGGCGCTCCTCTGTTCCCTCACCCGCCTGCCGGGGCGGGCGGAAACGGCGGTCGTGATCTCGGACGTCACCCGGGTGAAGAACTGGGAGACGATGAAAAAGGACCTGGTCACCAACGTGAGCCACGAGCTCGGCACGCCCCTCACCGCCATCAAGGGCTACGTCGAAACCCTGCGCGACGAGGAGAAGGACGAGCGCAAGGTGAAGTTCCTGGATATCGTCGCCCGGCACACAGAGCGGCTCGAGCTCATCGTCAAGGACCTCCTCGTCCTTTCCCGGCTCGAGGACGAGCGCGAGCCTCCGGCCGACGGGCCCGTGCGCCTCGAGGACCTGGTCGAGCGGGTCCGGCCCCTCTTCGCCGAGCGCTTCCGCCAGAAGGGCCTCTCGCTCGAGGTCCGATCGGAGCCCGGCCTGCCTGAAATGCGCGGCGACGACTTCAAGCTGGAACAGGCGCTCGTCAACCTGCTCGACAACGCCTTCAAGTACACCGACAAAGGCGGGGTCATCGTCACCCTGTCGCGCGAGGGCGGGAGCGTGAAGCTCGAGGTCGAGGATACCGGGATCGGCATTCCGGAAAAGGACATGGACCGGATCTTCGAGCGGTTTTACGTGGTGGACAAATCCCGTTCCCGCGCCCAGGGAGGCACCGGGCTGGGCCTGGCCATCGTCAAGCACATCGTCGCCCGGCACCGCGGCGAGCTCCGGGTGAAGAGCGTCCTGGGGAGCGGCACGGCCTTCACGCTGCTCTTTCCCTCGGGGTCTTCGTGAGAAGATAGGAGAACTACGGATAAGACGCGGATGAAAGAAGGGGAAGAAAGGCTGAGGAAAAAGCATAAAAGCGGAAATGTCTTTTCATAATCATCATTGCGGGGGCTATGTAATTCGAATGATTTGCTTTATGGGACCGGCCTGAGACAATCGCTTGATTATAACATCAGTCTAAATTTTGGAAAAAATAAGGATATCCCCTTCAATACGTCGGGAATAACATTTCTTCCTGATCAACTCTCCGTTTTTTTCTTTCCCTCCTCTCCTCATCCGCGTCCTATCCGCGTCTTATCCGTAGTTTTTCTTTTCTTCATTCGGTTCGCGGATTAACACAATCTTAACACCCCCTTACCATATCCTTAACGGGCCGTTCATAGGTTGGGAAAATGCTAACCATTTGAACAGGAGGAAATGCATGTTGAAAAGGATTTTTTCCGTTGCCGCGCTCGCAAGTCTCGTTCTGGGCACGGCGACGGCACAGACCTCATTGACCGGGTCGGGCGCCACCTTTCCGGAGCCCCTCTACCGGAAAATGTTCGACGCCTACAATAAGCAGACCAGGGTCAAGGTGAACTACCAGGGCATAGGCTCGGGCGGCGGCATCAAGCAGCTCACCGACAAGGTGACCGATTTCGGCGCCACCGACGCCTTCATGAACGAGAAGGAGCTGGCCGCCGCGGGCGCCCCGATCGTTCACATCCCCACCTGCATCGGGGCCGTGGTGGTCTGCTACAACATCCCCGGAGTGAATACGGGACTGAAGCTCACCCCGGACATCATCGCCGGGCTGTTCCTGGGCAAGATCACCAAATGGAACGACCCCGCCATCGCGGCGGAAAACCCGAAGGTAAAACTTCCCGACATGAGCGTCTCGGTGGTTCATCGCTCCGATTCGAGCGGCACGTCGTACGTGTTCACCGACTATCTCACCAAGGTCAACGCCGAATGGAAGGACAAAGTAGGCATGAACAAGTCCCCCAACTGGCCCACCGGCATCGGCGGCAAGGGCAATCCGGGCGTGGCCGACCTGGTGCGGAGAGTACCGGGAGCGGTCGGGTACGTCGAGCTCGTCTACGCGTCGGTGAATAAAATCGCCTTCGCGCAGATAAAAAACAAGAGCGGCGCCTACGTCACCCCGTCCCTGAAATCCGCGAGCGCCGCAGCCGCGGTCGACCTTCCGGACGATACCCGCGTTTCGATCACCGACACCGACGCCAAGGACGGCTACCCCATCGCCACCTTCACCTGGCTCATTCTCTACAAGGAACAGGATTACAACCGGCGGACAAAGGCTCAGGCCAAGGCCGCCGTCGACCTTTTGTGGTGGGTGGTTCATGCCGGCCAGCGTTACAACGAGGGACTCTATTACAGCCAAATCGCCCCGGCCGTTGTAAAAAAATGCGAATACCTGCTAAAATCGGTGACGTATGGCGGAGTTCCACTCCTTAAATAGCGCGGATGCGCGTCCGGCTGAAAATAAAGGAGGAGCCGAACAGGCTCCTCCTTCTTTCAAAGCCGCGCGGGGACGCGTCGGCCGCACAAGAGGGCGAATAGGAGAAATACTTTTCAAGATCCTGCTCACGGGAGGCGGCTTCGTCGTCCTCGTCATCGTGGCCGGCATTCTCCTGAGCCTGATCGTGAACTCGGTCCCCTCTCTGGCGGCTTTCGGTCCGGCTTTCCTGGCGGGGACCACCTGGAATCCGTCCGGCGGCGAGTTCGGCGCGCTTCCGTTCATCGTCGGCACGATCCTCACCGCCTTTCTGGCGCTATTCTTCTCCCTGCCCTTTTCCCTGTCGCTCTCGGTCCTCCTCGGCGAGTACTTCCGGAAAGGACCCTTTGCCGCCCTCATCCGGACCATGATGGAGCTTCTGGCAGGAATCCCGTCGGTCATCTACGGTTTGGCCGGGACCTTTTTCATTGTTCCGCTCATCCAAGCCCTGGAAATGGGAATCGGCTTTGTGCCCTACGGAGTCGGAATAATATCCGCTTCCATAGTCCTGGCGGTGATGATCATCCCCTACTCCGCCTCCCTGGGCAAGGAAGTGCTCGAGCTCGTGCCCGAGGAGCTCAAGGAGGGGGCCTACAGCCTCGGCGCGACCCGGACCGAGGTCGTCACCCGGATCATGGTTCCCTATTCCTTTTCCGGGATCATCGCCGGGATCACGCTGGCGCTCGGCCGCGCCCTCGGCGAGACGATCGCGGTCACCATGCTCATCGGCAACATGAACGCGATCCCGGAAAACCTGTTCGCCCCGGGGCAGACCATCGCCAGCCTCATCGCCAATGAGTTCAATGAGGCCGGCGCCGACCTGCACCGCGCGTCGCTTCTCGAGCTGGGGCTCATCCTGTTCGTGATCACCGCCCTCATCACGATCCTCGGCAAGTACGTGATCAGGAAAATGAGCGTGGGGGGTTCGTCATGAGAGACGCAAATCTCGTCATTCGCAATGGAGTCAACGTCGGCTTCAAGGCCGTCATTATCGTTTTTTCGGTGGCGGCGGTGCTGCCCCTGGCGTTCATCCTCGGATTCATCGCCTTCCAGGGCATCTCCGCCCTCAACCTCGATTTTTTCATTCACGGCTCGAAGCCGACCGGGGAGGTCGGCGGGGGCATTCTCAACGCCCTGGTGGGTTCGGGGCTCCTCATCCTCATCGCCTCGCTCGCGGCCGTGCCGGTGAGCGTGGTGACGGGCGTGTACCTGGCGGAGAACCGAACGTCGAAGCTCGCCTTTTTCGTCCGCTGGGCGGTGGATCTCATCCAGGGCATGCCCTCCATCGTCCTCGGCCTCATCGGCTACGCCTGGTTCGTCCTGCCGATCGCCCGGGCGACCGGCTCGGGCGTCACTTTCAGCATCCTGGCCGGCGGTCTCACCCTCGCCCTGATGATGCTCCCCATCATCATCAAGTCGACCGAGGAGACCGTGAGGCTCATCCCGGTCTCGCTCAAAGAGGCGTCGATCGCCCTGGGGGTCCCGTACTGGAGGACCATCCTCTCCGTCGTCCTCCCGGCCTCCCTGAGCGGCATCGTCTCCGGCGTGCTCATCGCCGTGGGCCGGATCGCGGGCGAGACCGCGCCGCTCCTCTTCACGGTGTTCGGCAATTACTACTTCAACGCGGACATCCTGAAGCCGTCCGACGCGATGCCGCTCCTCATTTTCAACTACACCATGAGCCCCTACGACGACCTGCACCGCATCGCCTGGGGGGCGGCCTTCGTGCTCGTCGCCTTCATCCTGATCCTGAATATTTTCGTTCGTTTGGTGGTAAGAAGATGGAAGATACGATTCTGAAGACCATGCAAGACGTGATCCTGAAGACCGAGGACCTCTCGGTCTGGTACGGCGAGACGCGCGCCGTGAAGGACGTCAACGTCTCCTTTGCGAAGCACAAGATTTCGTCGATCATGGGGCCGTCCGGCTGCGGGAAGACCACGCTCCTTCGCTGCCTCAATCGCATTCACGAGCTCAATCAAGCGGTGAAGATCACCGGACGGATAACCCTCAACGACGAGAACCTGCTCGACATCGATCCGATCCTGGTGCGGCGCAAGGTGGGCATGGTGTTCCAGCGGCCCAATCCCTTCCCGACCATGAACATTTACGACAATGTCATGGCCGGATACAAGCTCAACGGTTTCCGCCTCAAGCGGAGCCGGGCCGACGAGATCGTGGAGCGGTCGCTCGCGGGGGCCGGCCTGTGGAAGGAGGTGCGCGACAGCCTCTTCAAGCGCGGCACATTCCTCTCCGGCGGGCAGCAGCAGCGGCTGTGCATCGCGCGCACATTGGCGCTCGAACCCGAAGTGCTCCTGCTCGACGAGCCGACCTCGGCCCTCGATCCGCACGCCATGACCAAGATTGAAGAGCTCCTGGTCGAGCTCAAGAAGACCGTCACCATCATCATCGTCACGCACAACCTGGGGCAGGCGGGGCGAATCTCTGATTACACCTCGTTCATGTATTTGGGCGAGCTTTTGGAAACCGGTCCGACCGAATCGGTGTTCACCAACCCCAAACACGAGGAGACCGAGAAATACCTCACCGGCCGGATAGGCTGACGCGGAAGGAGTAACGTCATGTTGAAGGATAAGATCGTGGAGCTGCGCGAAACCCTCATCGCCCAGGCCAATACCGTGGAAAAGATGCTCGCCCAGTGCCGGCGCGGCCTGACGGAGGCCGACCGGGAAGCGCTCATGGAAACTATCGAAACGTGCGAGCCGGCCGTCAACAGGCTTGAAATCCAGATCGACGAGCTGTGCATCGCCATTCTGGCGCTTTTCCACCCGGAAGCGAAGGACCTGCGCGTCGTCATGATGATGTCGAAAATGACCTCGGACCTGGAGCGCATGGGCGACTGCGCCGTCAACGTCGCGGAGAGCGGCCTGTTCCTCATGGACCGTCCGCCCGTCGGCTTCCGCGACGAGCTCACCGCCATGGCCGAGGGGGCGGCGGGCATGCTGCGGGACAGCATGCGCGCGTTCATCGAAGAGAACGCGGATCTGGCTCGCGACGTGTGCCGCCGTGACGCCTCGGTCGACGCCCTGCGCAATAAAATCTGGAAGGAGCTCTCCTGCCTGGGGGAGACCGACCAGCCGACGATCGAGACCGCTCTCCATATTCTGCGCGTCGCCAATAATTTCGAGAAGATCGCGGACGTGACCACCAACATCGCGGAGGAGACGGTCTTCATCGCCGCCGGCTCGGTCATCAAGCACCACCGGGACGAGCGGCCGTAGAGACGCACGGCCGTGCGTCTCTACGATGGTACGGCGGGCCTCCCGCCCGCCATGGAGGTGATTTATAATAAGGAAATCAAAAAAGAAAATGAGATCATACGAAGGGAAATCACTACCAAGCTCGAATAACGAAAAAGACGACACGCGGTATTCGGACGCAAAAACCGAAGGATTTGGAAGGAAACGATGGACAAAAAACCGATAACAGTCCTCTTCGTCTGCATACATAATTCGGCGCGCAGCCAGATGGCGGAGGCGTTCGTCAATGCCTCGGGCCGCGACGATGTCCGCGCCGAGAGCGCCGGGCTCGAGGCGGGGCGATTGAACCCGCTGGTTGTTGAAAGCATGAAGGAAATCGGAATCGACATCTCCGGCAACCGGACCAAGACCGTCGGAGACATGCTCGCCCATGGCGGGAAGTACGATTACGTGGTGACGGTGTGCGACGGGGCCTCTGCCGAGCGCTGCCCCGTGTTCCCCGGAGGCGGCTTCCGGCTCCACTGGGACTTCCCCGACCCGTCCGCCCTGCGCGGCGAAAAAAACGAAGTCCTGGCTGGCATCCGCGCCGTCCGCGACCGCATCCGGGCGGCGGCGGAGACATGGTTGGCCGGTTTGGGGTAAGGATCTACGTGGCGGCCTGCACTGACTCATCGAAGTGAACCACAGATTACACTGATAAGAACTGATTACACTGATGGGGAAGGGAGAAGGGGAAAGTGGCGATAGTTCGCGGCAAAGAGATTTATTTTTTTATATCATGAGCCACAGACGTAATCATGACAATCGGCCCCAGACCGAAAAATACCGTATATCCGAAAATCGTTTGAATACTGATGATATTGTCCTCATGGAAAAACCAGAGCAATGGATAACCGAAGATCGCGGTAACGATCTCAATCGATGAAAGCGCAATAAACAAAGCGAGAAATATTTTCCACGGTTTTGAAAGGACCTCCAATAACTTCTGAGGACAATGGGTACGTAAGAATTTGAATTTCAGTCTCATGAACAGTGCCGCCATGATGGCCACTATCGCGAACACCGGCGGCGCAAAACCGCCGCCCGTTAAAAACATGGCGATCGAAAGGCAGGCGAGAACCAGGGCGCCGTATTTCTTTTCGACGAACGCAGCCGACCAAACGATGATGAGCAAGCTGACGATCATCGCGACGATTCCAGTCACGAAATAATTGGGAATGAGCGTAAAGGCCGGCTCGGAGCCGTACGTCCAGAATCGCTGCGCCGCCCCGATCGATTCTATGACGTTGCCGGCGGGAACCTGATTGCCCTGAAGCGTCTCGAGCAATCCGTGCTCCATTCCGGCGATTCCGGCGACGATGCCGGTGCTTGAGGCGACCATTCTCAATGCGCGCGCGTGAATGGCTGGATTCTTTTTTGTCATTGCATATTCTCCCCTAAAAGCAGGTCGCGCACCTTTTCGCTCAACGTTCGCTATTGTCGACGTCGGACCGCCGACACTCGACATGGTCGCATGCGCTTTATTTTGAAATCGGTTCCCTCATCGGTGCAGACGCAGATGGACATCGGAATCGTATCTTCCGGACCGAAAAACGCGGGCGTATCCTTTATTTTTTTCAATTTTTTTGGGGCGGCGGACGATTAAATTACCGGAGAAGACCGGAAATGACGGGCCTTTCTTGCTCATCGAACGGGGGAACCACGGATGTCACGGATAATACGGAGGAAGCATGCATCGCCGTCGCAGTCCATGATTCCGGCAGGGAAAAAAGTGACAAAAAATGCCATTTATTGTGTTTATTTATTGAAACGACCAATAATGCATGGTAAATTGCTTTCATGTTACACGCGCTTATAACCGGCGGAAGTCGGGGTATCGGAAAGGCAATCGTCGAGGAATTCCACCGAAACGGCTACCGCGTCACCTTTACCTATCATTCCCGGGAAAAGGAGGCGTTGGAACTGGCGAAGAGCCTCGGCGAAGGCCGCGCCAAGGCTTTGAGATGCGCTTTAGACGACTCGGCCGATATCGACGCCCTCTTTGAAACCGTTTTCAAAGATGAGGCCCGGCTCGACGTGCTTGTCAACAACGCCGGCGTGGCCATGGATAACTGGTTCGCGCTCATGTCCGACGAGGCGTTCGAAAAGGTCGTCACCACCAACCTCATCGGGACGGCGAGGATGACGAAGCGGTTTATCAAAAAGATGATGGCCCAAAAATCCGGGGTCGTCGTGAATGTTTCATCCGTAAGCGGGATCGCGGCGCCGGAGGGCCAGTCCAATTACGCGGCCAGCAAGGCGGGGATCATCGCCTTTACGAAATCTTTGGCGAGGGAAATGGGCAAACACAACATCAGGGTCGTCGGCGTGGCTCCCGGTTTCGTAAAGACGGATATGTACGCCAAGATCCCCAACCAATTGAAGACGAGGCAACTCGAGGCGATAGCCTTGCGGCGTCCGGCCGAACCGGAGGAGATAGCGAAAGTCGTCGCCTTTCTCGCCGGCGACCGGGCGTCCTATATCACGGGAACGACGGTTGTCGTGGACGGGGGGCTCTCGTGAACGATCGGCCGACCAACCTCCTGGCGTTCGACGCCGCGGAGATTCAGAGGATGCTGCCGCATAAATATCCCTTCCTCCTGCTTGATTCGGCGTTCAATATCATCCCGGGAAAGTCGGGAAACGGCGTCAAGCACTACACCCTCAACGAGTGGTTCTTTCAGGGCCATTTCCCGGGGGAACCCATCGTACCCGGCGTTCTGATCGTGGAATCGCTGGCGCAGTTGACGGCCGTCGTGTACCTCGCGGCGGCGCTGGAATCATGCGGCGGCGCGAACGGAACGGCCGCCGACCTCTCCTCGCTCGCGGGAAGGGTCGGGTACCTCGTGAAGGTCAACGTGAAATTCATTTCGCCCATGAAGCCCGGGAATACGCTCGAGATGGCGGTTTCCGTGGTCCGAAAAATGGGCAACTTATCGCTCGTCAATGTCAAGGCGTCGGCCGGAAGGGCGACGGTCGTAACCGGCGAACTCTCGGTTTCCGAACGCGACGGATTCTGAAAATCAACATACGGTGAAGGAAATTATGGAAAAAGAAAAAAAGACGGCGCGCGCCGCCTCACGAAACGAAAAACGGCGGGAAACGCTCCGCCGGGTGAAAGAAGTGCTCATCACGCGCCTGAACCTGGGAATGGAAGCGGAGCATATCGACGACGATTCGCCCCTGTTCGGCATGGGCCTGGGACTCGATTCCATCGACGCCCTCGAGCTGGTCGTGGGAATCGAGGAGGAATTCGGGGTGACGATCAAAGAGGACAACCTCGAAGTCTTTCTTTCCGTCAATACGCTCGTCGACTACATCCTCTCTTCCGAACAGAGGGTCGCCGCGGACGGGGCGACAATCGTCGCCGTCGCCGGGCAGACGCCGTGGCTCCCCGCCTACAAGGCGCTCCGCACGGAAACGCTCATGTACAAGGCGCGTCCCGCCATCCTCTCACTGGATGAGCAGCCCGGCGCCTTCGAGTTCATCACCTGGCTGACGGCGGGAAAAGACATCGTCCTGGAGCCGCGGCGAGCCATGCACGCGGCGCTGCTCGACGCCGACGGCATGATCATCGACCTGGTCAATATCCTCATGTTCGACGAAAAGTTCTGGTTCCTGCCCACGCCGGGCGACGCGACCGGCGCCCGCTGGATCGAGGAACAGGCGGCCGCCAGGGGCCTGATCGTGACGGACGTTTCCGATCAATTCGCCCAGGTCGTGTGCGAGGGGCCGTTTTCCTGGAAGATCGTCAAACCGCTCGCTCCCTTCGAGGTGACGGGGCTTTCCTACCTCCATTTCATGCGGGCGGAATGGGAAGGCGCCCCGCTGGAGATTTTCCGCGCCGGCGTGACGAACGAATACGGATTCAGGATATTCTTGCCGGCCGGCATGGAAGATCGGCTGGCCGCTTTCCTGTCGAGCGCCGCGGGCGGCGTCGCCGTCCGCCTGGAAACCGATGCCGCGCTTCTGACCGACTGCCTCGAGGTCGCGTCCCGGGAAGTCCGCTTTCCGAGGATCGGCGCGACCGTCTCCGCAGGCGCGTCTCCCATCCCCAATGAGCTGCGCTGGATGGTCGACGCGAAAAAGGGGGATTTTTCCGGCCGTGAAGCCGTCGTCCGCGAAATGGAAACGCACACTCACAGGATCGTCGCCTTTGTCCTGGCGGCCCCCGCCGGAACGGACCCCGTCGACGGCGAGGTGGTCTTGGACGACCGGACGATAGGAAAAACGCTCTTCCTCCAATGGTCCCCCCTTCTGGGCGCCCTTTTCGGATACGCCGAACTCGAAAAGGAATTCGCCTTTGCCGGAAACGATTGTTATGAGATCCGGCGGCCGGACGGCGCGAGGCATCCGATCCGAACGTGCTCCACCCCGATCTTCCTCACTCGCAGCGCGCGCACGCAGATGGAATAGGCCCGCCATGGACACGATGCACATCGCCGGAATCGGGGTCATCAGCGCTGCGGGGCTCAATGTCCGGGAAAACTGGGACAGCGTCATCCGGGGTAAAGACAGCATTCGGCCGATCGACCGTATTCCCACAGGGGGACTCCAAACGAGGAACGCCGGCCGGATCCCTCTCGACGACGAGGGCTTGAAGAAGCTCCTCGGCCGCGTGGTTTCGAGCGATCGCCGGTTGCCGATGGAACGGGGTGAAATCCTCCTGTTCATCGCCTTGCAGGAGGCCCTGGCCGACGCCGGGATACCCCCCGAACGGCTCTCCCAACGGCGCGTCGGGATCTTCGTCGGCACCTCCCTTTCGGGCTTCACCCGCCTGGAGGAGGATTACCGCCTTTTCAAATCCGGCGAGCCGCGGATCAGGATGAGCTCCTATCTCACCTATCCCCTCCACGTCTGCGTCGACCGCGTCGCCTATGAATACGGAATCGAAGGGCCGCGGTTCCTTTTTTCGACCGCCTGCTCGGCTTCCCTTCACCCCGTCATGATGGCCCGGGAACTGTTCGCGCGGGAGGAGATCGATCTCGCCTTGATCGGCGGGACGGATCCCTTGAGTCTCATGTCCCTTGCCGGATTCACATCCATCAAATCGCTGGCCGTGAACCGTTGTTCCCCGTTCAGCACCACCGACTCCGGAATCAGCATCGGCGAGGGGGCCGGCGTGCTCGCGCTCGAAAAACGCCTCCTCCGGCCCGGCGATCCCGAACCCGATTATCCGAGCGTGCTCGGCGTCGCCGGAACGAGCGACGCCTACCATCCGACGGCGTCCAACCCGACGGGGGAAACAATACGGATCTGCATCGAGAAAGCGTTATCCGGCCTCGATCTCGCCGGGGAAGCGCCGTACGTCGCCTCTCACGGCACGGGAACGCTCCACAACGACGCCGTCGAAACGCGCGCCATCAAGCAGGTGGCGGCGCTGTCCGGCGCCCCGGTGTCCGCCGTCAAATCCGCGATCGGCCATACGCTGGGGGCCTCCGGCGCCGTCGAACTCGCCCTGCTGGCGAAGGCGCTCCGGGAACGGCGGACCATCCCCATCTGCAATTTCAGCGAGCCGCGGCCGGGGTGCGATCTGGCGTATGTCCGGGGGGAAGCCGGGGAACTGCGCGGGTCGATCGGCATAAAGACGGCCTTCGCCTTCGGCGGCAACAATGTCGCCGTCGTAATCGGGCCGGGGGAAAAAACGCCGCCCGCTTTCATGGCGAATCCGCGATCCGGCGACGTCATCGTCGTCACCGGCGTCGGAATCGTGAGCCCCGCCGACAAGTTCGGGCTCGACGCCCTGAAGGCCGCGCTCGCGGATGAAAAACCGTTCATCAAGGACATCGATCCGGTGCGCGGATTCAACCGCGCGCTTTCCTCGAGCAGGGCCGGCACAGTCGATCGGACGAAACTGGAGGCGGAATGCGCGCGGCTCCGCCTGAAAAACGTGAGGAAGATGGACAGGATATCGAAGCTCTCCGCCGCCGCCGCCGCGTTGGCCCTCGCGGACTCCAATCTCCGGATCACGGGCGCCAACGCCGCCGACGTCGGTCTCGTATCGGCCACGGGCACGGGTGCCCTGGCGTCCGTCGCCGATTTTTACGGCACCGTTCTGGAAAAAGGCGTGAAATTCGCCGACGCGAACGTCTTCCCCAACACCGTCGTCAACGCCCACCTGGGATACATTTCGATCGAGCTGAAAATCAAGGGCTACACGACGGTGATCGCACAGGGGGCATCGAGTCCCTACGCCGCGCTGCGCATGGCCCAATGCCTGTTGCAGAGCGGCGCGTGCCGGGCCATCCTGGTCGGGGCCGTGAGCGAATATTCCGCCGCGTATCATCGGGCCCTCATCGACATCGGAAACGCCGGATCCTCGCACCTCCAGAATTGCTACGCCGGCGCGCTTTCGGGCAACGTGCCCGGGGAGGGCGCCGTTTTTTTCGTTCTCGAAAGAAACGAGGACGCGGAACTCAGAAACGCCAAGCGGTATGCCCGAGTCGATTCGGTCATGCTGGACGGATCGCCCGGTTTCCCGTCCACCTACGCGATGCGGGAAAATCCGCTCGAACGCATCTTGCGCGAAATCAAACGCCGGGGCGCCGCGCCCGCCTACTACGCCGGCGAGGGGAATTGTCTCGAGGCGGACAGCCGGTTGGAAATCGCGGCCGTCAATTCGGTCTTCCCCGATCTTCCCGTCACCAGCGCATCCGCGTATTTCGGGATGGCGTCCGGCGTGGCCCCGTTTTACAATCTCGCCCTGTACTGCCTGCTTTCCCCGGAAAAGAAAGCGCTCGGCGTTCCGCACGGGGAGGAATCCGCCGCGCGACTCCTCAGGGGCATGCGGACCCTGGAAGGCCCCATGACCGCTTTGATCGGATCGCTCTCGGCGGGCGGGTCCGCGGGAGCGTTTCTCGCGGGCGGGCTGCGGCCGTGAAATGGCTTCCCTCGCCGATACAGATCCGGTTTTACGAAGTCGACTCCTACCGGATCGTGAACAATATGTACTACCTGTCCTGGTTCGAACTGGGCAGGTTCGCCGTGGCGGAGAAGGCGGGAATCGCCTGTCCGCGCTTTGAGGACGAAAACCTCGCTTTCGTGGTTTCATCGGTTAAGGTCGAGTACCGGAAACCCGTCCGGTTTGGCCAAGCCGTGTGCTGCGAAAGCCTCATCGCCGCGGTGACCGCGTCCAAGATTGGTTTCTCGCATCGGATCAGAAATACGGGGAACGGCGAGTTGCACGCGTCCGGCGTCAGCGAAGTGATCTGCGTGAAAGACGCGAAAATGCTGCTCAAGCTTCCCGCTTGGGTCGAGAAACGAGTGCGGGAGTATCTGTTGAAATTTCAAGGAGGAATCCCCGGATGAGGGAAACGAAAAATCTCGCCGCCGCACCGGGCGGGGAGCGGAATAAAAGGCGGGTGTTCATCGCTTCGGCCGTTGCGTTGTTGCTGACCGCCGGATTTCTCTTCTACCTCGCGTTTCACTTCTCACACCCCCAAACGGAATTGAATCAGGAGACTCCCGACGGGATCAGGCCTTTTGAGAAGGCCTGGCTCGCTTGGTTGGCGTCGGGCGCGAAATCCCCGCTGGAAATCCCCAAAGACGTCGATGGACGGCCGCTTCCCTTTCCCGACGCCGTCGTTCGATATCTCTATTCCGGAAAAACCGGACCTGTGGAAAACGCGGATGCCCCGGATGACGCCGACCTCCCGGGCCGATTCCTTTCCTGGCTGACGCCGCGCTTGCGCTGCGACCAAGGGAGTCTTCCTCGCGCGAACCTGGCCTGGGACGATGTCCCCGAAGTCTATCGACGAAACGAAACCTCCCTCATTTCCTCCGGAAAAGCGGATCTCTTCGGCGCCACCGCCGCGTCGGTCCTGCTGAACGCGCCCGGCAGGCCCGCGCCTGATGCCGCCTTCTCATTGAAGGCAAGGGATCTGGCGGCGGCGCTTCTCCTGCGGTCCTACAGGAACGAAGGCTATCTCCTCCTGGAGACGCTTTCCCCGGTTTTAGGCGGCAAGGATCCGGAGTTCGACGCCTGGATGGGATCGGCGACGGTGATGCGGGCGATCGACGCCAATACGGGCTTGGACAAGATCGGGTTCGTGGAAAAGGGAATGGCGCTGATCGATAAGGCGGTCAGAGCGGCCCCCGCCAACCTGGCGTGTCGTTATGTGAGCATCAACACCCGTCTTTCCCTGCCCGAGTTCTTTTCCGAACAACAGACGGAGGCGGTCGACCAAATTGCGTTTCTGACCGAATCCCTCGAGAAGGGAGCCGCCTTTACGTTCACGGGAAAGAATCTGGAACAGGAAACCGTCGGCATCGATCCCGCGTACCTGCGGTCCGTCCTCGTTTTCGCTTCCGCCAGACCGGGTCTCGACCCGAAGGTGACGGGAACCCTGCGGGTGCTGATCGACCGCGTCGACCGATTCACGCGAATGATCGGAGGAGAATCATGATCGTCACGTTCTTGGCTTTCGTCCTTCCCCTCGCGCTGCTTTTTTTCGCCGATGTGGAGATGTACCTGGCGGCGAACATGTACCTTTACGGCCTGGTGTTGTGTTACCGCTACGCCAACAGGCAATGGGCGGTCATGGACGCCGGATTCTTTCTATTATTCTCTTTCGTGCTCCTCCTTCAATCCGTCCTGGGAATCCAAAAACTCATCCCTTTCACCGGCTCCCTGATCTACGGTTTTCTGTCCGTCCTCTTCTTCCTGGGCTCCTGGGGAATGCCGGTGCTGCCCGGCAGGAACCAGTGCTGGGAACCGGAAAAAAAAGCGAGCCGTAAAATCGGCAGCGCTTTCCTTTGCCTGAGCAATATCACGGCCCTCATTTTCTCCGTGGTCCTTTTCCCTTCCGTCCTGTATATCGTGCTGCCCCTGGCGATCTCGCTCTCCGGCGTCGCCCTCTCCTTTTTCCTGCCGACGCTTTTGATGGACCTGGGCGCGCGCGTCCGATCCCGCTTCTTTATGAACGACGATGAGCGGAAAACGGTGGCCTCGATTTTCGGCAACGTGCGGGGTCTCATCTGGATATCGGAATCCCTGTACGCCAAGGAAGCGGTCAGCGACCGGGAAAGGGAAAAATTCTTCGAGGTTATTGAAAAGGGATATTACGCGATCTACCAGAAATCCCAAAAATCCGATAAGGGGAAATACCGGGATTTCATGGGACGCGTCAAGGACGAATTCAAGCAATACGCGGACCGATCGACTCCCATCGTCGTGTACGACGGCCGCCTTCAAAGCTACGTGGGTTCCATCCGCATCGTAACGGGCGGGTCCGGACGCCGAGGCCGGCTTCCGCTTGAGACGTCTCTGCCGGTTTCCCTCCTCAAGGCGGCGAAAACGACCGGGCCCATGGCGGAAGCGGGGAGACTCGTCATTCTGTCGAACGGCGCCATGAGGGCGAGGGTGCTGGAAAGCCTCATCGCCTTGATGGTGGTGAAGTCGCTCCTGGCGGGGATCAGGATGATCTTCACGGACGCCATGGAGGCGAGCGTCCCGCTTTACGAGAAAATGGGGATGCAAAGGATCGCCGGACCATTCGTCGACGACGAGTTTTCTCAAAAATCACACCTCTGTGCGATGGACATCGCCCGAACGGTCGGCGACGACTCGCAGGGAATTTGGAAAAAAATGAAAAGCTCGCCGCGCGCCGAGGCGACGATCAGGAAGTATCTGAGAAAAATCGAAGGGAGAAACACGCTGCGGCGACGATTGGGGAAGCCCGTTTTTCCCATCGGCGACCGGATCGAGCGAATAATGGAAGGATCGGAGGCCCGACCATGAAAAACGTTTTTTTATCCGGCGGCCAAGGAAGCTTCGAGCCCGGCATGGGACGGAGACAGTACCAGGACATCCCCGCCTTTCGCGAAGCGCTTGATGAAGTGAGCGAAGCCGTCGGCGAGGACATTCCCGTCCTGTGTTGGGGCGGCTTGCGGACCAGGGCGAAGAACGATCCGTACTTGTCCCACGTCGCGATCTGGGCCGTCAATTACGCGATGTTCCGGACGATGAAAGCGCACGGCATCCGTCCGTATTACCTGCTCGGCCACAGCCTGGGCGAGGTCATCTCCGCCTGTCTGTGCGGCGCCTTCGCGTTTGAGGACGCCTGCGCCCTGATCGCCCTGCGCGGCAGGCTGTTCGCGGAAAACCGGCGGACCTGCCGGAGCGACATGCACGCGGCGATCGGGGAGCCCGCGGCGGTCGCGAACGCGCTCGACGCCCTGAAGGAAATCGCGGGCGTTTACCCCGTGAACTACAATACGCCGAAACAAGTCGTCTTCTCCGTATCCGACGAACAAGCGCCGGAGTTCACCGCCGCCGCGCAAAAATGCGGCCTGCGGGTCGTGCCGCTTCGCGTGGGCAACGGATGCCATTCACCGTTCGTCGGCGAGATCGGGGATCCGCTCGACCGGTGCCTCGACGGCATCGCTTTCCGCGAAATGGAAATTCCCGTTTTCTCCGCCGTCACGGGTTCGGCGCTTGTATCGAGCGGAGCCCTGAAGGACGCCTTGAAACGGCACCTGTTGAGTCCCGTCCGCTGGTGGAAAACGCTCGAGGCCCTGGACGCGGAGTGCGCGCCGTCCTACCGGTTTATCGACATCGGTTTTTCCAAATCGGCCAGGGGCCTCGTGATCGGATGGAACGCAAAAGCCTCCGTGCTGCAGGCGGAATCGCTTTTAAGAACGGATCGCTATGCCCCGGTCGTTTAGAAACCTTTTCCTCGGCCTCGCCAAGAGGAGCACGGGAGAGGCCACGTATATCGTCAGACAAATCTCAGCGCTCGCCGGCGGAACGGGCATCGACGCCGGCCTTCGCGTGAACGAAAACCTGGCGGACGTCGTCTCCGGGTACCGCGGCGATACGGGTTTCCTCTCGTTTGCCCGCCTCTCCTTCCTCGAAATCCTGTCCGAAATAGAAGCGATCGCCGCCGACTGGGACGGCATAACGTTCATCGACCTCAACTGCTTTTTCTTGGAAGCGAACATCAGACCCGCCCAGCGCGAGAACTTTTTTTCCCTCGTGCGCAGGCTCGCGGCCAACGGGAAAACGGTTTCCTGCGTCGATTACTTTTCAACGTTCACGGAGAGCGTGGAGGAATGGAAAGAGCGGGTGGAACGCTGCCGGGAACGGAATCTGAGACGATTGGGAGGCATGCCCGCGGACGACCGCCTGGGATACTATCTGAGGAAATTCATGCCCGAACGGATGGAGGCGCAAATCATGCCGCCCCTCGAGGGGGTTTCAGTCCTCAGGCCGGTCCCGCTCAACCGGCCGGGGCCCCGGGGACCGTATTTCTTTCATTATGACAACCGGCTCTCCTCCGCGCCCGCCCCCCGCGCGGACGGGAAACGCCGTTCCGTTCTCCTCGCATTAAGCCGGTTTTTCGAATACACGGTCCCCCGCGAGGTCATCCGCAGCCTGTGCCGGGGCATCGTGCGCAACCTCCATCGGCACCTGGACGTGGAAAGGATCGTGCTGATTGATCCGTTCGCGTGCACGTCCGATCTCGACGGTACGACGCCGGCTCTGATTGAAACGCGCACGTGGCTGAACAAGGAAACCCTCCACGCCGAGATCGACGAGGCCCTTTTCGTCGGGTTGTTCGTCCCGTACGGAACGCTGGGCACCATCAGCCTTTCCCGGGGGGTTCCGTTCGTCTCCTTCCGCGCGGGCGAATCCGGTTCCTCGAGCGAAAGTTACCGCGAGCTGGCGGGAGGCGCCGTCTATCCCGGCTTCAACGCGCTGGGAGTCTGGGAGGACGAGGCGTTCTTCAGTGACTTGGCCGAAGGGAATCCGTATTTCGACGCCGTCGAAACGGTCGACATCGCGCGGGCCGACGCCTTCTCGGAATTGGCCGGAAGGATTTCATCGAGAGCCATGGAACGCAGGGTGAAAACCTACCGGGACTTTTGTCAACGGCAGGCGGTTCCCTCGTTCGGCGAGGCCCTTCTGAACGTGGTCGGACGGGAAACGAAAGCGGACCATGGTACATAACGCGGCGGCTCGGAAAATCACGCCCCAACTCATCGCCTTCTATCTCCCCCAGTACCATCCGATTCCGGAGAATGACCGTTTCTGGGGCGAAGGATTCACCGATTGGGAAAACGTCAAACAGGCCAAGGCCCTGTTCCCCGGCCACGACATGCCCATTCTTCCCGGCGAGGAGCTCGGCTATTATGATCTGAGCGACGGAGCCGTCCTGAAAAAACAAGCCGCCTTGGCCGCGGAATTCGGAATCGCCGGTTTCTGCTTTTACCATTACTGGTTCGGCGGAAAAGTATTGCTGGAAAAACCCCTGGAATCGTTCCTCGCGCGGCCGGAAATCGATATCCGCTTCTGCCTCTGCTGGGCGAACGAGCCTTGGAGCAGGAACTGGAACGGTTCGGACCATGAGGTTCTCTTGGAACAGAAATACGGGGACCGGCCGACGTGGGAAACCCATTTCGATTGGCTTGCCCGTTTCCTCGCCGACCCGAGGGCCTTGAAACTCGACGGCTGCCCCCTGATCCTCATCTACCGGGCGGGGCACATCGACCGTTTCAACGACCTCGTCCGCCGCTGGCGGCAACGCGCGCGCGACGTCAAGCTGGGCGAGATCAAGGTGTTAAGCGTGCTCAATTACCACCGGGACAGCTATAACGTGGATTCTCTCGATATAGACGGCGTCGTGGAATTTCATCCTTTTTACCCGTTGAGGACCTCCCCGGCCATCAGGGGCGCCGTTACTCGGCGCGGCGCCAACACGATCATATCCTACCCGGACCTCCTCCTGGATCATCGTACCGCGGCCAGGTATCATAAACGGCAATTTCCCGGGGCGTGCCCGTCATGGGACAATACCCCGCGCCACCGGGACGGCGGCGCGACGATCTTCACGGGCACGACCGCTTCACTCTTCAAGCGGGAATTACTGTTTCAATTCGGCAGAATAAGCGAACAAACGCCCTACCTGTTCATCAACGCCTGGAACGAATGGGCGGAAGGGTGTATGCTTGAGCCGGATCTGCGTTCGGGCAAGGAACGGCTTCGGGCCGTCAAGGACGCCCTGGATGAATGGAGCGCTTCAAAATGAATACCCAAAACAAAAAACGCCCCGTTGTCGCGCTTTTCTTCTTCTTTTGCGCCCTCTTGAACGCGCAGCCGGCGGCGGATTCGGACGACGCGCTCGATTCGCTGATCGATTCCCTGAATATCAAGAATGAGGAGTTGGGTATCGATAAGACGGAAGAAGTGATACTCGATTCCATACGGATCGAAATCGCGGGCGCGACGCGAAAGGAATGGGTGAAAGCCAACCTCTTTTTCTCGCGGGGCGACCGCTTTACCGACGCAGGCTGGAAGGCGATGGCGCGGCGCCAGAAGGATTTTTTTCTTTCGACCAAGCTTTTCTACGATGCCAGGGTGTATATACAACCCACGGAAACTGAGGGGCATTTCGTCGGCGTCGTAGAGCTCACGGACGGGTTCCTTTTCGGTTTCTGGTTCTGGCCGTGGGACCTTTCGGCGGCCTTCAGACACCTTATGGGCGGCAACGAAGAATTGGGGACGACCCTCGGACTCAACACGCAGGGGCTTTCCTGGTCGCATCCCCGGGTCGCGGATTCGCCTTTCGGTTACGGAATCGAGGGTGCCCATGAGGAGTTGGTGAAAGAACCCGGTTGGCTGGAAGAATCGTTCCGTCTCAACGGGCGGCTCTTTTTCAGCCTGGGCCCGGTTCTGAACGCGGGTATCGAAGGCGGTTTTACGGCGTGGTGGCTTCCGGATTCCTTCTGGCTTGAGCCCCAGCTGAGCGCCTCCGATATCGCGGCGAACCGTCTGAGCCTGGGACTCACCGGACCGGGATACGCGGCCCAAGCGGGGGTGTATGCCGAGCTCTGGCCTTTCTATAGGTTCATGGCCCCCTTCGGCTGCCATGCCCGGGCGGCCGCGGGAGCCGTCTTCCCGTCCGAAGGGTACACGGTCTCCTACTATGCCGATCTCGATGCGCTCGTCTGCCTGAAACCGGTCGAGCAGCTCGTCTTCGAGATCCGAGTTCTGGCTTCACTCCGGGGTGACACGCTCCCGGCGACGACCTGGGCCGACAGCGGGGACTTCAGAAGCCCGCGCAGCCTCGAGCCGAACCGCGCCTACGCGAGGGGCATCGTGCAAGTCACGGGAGTACACGTGGTCTCCATACCCCTCGGATTCACTTCCCTCACCTTCAGTCCGTTCGCCTTCTGGGAGACGGCGGAAACGTTCGGGTCCATCGAGCAATTCCGTCCGGAAAACCTCTCGCACGCATTCGGCGCCGCGCTTGCGATCGGGTTCACCGCGCCCATCAATCTCTACTTCTCGTTCGGCGTTAAGGTTTCCGTGGAAGCGTCGCCCGCAGCGGCGTTCCTCTTCAGCGTGGACACCGATTTATATTAATGCAGAAAGGGGATGTACCTATGAAGATTTACGTCATGGTATGGCTATTATCGGTTCTCCTTCCAGGCACGATCGCCATTGCCCAGGATCAGGACCAATCCGAGGCGAGCCTGGAAAAAACCGTAGGCGATATGAAGGTGCTGACGGCCAAGGAGCCCGACAACGCCGAAGCCTGGTTCACCTTGGGCCGGGCATACCACGATCTCGCCAATAGTTATTCCGTCGATTGCGCCCGGGAGTCGGTGAAGAGCCTTGAGAAATCCGACGCAATAAAACCGTCGGCCGTCACTCGGGCCTACCTCGGTTCCGCCTGGACGCTGATCGCGCGGGATTCCAAGAATCCCCTGGAAAAACTGGACGGCGTGCAAAAAGGATGCGACCTCATGGACAAGGCGGTCGCCGCCGATCCCACGAACGTCGTCATCAGGCGCATCCGATATGAGAACAACTTCGTCCTGCCCGATATCTTCGAGCGAAAGAACGTGGCCGAAAATGATATCGATTATCTGATCGGGGTATTATCGAAGACGCCCCAGGCGTTCGACGGCCTCTACGACCCGGCTCACGTCCTGCTTTACAAGGCCAAGCTTCTCATGTATGAAAACGACTGGAGAAACGCGAAAAAATACGCCCTCGTGGCGAAAAAAATCGTCAAGGACAAGGCCGTAGCCGAATCTATAGAGCTATTTTTAAGCGGAAAGGAATAACCCTTGAAAAACAACCGACAAAAGGCGTTCGCCGTCCTTCTCTTGCCCTTTCTCCTCGTCCCGATCTTCCCGTCCTGCCAGGGCGAATCAAATACGCGGAATGAGTTGAAGACGGAGCTGCTTTCCAGGCTCGCGGCCGATCCCGAGGACGCGGTCGCGATGGAACATCTCCTTTTCGTGGAACTCGTCGACCTGAACCTCGTCGACAGCGTCATCGGCCGCTATGAAGCCAACCGGAAGCTCCTCCAGCAAAGACCGATGGCGAGGATCTATTACGCCACCGCCCTTTGCCGCGAAGCGGGGAACTCGGATTCCCCGAACGAGAAACTGAGATACGTACGGAAGGGTATCGGCGAATTCGACTCCCTGATAGCCGATTTCCCCGAGGAGGGGCGGGCCTATCTCTGGCAGGCCATCACCTACAGCAACTTCCCCGAGATCCTTGGCGTTGACGGGATTGTGCTGGAGGACGTGAAAAAGGTGAACGCCAAGGCGGCAACCGGAACCTGGAAATTCGAGAAGGAGGAATTGAGACTTTTGAGCTTGAGCCTCATCAACCTCGCCCGCGAGTTTAAAAACGCCGAATACCTCGCCCTCGCCCGGGAACAAGTCAAGCGCGACGGTTTTGAGGCGGACCAAGGCCTGGCTGAAGAACTGAAGAACGCGGAGAAAGTCGTCCGATGAGCGAGATAGTATTGCGGTACGAAGCCGTAAGCAAAGAATACCTCTTGGGAGAGACGGTCATCAACGCCCTGTCGGACGTCTCCCTCGCAGTCAACCACGGTGAATTCTCGGCGCTCGTGGGCCCGTCGGGGAGCGGGAAGTCGACCCTCCTGCACCTGGGCGCCGGGCTCGACCGGCCGACCGGCGGCCGGGTCCATCTCCTGGGAAAACGGCTCCACGACGTGGGGGAAAAGGGAATGGCGCGCGTCAGGAACCGCGAGGTGGGATTCATCTTCCAGACCTTCAACCTCATCCCCGTGCTCAATGTCCGGGAAAACGTGGAATACCCGAGCCTCCTCTATCCCGAGGTGAAGAAGAACCGGGCCCGCGTCATGGAGCTTTTGGAAAAAGTGGGCATCGCCGACCAGGCCGATAAAAGGCCGCACATGCTTTCGGGAGGACAGCGGCAGCGGGTGGCCATCGCCCGCGCCTTGATCAACGATCCCAATGTCGTTTTCGCGGACGAGCCCACCGCCAACCTGGACCATCGGACCGGAGATTCCATCATGCGGCTGCTGGAGGAATTGAACCGGTCGTTCGGCACCACGTTCCTTTATTCCACGCACGACGAAAAAATCATGGCCAGGGCGAAGCGTATCATCAGCCTCGAGGACGGAAAAATCGTATCGGACACCGCCGGGCCGGAGTCCAGGCCATGACGGTCATCGACGTGAAACTCGCCCAGCGGAACGTTTTCCGCCAGGGCTTCCGCAGCCTCCTTCCGCTCTCGGTCGTGCTCTTCGCCTGCCTCATCGTCATTCTCATCGGCGGAATCTACCAGTATCTCTTCGACACGCTCGAGGAGGGAGTGATCCGCGCAGAGGGCCAGATATGGATCACGCCGGCGGAGAAGGGCCGGCCTTTCGTCGACCGAGGCCTTTTTCAATCGCTGGGGGGAACGGACGGCGTGAGCATCCTGTCCCCCCGCGCGACGCTCTCGGGAATCATCGGCTTCGGCGAGAAGAGCTCCCTCTTCTCGGGTCGCGCGGTGGACGCCGACGCCGAAGCGGCCATGGATCCCGAAAACAACGACGTCCTGATTTCCGCCGACCGGGAGCCCAAGGCCAAAATCGGAAAACTGCTCGCCGAGGGGCTCGGTGTCGCCGAAGGGGACTGGATCAGCGGCATCGCCGGGGATGACGGCTTCTCGGCCCGAATCGCGCGGATCGTCACCACGGAATCGGAAGAAAACGACCGGTTCTTTCTTGAAATTCCCTTCTCGTCGCTCGGTGGAATGAATTACGACCTCATCGATTCCCTCCACGTCACCGTCAAGCCGGGAGCGAACCCGGAGAGCGTCGCGGCGCGCCTCAAGAACGCCTTCGCGGCGGGCGGGCATGCCGACGCCGTGTTCACCCGCTACACGTCGCCCGAAGGCTACGTGAACGCCGTCCGAACCATATACGGCAACAACCTCGCGTTCATCCTCATCGTCATCGCCATCACCGTTTTTTTCACGATTTCTGCGGCGTTCACGCTCTCCCTCACCGAAAGAACGAAGGAATTGGGCACGATGCGCTCCTTCGGCGCCTCTCCGTCACGCTTGGGGCTCATCTTTCAGATAGAATCCTGCTTCCTTTCGCTCTACGGGTTCGGGTTCGGTTTCGCCCTGTCCCTGGCGATCGGTTCCCTCGTCAATCTGCTGGGCGGAATCGAGATGCCCCCGCCGCCCACCGTCGCCGAAGCCATCCACGTCGGGTTTCACTTTCACCCCGTCTACCCGGCACTGGCTTTCGTCCTGGTTTTCGGCATAGGGCAGCTTTCGACCTTCGCGGTGACGCGGAGGCTGAACCGCATGAACATCATCGGCCAGCTCGGCCTTGATTGATAATGGATACGAAGAAAGGAGTACACATGAATATGCCCGCGAAAATGAAGGCGGCGTGCGCCGCGTTCTGGTTGGTCGCTTCGGCGACCGGTCCGCTCGCCGCCCAGGAATCGGACTTTTCCAAGATGCTTTCCAAAGCCGACTCGTACCGGTTGTTGACCGATCGGGGCTTCAGCTTCACCTACACCCTGACCGACGCCGACGAAACCTCGGTCATGCGCGTCTACCTGAGGGACGGGGACAGATCGAACGTGCTGAGCGTGTATCTCTCGCCGCCCAAACTCTCCGGCCGGCGGATTTTGGTCCAAGGCAATGCCTTCTGGATGCTCGACAAAAACATGCGGGACCCGATCCGCATCTCGTCGCGTCAGATGCTGTTCGGGCAGGCGGCCGCGGGCGACATCACCCGCCTTTCGTTTTCCGACGGGTACGACGTCGCCTCATGCAAAACCGCGGACGGTAAATCGATCATGGATCTCACCGCGAAGGAAGGCGCGGAAGTCAGCTACCCGAAGATAATCTTGGTCGTCACCACGCCGGATTGCCGCCCGGTCTCCGCCGAGTTATACGCCGCCAGCGGCGTCCTCATGAAGACGATCCGCTATGAGTCCTACGGCGAGTTCGACGGCAAGACTCTGCTCGCGGGTTTCAAAATAGTCAATGCGCTCAACCGGGATGAGAGCGCCGTGGGGCTTTCCGATTACTCGCGGGATACCCTCGCCGGCAGGTTTTTTTCACGGGAAGGAATGAAGGCGATCAGATGACGCGAATACTCCGACTCCTGCCGTCGTTGTTATTCCTCCCGTGCCTGCTCAATGCGGAGGATAACATCGGGGGCAAAGTGGGATTCTCCTTGGGACACGAAACCTATTTCCGGGCGCTCAACGACTATTCCCTCATCAATCCTCAAAACGTCCTCGACCAGAAGGCGGCGAACGGGAATCTCCTCCAGGGATTCTCGTTCCTCTACAACTTGCCGCTCGGATTCCACATCCAGACGGAAACCCAGGCCCGGTGGTTGTATTGGACCGATGACACGGACGTCCATTCGCCCGATCTCAACCCGTATGGTTTTCCGGGGCAAGCGAAATTCACGATCAAATCGTGGGAACTGGGCTGGACGAGCGGCGACGCCTTGCTGTCCGCGGGGGCGGGAAAGCTTCTCTGGGAGCCGGGTCCCGCAAAACTCATGAAATCCGCCAACTACTTCGGCTGGATCTTCCACGACCTGGAAAAGACGATGGCCTGGGCCGCCCTGACCCTGGAGCACCTCGCTTTGAAATTCGTCTGGGCCCCGCGGTGCGATTGGACCCCGGAATCATTCGCCGGCGACGACCGGGCGATTCTGCCCGGTAATTCGATCTATTACACGCAATTCCAGCTCTTGTTCGATTCCTTCGACGCGGGGCTTTTTTTCGCCTGGGACGATGACGCGACGGGCGGCGTCTGGTTCAACCTTTCCGTCACCCGGGATTTTTTTCTATACGGGGAAGGCTCCTGGACCAACAAACGCTGGATCCCGGTCTTGGATACGGCCGACTATGCCGTGGATGTAACCGGCAAGAACGGAATCCGCGCCACCCTCGGTCTCCTTTACAGCCCCTCCTTCATAGACGTCTCCGTTTACCTGGAGGCGGGATACCGAGGGGACTCCTACGACTCAGCCGATTGGCAGGCCTTGTCTTCCGCGCTCGATTCGACCTCGTCCTTTCCCCCCGACATCCGGGCCGGGATCTACGGCCAGACCGCTTCATCCCTCAGGTACGGGTACATGGACCCGTTCAATGTCGGGATTCACGTGAAGCCCAACCAGGCATTGTTCGACTTGCTCGACTGGTCGGTAAGCCTGATCTACGGCATACCAAACGGCTTGTACGTGCGGACAACCTTGATATTGACCCTTCCGTTCAACCTTGAATTGCACTGTTACTGGGATGCGCCGTTCGTTTTCGGAGAAGGGCCGATCGGCAACCGAGCCTATCCGTACGGCCATAAAATAGAAATCGACCTCTGCGTGAGATTCTGGTCGGATATCATCCCCTAGGACCGCCCGATGGAAGAAGGGAGCGCGATGTATCGATGAAGACAGTGACGCTGGCCATCCGCAACGTGTTCAGAAATTCCCGCAGAAGCGTTCTGACCATGGCGGGCATCGTGGCGGGGATTTTCGCGATTCTCATCACGGGCGGATACTACGAGTACAACTACTGGGGATTGCGCGAATCCCTCATCAGGAGCCAATACGCGCACATCCAGATCACCGTGAAAGGCTATTGGACCAGGAAGGAGCACGCTCCCTTCGAATTCATGCTCCCGGACTGGGAGCGCATGATGAAACTGGTCGACGGACTCCCCGGCGTGGAGGCGGTCTCTCCCCATTTGGACTATTTCGCCGTACTCGAAACGGGAAAAGGCCCTTCCGGGTTGGTGATGGTCCGAGGCGTAATCCCGGAACGGGAGAATCAGGTAAACACTTTTTTCACCAGGAAACTCGGCAAGGACCTTTTATCCCGCGATCGGGGACAGGCGGAGATCGGCTTCGAGCTCGCCGAGAAACTGGGCGTTGTGGTGGACTCGACCTGTTACCTGAGTACGGTCGCGGCGGGCGGGATGCAGAACGCAGTCCCCATCCGCGTTAAGGGAATCATCGGCAGTTATTCGAAGGATTTCGATTCCCGGATCGTTCGGATTGATTTGGAAACCGCTCAACTGCTGGCCGACACCCGGGGAATCCAGGAACTCATCGTTCTTCTCAAGGATACGGGAACAACCGCGGAAGCCAAGTCCCGCCTGCAGGCGGCGTTATCGGAAGGCGGCTGGGACGCGGCGGTGAGCTCCTGGGACGAGCACGCCGGGTATTACGGTCAGGTGGTCCAGTTTTACGGCGGGTATTTCCGCGTCATTCTTTTCATCGTGATCGTGGTCGCGTTTTTTTCCACCCTGAACACGATGATCATGAGCGTTTTTGAGAGGACCGGAGAAGTGGGGACCTTGCGGAGTTTCGGCGCGAGTCGGAGACACATCCTGCTTCAATTCGTGTATGAAGGACTGGCAATCGGGCTTGGCGGCACGATCGCCGGCGTATCCCTTTCCCTGGCGGGCGCCGGCATAATTAAGCTTCTAGGCGGAATTCCGATGACGCCGCCCCCCGGAATCACCTCGGCAGTCGCCGTCCAAATCATGATTTCCGGCGAGAACGTCTTGATCGCCTCGTGCATCGGAATCGCGGTGCCCCTGATCGCGGCCCTCCTGCCCGCCGCGCAAACGATCCGGACGGAGATCATCGAACAGCTGCGAACGAAGCGATGAGAGGCGGGGACTTGTGAATATGAAACAGGGCGAATGTAATCGGGGAAAAAGCCTCATCGCGCCGCTCCACAACAATGCCGTAGACCCTTCGTGGGGCGGAGCATGCGATTTATGGTTGGCAAGGCTGTTTTACGGGCTGTCCCGGCGAAGGATGCGACTTTCAAAAGCCGCTTGCCGAGTGCGATCCATTTTATGCCGGGCGGGACAAGGCGTATTTCTCCAGGTTGTCTGCGCGAAGCGCGATGAGCCCGGGGGGCACCGCGGCGGCCGACGCGTGCGACCGAATCGAACGACACGGTCCGGCCGCTGGAAACCGCCAGACTCCCCGCGAAAACCTCGTCCAACGCGACAATTCCTTCATTGGCGTAAACCGTTTCGTTATTCATATGCGCCGCCTTGAAAGGTCCTGCCGAGTCCGGCCATATCGGACGCCGACCCAAAATTGTCAGGACTCAATCGGCCGTTTTTATCGCCATCGGCGGGCTCTGCGCCGAGGAAAAGCCGAGGACTATCAAGGAATACCGGGGCTACGTCAGGAAACGGGATAAAGCGGGCAGTTGACGATTGTACACGCCCCGCCTCGCGTGATACACTGCGACCGGACGTGAAAGACACGCTGGTTCCCGTGATCATTTTCTGTCTGGTCCTCGTCGTCGTGGCGGCGTTCTGCACGCTCGCCTTCGCCGTGTACCTCGTCGGGTCGCGGCTCTTCATGTTTCCGGTCCTCACCCCCGGCATGCTCGTCGCGGTGCTCCCCGTCGCCCTGCGGCAGGTGTTCCTCCCCGCGGTGCTCCTCTCGCTCTTCTTCGCCCTGGCGCGCGCGCGTCGGAAGCCCGGCCTGGTCTTCCTCACCTACCTCGTCCTCGGGGGGCTCGCCTTCATGG
The DNA here is from genome assembly GCA_016934415.1 of Spirochaetales bacterium. Taxonomy (GTDB): domain Bacteria; phylum Spirochaetota; class Spirochaetia; order SZUA-6; family RPPD01; genus JAFGSW01. The sequence goes on along the minus strand of JAFGSW010000058.1, from coordinate 67,847 downwards.
CGCTGTTCCTGGGGCCGCGGCTCGCGGCCGCGCCGCTCGACGCCGTCGTCGCCGAGGCGCGGAGCGAGGGCGTCGTAAGCCCGCGCGACCTCGACTTTCCGCGGCGCCTCATCCCGCTCAAGGACGCATTCCTGTACTTCGACCGACGGGAGGGCGCGTCGCTCGTCAATGGATTTATCGTCGACTCAAGCAGGCCCGCGCCGCGCATCGAATTTTTCGACCGGGCCGCGGTCTCAACGGCGGCCGCGGATGGAGGAGAAGCCAGGACGGCGCGGCTGGCGCTGCCCGGCGGCGGCCGGGTCCTCGAGCCGCTGGCCGCCGAAAGCGCGCCGTTCGCCCCCGACCCGACCTCGCAATCGCTGCTTGGTTTTTTCCAGGCGCTCAACGAGCGGTACATCGCCCTGGCGGGCGAACAATCCGGCGCCGCCGTGCTCGTCTGCCTCGTCTTCACGCTCCTGGTCCTCTCCTCGTCGATCTTTTTGCACGCCACCCGCTGGCCCCTGGCCAATGTCTTTTTGACGCTCCTCGTCCTCGCCCTGGTCCTCGCTTTTTACAATTTCCTCGTCACCCAGTTCCTGGTCGAGGCGAAAAAAATCTTCGGCGAGTCGTTCTGGACCTCCATTGTCCCGAAGGGGAGCCCCCTAGCCGGCGTCCTCGGCGAATCCTTCTGGCTGACCGTCGTCCCGAACGGCGTGCTCGCCTTCGTCTCGGCGGTATTCTTCCTCTTCGATTTCGTCTTCCTGCCGCAAAAGCCGCGGGAGGAACCGCGTGCGTAATCCGGTCGCCACCCCGGCCTCGATCATTCTCATGACGCTGATTCTCGGTTTTTTCGTTTTCGTCGCCTTCTCGTACCTCACCACGTCCAAAACGATGTACGTGCTCGAGCAGGGGCGCTGGACGTACATTTGGGAACGCGCCTTCGTCCTCTTCACCGACTCCTTTTTCGCCCTCCAGTGCGCGGGAGCGCTCCTCGCCTATTCGCTCTTTCTCGGCGCGCCGTCCTTTTTCGAGCGCAAGACCCTGTTCCGCTACCTCTCATCGGTCGTGGTCTCCCTCATCGTCCTCACCGCCCTGTACGTCGCCTGCAACGAGGGTTTCCTTCCGACGGTCAAGCGTCAGATGCGCGAAACGCGTTCACTCGGCCTGTTCTCGGACGCGCTCTACGAGGCCGCGCGGGACAAGGCGCGGGCCGGTGATCCGGTGTCGGCCCTGGAGTATGTGCGCATCTCCCTCCTCTCCGACGGCCGCAACCAGAACAAGCTCTCCCTGAAATCGGCCCTCCTCTCGCAACTGACCGACGCCCAATACGACGAATACCTGGCCCGGACCACCGGCGCCGACCCGCGGGAGGATTTCGACGAGACGGCCGCGCTGGCGCGCGCCCAAACCGCCCTTCAAAAACGGAACTTTCCCGACGCCCTGGCCTGGGCCCAGGCGGTGCTCGCGGTGCAGCAGTCCAACAAGGAGGCGCTGCGCATCGCCGGGATCGCGGCCGACCAGATCTCAGGACCGAACGCCGCCCTGCAGACCGAAATCGCGCGCGTCCTGTACGCCCGCAAGAAGGAGGCCGCCGCCGCCCTGGAGGCGGGCAGGCAAGGCTCGGGACGCGACCTCGTCCGCGCCTATTACCTTCTGGCCGATATGCGCCGGCGCTTCCCGTTCGACGCCAACGTCGCCGAATACTTCCGCGAGGCCGGGGACCTCCTCCCCGGCGTGTCGTTTTTCACGGACGACGCCGAGCTCGCGCTCTCCTTCCGGGGCCTGGCGGATGAGACCGTCGTTTTTTGGAACCCGCTCGCGGGCGGCGGACGGGAGATCGTATCCATCGGGGAAATGGTGGCCGCCGGAGACAAAACGTATTATAAAAACATCGAGGTGGCGGGATTCGGACCGGCGGCGGGGGGGAGCCGTCTCCTCTACCATTACCTCGCGCCGCTCGGCAAGCGGATCGGCTCCTCCATCAACCTGACCGGTCTCGATAAGACCGATCCGGCCAAGCGAACGGTCGTGCGCGTCCTCTCGGGCCGCCCCGCCTGGGACCCGGACAATGGCATCAAGCTCAACGTCGCCCCGGCCGATCTCCATACGTTCACCCTGTCCCGAACCGACATGGAGAGCCGCGGACTGGGCGAGCTTCTCTCGTTCGTCCGGCCGCTCAAGAATCCGCCCTTCTTCGCGGGCTACGCCCGGATGGACGACCTGATCGTCCGGGAGATCGTCCTCCACGTCGTCCGGCCCTTCTTCCTCCTCATCCTCACGCTCCTCTGCTTCTGCATCGGTCTCACCCAGCGCGCGCGGTACCATTCGTCGGTATCCAAAGGCGCCTATGTATGGGTGCTCGTGATTCCGCTCGTCATGCTCGCGATCATGGAGGTCATGCTCTGGCTCTACCGGATGGGCGCGGTGTTCCTCTACTACGCCCTAGGCCAGGTTCTCGGGATCGCCGTCATCGCCGTCCTCCACGTCTTCTTCCTCCTCTTCGCGCTTCTCCGGTTCGGGGGCAAAATCGGGGCGTCCCTGCGCCGGTGATCGGACTGGGGGAATGGTTTCTTTCGGAGTATAATCAAGCTGGTGATGCCGATTTCAAAATAAAAGCAATCATCCTGAGCCTGTCGGAGGATGATGTGTATTTCGCGCCTTTCCGCATTTTCTTTTCCTCGTTTATCTTTTTCCCGGTTTCCTTTCTTCCCGGCTTCCTTACAGATTTCATTAATCCTTCGCGCGATGGGCTTCACGGCGATTCGACCGAACCGTGCAGCACGGGCAGGCGCACCTCCACCGTCGTCCCCTCGCCCTCCTCGCTTGCAAGCCGGATTGAGCCGCCGTGCAGGTTCACGATCTGGCGGCAGACCGCCAGGCCGAGTCCGGTGCCCTTGGCCTTGGTGGTGAAGAACGGCTCGAAGAGCCTCTCCAGGTGGTCCTTCGATATGCCCGAGCCGTTGTCGCTCACCGAAATTTTCACCAGCCCTTCCCCCCGGGCGCCCCGGATCTCGATCGTCCCTTCCTCGTTCTTTTCCGCGATCGCGTCGTAGGCATTGTTGAGAATGTTTGAGAAAACCTCCCTGAGCTGCAGGGGGTCGGCGCTGACGGCCGCGCCGCGCAGGCCGTCGAACGACTGTTTGACCGTCACCGACGGCCCGTACCGCCCGACGGTGAGGGAGAGGCACTCGGCGAGGAGCGCCTCCACCTCCGTCGTCTCGAAGCGGGGAAATTTGATCCGTGAGTAAAAAAGCAGGTTGTTGATGATCTGGTCGCTCTCGGTCACCTTCTTGCGGATGGTGGCGAGGTGAGATTCGATGAGCGGGGTGTCCGCCTTCCGCGCGATGTTGTACGAGGCGATGTTGATGGCGGCCAGGGGGTTCCTGAGCTCGTGCGCCACGGTGGCGGCCAGGGTGCCGATGTCGGAGAGCCGCTTGCTCTGTTCGAGCTCGCGGCGCGCGTCCACGAGCTCGCGCGTCCGCTGCTCCACCAGCCGTTCGAACGTCTCCCGGTCCTGCTTGAGCACCTCCTCGGCGCGCTTCTGGTCCGTCACGTCGAGCGCGAGTCCGTACACGCCGCGCACGGTTCCGCCCGCATCCCGGTAGGGTTCGAGGACGATCTCCTGCACCCGCTCGCCGTCGCCGTCCGCGACCCGGAAATCGAGGCGGCCGCTCTCGCCGGTTTGGAGCACGCGGCGCTTGCTCTCGGTGAGGAGACGCGCGTCCGACTCGGCGTAGAGGTCGAAATCGGTCTTCCCCGTGACGGACTCGTCCGCCGTCGCCTGCTTGGGGTTGTAAAGCCAACGGTAACGCAGCTCCGTATCCTGCAGGAAAAACGCCACGGAAGAGTGCTTGACGATGGTCTGGAACCGCCGCTCGCTCTCCGCCACCGCCTCCTCCGCCCGGTCCCGGGCCAGGCGCGATCGGAGGGCCATGATGCCGAACGACAGGTCGTCCGCCAGCCCGCCCAGAAGCTCGGTTTCGTCCTCGGCGAAGGAGCCGGGCTCGCGGGAATAAATCGAGATCGTCCCGAACACGCGGCCGCCGCCGCGCAGGGGCAGGGAGAGCGAGGAGGCGTATCCCCGCTTCACCGCCTCTTCCCGCCAGGGGGCGAAGGCCGGGTCGGTGAGCATGTTCCGGCAGGCGCTCGGCTTGTCTGTGCGTATAGTCGTGCCGGTGGGCCCGCGGCCGCGCTCCGTGTCCGCCCAGGTGATGTTCAGGGACTCGACGTATCCCTCCTCGAACCCGGCGGACGCCACGGGCCGGACGGTCTTGGCCTCGTCCTCCTCGGCCATGCCGATCCAGACCATGGCGTATCCGCAGTCCTCGACCACGATCCTGCAGACTTCCCGTAGGAAGGAGTCCTCGTCGTTCGCGCGCAGGATGGCGTGGTTGGAATCGCTCATGGCTTGCAGGATGCGGTTGAGCCGCAGCAGGTCCTCTTCCTTGCGTTTCCGGTCGGTGACGTTGAGCATGACGACCGCGAAGCGGAACGGCGCCGGCTGGAAGGCAAACACCTCGAAATGCTGGTTAAGGGCCGGGGAATATTTTGCGAAGTGGACCGGCTCGCCGGTGAGGGCCACTCTGCCGTAGATCTCGACCCACTTCGGGTCTTCGTCCCGGAGTTGCGGCACCTCGCTCTTGAGTTTCCCCAGGACGTCTTCGCAGGCGAGTCCGGTGAGCCGTTCGAACGCCGGGTTGACGTCGAGGAACCGGTAATCGACGGGCGCGCCCTGCTCGTCGCACACGATCTCGTGGAGGCCGAATCCCTCCGTCATGCCGTTGAACAGGGTGCGGTAACGCGCCTCGCTTTCCTTGAGTGAGCGCTCCGCCCGCAGGCGTTCGGTGACGTCCTGGCCCTGGGCGATGGTGGCCCGGAGCGTTTCCCCGTCCTCGGCGTAAATGTTCGCCGAATTCCAGAGGACGAACCGAATCTCCCCGTCCCTGCGCCGGAGAGGGATTTCCACGACTTCCCATTGCTCCCCGAGCAGGGTTCCCTTGATTTTATCCAACGAGTCTTGCCGGCTGTCGGGCGGGAAAAGGACGCTTAAGTCGCCGCCGACGACCTCGGCGGCGGAATAGCCGGTCATGTGCTCCGCGGCGCGGTTGAAGAGCGTGATGAAAAAATCGGGGTTCCAGACGATGATCGGGGCGTTGGCGTAATCGAGGAGGCTGTTGAGATAATTCCTGGTGTCGAGGAGTTCACGCCGGTTCTTCCTCTCCTCGGTGACGTCGCGGGCGATGCACAGGTACGACGCAAGCTCGCCCGAGGCGAATTCCGGAACGGCCCGGACGCTGAAGGTCAGCGTCCCGGCCGCGGTGGGCATGTCGTATTCGGTCGCATCGAGGCCCTGCTTCGCGAGCGCGCGGTCGAGCATTCGATCCCACTCGCGCCCCGCGTCCGGGCTCAGACCCAGCTCACCGGTCGTCTTGCCGGCCATCGCCTCGGGGGGAAGACTAAAAACGCGTCCCGCCCGGGGGTTGGCGTACAGAAACCGCCGGTCCCGGTCGAGCCGGACGATGACGTCCGGCGCGTTTTCGGCGAGCGACTTGAAGCGCGTCTCGCTTTCCCGCAGGTCGTCGTTCGCCCGCACGAGCTCGGCATTGAGAACGCGCAAGGAGTCCTCCGCCCGCCTTCTCTCCGCCGCGCTTTCCGCGAGCTTGAGGCTCTTCTCCTGCTCGCCCCAATACATGCGAACGTACTCCCAGAAGAACTCCAGGAGGAGGATGACGAACCCGACGATCGGAAAAATGCGCGCGATGTACCAATCGAAATCGTAACGCGCCCGGGAGAGGATGTTCGCCCCGGTGCCGAAGGAGAGAAGGATGAGCAGGTAACACAAATAGATGAACAGCCGCTCGCCCGAGCGCCGGTAGCGCAGGCCTGAGACCGCGGCGCCGGCCAGCATGAACGGAATGAGGAATCCTTCGCCCCACGTTTCGAGGGGAGTGAACTTCCCTCCCTGACCGACCAGGTCGGGCAGGCGGTAGGCGAACGCCGCCAGGAGCGCGCCGCCCAATCCCACGACCGCGACCGACGCGGCGATCCAGATCACGATCCGTTGCGTCCGTTTCGGCCGGCCGGCGACCGCGGCCGTGAACGAGAGCCCCGTGAAAAGGAAGTGCGCCAGCAACCAGCACCAGGTGGAGGCGTCCGGGGAACGACCCGCGATCGTTCCTCCGTCTTCGAAAAGACCGGGCACGAGCGGGATGTAAAACGCGAGCGAGAGGCCGTAAGCCAAGCAGGCGAGCCCGATCCAGAAACACACCGGCTCGGGTTTCACCCGGTAGCGCCCGAACGCGAGGACGGCCACAGTGCCCGATACGAAGATCGTGAAGAGGGCGACCATGGGACTGAAAAACATGATCGCCGCCATGTCCGGCAGATTGTTCCGGAAAACGACGAGAACGACGAAAATCGCGGCCAGCCCCGCCGTAAGCACGACGGCGCCGACGAGGGGCCGGCGGGGGACGACTGCTTCCGCTCTCACGCCCTCTCCTCCGCGTCTCCCGGCGGACGCCGCGAGGTTCCCGCGGAAATCGGCCGAAGCGATCCCGAATTTTCATGCCCGTCGAACACCGAAGAGCGCGGCGGTTCCCCGCGCTTCAGGCTTTTCCCGGAAACTGAATGTCTTGATATTTTTTTCCGTTTCATCGCAGCACCTCCTGTATGGAATCGCCGCCGATGAAGGCGCGGTCATCCGGCGTTCGCCCGGCCTGTGCTCGGGCCGGTTTTTCCCCGAACGATGTCCGATGAGGTGGCCTTGTTCGGATATATTTCGGTACCCATATCCTTCGGCCTTTTCATTTGCAGATCGAAATATTTTATGCCGCCCGAATCGGGGTGTCAAGCTGACAGGCGGCTACTCGCCGCCTGTCATGAACCGTGATCCGAACGGCGGGGAGTGACGTTCCGGTCTCCGATCGATACAATGCATCGACGCATCCCGTCAGCGGAGGGCGCAAAAAAACGGGTATCTCGCCCAGGTTTCGGGTATGGTATTCGCGGGAACGACGAAAGGAGAGCGGGGATGGATTGGCAGGAACGCATGAACGCGGCCCTGGATTATATCGAGGAACACCTGGAGGAGAATGTGGATTGGATGCGCGCCGCGGCCGGGGCGAACTGTTCGACCCGCCATTTCCTGCGGATGTTCGAGGCGCTGGCGGGCATGGGGCCGGGCGAATACGTCCGGCGCCGGCGCCTGAGCCGGGCCGCCCTCGAGCTGTCCCGCGGCGGAGTGAAGGTCATCGACCTGGCCCTGCGCCTCGGTTACGAAACGCCGGACGCCTTCGGCAGGGCATTCAAGCGCGAGCTCGGCCTTACGCCGAGCGAGGCCCGGCGGCCGGGGGCGGTCTTGAAGACATGGCCCCGCTTCTCGTTTTCAGTCGTCCTGAAAGGAGACACACCGATGGATTTCAAGATTGAACACAAGGAGGCCTTCACAGTGACGGGCCTGCCCCTCGCTACGACTTCGGCCGGCAAGAAGGCCTACACGAAAATTCCGGCTTTCTGGAAAAAGTGCGGCGAGAACAAAAACATCGAGCGGTTATGGCGCGCCATGCCCGAGGGTTCGCCCCTCGGACTGATGGGCGTGAGCGCCGACGACTGGGATCCCGAGACGGGAAACTTCACCTACCTGATCGCGATCGAGTCGCCGGCCGACCGCTCGAAGCTGCCCCCGGGCTGCGTCGACGTCAAGGCGCCGGCCTCCGCCTGGGCGATCTTCACGGCGCGCGGTCCCCTGCCCAAGGCGTTCCAGGAAATGAACGACCGGATCTGGAGCGAATGGTTTCCGGATTCGGGCTACGAGCGCTCCTCGGGACCGAACCTGGAGATCTATCCCGAGGGTGATTCATGCGCCGCCGATTACCGATGCGAGCTCTGGATACCGGTGAAAAAAGCGAAAAAAAAGTGAAGTCGATGGAGCCCCGCCCGCAAAGCGGGGCTCTTGTCATTGCGAGGGCCGGGACAATTTCGCCGCCTCGTAATGAACAAATACGGCCCGAAGCAATCTCTTGAAAAGTAAAATCTCCAAACGCAAAACTCGGAAAACGACCATGGAGACTCATGGCTTTATATGGATTTCCGTCATCCGAGATGGAGGGTCCACTCATCAAGAGATTGCTTCGGCCCGTTTATTCGTCGTAACCGGATTGATTTTTTCAGGGCCTCGCAATGGCCATTTTCCCTCAATTGTTGGAAGACTTTTTTAGCGACTTCTCCAAAAAAACCCGCCGCCAAGAGGGTTTTTTTTCGTCACTTCTCCGCGACCGCGCGGATTTTCGCGCCCAGGGCGGTGAGGCGGGGGACAAGCTTTTCATAGCCGCGTTCGATCTGGTAGACATTGTGAATGACGCTCTTGCCCTCGGCCGCCAGAGCCGCGATCACCATGGCCATGCCGGCGCGCACGTCCGGCGAGGTGAGATCGGAGGCCTTGAGCTCGCACGGCCCCGAGACTACGGCGCGGTGCGGGTCGCAAAGGACGATGCGCGCCCCCATGCCGATGAGCTTGTCGACGTAGAACATGCGCGACTCGAACATCTTCTCGTGGAGGAGGATCGTGCCGGACACCCGCGTGGCGGTGACGAGCATGATGCTCATGAGGTCGGTCGGGAACCCCGGCCAGGGGGCGTCGTCGATCTTGGGAATCATGCCGCCGATGTCCGGGCAGACCGTGAGCGCCTGACGCGCGGGCACGCGGATCGATTCGCCGTCCGTCTCCCAGACGATGCCGAGCTTCCCGAAGGCGATGCGTGACATGCGCAGGTGCTCAGGTGAGGCGTTTTCGATCTCGATCTCGCTGCCGGTGACGGCGGCCAGACCGATGAACGAGCCCACCTCGATGTAGTCGCCGCCGATGGCGAAATCCGCGCCGTGCAGTTTTTCCACCCCCTCCACGCGGAGGACGTTGGAGCCGATGCCGGAGATATTCCCACCCATGGCGAGGAGGAGGCGGCAGAGGTCCTGGACGTGCGGCTCGGAGGCGGCGTTCCGGATGACCGTCTCGCCCCGGGCGAGCACGGCGGCCATGAGCGCGTTTTCCGTGGCCGTGACCGAGGCCTCGTCCAGAAAAATCTCGGCGCCCACGAGCGAGGAGGCCTTGAGGGAAAAGACCCCGTCGACGGTGACGGTCGCGCCGAGGGCGCGGAAGGCGAGGAAGTGGGTGTCGAGCCGGCGCCGGCCGATGACGTCGCCGCCGGGCGGGGGCAGGACCACCTCGCCGCAGCGCGCCAGGAGGGGCCCGGCGGTCAGGATGGAGGCCCTGATCTTTTGCGACTCCTCGATCGGTATCGAGCAGGTCCGGATGCTCGCCGCCGTAACGCGGTGGGCGTTGCCGCCGAGGCTTTCCACCCGCGCGCCCAGACGCGCCAGGAGCTCGAGCATGACGCCGGTGTCCTCGATATCCGGAATGTTCCTCAAGACCACCGGCTCTTCGCAGAGAAGCGTCGCGGCCAGACAGGGGAGCGCGGCGTTCTTGTTGCCGCTGGCCCGAACCCGGCCCTTGAGAATTCGTTTACCTTCAATTTCGTATTTATGCATTGGTCTACCGTGTGCCGCGGCCGTCCGGACGTTCAAACCCTCAGGACGCGGAGGGAAGTCTTCGACGCCGACGGGCGTACGCGGATCCGAAGCGCCGGAAAGGAAAAACTCTACCGGAAATCGGCGCGCGTTGTCAATGATCGGGCCGGCCGACGGTGTGTGTTCGTCCATGACGCCATCGTGCCCGAAATTCGTGTCGAAAAGATGGCACAATCGTGAAATCCCGGGGGCCGCACCGTGCGTTCGCTCCCCATTGATTTCACCATCGGCGCATACCAAGGTTTTACTTAACTCCTAACCGCATCCGCGCGAACATTTCCTTTTTTAAGTAACACGGGTGCGCGGACATTCGCGTTTCCATTTCCGTATTCACTATCAACCAGCTCGATTTTATCGAAAAACGATTCCGCTTGACGGTCGCGAAAATTCGTCGCTATCGTGTACATGACGGCGGCGGACGGACCGGGGTGCTGCAATCGTCCGCACTCCAGACACGATACGCGACCGGACCGGGAGGTGATTCATCAATTTCCCAATCGAACATTACCTGCTCCTTATTCCCCTCGGCTTCGCCGTCGGAACGTACGGGACGCTCATCGGCGCCGGTGGCGGTTTCGCCCTGCTCCCCGCCCTCCTCCTGCTCTATCCGCGCGAGGAGGCTCATGTCATCACGAGCATCTCCCTGGCGGTCGTCTTTTTCAACGCCCTCTCCGGCAGCGTCGCCTACGGCCGGCTGGGCCGCATCGATTTCAAATCGGGCGTGATTCTGGCCTCCTGCACCGTTCCCGGCGCGATCGGGGGAGTCTTCGTGACCGGCTTGATCCCCCGCGGCGTTTTCGACGTCATCCTCGGCATACTTCTTCTCACCGCGGCCGCTTTCATCTCCGCCTTCCCGCTCCGCGAGCGGCCCGACGCCGTCCCCCGGGACCGGGGCTTTCACCGCGTCGTGACCGAGCGGGACGGGACCCGGCATGAGTATTCCTACAATCTCCCGGCCGCGGCCGGAGCGTCCGGCGTGATCGGCTTCATCTCAAGCCTCCTCGGCATCGGGGGCGGCATCGTCCACATGCCCCTGCTTTCGAAAGCGTTCAAGTTCCCCGTTCATGTGGCCACGGCCACTTCGCACTTCGTGCTGGCGGTCATGGCTTTTACGGCCACGGTCATCAACGTCGCCAACGGTTCGTTCCCGCGCGGCGGGTGGCGCACGGCCTTCCTGGCCGTCGGCGTGCTCGCCGGCGCCCAGCTCGGCGCTTTTCTCTCGGGCCGGGTGAAAGGCGGCTGGATCATCCGCGGCCTGGCCCTGGCGCTGGTTGTGGTGGGCGTCCGGCTGCTGATCCGGCTATAACCTGATAAAAACGGACACCCCTCGGCGGAGTTTTTCCCGAGCGCTGTCGAGGGGCTCGGGGCAGGCTCCGGAAACGAAGGGCGCGGAGCGGAAAAGGAAAGAGGGCCGGAGAAAAGACAGAAAGAATCGAATTTTCACCCTGTTCTATTTTTTCCTATTTTTAGCATCCGTGTTCTCCTCCCCCTCCGTGATCTCCGTGTCCCCCCGCGGCCGGAGACGCGCGCCTCTCCGTCCTATGCAAACGCCGCCGGGCGATATATACCCACCAAGCTACGCCTTGTCGGGTATTTCCGATTATTATTCTTTATTATAACGAGACGTATAAAAGTCCCGGTATGACAAAGGTAAAACTATCGAGTATATTCTAGCAGGGGATGCGTATGGCCGACCGAGTCGCCGGCGTGCTTGAAAAAATCAAGAATTTCAGCGACGCGCCCGGCGTCTACATCATGAAGGACAAGCGGGGCCGGGTCATCTACGTGGGCAAGGCCAAGAGCCTGAAAAAGCGGGTTCACTCCTACTTCACCGGGGAGAAAGACCCCAAGACGCGGCTCCTCGTGGAGCACATCGACGACATCGAGACCATCATCACCAGGAGCGAGTACGAGGCGCTCACCACCGAGAACAGCCTCATCAAGCGCTGGCAGCCCAAGTACAACATTGAACTCAAGGACGGCAAGACCTACCCGGTCATCCGCCTCACCAACGAGGAGTACCCGCGGCTTTACCGCACCCGGCGCCTCGTGTTCGACGGGTCCCGCTACTTCGGGCCGTTTCCGGGCGTGGAGGATCTCGACGTCTACCTGAGCGTGGTGGAAAGGCTCTATCCTCTGCGCAAGTGCCGCGGCCCCATCCCCAAGAAACCGCGCCCTTGCCTTTACTACCACATCGGACGCTGCGCCGGACCCTGCGCGCACGCCATTGGCAAGGAAGCGTACGCCGAGCGCGTGGCCAGGGTAGTGAAGCTCCTCGAGGGCGGGGCGGACGAGCTTTTCCGCGAGCTCGAGGCGAAAATGCGGGAGGCGGCGGCCGCCCTCCAATACGAACGGGCGGCAACGTACCGCGACCAGCTTGAGGCGGTGAACCGCCTGACGCAGGCCCAGAAGCATTTCGACCCGAACAAGCCGACCGAGGACTACCTCGGCCTGGCGATCAAAGAGAACTTCGCCTCCTTCGCCGTCGTCAAGACGCAAGGGGGCGCGCTCGTCGGCAAGGAGATCTTCCGCACGCGCTGCTATTCCGCGCCCGAGGAGGCGTTGAATGAGTTTCTCTTCCAATATTATGCAAAGCCGATGAAACCGCCCGAGGCGGTATTCACCCCCTTCCCCCCCGAACCGGAGACCGTGCGCGCGTTCACGGAGACCTTCGGAAGACGACTCGGCGCCGCCGCGACCGGGAGCGAGCTGAGCCTGTCCCGCATGGCACAGGCCAATGCCGAGCAGGACATGGCCGTCAGCCGCGTCGACGGCCTGGCCGAGCTGCAGTCCGCGCTCGGGCTGGAGGCGCTCCCCCTTCGCATCGAAGGGTTCGATATCGCCCACCTGGCGGGGAAGCACACGGTCGGCTCGCTCGTGAGTTTTCTCCAGGGGAAACCCGACAAGGCCGCCTACCGGCGTTTCAAGCTCCGCTCCTTACACGGCGCCGTCGACGACTTCGAGTCCCTGCGCGAGGTGGTGGCCCGACGCTACATGCGCCTCCTCGCCGAAAACGAGCCCCTTCCGGACCTCATCCTCATCGACGGCGGGAAGGGCCAGCTTGAAAGCGCGCGCGGCGTGCTTTCAAGCCTCGGCCTGGAAAAAGTGCCGGTCATCGGCCTGGCCAAGAAACGCGAGGAAGTCTTCACCGTGGGCGGCGATAAGCCGATCCGCCTCCCCTTCACCTCGCCCGCCCTGCGCCTGCTCGTGGCCGTGCGCGATGAGTCCCACCGCTTCGCCACCACCTTTCACAAGCTCCTCCGCGACCGGGAGACCGCCTCCTCCTACCTGGAGAAGATCAAGGGCATCGGCGGGAAAAAGGCGCGACTCCTCCTCCTCAACTTCCGCTCGCTCGAAAAAATCGCCGCAGCGCCGATCCCGGAGCTCGCCAAGACCGCGCGCGTGAGTGAAGCCGTCGCGCTCGGCATCGCGAGGGAAGTGAAGAAGGTGCTGGGCGAGTGAGAAGAAGGAGAGAAACTACGGATAGGACGCGGATGTACACGGATATGAAGGGGGAGAGGGAAAAGGGAGAAACAAGGTAACGAATTTCGTTTATTTCTTAAAATTTATAATTCAATGCGATGAGCCATCGTTTAAACATCTTTTCAAAGTAATCAAGGTAAAAAAAAACAAAAATCTTTTTGTATCAGTAACTTATTGTCCATTATTTCTATATTTTTCTTTGCTTTACAAAAACGACTTAGTTTTATAGAAGCGCTTTGCTTCTCGAATTTTCTATATTCAATTATGCTACCATTATTATGGGCTATGCAGTTCCGTACCATAGTTAATTCATTTATATGCTGAAGGTCACTGGGCTCTATTATTGAGATTTTAAAGATTTTTAAATGATTATTTAGCCGCTCACTTAATTTACCACTTAATGCATCAAGCCGAATTGGGAGGTCCTTTTGACTTTTAATATTTTCACAGAGTTTTTTAATGTTATATTCAACTGAAGAGAAAACCGACATCACAAAAGAATAGGAAATTCGGTTTGGTAATTCTTCTTCATATATCGAGTAGTAATTAGAATAATAAAGAGATGATTCCATTTCATAATTTTCCGGATCAATTTTTTTAGTGTATCATTCATTTCGATTTCTGCTCTTTTTTTTACATCAGGCAAGGAATCATATAAAATTTGATAAGAATTTTTTAATAAATGAAAATCATATAATATTTCAAACGCAATACGGTCACCTATATTTGCTTTTACAATCATCCACTTTAACTCCTTCATTCTTCACTTTAGATTTTTTCTATCTTTCTCCTATCCGCGTCCTATCCGTAGTTTCTCTTCTTTGTCGCCAGCGACGTGAGAAACGGCGTCCGCTCCCAGAGGACTTTCAGGCCTTCGTCGATCGTCTTCCTCGTCCCCTCGTCGAGGGGCTCCGCCGCCCAGTCGGGCGTCGTGAAGCCGAACTCGACCTCCAGTCCGCCCGCGTACCAGACCCGGAGTGAGGTGACGCGGCCGTAATGTTCCACCTGCTCCTTCTCCACGATGCCGAACATGCTTGCCCAGCCCGTGTCGCGCAGGTACGCTTCGGGGTCGTCGGCGAGGACGATGAGATCGACATCGGACGAAGGCGAGGCTGCGCCCCGCGCACATGAACCGACCAGGGCGAGGGAGCGCAAATCCGCCTGGGACCGGGCCCATGCGGCCGCCGCAGCGAGAAAATCGGCGATTCTCCCGGTCGGGCCGCCCATCATTCCTCCGCCGGCGGGGCCTGAGGCCGCAGCCGCTCCCAAAAGTCCAGGGCGATGCGGTTGAAGACCGCGGGTCGTTCCATGTTGGGGAAATGGGCCGTGCCGGGGATGATCGCCCAGCGCCCGCGCGGGCAGCCGGCGGTGAGGGCGTCGGCGACCTCGCCGACGGTCTCATCGTCCAGGTCGCCGTAAACCGCCAGCACCGACGCCGCGACCTCGGCCAGCCGATCCGCGGCCGACGCCTCCGGCTGGGTTTCCGGGAGGAATCCGGTTTCCTTGAGATACGGCGCCTGCATATCGAGGGCCCGGCGGCCCATGTCGCGCAGGCGCTCGCGCACCCGTTCGTCGGTTTTCCCGCCCGCCCAGACCTCGACCTGCAGCTCGACCGCCCGGTCGATGTCCCCGGCGCGCCGCGCCGCGATGAGCTCCAGCACCTGCGGAGGAGGCGGACCCGGCAGCCGGTAGCCGCTGACCGACGGGGCGATCAGGAGGAGGGAAGCCGCCGCTTCCGGATATTCCAGGGCGAAATCCAGGACGATTCCGCTCCCGGCGGAAGCGCCCGCCAGATGGGCGCGCCCGATATTGAGATGCCGCAGCAGATTATGGAGGTCTCCGCGATGGGAAAACGGGCGGTCGACATATTTCGTTTCGCCGAAGCCGCGCTGATCGTAGCGGACGACGCGGAAACGCTCCGCGAACGCCTCGAACTGGTCGTCCCACATGCGCCGGTCGGCGACGCCCGCGTGGACGAGCACCAGCTCCGGCCCCTCGCCGAGGATTTCGTAATAGAGGCGGGCGCCGTCGCTGTCCGCGTATCCTTTTTGAATGTTGTTTTTCGGCATCGGCTCGCTCCTTTTTTTAGAAGCCTATCCGAAAACCGCGTTTCCCGCAACCGAAACCGCAACGATCGGTCCCG
The DNA here is from genome assembly GCA_016934415.1 of Spirochaetales bacterium. Taxonomy (GTDB): domain Bacteria; phylum Spirochaetota; class Spirochaetia; order SZUA-6; family RPPD01; genus JAFGSW01. The sequence goes on along the minus strand of JAFGSW010000058.1, from coordinate 52,660 downwards.
ACCGTGCGTCAAGAGAGGAGAGCGCCCGAAGATTATTCCAGGCCCGCTTTAAAAAAGGTTCATCCGGCATTTTCGGAAATGGAGGCGGGTGTCATTGCGAGGACCGTGCTATTCCCCGCCTTTGCCGTAATGCTTATGGTCCGAAGCATTCTCTTGACGGCATAGATCGTAAACACGAAAACCGTGAAAAGGCCGGAAATCCCAAGCTTCTCGCCCAATTCCCTTTCTTTGCGGTGGAGGTTCCATGAGTCGAGAGATTGCTTCGGTCCGTTCACTGATCCATGATGGTTTTCAAGTGTCAAGACCTCGCAATGGCCAGGTTCGTGTTCACCGAAAAACTCCGAGGAGCCGGAAAAAAAGCCGCCATGCCCTACACCGGGCACGGCGGCTTTCATTGCACAATTCGGAGTCCGATCGTGAAAGTCGACCGGAGTCCTCTCACGAGCAATGAGCTGCGTCCCGCTCACTTCTCCTCGGGAGCCGGAGCGATCGATACGTCGTCGACGTAGAAGGTGCCTTCCGGATCGAGTGGCTCGACGTACAGCCTCGCCGACTCCAAACCCTTCTGCCTGACGAACGTGCCTGTGATCTGCACCCACTTTTCGGCCTCGGCCTCCACGGGCTTGGCGATCTGGACCCAGTTCTTGGCGCCCTCGACCATGGTTTCGACGGTCATCTTCACCGCGCTCACGGGGCTGTCCTTGGGAACGAGCACCCAGCACGTCACCGCGTAGGCGCCGGCATTGAAGGTCAGCCCCGTGATGTCCAAGGCCGGGGCGTTCCACGTCTGCTCGCGATCGGCCGTCTTCAGGCTCTGCGTCCCGGAGTGGGCGAAATCGGTGGAAACCTCGATCGTCGGCGACCCTCCGTAGGGAGCCCAGTCCCCTATCCCCGATTCGAAATCGGTGGTATAGAGCGCTCCCGCGGCCGGGGAACCGCCCGCAGCGCCTCCCGAGGTGGTCGCGCAAGCGAACACGAGCGCGGCCGCGGCGATAATCATGAAAATGCCAATTCGTTTCATACATTCCTCCTTGGTAGATCGGATAGAGAATAGTAGTGGGGGCCATATGTTATGTCAAGCTTGCCCCTCCGCCGGGTGGGAACGCGGGGACCGTCACGGCTTGAGGGAGGAAGGCATGTCCCGGAGGAATTTCCTCATGAGCTCCAGGCGCGCGCGGTAATACGCGAGCCACCGGCCCGGGGCGCCCCCGGCCGCGAGCGGTTCGAGGCGCTTGACGAGGATGTCCCCGTTGGGCGCCGAAAAGCTCGTGATGAGGATCGGCTCGCCGGCCGTCACGTCCGCCTTGCCCGCATCATTTCTCGTCACCGTGACCGGCAGGAGAAAGGAATCGGCCGTGAAGGCGCGCGGCGCCCTCGGGTTTCCGCCGACGAAATACACTCCCATTCCCGACACGAAATTTCCCATTGAATACATGACCAGCCGCCGGACGCCGTCCGCCTCGACGCACTCGTACGGCTGAACCACGTGCGGGTGGTGTCCCCAGACGATGCCGACGCCCGCCCGCGCCAAGGCCCGGAAAAACTCCCGTTTCCCCGGGTCGGGGGTGAGCTTGTACTCGACGTCGCCGTGGTAGGAGAGGATGAAAAGGTCGTAGCGGGGGGCGACCGTCTTCACCCAGTCAATGAAGCGGGCGGCCTCGGCCTTGTTCCGGTACTCGACCACGTGCGCGTACGGAACCGATTGCCGGTCGTTGAGGAATTCGGTCACCGCCAGGTATCCGATTTTAAATCCGTTTCTTTCGATCGCCACCGGCTCGAAAGGTTTTTTGGGGTCGCCGCGCACGCCCGAATACCAGACGCCGCCCTTCGTTTCCTCGCGCAGGAGGATAAGGGACGACAGCGTCTTCAGCATTCCCGTTTCCCGCTGGTCCCGGGTGTGGTTGTTGGCCAGGGCGAAGACGTCGAATCCGCCGTTGACGGCCGCCCGCGCGTAGTCCAGGTGGATGTTGAAGAACGGAAAGCCGGAGTAGGGCCGGTCCTCAACCACCGGCGTTTCCAGGTTCCCGAACGAGAGGTCGTCGTGCGTGAGCCTGTCCCGGACATCGTCGTAGACGGCATTGTAATCCGACGTGCGGTAGTTGACGTCATGCGACATGATGTCGCCCGCGAAGGTGAGATCGAGCTTTCCGTTCTCCGCCGCGGCCGGAACGGCGGCCGCCAGAAGGCAGAAAATACAAACTAGCGTGCGGAACGAGCCGATATTCATACCTTCACTATCGGGCGAAATCGGCTTATTGGCAAGAGGGGGACGAGACCCGCTGCGGGCGGAAGGCGCACTATGCTGTTCTCCTGTGAAAATAATGAGTAAATTCAAATAAAGACGATGTCCGGCGGGATGCCGGCCGTCACGGAGGATTTATGAAAATGAAAAAGTTTGCCGCGATACAGCGAAAAAGTGTTGATTCGTTCAATCACGCGCTATCGGTCATACGGACGATCGTGGGCATCGAATCGCCGACGAAATAGATCGTCGCGTCAGGCGCTGCACCAGTTCGGCAGCCGTCGGATGATCCTCATTTCTTCGCGGCTCCGGTTTTAAATTTCAAGGACGGATACAGCCCCCCCACCGGCCTGTTTTCCCCCGCGGAGCGCCAACAGAAAACGGCGGTCAACATCGCCGGTATCGTCCATCCGAGCAGTCTCGGCGAAGAATTCGATTTCCGACTCACGTCATCCCCCTCCGCGCGACGCGGCTTTTCTCTATTTCGCGCGCGTAACGCCTTTATTTGATTTTCATTGTATGGTATGTTTATTTTTCCCGAATGTCGACTCGACCAAAAGGAGGCCTCCGCATGCAGCAATATCGCCCTTGCCTTAAAATCGTATTTTTATCGTTATTCCTTCTCACCCTGGCGCCCGTCCTTTTCGCCCAGGATTATCTCGATCCGTCCAAGCCGATCGAGGTCCGCGTCAAGGATCTCATAAGCAGGATGACCCTGGACGAAAAGTACCGCCAGATGGGCAATTCCGTGCCGGGCATTCCCCGCCTCGGCGTTCCCGCCTACAACTATTGGAGCGAGGCCCTGCACGGGGTGGCCCGCCAGGGGCTGGCCACCGTGTTCCCGCAGGCCGACGCCCTCGGCTCCACCTGGGACCCCGTACTCCTTCAACAGATCACCACCGTGGTCTCCATTGAGGCGCGCGCCAAGACCAATGCCGGTTCGCAGAAGAACCTCACCTTCTGGAGCCCGACCATCAACCTGCTCCGCGATCCGCGCTGGGGCCGCGAAGAGGAGGGCTACAGCGAGGATCCGTATCTCACCGGACGGATGGCCGTCGGCTTCATCAAGGGAATGCAGGGCGACGACCCGAAATACTTGCGGACCGTGTCCACCATAAAACACTTCGCGGCCAACAACTCCGAGTTCAACCGCCACAGGGGCTCATCCGACATGGACGAGCGCGACCTGCGCGAGTACTACCTGGCGGCCTTCAAGGCCGGCGTGGTCGACGGTCACGTGCAGTCGCTCATGGGCGCCTATAACGCCTTGAACCGCGTGCCGTGCTGCGCGAGCAAGGAGCTCATGACCGACATTCTGCGCGGCGAGTGGGGCTTCGACGGATTCACGGTCTCCGACTGCGGCGCCATAGCCGACATCTACACGGGACACCGTTTCGCGAAAACGAGTCAGGAAGCCGCGGCGATGGGCGTCAAGGCGGGCACCGACATCAACTGCGGCGGCGTGTACCAGTCCTCGCTCAAGCGCGCGCTGGAGCAGGGACTCATCGCCGAGTCCGACATCGACCTGGCGCTCTTCCGCGCCTTCCGGGCCCGCTTCCGCCTGGGCGAGTTCGACCCGGATTCGATGGTGACATACCGCTCCATACCCATCAGCGAGCTCGATTCCCAGGCCCACCGCGACCTCGCCCTGCTCGCGGCGAAAAAGGCGATCGTCCTCCTCAAGAACGACAAGGGCATTCTGCCCCTCGACGCCAAGTCCCTGAAATCGATCGCCGTGATCGGGCCCAATGCCAACCGCGCCATTTTCGGCGGCTATTCCGGCACCCCCTCCTTCTCCGTCTCCCCGCTCGACGGGATCCGCAACAAGCTCAAGGCGCCGCAGCACGCGTTCATTCGCATCAAGGCCGAATCGTTCAGCGACCAGTCGGGGATCAAGACCGGGCCCTGCCGGGAGGGAGGCCGAAACGTCGGCTATGTCAACGAAGGCGACTGGGTAAAGTTCGCCGCGATCGATTTCGCCGACGGCTGCAGCGGCGTCGAGGTGCGCGTCGCGAGCCAGTCCAAAGGCGGAACCATGGAATTTCGGCTCGACGGGCTCACCGGTCCGAAAATCGCCAGTGTCGTCGTACAATCAACCGGCAATTGGCAGAAGTGGGTCACCCTGTCCGCCGCCGCCGGACCGGCCGCGGGCATCCACGACCTGTACATTAAGTTTTACGGCACGGGTTTCGACGATCTGATCAATCTCAACTGGTTCGAATTCAAGCCCGTGAACCCGAACTACCGCGCCGCCCTGAACTCGGGGGGCGTCGTCGTCGACTACGTCGAGGGCTGCACCGTGGGCGGGCGCGACGAGTCCGGCATCGCGGCGGCCGCCGCTCTCGCCGAGAAAGCGGACGCGGCCGTCGTCGTCGTGGGCACCGACCTCACGGTGTCGGACGAGGAACGCGACCGGAGCAACATCGGCCTGCCGGGCGTTCAGGAAAAACTGGTCCAGGCGGTGTACGCGGCCAATCCAAAAACCGTGGTGGTGCTCGTGAACGGCCCGCGCCTGGAGATCAACTGGATCCAGGAAAACGCGCCCGGCATCCTGTGCGCCTGGTACGGCGGCCAGTCCCAGGGCGCGGCGATCGCCGACGTCCTCTTCGGCGACTACAATCCCGGCGGCAAGCTCACCACCACCTGGTACAAAACCCTCGACGACGTCCCGGCGATCTACAAGTACGACGTGCGCGAGGGCAACCGCACCTATTGGTATTACGAGGGCGAGCCGCTCTACCCCTTCGGCCACGGGCTTTCCTACACCACCTTCGCCTATTCGGGGCTGAAGCTTTCCGCCCGCGCCGCCAAGGCGGGCGCCGCGGTCAAGGTGAGCCTCACGCTCGCCAACACGGGCACGCGCGAAGGCGACGAGGTGGTCCAGCTCTACATCCGCAACAACGATCCGGCCGAGAAACTGCCGAAAAAGAAGCTCGTCGGGTTCGAACGCGTGACCTTGAAGGCCGGCCAGAAAAAGACGGTCACGATTCCCCTCGCCGTGAACGGCGAGACGCTGGGGTATTGGGACGCATCAGCCCACGCCTTCAGGCTCAATCCCGCCGCGATCGACGTCATGGTGGGAAGCTCGTCCGGCGACATCCGGCTCACGGGCAAACTGCGGGTGACGTCCGGTGGCATCGACAAGGCGGGAGGGAAGAAATAGACGAGACGGAGGGTCCGCGCCGGCGCGTCCGAAAGAAAAGACGATGAAAATGCGATTCGCGGTTCTCGTCCTCGCCCTTGTCTTCATCGCGCCGGCCGTACTGTGCGCGCAAGCGGCCCGCTACCCCGCGTTGGCAAAGGCCATGGCACGGGACGGATACGCCGGGCGGCAAGGCGCCGTCATCGGCGATAACGTATTCGTCCACGTGCCGGAAAAGAATGACATCCTGCGCTCCCAGTCGCCCATGAATTACGGAGATGTGGACGAAACCGCATCGGCGGCGGCCGGTTGGGAAATGTATCAGATCAAGCGGGACGGCCGGGGCGTGATACGCATCGACCGCCAGGTCGATCTGTGGGATGAAGAGCTCAGCCGGGCTTCCCGGTGATCAGCCTTCGACCGCCGCCTTGAGCTTTTCCACGCGCTTGCGGAGCACCGCCTTGACGGCGAACGCGTAGGCTCCCGTGGTCCCCATCTCGCCGACGTACACCCCCGGCAGCAGCGCGGTTTTCAGCCACGCTTCCAGGTGCACGGTACTCTCCCTGATCTCCGTCTTCAGGAACTGGGGCGCGGTGAGCAGGCCGACCCCTTTCTTCCAGATTTCCTCTCCCCGGGCCGTGGTTTTCTTGAACCCTTCCTTTTGCATGAACGAGGCGATGATCCCCCCCAGTTCCTTCGGGGATTTTTTCGTGGCGATGTCCATTGTGGTTCGGGCCATGGCGCGCTTCCTTTCGTTCGACGGGATTTCGCGGATCGGAACTCCGGCCGAACGGCCGGCGCCGCCGCGTCACCGTAATCATAAGCGAGGTCCGGTCGCGGCGCAAGATGAAAAGGAGACGGACTAACAGGGGACGGTGGGCGTCTCGCCCGCCGCGACACGCGGAGCCGACGTGATGAGGAGACTGACGAACTGGGTCCGGCGGCCATAGAACTCGGCGCGGACCTCCCCGAGATCGGGGGTAAGGCGTGACGGACCGAACGCGACGGTGTGCTCCGCGGTCCGGGGAATGCCCGAAAGCTTTTTTAAAAGATCGTCGAATTTTTGCCGGACCGCGTCGTCCGTGAAGGCCTCGGGATTGCCCGCGCGCATTTCGGACGTGAAGTGGAGAACGGGCGGGTCCTTGTCGAGCGGCACGTCCCAGGCGCGGTCTTCCATCGCCTGATCCATGATCTCATAACGGTAGCTCGCGAATTCACCCCGGTCGACGTCGAGGGCGTAGACAAGCGTCCGGGACGCGTCGTCGATGCCGAGCTCTTTCACGACGTCCTGATTTTTCTCCGTGATCGTGAGCGTCATGGTCGCGGGATCGACAGGATCGGTGAAGTCGATGAAGTCCCTCAGGGAGACGAACGGCGTGGCCGGCTCGGCGAAAAACTCGCGCGTGAAAACGATCTCCCACTCGCCGGGCTTCGCTTTCCGCGCCGTCGCTTCCAGGCTGTTCCAGGCGATGAAGCGCTCGAGCTCGGCCTTCAGCAGGCCTCAAGCCGTCGTCACCTGCCGCGCCGGCTTTTCCACCGTCAGCGTCCGCTTCGCCTTCTTGGCCGGCTTGGCGCGCTTGATCGTCTCGAACTCGACGGGCACGTCCTTGCGGTCGTAGAAGACGCTCTTGGCGGACGAGCGGGTTTTCTGGATCGCCCGCTTGAGGGCCTGGAGCGTATCATTTCTCCCCGTGGTGGCGTTTTTCCGGGTCTTTTTGGAAAGCTCCTGTTCGGCGTCCACCACCTCCAGGTCGGAAGCCGCCGTCGTGAGGGCCGCCAGGTCGGAGGCCTTGAAGCCGTAGCGGGCCAGCTCTCCGATGTGTTTTTCCGCCGCCTTCCTCATGTAGGCCAGGTCGGTGATCGCGTCCTTGACGGTCTTCGCCTGCGTTTTGCCGACCGCGAACTCCTTCATCATCTGGGCGTCACGCGCGCCGAAACAGGCCTTGGCCGCGTTGCGCTCCTTGCCGATGAGCGCCACGGCCTTCTTCATGGTTTTTTTCTGTTCCTCCGTGAGCCGCCCGACGTCGCGCAGCGCGTTTCGCTGGTTGGTGTCGGCGGCGATCGCCATTTCGATCGCGCCGGTGAGCTCTTTCACGAGGCCTGAGTCTATCCCCTCTGACGAATTGTCGTCCGCCTCGTACTTCCGCGCCACCTTGAGCAGCGTCTTCGCGTCCTGTACGGTCGCATTCAGTAACTCCATGAACTCACCCCTTTCCCTTTCGGAAATTGATATGGATTTTTCAAACCGGAACACGTCCGGTGACGGAGCCCCGTTCACGCGCTTTGCCGCGAAAACAAAATTCTTTGTCGCGCCGACTGAATTCTTTGTCGCGCCGACTGAATTCTTTGTCGCACCGACTGAATTCTTTGTCGGTCCGATTGAATTCTTTGTCGGTCCGATTGAATTCTTTGTCGCGCCGACTGAATTCTTTGTCGCACCGATTGAATTCTTTGTCGCACCGATTGAATTCTTTGTCGCGCCGATTAAATTCTTTGTCGCGCCGACTGAATTCTTTGTCGCGCCGACTGAATTCCTTGTCTCACCGATTGAATTCTTTGTCGCGGCAATGAAATTCCTTGTCGCGCCATTTGCGCGGTCGGTCGCATCGCTAAAATAATCTTCCGGGGAATCTCTTCGCGAATTCCGGCCGCCCGTCGGATCAGCACCGGTGCATGACCGGCACGATCCATATACGCTTCACCCTTTTTCTTTTTTCTTCTCCGTACTCTCCGTCTTCTCCGTGTCCTCCGTGTCCTCTCTAAGGAGAGCCCGCTTCAGCGGACGACACGCGTCACCCCGCGCCAAAAGCGGAGTCATGAGCGAACGTCGGACGGAACCGGGCGAAATCGTGAGCGGTGCGGTCGTGTGTCCGGCCCGACCGCGGGACGGCCCGTGAGGGGGAACGGGAGTCGGATCGACGGATCGGATCGATGATCGTGAGAGGCGTGTGCGCCCGGCCCGCGGCCGCGCGCGAAGGGTGGGTGAAATCGAGCTCGTGTTTTTGGAATGACGCCGACGTTTTCATTTGATGCGTCAGTTTCGCACCGGGGGGATGGAATTTTCAAGAATTTTTCTTGTCGGGAGGTAATTCGCGATGTGCTTAAGAAGAGGTTCAACACCCATTGTTCCATGCGCATTTTACACTGGAGATTCCAATGCTCGCGCCGATAACTCCAATGCTCAAGCCGGCAGTTCCAATGTTCCCGCCGGAAGGTCAAATGCTCCGTCGTAAAATAATCGCGAACAATCATCGCGACTCGAACTTGTTCCGTTGGCCTTTAGGCGATACAATACCTTTCCATGAATATCGGGCGATGAGCCAAGGGTTATCTTTCCTATGCGTCGCGGTTCATCAAATCCGGCCTCACAATCCATGAAGGTAAAAACACCCGGATACGCGAGCTTGAGAAAAAGTATGAGAGCGAAGGCCTGACGCCGAGGGACGCCCTTACAAAGGCGTTCAAAGAAGTTCCAATGTCATCTCATCCCGACGAAAATGTTCATGACGAAGCAGTCTGGATTATAGAGAAAGCGGACCGGGAGAGTTGGGAAATACTGAAGGCGATCATCAACCTCTGCCCGCATGACGAAACGCTCCTCGCCCACATCGGCGCTGGCGTATTCGAAAACTGGATTACAATGGGTTACTTTTCATATGCAGAGGAAATGAAAGATTTAATCACAACCGACCCTAAGTGGCGAACCGTGGCCGCATCGTCCTGGCAGAATCCGGAAGAGCTCAATGATGTTCTTCGAAAAAAATAATAAACTGAAAGTAATTTCACTCCTTAATCGCATTCTTCATCCGTGTTTCCTCTTCCCTTCTTTTCCCTGATCCTTTTTCCATCCGCGTCCGATCCGCGTCTCATCCGTAGTTTCTCTCTCCCTTCCTTATCAGGCCGCATTTCCGGAAATAACCGTACAATAACGGACATTATTGACAATCGGACCGAAAATCAATATATTTGCCGCGTCTCAATTAGAACCGCGTTTGAATATCGGACCCTCGACAACGTCAAACAGCGAATGCAGGCACACCCGGGCACGACGGATATTGAGCGCTTGATAAACGATGGACCTTAAAATAAGGGACCTGGTGGAACTGCTTCAGGTCTCCGAAAAGACTATTTACCGTTGGCTCAAGGAAAAGAAGATTCCGGCCTACCGCATCAACCACCAGTTCCGCTTCTCGAAGGCGGAAATCAATGAGTGGCTGCTTCAGAACAGGATCGAGGTGTCCGACAGGATCCTGGCGCTCAAGCTCACCGCTCTTCCGGTGAACCTGGCGGAGATGGCCCGTCGGGGCGGGGTGTTCTACGATCTGCCGGGGGGGACGCCGGGAGAGGCCATCAGGCACGCGGTGGGCGCGATCAAGCTCCCGGCCGGGGCCGACCGCGCGCGTATAATCGAGGTCATCCTCCAGCGCGAGGGCATGATGTCCACCGCCGTCGGCCGCGGCATTGCGCTTCCGCACTCGCGCAATCCCATCCTCACCGACTCGGCCGACGCCGAGGTCTCGATCTTCTTCCTCAGGGAAAAAGTCGATTTTCAAGCCCTCGACGGCGAGCCGGTGCACACGATGTTCATCGCGCTCACCGCCAATCCCAAGCGCCACCTCGAGGTCCTCTCCAAAATCTCCTACTTCTGCCAACGCGACGATTTTCGCGCCCTCCTGGAAACCCGGGCCCCGGCGGACGTTATCTTTTCTTTCCTCGCCGATATCGAGCGCGATCTTCCCCGGAAAGGACCGCCGTCATGACCGTTTTCCTGGCCGGATGCGCCGCCGTCGCGGGCGGCGCGCTCCTCGCCCTCGCCGCGCCCGCGAAACTGCGGGGCGTCGTCTACTCGATCGGCGGAGGCGCCGGACTCGGTCTCTGCGCCGCGGCCGCCATTCCCGTGCTTCTTTCGTGCGAGCCGGCGACTTTCACCGCCGCCCTGCCCTTCCCCTTCGGCCCGGTCGGCCTCGCGCTCGACCCGCTGGCCGCCTTCTTCGTCCTCATCCTGTCGCTCTCCAATTTCACGGCCGGCCTGTACTCGATCGGTTACGTCCAGACCTACCCCGCGGCCAAGTCCCGGTTGTACTACCCGGCGCTCGGCGTCCTCTTCCTCGCCATGCTCCTCCTCGTCGCGGTGCGGCAGGCGGTCGCCTTCCTCTTCCTGTGGGAGATCATGTCGCTCTCCTCCTTCGCCCTGGTGGCCTTCGAGCACGAGAAGGAGGAAACCCGGAAGGCGGCGATCTACTACCTCGTCGCCATGCAGGCCGGGTTCGCCTTCCTCCTCACGGGGTTCGTCGTTTTGACGCACGCCGCCGGCGGCGTCGACTTCTCCGCCTTTCCGGCCGTCTTATCAGGCGGCGGTCCGCTCGCCGCCGGCCTGTTCCTGATCCTGTTCGTCGGGTTCGCCGCCAAGGCCGGATTCGTGCCCTTCCATACCTGGCTCCCCAGGGCCCACCCGGCCGCGCCGGCGCCGGTGTCGGCGGTCATGTCCGGGGTGATGATCAAGACCGGGATCTACGGCCTCCTCCGGCTCATCCAATTCATGGGCAATCCGCCCTTGTGGCTCTCCTGTTTCATCCTCATCCTGTCGCTATTGAGCGGCATCCTCGGCGTAGTCTACGCCGTCGCCCAGCACGATCTCAAGAAGCTCCTCGCCTACCACAGCATCGAGAACATCGGCATCATCGGCTTGGGCATCGGCGTCGGCATGATCGGCCTTTCGCTCGGCCTGCCCGCCATGGCCTTCCTCGGCTTTTTCGGGGGCCTCCTCCACGTCCTCAACCACTCCCTGTTCAAGGGGCTTCTCTTCATGGGCGCGGGGTCGGTCTACCTGCAGACCCATACCCGAAACATGGAGAAGCTCGGCGGGTTGGCCAAGGCGATGCCGAAAACGGCGGCCCTCTTCCTCATCGGTTCACTCGCCATTTCCGGCCTACCACTTCTGAACGGCTTCGTGAGCGAGTTCGCGATCTACCTCGGATTGCTCCGCGGGCTTCCCGGGGCCGGCGCCGGGCGGGCGGTCGCCCTCGTCCTCTCCCTCGCCGGGCTCGCCCTCATCGGAGTGCTCGCGCTCCTCTGCTTCGTCAAGGCCTTCGGCGCGACGTTCCTCGGACTGCCCCGGGAGCAGGGGCGCGGCGCGGCGCGCGACGGGGAGCCGTTCGGCCTGATCGCGCAGCTCGTCACGGCGGCTCTCATCGTCGTCATCGGGCTCCTGCCCCGGCTCACCCTGCCCTTGATGACCGGACTCGTCTCGGGCTTCGCGGGCGCGGCGGGCGATTCCCCGGTCCCGGCGCTGGACGGGATTTTCTCCTCGCTCTCGAAGGGATTCCTCGTTTTCGCCGCGGCCGGCGGCGCGCTCCTCGGCCTGAGGGCGCTCCTGCTCCGCAAGCGCACGGTGACGGAAACGAAAACCTGGGATTGCGGCTGCCAGCGGCGCTCCGGCCGGCTCCAGTACACGGCCGGCTCATTCTCCTGGATCGTCCGCGGGTTTTTCGCCCCGCTCCTGGGGTTCAGAACGAGGGTGAAGACCGAAGCCGGGCCGGCCGGACTCCCGCCGCCCGTCATCGAGGCGGCGACCGAGGGTTCGGACGCGGTCGAAAGACTGGCGCTCAAACCCTTCGTCAAGGCCGTCCGCACGTTTCTCAAATTCTTCTCCTGGGTGCAGAGCGGAAACACCCAGCAGTACATTCTCTACGGGATCGTCTTTCTGACGGCGATCATCATCCTCATTTTCGGGTTGGGAGGTTGAGCGTGAACGCCGTCATCGACATCGCCGCCCTGCTCGTCATGCCCTTCCTCCTCGGGGGAATCATGAACCGGGTGAAGGCCGTCGCGGCCGGCCGCCGGGGACCGCCGCTCTTTCAGCCCTTCCACGACTTCCTGAAGCTCCTGCGCAAGGGCGAGGTCGTGAGCCGCACGACGACGCTCGTGTTCAAGCTCGCGCCTTGCTTGAGCCTGGCCGCCGTCGTCGCGGCCGCGCTCTTCGTGCCGCTGTCCCGAGGCCGGGCGTTCCTCGAGTTCGACGGGGACTTCATCCTCTTCGCCTACTTCCTGGGCCTCGGGAAATTCCTGGGCCTCGCCGCGGCGCTCGATACCGGCTCGAGTTTCGAAGGCATGGGCGCGAGCCGCGATGCGTCCTTCGGCGTGCTCGTGGAGCCGGCCCTCTTCCTGCTCCTGGGCACCCTCGCCTTCGTCACCGGCCGCGGCTCGTTCGCCGACCTCTTCCGCCTGGCGGACGGGCACGGCACGCTTTCCCTCATCGTCCTTCCTCTCGCCGGGCTCGCGCTTTTCCTCCTGATTCTGGTGGAGGGCGGCCGCGGGCCGGTGGACGATCCGGCCACCCACCTCGAGCTCACCATGATTCACGAGGCGACGGCGCTCGACAACTCCGGGCCCGACCTGGCCTTCATCCAGCTCGCCCGCGGCCTGAAAACCGCGCTCTACGCCTCGCTCATCGCCAATCTCGTCCTGCCGTTCTGTCCCGGGAGCGTCCTGCCGGTCGTCGTGTGGCTCGCCGCGCCGGTCCTCGTCGCCGCGTGCGCGGGCGTCATCGAGTCGGTGCTGGCCCGCACCCGCCTCACCCACGTCCCGCAGCTCATCTTCGTCATGACCGCGCTCGCCCTGATCGCGCTCGGGAGCGCGGTCTTCCTCGCGGGCGCCGGCGCCGGAGGCGCGCCGTGACCGACATCCTCGCCGTCATCCTCGGCACCACCATGCTCTACGTCTACGCCACGAGCAGGATCGAAGGCTACCTCAAGATCCTCGCCCTGCAGGGCGCCCTTCTCTTCGCCCTCGTCCTTTTCGACTTCGCGAGCCGGAGCGTCTTCGAGACCGTCTTCCTCGGCGCCGAAGCGCTCGGCGTGAAGGCGATCGCCATCCCCGCCATCCTCTTCAACCTGGTGAGAAAAAACGAGGTGCGCCGGGAGATCGAGCCGTCCCTCCCGCAGTTTTTCTCGCTCATCCTCTCAAGCCTCGTCTTCGCGTTCGGCTTCATCATCTCCTTCTGGGCGCGCCGCCTCGCCGCCGGCCTCGCGCCCCTCGCTTTCGGCGTTTCGATCTCCATCATCGTCTCCGGGCTGCTCCTGGTCATGAGCCGGAAAAAGATCGTCACCCACATCATCGGGTACATCTTCGTGGAGAACGGCATCTTCCTGCTTTCGCTCTCCGTCGCCAGCGAAATGCCGTTCATCGTGAACCTGGGCGTGCTCCTCGACGCGTTCACGGCGGTCTACCTCTTCGTCGTCTTCTCCAACCGTATCCAGCGGGCGTACGACGAGGATCGCATCAACGCCCTGCAGAATCTCAAGGACTGACCGCCATGCTGATCCTCTTCTTCATCGCGCCCGCCGCCCTCTGCCTCGTCTGCCTCGCCTTCCGCCGCCGCGTCGTCAACCGCATCGCGCTCCTGGGCTTCGCCCTCGCCTACGCCGCGGGCGCCGTCCTCGTCCTCATCGGGCCCGCGTTCTTCCTCCTCCCGGAGGAGCTTCGCCGTTATTTCGACTTCGACTCTCTCGGAAAGCTCTTCCTCCTCACGCTCGCCGCGGTGAATCTCGGCGTGAGCGGCTACTCGCTCTTCTACCTCGCGAATGTGAATCTGTCGCGGGAAAAGGACACGCTTTATACGATCTCCATGCTCCTCTTCCTTGTCTCAATGACCGGCGGGATTCTCTCCTCGCACCTCGGCCTCCTCTGGGTTTTCGTCGAGGCCACCACCCTGACCGGCGGGATGCTCATCTCCGTGGAACGCGGCAAGCAGGCGCTCGAGGCGGTATGGAAATACATCTTCATCTGCTCCATCGGCGTCGCCCTCTCGTTCATCGGCGTCATCGTCCTTTCCCTGGGAAGCAAATCGATCGGTTCGCTCTTCTTCGCCGACCTGTACGCAGGCGCGGGCGCGATCAACCCCTTCCTCCTCAAGCTCGCCTTCGCCTTCATCCTGGTGGGCTTCGGGACCAAGATGGGGCTTGCGCCGGTGCACGCCTGGCTCCCGGACACCCACTCCGAGGCGCCTTCGCCGGTGTCGGCGCTTCTCTCCGGGGCGCTCCTCAACGTCGCCGGCGTCGGCCTGGTGCGCTTCCATCCGATCATGACGGGCGCGGGCCTCGAGCCGTTCGCCGGCACGCTCCTCCTCGTCATGGGCTTCCTCTCGCTCCTCGTGAGCGCGGCCTACATCCTCTCAAGCGAGAATTACAAACGGATGCTCGCGTATTCTTCCATAGAGAACATGGGAATCGTCGCCATCGGGCTGGGGCTCGGCGGGCCGGGGCTGTTCGCCGCCCTGCTCCACATGGTGGTCCACTCTTTCGCCAAGTCCGGACTCTTCCTCACCACCGGCAACATTCACCGCCTCGCCGGGAGCAAGCAAATCTCCGATGCGGGCGCGCTCCTCAACCGCGATCGGAAGACCGCCTGGCTCTGGATCCTGGGCTTCGTCGCCATCGCCGGGCTGCCGCCGTTCGGCGCCTTCTTCAGCAAATATTTCCTGGTGGGCGCCATGGTGAGCCGGGGCCTGGCATGGCTCGCGGTCCCTTTATTCCTCCTTCTTGCCATCGTAGCCTTCGGCATGGGCAAGTCGGTGTTCGGAATGGCTTGGGGACGGTACCGCCCCCGGGGGGAACGCGATTTCGTACCGGAGGGAGCGGCGCCGGCGGCGGCCGGCCGTCGTCTTTCGGTCTGGGCTTACCTGCCGCCGGCTTTCTTTCTGGTGCTCCTCCTCGGCTTGGGCCTGTTCATCCCGGACTTCGTGACCCGGCTCATCACCGACGCCCGGAACGCGTTCGTCGCGGTCGGGAGATAAGCATGAACGGAACGATTTTAAAAAACGGCAAGCCGGTCGGGCTGAAGGATATTCCCGTTCTTCCGATCGGGGAATTCGAAGATCGGGTCAAGGCCGAAGCGTTGGACGGTCTCCGGGTCGTCGCCTTCTTCGGGGCGGCCGGCGGACGCGACGCGGTCAACCTGTATTGCGTTTTGGCCGACGACGAGAACTCGCGCCTGGCGGCGTTCGCGACGTTGTTCGCGGGCGACAGGACCTACCGGAGCTTTACGCCGGATTTCCCCGCCTTTCACCTCTTTGAACGCGAAGCGTACGAAGAATACGGCCTGCTGCCCGAGGGGCACCCGGCCTTGAAGCCGGTGCGGAACATTTTTCCGGCCGGAAGCGACGGCGAGGTATACCCCTTCGATCGGGTGGAGGGCGAAGAGGTCCACGAAGTCGGCGTGGGACCGATCCACGCGGGCGTCATAGAGCCCGGCCGCTTCCGTTTTTCCTGCCTGGGAGAGACGGTGCACCGCCTCGATATCCATCTCGGCTACCAGCGCCGCGGCGCGGAGAGACTTTTCCTGCGGCCGGGCGCGCCTCCCGAGGCCCTGCTCCTCCTGGCCGAAACCGTGGCCGGGGACGAGTGCCTCGGGCACGGCCTCGCCTTCGCCCAGGCCTGGGAAGGCCTCGGCGGCGCCGATTGTCCGCTCCGCGCCCTGGCCGTTCGCGGCCTGGCGCTCGAGCTCGAGCGCGCCGCCATGCACATCGGGGACCTGGCCGCGCTTTCCGGCGACATCGCCTACCTCCCCGGCCAGGCCGGCTTGGGCGCGACCCGCACCATCGTCATCAACACCCTCCTGGAGATCTGCGGGTCCCGTTTCGGCCGGGGATTGCTCGCCGTCGGCGGCGTGAATTACGGGTTGGACGGCGACATCGCGGCGCGCGTCCGCGCCAATGTCGACGCGGCCGAGGACGCGGCGGACCGGCTCTGCGGCCTCCTCTTTTCATCCGCGAGCGTCCTTTCGCGCTTCGAATCCACCGGGACGGTGAGCCCGCAAACCGCCCGCGCGCTGGGAATGGTGGGCCCGGCCGCGCGCGCCTCGGGCCTGTCCCTGGACGTGCGCGCGGATCACCCGGCGGGACCGTACGCCTCCTTCCCGGTCCACCGTCTCACCCTGAAAACCGGCGACGTCTTCGCCCGCGCCTATATCCGCCGCCTCGAGATCACCCAGTCCTTCAACTTTATCCGCGGGCTCCTGGACGGCTTGCCCGCGGCGGGCGACCTCGTCGCGCCGCCGCGTCCCCTGCGGCCCGAGGCCTTCGTCGTCTCGCTGGTGGAAAGCTGGCGCGGGGAAACCGTGCACGCCGCCCTCACCGACGCTTCCGGCCGCCTCGCTCGCTATAAAATCGTCGACGCCTCCTTCCACAACTGGAGCGGACTCGAACAGGCGGTGCGCGGCAATGGCATATCGGATTTTCCGCTCTGCAACAAGAGCTTCAATTTGTCATATTGCGGATTCGACCTTTAGGAGAGGACACGGAGCGCACGGAGAAAAGAGGAGATCTCATGCTGCGACTGATCACCAATAGAATCAAACAAGGCCACCAGACGATCCGCGACCTGCGGCGCCCGGGCGTCTCCGACCGCTTTCGCGGGCTGCCGGAGCTGAATGCCGGGGCCTGCCCCGCGGATTGCGCGGCTTGCGCGGCGGCCTGCCCCACCCGCGCCATCGAGACGGCGCCGCTCACCCTCGACCTGGGCAAGTGCGTGTTCTGCGGCGCGTGCGAACGCGCCTGCCCGCGGGGCGGCATCGTCTTCACCAGCCGCTTCCGGATGGGGACCGCCTACCGGGAGCGGCTCGTCGCCGGGGAGGCGCGGGGCCTCAACTTCTACATGTCGCGCTCGGTCCGCGACCGGGGCGAACCGCGCCGTTTCTTCCGGCGCTCGCTCAAGCTCCGCCAGGTGTCGGCCGGCGGCTGCGCCGCCTGCGAGCTCGAGCTGAACGCCTGCTCCAACGTCAACTTCGACATGGGGCGCTACGGGATCGAGTTTACCGCCTCCCCCCGCCACGCGGACGGGCTGGTCGTCACGGGCCCGATCACCAAGTCCATGTCCCGGGCCCTCGAGGACGCGTACGCCGCCGTGCCCGAGCCCAAGATCGTCGTCCTGGCGGGCGCCTGCGCCCTGTCCGGCGGCCTGTACGCGGAGTCCGACGAGCTCGACCGCCGGTTCCTCGAAACCCACCGCGTCGACCTCTTCATCCCCGGCTGCCCGCCCCACCCCCTCACGTTCATCAACGCGGTTATTGATTTCATCGGCAGGAAATGAGTCCCGCCATGCACACACATACGCGGTTCACTGAAAAAAGAAACTGACTTTTTTCGTGATCGGTCTCCAGCGGTATCATCGGTGATTCCCCTCCCCCATCCGCGTCCCCGCCGTAGTATTCAATTTACACGTCGGGGCGGAGAATCCACTCTATGGCGGGCGAAACGTCCGGACGCAAGCGTCCGGTACGCGTTGAGCGGGTACTGGGCGGAATGCACGCCGCCGTAGGTCAGTGAGTTGAACACGTCGAAACCGCGCGCCGACACGAAGAACGACTTCGAAAGATTTTTCACCGAGATCATGGCGGCGGATTCTCATCGCCCGCGGCAAACGATCCAACCGGATCGACGGCGAAAATGCCTCCGAAGAAACGGAGCGCGCCGCGCCGAGCCCGCGTTTCAGAACGGCTGGGCCGACAGCGGCGGGGGTATGAACCTCTCGAGTTCGGCAAGGACCACCTGGGCCAGGTCCGCATTTCCGGCGCCATCGCCAACGCCGGTTCGGTGTCGACAACCTTTCTCTTTACCTTGCCGAGCGGATATAGACCCGCCTATACGAAGTTCCTGCCCGTCGTCGTGGCGGATAGCGGCGGAACCTCCGGCCTGGGGGAATTATGGGTCTTTTCGAATGGAAACGTCGAATTGTTGACCTACATCGGCTCAATCCAGTACGCACGATTCTCCGACAAAATATTTACCTTGAACTGACTGTTATTCATTTGATCTGAGAGTATCCTTATTTTTCCTCTCTTTCCCTTCCCGCCAAGGATGGCGGGTGTCCGGAGCCCTCTGAGGACAGGATGTCCGAAGCGGGCGGGTTTGGGAGGGTTCGCCGGCTAAAGCCGGCGTCGCGGGAGGGCCTTTGCACTTGTGGTGAGCTTGTCGAACCACAAAGGCCCTCCCTGGGCTCCACCGACTGGTGGAGCCATCCCGTTCTCTACGAAGGGAAAAACTTGTCGGAAGCATAGTGACGGCAAAATAAAAACAGGCTAAAAGAGAGGCGTCGAACCACCCCGGCTTCGCCGCCTACGGCGAGAAAAGAAATCGCCTTGCCCCGGCCGGGGGCGCACTATATAGTAGCCCGATGGGACTCTTCTCCTTCTTCAAATCCCGGCGCCGCCGGAAAATTCTCGAACGAGGCCTCTTCGACGACGGGGCCTGGGAATGGGCCCTGGAGCAGCACCCGATTCTCGCCCGCCTGGCGGAAGACGAGATCCGAAGGCTTAAGGGCCTGGCCGAGATTTTCGCCGCGGAGAAGGAGTTCGTCCCCGAGCGCGGGATCGTCATCGAACCGGACATGATCCTCTCGATCTCGGTGCAGGCCGTGCTCCCGGTCCTCGCCCTCGGCCTCGAGTGGCTGGACGATTTCAGGACGATCTTCGTGGCCCCGCGCTCGGTCAGGCGGGAACGGAAGCGCCGCTTCGGGCCGGCCATAGAGGAATACACGGAGACCGTAGCCGGCGAAGTCGACTACCTGGGCCCGATCACGCTCTCCTGGCGCGACGTGGAGGCCTCGGGCTGGGGCGACGGCTTCAACGTCGTCATCCACGAGATCGCGCACAAGCTCGACCTCTCGAACCGGGCCATGGACGGCTGCCCCTTCCTGGGGGACGACCTCGACCCGGCGCGCTGGAAACGCGTCTTTTCCGCGGCGTACGGCGAAACGGTTCGCCGGCTGGAGAGCGGCCTCGGCACGTACATCAATTCCTACGCCGCGGAATCGCCGGCCGAGTTCTTCGCGGTGGCCTGCGAGGAGTTCTTCGAGCGCCCCGCGGTCCTGCGGCGGCATTTTCCCGAGGTGTACGGGGAGCTCAAAGCGTTCCTGAAGCAGGATCCGCTGCGAAAGGGAACCACGGATGACACGGATAGGAACGGATTACACGAATGAAGCGAACAAAAGAAGCAAAACTACGGATAGCGCGGATGAGAAAATAAAAAGAGTTGATGGAGTAATGAAATTCGCAGGAATTCAAAAAAAGAGAATCCAGGTTGTAGGAATTATAAAAAATAATCGCCGACAGAATGAGTCGAAGGGGCATCATCAGTTTCCATAAATCATGATAACCCTTCTCCTTTTTTTATATCTTTTTTTCCGGGACGCCGTCCCCGGTGTTCCCGGAAAAAAAGATTACTGCATCCTGTTCACGAAGTACTTGATAATCTGCGCGTGATCGCTGAAGAAATTCTCCTCCTCTTCCTCGAGCCGGTAGAGCGGAAACCAGGCGGCCTCGGCCGCGTCGTCGCCAGCCTTGACGGCGGGCAGGGCCTTTACGCCCAGCTCGAACATAAAGGCGTGGGTGATCATCCGTCCCCGCGGGTCGCGCAGGGGATGGTCGAACACCTGGCTCATCCGGATCGACCCCCGGAGCTGGGCGTGGCCGACGTCGAGCGACGTCTCCTCGCGGAGCTCGCGCAGGCAGGCCCGTTCGATCGTCTCGGCCGCGTTCACGAACCCGCCGGGCAGGGCGAGGCGGCCCTTGCCCGGGTTCGTCTTGCGCCTGACGAGAAGCACGCAGCCGAGGGCGAAGACGACCGCGTCCGCGGTGACGAAGGTGGGCGGGTACGGCGCCCCCTCCCATTGCTTCCGGTAGGCGCGGATGAACTCGTACTCCTCGACCAGGCTCCGGTAGCCCGGCTCGGCCGTCCAGCGCTCGAGCCAGTCGAAGGCGCCGGCGCAGAGCGCGCCCCGGACCGACGCGAGGCGGCCGCCGAAAATCGCGTCCCTGATGTCGGTCGAGCTCACGCCGTCCGCCTGGGCCGGGAGCGCCTCAAGCGCCCAGCCGGGAAAAGAGTCGAGGTAGTACGAGGTGTCGTCCTTGTAGTGGCCGACGATCGCGACCGAGCCGCCGCCCGCCCGCCGCGTCACCTCGCGCTGGATGCGCAGGCGCCAGTCGTTGAAGTTGTAGGCGGAATCGGGCACGGGCACGATCGCGGAGCCGTCCGCGGACGCCCCGGCGAGCGAGGCGCGGATGATCTCCTCCCGCTCCCGCGCGTTCCAGGGATTGCGGACTGATCGCGACGCGTGAAAGGAGCCGAGGATAAGGATAACGCGATCGGCAATGGAAAGGGCGTGCTCAAAGAGCGCGGCGTGTCCGGCGTGGAACGGCTGAAACCGGCCGATGACCACGGCGAAATCGTATTTTTTCATTCCTGTCTTCCTTCATCCGCCTCTCCGGCGAACTACGACTTTTAAAAAAGCTCCACTTTTTCAATAGCTGATAAAGCATAATACTTCAGTTCCGAATGTCAAGCGAGCGACGCGCCGTTATTCCGAGAGCGCGAGCGTTTCATCCCGTTCGGATTTCAGTCCCCTCTTTTCGACCCACTCGGCGAGGCATGCCGGATCAATCGCTTCTTTTTGGATTTCAAATACCCTGAAGGCTCGACGCGAGCGAGCCGGTCAACAGGTAATCGATTCCGGCCGAATCGAGAAAAAGTACGATTCGTTTCAGTAATTCCGATTGCGGCACCGGTCCAGCTTTTTAAAAAGGATTTTTCGGAATTCGTCCTCGGAGAAAAACGCTTGACAGGTTTCATCGATTCCTGATTCATTGAGTCATTCTCCCCTTTGAATCGCTTGCCCGCACCCGCTTCACGGGTGTCATCATATCAAGCTTTCACGCAAGAAAAGGAGAACCCGCCATGAAAGACAAGAAGGCCGACCTGGCCGGCCCCGGCATCGGGAATTACGAAGACCTCGAAAAAGTCCTGCCCTCCGATTACACGCCCCTCCTGCCGCCCAAGAAGCGCATGCAAGCCGTCTACGAAGTGAAGAATGACATCGAGACGAACCTCTGCCGCGAGCTCGGCCTGCAGATGGTGCAGGTCCCGCTCATCGTGGACCGCGACTCGGGCATGAACGACCTCCTCGACCGGGACGGGTCGCGCACGCCCATCGGCTTCCACATCTCCAACGATTACGACAAGCACCCGATCGACGCCGAGGTGGTCCAGGCGGCCACCAAGTGGAAGCGCTTCGCCCTGAAGCAGTTCGACTGCACGGTGGGCGAGGGCATCTGCACGGACATGCGCGCGGTGCGCAAAAACTATTTCCTCGACCACGACCACTCCTGCTACGTGGACCAGTGGGACTGGGAGCGGGTGGTCACCGCCGACCAGCGCACCCTGGAGTTCCTGAAAGAAGTCGTCCGCAAAATCTGGAAGGTGATCCGCGGCGCCGGCCTCCACGCGCGGAAGCTCTTCCCCGAGCTGGCCGACGGGAAATACCCGGATTTCCCGGAGGAGCTCACCTTCATCCACGCCGAGGACCTGCTCGAGAAGTACCCCGACCTGCCGCGCAAGGAGCGCGAGACGAGGATCCTGCAGGAATGCCCGGCGGTGTTCATCATCGGCATCGGCTGGAAGCTCGCCGACGGCTACCCGCACGAGATGCGCGCCGCCGACTACGACGACTGGGTCACGGAAACGAAGGGTGCGGACGGCAAGGTCCGGCACGGCATCAACGGGGACATCCTCGTCTGGAACCCGGTCACGCGCCGCCGCCACGAGCTCACCTCCATGGGCATCCGGGTGACGAAGGAGACCCTGAAGCGGCAGCTCGAAATCTGCGGCCTCACCCACTTCCTCAAGCTCCCCTACCACAAGATGATCGTCAACGACGAGATCCCGCTTTCCATCGGCGGCGGCATCGGGCAGGCGCGCACCTTCATGTACCTGCTCCGCACCGCCCACCTGGGAGAGGTGACCGTCTCGGTCTGGCCGCAGATCCTCAAGGACATCTGCGCCAAGAAGAACATCCACGTGCTGGAGTAGAAGGGTGACGGGCAGCACGCACCGGACGCATGCGTCCGGATGGCTCGCCCGCGCAGGCATGAAAAAAGCAAGACGATGAAGACGATAGAATAAGGTGGAAGAATGCACAAGCCGCTTGAAAACGCTTCAAGCGGCTTTTTTTCAGGAGGGCGGTTCGAGCCGCTTAAGCTCCTTTTCCGCCAGGTGCAAGCGCATCTCCTCCGAGACCTTGAACATGCTCTACTTGTTTTTCGGCTTGACATACAGGACGAGCTCGTTTTCCACGGTATCGCCGAAGTTTTTGAAGAGGTCGGCCCGCATTGGAATGATCGTGAGAAAGTGCTTGCCGAGGGAGGATTTGGCCCGCACTTCCACGATCTTGTCCAGGCCGATCCGCACTTCCTCGGTCGTGACCGGCAAGGTTGTGATGGCGAGGTCTTCCTTCCTGATCGAAAAATCGAGCGTGTCGTTTTCGGACGTGAGGATGCCGCTGATCCCGTTGTCCAGCTTCGGGTCGTAATCATCGAAAGGCATGGAGCTCATCTTGACTCCTCTACCATGCTTTTTTTGTGTTATTTGGCCACTTTTCCCATAATGTAATTGGTGATATCGTTTGAAGCGGTCTTCGTCAATTTATCGAAAGCTACCTGCCAACCTTCGAATAGTTTTCGATCGACAAGATTTTCTTTACTGTCATATATCTCAACTTCTATAGAATACCAACAATACTGCATTGTGCCTGAAAATAACGAATGTAGTTTTATGATGAAATTCGCATCTTTCATATTACCGGTGACACGATAGCTTTTGTTTTTCAGATTAAATTCAATCAGATCTCTCAATTGAAGATCCACATCGTTCTGGCCGTGATCGATCGTCTTTTTCTAAATTTTTCCATCAGCCGTCTGCGTCGTCTCAACGGTGACTCTGCTGTATTTAAATTCAATCATGATGAGATTCTGAGCCGAGAGAAACGCGTTCCCCGTAGCGAATAACGCGATCAACAACAATGCCTTTTTCATTTTTTCCTCCAGCTGGTGTTAGAAAAATTATCTACGTTATAATTGTTATACGTTTATTATGACGACATCAACCCCTTTTCGCCAGCGCCGCGTACACCCCCTCGTACTTTTCGTGGATCATGCGACGGTCGAATTCGTGGAATTCCGCGAGCATGGCCTCGAGCTCGGCGGCGGTGAAATACTTCTCGGTGGCCGGGAAGAACGCCTTGTCCTCCTTGGCGATATGCTTGGGATAAAAGCCGGTGAGAAACTGGAGCTTCTCGAAGATCACGGCCCGGCTCTCCTCGCGCCCGGCGAGAAAATCGGCGTTCGCCTTGACGAGCTCGCCCGTGGTCCGGCGCGCGGTTGTGTGCTCCTCGACGAGCTCCCGCATGGCGGCGGCGTCCGCCTGAGAAAGCGGTTTTTTCTCGAGCTCACGAAAGAGGATGTCCTCCTCCTTGCCGTGGTGCGTCCGGTCCGCGTACGTGCGGATGAAATCAACCACGGTGTCGATGAACAGCGTGTCGACGCGACCCGCGCGCACCCGTTCGCTCTCGCGTTCCGCGAGCTTGAGCGTCTTCTCGATGAGCCGGTGCTCGATCATTAACAAACCGCGAGGTTTCATGTCGGCCTCCTTTTCCTTATGACGTCGAATCTCCCGTGCGAGCCACCAAGGCTTTTATAAACCGAATACGGTTTTATAAAACCTTCCATAATTCGGCAGAAAATTGACGGCCCATTATAAACCGTTTTGGGGAAAAACACAGCTCATATTTTTTTGCTGAAATGAAAATAAAACACCGTCAATTTCATCAACCGGTCGATGAAAAAGTTGTTCTTTTTCATCGACCGGCTAGAGGTCATCGATCGGCGCCTCGCCCTCCAGCCACCTCTGCTCCGAGTCCTTCATGAAGCGCGTCGGCCAGACCGCCTCGGCCTCGGCGAAGTCGACGCCGGCGAAGGCGAAGACGCTCTGCACGAGTTCCCCGACCTTTTTCTTCGAGGGGGACTTGAGCAGTCTCCGGATCGCGCGCATGAATCCTTCCGGCTTTCGCGGGGCGCCCTCGAGCACCCGCAGAAACCATTTGTGGTACGGGTAAAGCAGCTCGTTGACGGTGAGAACAATCCGGCCGGCGAATAGAACGATTTTATAAAGAGCCAGAGTGACGAGGTAGCGGTTATTCCGCCGCGTTCCTTCCCCGAAGTACCAGCGCCAGGCGAAAAGCTGGGCGGCGAAACGCCGCACCCGTTCATCCTTCTCCCCGACGGGAAACCGCCCGATCCGTTCAAGGAGGGCGTCGAGACCGTCCACGCGCGAGAACAGGATCGTGTTCCCCTGAAAGGCGAAGCGAGCCGGGTCGCTCCCCCGCTCCGCCACCGTCTCCAGGAACGCACGATCGACATACTTGCCGTCGACGTACCCGCCTTCGTAGGTGCAGGGGGTGCGCGTCACGTAGTGGAGTTTGTTTTCGCGCCTCCGCCTCTCGAGCTCGTCACTCGGGACGACCAGCGTGACGTCGATGTCGGCCTCCGGGCCCGCGAACCCGTGCGCGAGCGAGCCGCCGAGAATGAGAGCCTGAAGCGACGGATCGGGCTCGAGCTCCCGGATCATATTCTCGATCGATTCCTCATGGTGTTTGTGCAGGCGAAGTCGTTCCACGGGCCGCTCGGTTTACTCACCGCTCACGAAGCGCTTTTCGATGTCGACCGCCATCGCCAGATGGCGGACCTCATCGGCCTTGATCACCTCAAGGACGCTTCGGTATTCGCCGCTCTCGACGAGCCTCAGCAAATCGTCGATATTTTCCATCATCTCCCTTTCCAGGCGGGAAATCTGTTCGAAATAACGGAGAAAATCCTCTCGCTTAAACATCACCGCCTCCTTTCAGAAGGCGCTCGCGGATTCCCCTCAGAGCCACGGCGTGACAATGGGAATCGCGGATGAGTATATTCAGCGTCTCCTCGATTTCCGCCCGGTCCTTTTTCGCGAGGCCGCTCCACTTCATGATCGCCTTCAGGTGCCGGGCGTAGAGCTGGACCGCGTTTTCCTCGGTCAGCACGGCCCGTTCGATTTTTTTAATCACCTCGTCCCGGGTCTCCATTCGTTTTCTCCTCCGCGGTTTGCGGCAGCTTGATTTTCTTGTTGAAATAAAAAATATTGAGGCAAATGAACAAATTGTGGACCACCCAGACGTCGTTCATCACCAACGCGTGGTCGTGCAAAACGAAGTACATGACGATTCCCTTGGCCAATGCGACGACGCTCAAGGCCATGAATGCGATGTAAGGGATAAGCATCGGAAACGGAAGGGTCACGTTCTTCCCCTTCGTCGTGATCGCGAAAATCTTTTTCTTGGAGAACAGCCCCCTGACCGCGGCGGCCATCTGGATGGGGACGCTTAAAAACGTGAGGATCACGCCGTGATAGATTTGGGAGAAGGAATACTTCCTGTCCATCATCGTGAGAATAAAGAGGAATTGGGTGATGAAGAAATAAGGCAGGAACGTGAGAAGATACAGCGACACGTTGCCGACGAAGGGGGTGACGTCGAACAACAGGTTCACGATCGGCGAAAGCATGAGGATGAACAACGCCAGGCCGATAAAGTAGTATGAGGAAGAAAGAAAATACTCACGCCACTGGGTAAACGAGAGTTTCTTCGGCCCCCGTACGAAATAGCCCGGAATCTTCTTGAACACGTTCGTCGTGCCGGCCGCCCAGCGCATCTGCTGCTTGAAGTACACGGGCAGGGTCTCGGGCCCCATCCCGAAGACCTCGGCGTGGTTGTAGTAGTAGGAATCCCAGCCGTGATACTGGAGCTTGAGCGAAGTCGAAAAATCCTCGGTCACCGATTCCTCGTCGAAGCCGCCGATCTCGTCAAGCGCCCGCCGGCGAAACACGACGTTCGTGCCGCAGCAGAACATGGAGCGGTTGGAGCCCTTGGCCTCGCAGATAATTTCGTAGAAAATCGCCTGCTGCATGCCCGCGGCCTTGGCGACCGGTCCGACGTCGAGATTGGTGTAGAACTGGGGCGTCTGCACGAAGGCCAGCTTCTCCCGCTGTTCCAATATCGGAACGACACGGAGCAGAAAATCCGGCATGGGGTTCTGATCGGCGTCGAATATGGCCACGTACGGATGGTCGATGGTCTTCAGAAAATCGTTGATGATGCCGGCCTTGGCGCCGTGGCGCTTTTCCCGGCGAAACACCGAAAGCGAATATTCGACCGCGAGCTCGTCGGCCTCCTTTATATATCGTTCCTCGGTCGAATCGTCGAGGAAAAACAGATCCTTGGCCGGATAGTTCAGGTTCCGCAGCGTCGTCACCGTCGGCTCCAGGACGTCCCTCGGCTCGTGCCGGGCGACGACGAGCACCGCCACGCGGGGATAAGCGCCCGGAACAAGGGCCGGCGGTTCCGGCGCCGGTCGGGCGGCGGCCCGCGCCCCTCTCGCAACCCGCCAGATCGTCAGGAAAAAGCCGGCGTTCTGGGTGATGAGGAACAGCTCGGCCAGCAAAAACACGCAGGCGTAGACCACGCCGAGCGGCGCAAGCGGGGTGGTCACGAAAAAAAAATATCCGCAGAAAGACGTACAGAACGATGTTGATCAACCCCCACGCGGCTAAAACCGATTGCCTGCCAGTCGTCAGTATCATCTCCAGCCTTTCACCACGGGATGAAGAGGCGAAAGTCGTCGCATTTGTTTCTTGCGGCCGCGCCGGTTCCGTTCATGCGAATGTATCGAATCCCCGCCGCCGGCCTTCACCCGTGGACAATAATGTATCATCCGCGGAAGCGCCTTTCAAGTCGAGTGCCGGTCGCGAACCGGGCTAATCGTGTGTAATACGAAATAGGGCGTGTTTTATTGATCGGCTTCCTATCTGTTCCAGACATGGAATTTTGAAGGCCATGCCGGATCGCCGAAGGATTCGATCGAACGCGAGGAACCGTTCCACTTCGCCGTCCAGCGGGTGGCGGTGCCGCTCGCGACATTGGCGAGAATATTGTCAAGCGATGAAAAAACGAAAGCAGAGCGGGTTGTTGAAAAAGCTCAACTTTTTCAACAACCTGGTAATATCACGGTCTCAGTCTCGATCTCTCCTCTCTTCCCATTTTTCCCGTTCTCCTATAATCTTCTTTCATTCGTATTCATCCGCGTTCATGCCGGAACCTCCCCTGCATGATGCCGTGTCCATCTGCGGTAAACAACTATTATAGAAGGAACATCATGACCGAAGACAGCGCCCTCCCTAAGACATATTCTCCGGCCGAGATCGAGCCCGAGATCAACACACTCTGGCTTGAGCAGCGCGCCTTCCACGCCGAGCCGGACGGCCGCGGCCCCGGCGAACGGTACGTCATCATGATGCCCCTGCCGAACGTCACCGGCGCCCTCCACATGGGGCACGCCATCGACAACGGGATGCAGGACCTCCTCGTCCGCTGGCACCGCATGCGCGGCCGCAACGCCCTCTGGATGCCCGGCACCGATCACGCCGGCATCGGGACCCAGGCGGTGGTGGAGAAGCGGCTCAAGGAGCTCGAGGGTGTCACCCGCCACGACCTCGGCCGCGAAGGATTGGTCGAGCGCATCTGGCGCTGGAAGGACCAGTACCAGGCGCGCATCATCGCCCAGCAGCAGCGCATGGGCTGCTCGTGCGACTGGGACCGGCAGCGCTTCACCATGGACGCGGTCTGCGCCCGAGCCGTGCGCCGCGCCTTTTTCAAGATGTTCTCCGACGGCCTCATCTTCCGGGGCTTGCGTCTGGTGAACTGGGACGTCTTTCTGCGCACCACCATCTCGGACGACGAGATCGAGTACGAAACCGTGGCGGGCTTTTTCTGGCACCTCCGCTACCCGGTGATCGATCCCCGGTCGGGCGAACCCGAGTACGTGACCGTGGCCACCACCCGTCCCGAAACCATGCTCGGCGACACGGCCGTGGCCGTGCACCCCGACCCGGAGCACGCCCTCGACGAAAAGATCGCGGAGACGCGGGCCGCGGCCGCGAGCGATCCGGCAAAGGCGAAGGAGCTCGAGGCTCTGACGGAACGCAAACGCGAGCTTCTCCCCCTCCTTTTACAATTGCGCGACATGGCGAGGGACGGCCGGGAGGTGAGGCTCCCGCTCCTCGATCGGCCGATTCCGCTCATCGCCGACGTGTGGGCCAAGCCGGAGCTGGGCTCCGGCTGCGTCAAAATCACGCCCGCCCACGACCACAACGACTACGAAGTCTGGAACCGGCACCGGGAGCGCATCGGCATCGTGAACATCTTGAACCCCGACGGCACCCTGAACGAGGCGGCCGGCCCCTACCGCGGCCTCGAACGCTTCCAGGCGCGCGAACGCATCGTGGAAAATCTGAAGGAACTCGGCCTGGTGGAAAAAATCGAGGAGCATGAAATCGAGATCGGCCACTCCGATCGCTCCAAGACTCCGGTCGAGCCGTACCTCTCCTACCAGTGGTTCGTGAAGATGGGCGACAGGCCGGGCGGCGTAATCATGGGACGCGGCACGAAGAAGG
This sequence comes from Spirochaetales bacterium, assembly GCA_016934415.1. GTDB lineage: Bacteria > Spirochaetota > Spirochaetia > SZUA-6 > RPPD01 > JAFGSW01. The sequence continues at coordinate 23,914 of JAFGSW010000058.1, read as the reverse complement.
AGTTCACGGCTCCAGGTCTGGTACAGGCCGCCATGGACGCGGTCACCGACGGCCGCGTGAGCGTCCATCCCTCCCGCTACGCCAAGACCTACCTCGACTGGCTCGCGGAAAAGCGCGACTGGCCGATCTCCCGCCAGCTCTGGTGGGGCCACCGCATCCCCATCTGGTCGCGGGAGATGAAAAAGGCCGATGTGACGCGCGAGATCGGTTTCCTGAAATCAATCGGTCCCGAACAAGCGGGCGGCCTCATGGTCAAGGCGGTGCTTCCGGAAACCGGCGAATCGTTCTTCATCGGCGGGGGCGATACCCTCGACCACAGGCACCTGCCGGGGAAAAACGATAGTACGCTGCGCGTCGAAGCGTGCCTCCTCGAGGACGACGCCGAGCTCACCGACGCCCTCGCCGAGGCGGGCTTCGAGCAGGACCCGGACGTGTTGGACACCTGGTTCTCGTCGGCCCTCTGGCCCTTCTCCACTCTCGGCTGGCCCGATCCCGAGACCGCGCCCGTCGATGCCGGTCAGGCGACGCTCGGTTCCGTCGACGGAAAACCGAATTGCCTCGACTACTATTACCCCGGGAGCTGTCTCGTCACCGCTCGCGACATCATCACCCTCTGGGTGGCGCGCATGGTGCTGGCCGGGCTCTACTGCCTGGGCGACGTGCCCTTCCGGGACGTCTTCATCCACGCCACCATTCTCGACGGCAAAGGCGTGCGCATGTCGAAATCGAAGGGCAACGGCATCGATCCGGTGGACATCGTCGACGCCTACGGCACGGACGCCATGCGCTACGTCCTGGCCGACATGCAGACCGGCACACAGGACATCCGCCTGCCGGTGACGGCCGTCTGCCCCTCCTGCGGTTTCCACAACGACCTGGGGAGCACGGCCCACGGCTCCACCATCTTCTCCTACGTGTGCGGGAAGAACCTGGACGGGTCCAAGAAGCAAGGCTCCTGCGGCAAGGAGTTCGACGTGCTGGGCACGCTCCCTGACCTGCCCCAGGCCAAGCTCCTAAGCGAGCGCTTCGAGACCGGCCGCGCCTTTTGCACCAAGCTCTGGAACTCGGCCCGCTTCGCCTTCATGAACTTGCGGAAGGACGCCGCCGTGCCCTCCCCCGAGGACCTGGCGATCGAGGACAGATGGATCCTTTCCGTCTTGAGCCGAACGATCCGGGAGGCGGACGCCGGGCTGGCCGATTACAATCCGAACCGCGCCCTGGGCGCCCTGCGCGATTTCTTCTGGGGAAGCCTTTGCGACTGGTACCTGGAAGCGATCAAACCCCGATTGGGCGGTAAAACCGGCGACATGGCCTCAGGAGGGACGGCGTCCGCCGAAACAGCGTCTCGAGTCCTCGCCTACTGCCTGGACAGGATTTTCAGGCTCTTCCACCCTTTTGTGCCGTTCATCACAGAGTACCTCTGGCAGCGTCTCCGCGGGTATGCGCCCGAGCGCGGTCTGGCCGAGCTCGCCCAGGCCCCGGATTCCGAACTGCTCATCCGGGCCGCCTGGCCGGAGCCCGAGAACGGGCTCGAAAACCCCGAAATCGAGGCGCTTTTCGCCGAAGCGCAAGCCGTCATCCGCCTTGTGCGCGAGGTGCGGGCCGGCCGCGGCCTGCCGCCCAAGCAGAGCCTGACCGTGACCTTGAAGCCGCCCGCGGCCGTTGTGGAGCGTTTCAGGCAAACGACAGGCCTCGTCATCGCTCTCGCCGGCATAGAGAAGCTTGTCATCGACACGGCGGCCTCTCGCCCTTCGGGCTCGGTCACGACGCTGGCCGGGGACACGGTGATCTTCGTCCACGACCTTATCGATGATGAGAAAGAAAAAACCCGCCTCCTGGCCGAACTAAAAAAAATCGAGTCGAACATCGCCTCGGCCGAGAAGAAGCTCGCAAACGAGGATTTCTCTTCGAGGGCCCCCAAGGAGATCGTCGACGGCCGGAAGAAGCGGCTGGCCGACCTCGTCTCCCAACGGCGGGCTTTGCAGGTCAACTTAAGGGCCCTGTCATCGGATCAGCCCCAATAATCTCCGGGGCGCCATTTTTTTCCTCATCGTGACTCATGCCGGCACGTGCACCTAAGATTGCGATTTCCTCAGCCCTAACTGTGATAAATTAATATTGTTAATTAATTTGAAAATATAGAGAAAATAGATTAAATTAATATCGAGGTGAATGAGAATAGAGAACAGTAGAAGCTAAAAGGCATTCTAAGGGTTGGAATGATTGAAAGTAACCGAACAGGGAGGGAGGTAGGGAGAATGACCTTAACAAAAGCCCCCAATCAGAGGGTGAGAATTCTTATCGTCGATGACGATCAGAACATCCTCGATTTATATGAGAAAATCTTACGACCCGGACAAATCAGGCGCGGATCCGTTGAAAGGAAATACCCGTACCCGGACGACGATCCCCATAAGGACGTCGAGGTGTGCTTCTGCAATAATCCGCCCGAGGCCATCCACACGGTGGAGGAGTCGCAGCCGGACCCGTTCTCGCTGGCCTTCCTCGACGTGCACCTGGGGTCGCACGAGGAGACGGGCATCAGGCTGGCGGAGAAGATCCGCAAGCTCGACGAGGACATCGAGATCGTCTTCGTCACCGGGGACTCGGGGCTCGATCTCTCGCGGATCGCGGCCGACATCCCGCCGAAAGACAAGCTCTTTTATCTGAACAAGCCCTTCAAAGCCCTCGAGATCAGGCAGTTCACCGAATCGCTTTCCAATAAATGGATCACGGAAAGACAGCTCAAGGAAATGCAGGCGAATCTCGAGCATCTCGTGGATGAGCGGACGCGCGAGCTTTCCGACGCGAACTCCCGCCTGCGCGGCGAGATCGCCGAGCGGCGGCGGCTGGAGGAGAATCTCGTGCAAAGCCTGGAGCGCAACCAGGTGGTCATCAAGGGGACGATCCAGCTCATCGCCCGGTTCCTGGAGATGAAGGATCCGTATACCGCCAGCCACCAGAAGCGCGTCTCCGAGCTGGCGGTGAAGATCGCCGAAGCCCTCGGCTTGAACGAGCACGATCGCGAGGGCATCAACATGGCGGCCCTTATTCATGACATCGGCAAAATCTCGATCCCGTCGGAAATTCTTTCAAAGCCGGGAAAGCTCTCGGACATCGAGTACGACCTCATCAAAACCCATTCGCAGAAAGGATACGAGATCTTGAAGGAGATCGAATTCCCCTGGCCCATCGCCAAGATCGTTCTCCAACACCACGAAAAGCTCAACGGCTCCGGCTACCCCGACGGGCTCAGGGGCGATCAGATACTCTTCCCGTCGCGCATCCTCACCGTGGCGGACGTCATGGAGGCCATCTCCTCCCACCGTCCCTACCGGGCGTCCCTGGGAGTGGACTTCGGCCTCGAATACATCATCACGAACTCGGGTGTACTGTTCGATCCGGTCGTCGTCAAGGAATGCGTCTCGCTCTTCGGCGATAAAAAATTCCAGTTTCAAACGCCGGGATTGCACACGAGGGCGTGACTCACGCGAGCCTTGACAAGAGGACGCCCTTCGAATAGCTTCGGAGCGTGCCTGCTCCGAAGCTGCTCAGGGCAGGCTCCGGATATTTATTTCGCGGCACTTCGTTGAGCAGGTATTGAGTTCGGAGACAACGCCCCCCTCCCCCCTTGACTTTCCGCTCACTTCCCTTACAATCTCCCTACCGTCATGAGCGCTCCCGTCCCTCCGATCTCTCCGACTTCACACTCGTTCATCGCCGCCGACGCACGCGGGCTTTCCATGCTCGGGCCGGGCAGCGTCGATCTCGTCGTCACCTCGCCCCCCTATCCCATGATCGCCATGTGGGACGAGGTCTTTCGCGCGGCGGGTTCCGGCGTCGGCCGGGCCCTGGACGACGGGGACGGTTCGGCCGCCTTTACACTCATGCACGCGGAACTCGACCAGGCCTGGGACGAGCTTCTCCGGGTCGTGAAACCCGGCGGATTCGTCTGTCTCAACATCGGCGACGCGACGCGCACGATCGGCGGCGTCTTCCGGCTGTACCCCAACCACTCGCGAGTCGAACAATATTTTACGGGTCGCGGCGCGGACGTTCTTCCCCGGATCATCTGGAGAAAAAGCACGAACGCCCCGAATAAATTCATGGGCTCGGGCGTTCTCCCCGCCGGGGCCTACGTCACGCTGGAACACGAGTACATCCTCGTCATTCGCCTGCCGGGCAAACGTGATTTTTCGGCGCCGGCGGACAAGGAACGGCGGCGGCGCAGCGCGCTCTTCTGGGAGGAACGGAACGCCTGGTATTCCGACCTCTGGGAGCTGGGCGGCAAGCGCCAGGCTCTCGACTCCGAAATCCCGTCCCGCGCGAGAAGCGGGGCGTTCCCCTTCGAAATCCCCCGCCGCCTCATCGCCATGTATTCACTGCAAGGCGACGTCGTGCTCGACCCGTTCGCCGGCACCGGAACAACCGCCCTGGCCGCCGCGGCTTTGGGACGGCACAGCCTCTCCGTCGACCTCGACCCGGCCCTTCTCGCCGAAGCCTCGCGCCGACTGGCCGCGTTCGGGCCGGCCGCGGCGCGTCTCGGCCGCGAGCGGATTGAACGGCACCGCGAATTCATAGCGGAGCACGAAGGCGCCGGGAAGACGTTCGCGCACCGCAATGCGCCTTACGGCTTCAAGGTGAAAACGGCTCAGGAGCGGGAGCTGGTCGTTCCCGCGGCCGCCGCGATCGAAAGCGACGGGGAACACAAGTTCCACGTCGAGTACGCTGAAACGAACGCCGATATAAAAGTCGAAGGGAGATTGTTTTAGGGCGAACCGGTACGGTGGGGCATCGGTTCGCATCGCCCTTTTCCGAACAAGCCTCTCTTGTTCGAGCCGTCCTCGAGCGGGGAGCGCCTCCGGGTTCCCTACGACGGGGCTTTCTGATAATAATAAGACGATGGAGAAAGCGATATGAAAGCAGCACTGCTCGGCCTGCCCCATTCGGGAAAGACGCTCATTTTACAGGCTCTCACCGGGCTCGAGCCGTCCAAAAAAGAGGAAACGATGGGGACCATCAAGGTCCCGGACGAGCGCATCGATTACCTCTCCGATGTCTACAAGCCGAAAAAGAAAACGTACGCCGAATTCGTAGTCTCGGACTTCAACCTGCCCGCGGACCGCGAGAGCGTCATTTCCTCCAAGGTGAAAAATCTCGTCCAGAAGGCCGACACCCTCATTCTCGTCGTCAGGAACTTCGATTCGACCCTGACCGCCGAGCTGAAAAACCCGGCGGCCGAGTACGGGAAGCTGCGGGACGACATCCTCCTCACTGACATCCTGGTGATCGAGAAGCGCTTCGAGCGCGAGGCCAAGGAGCGCAAGAATCCGCCCGAGCTTCCCACGCTCAAGAAGCTCAAGGCGCTCCTCGAGGAGATGCGGTTCCCGAAGGAAGGCGAGCTCACGGCCGAGGAGCTCGAACGCGTCGTCAATTACAATTTTCTTTCCCTGAAAAAACCGACGGTCCTCGTCAACCAGCCGGAAGGCGAAAGCGAAATACCGTCCGACCTGCGGACACTGCTCGACGCGGACGGCCTTTCGGCCTTCGCCCTGTCCGCCGCGCTCGAACACGAGCTCGCCGGGATCGCCCCGGCGGAGCAGGCGGCCTACCTGAAAGAATTCGGCCTCACCGAGCCGGCCAGCCGCCGCTTCGTCCGGCACATCTACCGGGGCCTCGGCCTCGTCTCGTTTCTCACCGCGGGTGAGGACGAGGTGCGCGCCTGGCCGATCCGGGAGGGCACGATCGCCGTGCACGCGGCCGGAAAGATCCACACGGACATCGAGAAGGGATTCATCCGCGCCGAGGTGGTTTCCTTCGACGATTTCAAGGCGCACGGCTCGGAAGCCGAGTGCAAGAAGGCCGGCACGTACCGGCTGGAGGGCAAGGAGTACGTCGTCCGCGACGGCGACATCATCAACTTCCGGTTCAACGTGTAGGCTCTTTACGGATTGAATGCATCGCTTGACCCCCGGCAGGGTGTTGAAAAACCGAAGGCGGTTTTTCAACAGCTTCCACAGATGTAAACCAGAAATTGCCGGAACCCATTATAGGAGTTTTTTCATGGTTTTTCGGCTGTTTATTACTCAATTCGCCATATATAAAATAGACACCGGCAATTTCATGAGCAGGTTGTTGAAAAAACTCAACTTTTTCAACAACCTGCTAGCGGACGGCCAGTTCTTTCGCCGCATCGAGCTTGCTCCGGAACAACTCCTCGAGCACTTCCTTCTCATTCACCACCACCCCGACGCTCATGAAGACGCAATCCAACCGCTCGTCGCCGATGGTGATGTAGCTTCCCACGGGAACGCCTTCCTCGGTTAAAATGGAAAAGACTTTATTTCGCTTCCCGTAGGCAAATCCGGTTTTTTCCTCGCGGAGCGAGATTTTTTGAGAGGAAAAGACGTTTTTCACCATCGATTCCTGCAACGATTTGTTTTCGTCCAGCGCGGCCGGCTTTTCACGCACCTGCAGCATTTCATACAGGTATTTGATCGAGTCGTCCGACTCAGGCGGCTCATAGTAATATTGAAGGATCATGTGAGTCGACAGGATCGACACTTTCGTGAATCGCTCGAACGCGTCGGGAGAGGCCGACGGTCCGAATCCGTATTTTTCGAAATCCCCGACGGTGACCATGACCTGTTTCTCCTCGGCGCTGGGCTTTTGCACAGTGCAATTCACGCCGAGTGCGACCACCGCCGCCAGGGCAAGCACAAGCACGATGAGCCGGCCGGTACTTTTTCCGCGATGCATGTGTTTCCTCCTTTGACGCATTCGTCATATGCACGTTATGAAAAATATATCACTTCCCAACTCACCCCGCCGCTCACCGTCACCCGCACGAACCCATGCGCGAAGCTGGGCACCGTGAGATAGGTCGTACCGTTGATGGTCCTGACGAAATAACTGTGTGTATGGCCGGTAAGATGGATATTGACGCCCGACGTCTCGAAGAGGTGCATGAGCGAGTAGGCCTCATTGATGTCGGTCCACTGCTGGGTCTCCGTGATGCCTTCGGAGAAGAACTCCATGTGGGTGAAAGTGACGCAGTAAGGCTCGGCGCGGGAGGCGAGCACGCCCTCGAGCCAGGCCCGCTGCGGCCCGCCGAGCGTGCCATTGGCCGAGTCAATGGCGACGATGCGCACCGGCCCGGCCGCGAGGGTGTACATGCTCGGACCGAGCACGGCGCGATAGTTGGGCCAGCCATTGTTGTAGAGGTCGTGGTTGCCGGGCACTGAATAGACGGTGACGCCCAGGCTTTCGATGTCCGCGGCCTCGTCCGCATACGTCTGGAAATCAGCGAGTGCCCCATCCTGGACCAGATCGCCGCAGACAAGAACGAAGCGGTCCCCATTCGGGCCGGGGATCAGTTGGTTTATAAAGTCCATAAAATAGCTGGATGTGTCATTGCCCGGAAACACGTGCGTATCCGCGATCACGACGAACGAGAACGGCTCGGAGAGCGGACCCGCGAAGGTCGGCGCCGTCAGGCTTTGGTTATCGGCGTACCGGTCATCGACGTCGCTCGAGAAAAGCCAGCCCCAGCCGTCCAGGTTGCAGGAGAGGATCAAGGCGACGAAGCTGAGGACAGTGAAGCGAATCGATCTTTTCACAACGACAGCCTCCCCCCCAACCGGAAGATGAAATCGGAATTGACCGCGGTGAGGGCGATCGTGCCGGCCGGCCGCCAGATGAAGTCGAAAAAGACGCTCCAATTTTCATCGAGGGTAAGGCGATTGCCGATCAAAAGCGTGAAGGTCCCGAAGTTGCCGACGTAAAACTCGTCCTGGTTGCTCAAGGAGACCGAGATCGTCCAGGCCTTGTCGAAAAGCTCGAACACGAAGCCTATTTTATAGTAAAAAATCGCCTCCACCATGAACGGGTCGTAGTCGAACAGGCACCAGAGCCAGTTCGGGTCGGTGACGAGAAACCTCCAGGCGACCCCGAAGGCCAGGTCGACGAAGGCGTAGCGCCAGACAAGGTACGGCTGAAGGGTGTTGGCCGCGCGGCCGTACTCGGGGTACTCGTCGCCCATCGCCTTGAGGTGGACTCCCAGGCCCGTACCGAAGAGGTCGTCGGCGGCCAGCTCCAGGAAATAGCCGTCGATCGTGAACGGCGTGAAGGAGAGCGAGAGGCCGGCCGTACCGCGGAAATGCCCGAAGGCGAGGCACTCGTAGATCGCGCGCAGGTAGACGTCGGGCCCGAGGGAGCGCTGCAGGTCGAGCTGCGGAAAGACCGTCACGGTCTGCCGGAAGACCCGGGTTCCGGCCTCTTCGGCCGAAAGGGGCGCGGCGGCCAGGGTGACGGCGATGAGGGCTGGCCAAAAGAAAAGGCGATGGCTCATGCTGCATTGAAGTATAGTCGCCCGCGACGCTACCCGCAAGCTCGCCTCGCCGTTCAGTCATGCCCGGGAGAAGAACTTGAAATTCGCTTGAAAATCTGCCCGACCTTGATTAACATTTATGGCGAAAGAGGTACTAATCCGCCATGAAGATCTACCTTGAAACCATCGAAGAGCCGATAAGCGGAAAATGCGCCGTGACCGGCAAAAAAGTGAAATTCGCGAAAGGCTACGGGTTTTTCGCGGAAGGAAAGCTCGACCGCCCGGTGGTCGAGGCAGAGGCCCTGAAAAAGGGCGTATTCATCAAGCCGAAAACGATGAGGCGGCTTTCCAAGCTCATCGACGAGGGGAAAAAATTTGAGGAAGTTCAACGGTCCTCCCGCAAGGAGTTCGCCACTTGGGGGGCGGTCTGACCTCGCCCGCCTCAGAAGAGGACACGGAGAGCACCCCTCGGCTACGCTCGGGGCAGGCTCCGAAAACGGAGAACGCGGAGAAGAGAGGGAAAAAGTAGAGTAATTTCTTCTACTTCCTGGGTGCTCTGACTTTTTTCCAGATCAGATTCACAACCGAGTTTACTCATCACACATAGCAATTCCTTTTTATATTTCTTTTTCTTACTTCGCGATCTCCTCTTCCCGATGACTGCCCCGAGCCCCTGTATGTAAGGTCTGATGGAGAAGGTACTTATTGAAAAACCCCTCCCTTTATAGTATCCTGCCTGTGGCGTCAGGGAAATATAAAGATAAAAAAACGCGGATCACCTGCGTCCCGCGAGCCCAATCACGCAACCGCACCGATAACGAGTGAACGGAGTCGAACCGATGAATAACAATACGATCCTGGAAGGCCTGCACCCGCTGGAAATAAAGCTCCTCCTCGGCCTGCCGCAGGAAGAATCGCTCACGGCAGCCGCCATTGAGGCGAAGCTCGGTTATAATACGAGCCAGGCCAACCAGGTTTTGAGCTGGCTGGCGCAGAAAGGGCTGGTCCGGGAAGCCGCACGGCGGACGATCGTCTCCTACGCCCTCACCGACCTGGGGAAAGACTACCTGGAGAAGGGGACGCCCGAGGAATTGATCCTGAATAGCCTAAAAAATGGGCCTATATATGTGAGCGAATTAGCCCAAAAGACGGGATTAGAGCAAAAAGACGCCGGGTCATCATTCGGCCAAATGTCAAAAAAAGGTTTTCTCTATGTCACAGAAGACAAGCACATAAGCACAAAAGCAGCCGATGAAGAAATACGCGCAATTTTCGTGACACCTAAAAAAGTCCTGCTTCAGCGGCTTTCTTCTTCGGAAAGCATTCCCGAAGACGAGCTCGATAACGACGCGCGCGCCCTCGCCTCCGAGCTCGGCGCCAAGCGCGGTTCGGCCCGTTCTCCGATCAAGATTCTCGAACGGGAGGCGGTCACCTTCGCCTTCGCCCCGGAAGCGGCCGAGATCCGCTCCGCCTTACAAGCGCGCGGGGTCACCGGCGACGAGATCGGCGCGCTCACCCCGGAAATTCTTTCGAGCGGCGAGTGGAAAAACCGCGGCTTCCGCTCCTTCAATGTCGGCGCGCCGCCGGCCCGCGTCATCCCCGGCCGCAAGAACGCCTACGTCGAGTTTCTCGACAAGCTCAAGGACAAGCTCGTCTCCCTCGGTTTCGAGGAATTCGACGGCCCGATGGTTGAGTCCGATTTCTGGAACTGCGACGCGCTCTTCATGCCGCAATCGCACCCGGCCCGGGACATCCATGACGTGTACTACGTGAAGAACCCCACGCACGCCAGAAAAATCGCCGAGCCGTTCCTCTCGCGCGTCGCCGCCGCCCACGAGAACGGCTGGGAGACGGGGAGCCTCGGCTGGCGCTATCCCTTCGACCGCGACTTCACCCGGCGCCTGGTCCTGCGCAGCCAGGGCACCGGCATCTCCGCCCAGACCCTCACCCGCGCCCGCATCCCGGGCAAGTACTTCGGCGTGGTGCGCTGCTTCCGCTACGACAAGATCGACGCCACCCACCTGGCGGATTTCTACCAGACCGAGGGCATCATCCTCGGGGAGGGCGTCAACCTGCGCACGCTCCTCGGCCTCCTCAAGATGTTCGCCACCGAAGTGGCCGGCGCCACCGAGGTCAAGTTCGTCCCCGCCTACTTCCCCTACACCGAGCCCTCGGTGGAGGTGCACATCAAGCATCCCCAGCTCGGCTGGTTCGAGCTGGGCGGGTCGGGCATTTTCCGGCCCGAGGTGACCGAGCCCCTGGGCGTCACGGTGCCGGTCCTCGCCTGGGGCCTCGGCATCGACCGGATGGCGCTCATGGCCCTCGGCCTCAACGACCTGCGCCACCTGTTCTCCAACGACCTCGAAGAAGTCCGTCTCATGAGAAGGAGCTAGACCGTGCCGAAAATCGAAGTCAACCGCGACATATTCTTCAAGCAGATCGGGAAAAAGTTCACCAAAGACAAGCTGGTCGAGGTGCTCGAGTGCGCCAAGGGCGAGCTCGACGAGGTCGATGAGGAGCACGGCGTCTTGAAAATCGAGCTCAACGACACCAACCGGCCCGATCTCTGGTCGAGCGTCGGCCTGGCCCGCGCCGTGCGCACCTGGCTCACCGGCGAGCGCCCGGCGTACAAGTTCTTCGCCGCGGGCAAGGGCAAAAAGGCGACGCCGAAAAAACGCATCATCGTGGACGAGAAGCTGAAATCGATCCGGTCCTACATCGCCGCCTTCGTCGCCTCAGGGGTTAAGGTCGACGAGGCGGGCCTCATCGACCTCATCCAGACGCAGGAGAAGCTCTGCGGCAACTACGGCCGCAAGCGCAAGAGCATCGCCATGGGCGTCTATCGGTCCGATATCATCGCCTACCCGGTGAACTACACGGCCGCCGATCCCGACAAAACGCGCTTCACCCCGCTCGGCCTGGAGGAGGAAATGAGCCTGCGCGAGATCCTGGCCAGGCACCCGAAGGGCGTCGAGTTCGGCCCGATCATTTCCGGTTTCAAACGCTTCCCGTATCTCAAGGACGCGCACGGTGAGTGTTTGAGCCTGCCTCCCGTCATCAACAGCGCCAAGCTCGGCGCGGTCGAGGTGGGGGACGCGAGCCTCTTCATCGAGCTCACCGGCACCGACCTCAACACCCTGCTCCTCGCCTGTTCGGTCGTGGCCTGCAATATGGCGGACTCAGGATACGAGATCGAACCGGTGTCGGTCGAATACCCGTTCGAGACCCCGTACGGGCAGACAATCGTCACTCCCTTCTATTTCCAGAAGCCGGTCTCCTTCCGGCTCTCCGAGGCGGTCCGCCTGCTCGGGGACAAGATCGCCGCCTCCGAAGCCCTCGCCTGCCTCAAGCGCATGGGCAATTCGGTCAAGCGTGGTTCGGCGAAGCCCGCCCCGAGCGGAGCCGAGGGGCTCACCACAGGCGGTGCCAAGTCCGCGGACGTCTTCGTCCTCCAGCCGCCGCCCTTCCGCAATGACTTCATGCACCCGGTGGACGCGATCGAGGAAATCATGATGGGCCGGGGACTGGGCAGTTTCAGCCCCATTCAGCCCGAGGCCTTCACCGTCGGCCGGCTCTCGCCGCGCGAGGAGTTCACGCGGCGCGCCCGCGAAATAATGGTGGGGCTCGGCTACCAGGAGATGATCTACAATTACCTGGGCGCCAAGGCCGACATCGTGGGGAAAATGAAGGGCGATGGAACCGACCTGCTCGAGATCGCCAATCCCATGACGGAGAATTACGAAGCCGTGCGGAACTCCATCCTCCCCAACCTTCTCGCCACCGAGGCCGGCTCGGCCAACGCCGTCTACCCGCACCGCTTCTTCGAGGCCGGCCGCATCGCGCGGCTTGATCCGTCGGAAAACTACGGCTCGACCACGCGCGTCTTTCTCTCGCTCTTCGTCGCCGACCGGGCGGCGGATTTCAACGCCGTGAGCGCCGACCTCTCCGGCCTCATGTACTACCTGTCGCGGGAGTACGTCCTCGAGCCGCTCGACGACCCCCGCTTCATCAAGGGCCGCTCGGCCCGGATCATGGTGGAAAAGGAGTGCGTGGGCGTGATGGGCGAGGTCCACCCGCAGGTGCTCGAGGCCTGGGGCGTGCAGACGCCCTGCGTGGCGGCGGAGATCGATTTGGATTTATTGAGGGCGTGAGGGCCCGCAGGGTCGAATCGTAGAGACGCACGGCCGTGCGTCTCTACGATTACGGCCGCTAGAGGAGGTTCATCATGGACATTAAAGCCGTCGCCATCGCAATTCCCGCGGACGCCAACATCATCGTCGGACAAGCTCACTTCATCAAGACCGCCGAGGACCTGGCCGAGATCGCGATCGGCTCGGTGCCGGGGATCAAGTTCGGTCTCGCCTTCTCGGAGGCGTCGGGCCCCTGCCTGGTGCGCACCGAGGGCAACGATCCCGAGCTCGTGAAGGCCGCCGCCGCTGCCGCCGTGGCGGTCGGGGCCGGCCACTCGTTCTATCTCATCGTCAAGAACGCCTTCCCCATCAACCTCTTGAACGCGGTCAAGGACTGCCAGGAAGTGGCGCGCGTATTCTGCGCCACGGCCAATCCGCTCCAGGTCCTGGTCGCGCAGACGCCGGGCGGCAACGGCATCGTCGGCGTAGTGGACGGCTCCCCGCCCAAGGGCGTGGAAACCGACGCCGACCGTCAGGTCCGGCGGGAGATGATCCGAAAGTTCGGGTATAAGCTGCAATAACGAAAAAAACTACGGATAGATGAATTCCAGCGTCTCGGCCGGGGGGCGCTCCTCGGGAAGCGCGGCCAGGCGGACTTTGATGTCCTCGCGCAGGTAGTATTCGATGTACTCGTAAATCGCGTTCCGCACTTCCTTGGGAAGCTGTTGATGGTAGACGAGCTTGCCGCTCTCGCCGGAAGGGTAACTGCTCAGGAACACCGCGGTTTCGGGAGCGGCGCGGTCGAACCCCATGAAGCGGGCGGCGATGCGGACACGCTTGCCGCGCAGGATGATGGTCACCTCCGGTACGTGCTCGCCGATGTTGAAAAACACCTTGTCGTTCACTTCCAGCTTAACCGAAAAGGCGCGGATCGAGATCTGCACCAGCTCGCCCTTGATGGCGTCCTGCAGGTTCTTGAATTGAAAGTGCGCCTGGCAGGCCCCCACGGCGCGGGCGCGCACGAACTTCCTCTTTTCACGGGCTTCGAAGTAGAGGAGGATTTTTTTCAAGGTTTCAAGCGCGTTCGTCTGCAGGAGCGCCAGGTCGATGGTCGCGACGCCCCGCCGGAGGAAGGCCATGGAGGCCGGACGGTCGATGATCGGGGAGACGAATACGCCGAACTGGATTTGTGAGGCGTGCGTTTTCTGGAGCATGTCGACGTAGGGGAGCCACTGGGCGGCGTCGTTCGAGGAGAGCAGGCACATGTACACCACGCTCCGCGGTAAGGTTTTTAGAAGGGGCACGAGCCGGTATGAGTCCTTGAGTTGGACCGAATACACCTCGAAATTAAGGCGGATGAGCACGTTCATGATCATCTTGATGGGATCGGTGGGTTCGATGAAAAAGACCTTGACGGTTTCGGGTGCAGCGTTCGCGCTCATATTGTTCGCGAATACTATACGATGGTCCGGGCGTTTATTCAATACAATCCTGAAGAGAGAGGAATTTCTAAGGAAGCCAGGAAGAAAGGAAACCAGGGAAAAAGGGATATTGATGCAAGGAATAAAAAAAACCCAGACTGCCGGATCATTCTTTTTTTTTATTTTCTTAATTCCTGGTTTTCTCCCTTCCTGGCTTCCTTAGAAATTCTTCGCAAGCGGATCACTCATCCACGAAACGGTTCGCGATCTGCCTGATGGTCGGCAGGATCTCGAAAAAGAGCTCGATCAACTCGGGGTCGAAGCTTTTCCCGGAAAGCGCCCGCAGCTCCTCGAGCACCTCCTCCTGCGGCCATTCGCGCTTATACACGCGCCGCGAACAGAGGGCGTCGTAGACGTCGGCGATGGCGACGATGCGCCCGACGATCGGGATCTCGGCGCGCTTCAGGCCGCGCGCCTTTCCGTCCCGGCCTTTTTTCGTCGGCTTGCCCGTCGCGGGATCGACGTGCCCGGGATAGCCGCCGCCGTTCCACTTCTCGTGGTGGGTGAGCGCGATGAGCCGGGCGCAGTGGTCGAACTCCGACTGCTCGTCTGAAAACAGCCGGGCGCCCAGGTACGTATGCCGCTTCATGATCTCGAACTCGCTCTTGGTGAAGCGGGCCGGCTTCTTGAGGATCGTGTCCGAGATCGCGACCTTGCCGACGTCGTGCAGCATGGCCGCGCTGCGAATGATGTCGCGGTCGTGGAGCATCTCCCGCTCCGGCACGCGGTGCCGGCGCGCCCAGGCCTCGTACAGCTCGACCGAGTAGGCGGCCACCCGGTTGGCGTGCGCGCCGGTCTCGCGCGGATCGCGCAGCTCCGCCATGCGGATCATGCGCAGGATGACGCTGCGGGTGAGCTGGGCGCGCTCCAGCGCCGTGGCCGCGTTGTCCGCGAAGTGGCAGATGACGAGCTCGTCGGCCTTGGTGAAGGGGATGATCGTCCCCGATTTGCTTTTCGCATTGATCACCTGGATGACGCCGATGATCTTCCCCGCGGCGGTGCGCAGCGGCACGGTGAGCATCGATTTGGAGCGATACCCCGATTTCTCGTCGTAGGACGGGTTGAAACGGTAGGGCGCCTTTTTCGGGAGCCGGTAGACGTCGCGGAGGTTGAGCATCTGACCGGTGGCGGCCACATAACCGGAAATCGTCTGCTTGTTGATCTTGATTTTAAAAAGCGAGTAAATGAGCTTCTGGCCGGCGGGGAGCCCCTTCTGCAGGGTGTCGTTCTGCGAGTATTTGATGGCGAGGGTCTTGCCCGCGACGACGTAAATCGAGCCGCCGTCGGCGCGGACGACCCGGCGCGCCTCGAGGAGAATCCTTTCCAGGAGGATGTCCTCGTCCTTGATGCGGGTGAGCTCGGAATCCAACCGGATGATGCGTCTCAGGGCACGATCGTTACCGCGCGGCATAGGTCCCTCATCGCTTTCTTTTCCGTCGCAGGACGGAGTCGTTTTCAGTATACGAAATTTCCTTCGTGAAAGGAAGAACTCCGCACCCTAAAATTATCGGCTGAGAATCAACCACGAAAAAGACGAAGTGTCCTTCGTGGTTATTATCATGTTTTCCAGCGGTAGTGAATCCTTTGACCAGAGAAGGCTTACGCGCTACACTGTGGCGCAGGTTTACGGCATGAAACAGAAGGGAATCGTCATCGTCTTCACAGGCCCCGGCAAGGGGAAAACGACCGCGGCGCTGGGCGTCGCCCTGCGCGCGCTCGGCCACGGGCTGTCGGCTTGTCTCGTCCAGTTTGTGAAGAGCCCAAAGAACGCGAGCGGCGAGCGGGAGGCCGCCCGGGCGTTCGGCGACCGGTTTGAGATCCACGTTTTAGGAGAAGGCTTCATTTTCAAACCCGATAGGGCCGCCGCGCACCGGCGGGCCGCACACGCGGCGTGGGAGCTCGCCGCCGGAAAAATCGCCACGGGAAATTACGACCTCGTCATTCTCGACGAGATCGCGTATCCTTTCGCCTACGGCTATGTGGACACGGGAGCCGTTCTGGACGTAATCGCCGCCCGGCCAAGACACGTGCACGTCTGCCTCACCGGCCGCGACATGCCGGCGGAGGTCCTCGCGAAAGCCGATCTCGTCACGTCGATGGAAGAGGTGCGGCACCCGTTCCGGCGGGGGATGAAGAATATAAAGGGAATCGATTATTAGGGAGCGAAAAAGTTGAGCTTTTCCGCTCCCTAATAATGAAATTGCCGGAATTATAAGAACGAATGATTTATCCGGTAATTTTATCTGAAATACTCGGAAAGCTTGATAGTAGGTTCTCCGGCAATTTCTAGTTTACATATATGGAAGTTTTCGAAAAACCGCATTCGGTTTTTCGAAAGCATGAAGAACCTTCATCGCCGAGCCCCGGCGAACTCCGGCCGCAGCGCACTCTCTTCTTCAACAAGCCGGGCGAAGGCCTCGCGAATGCGGGCGAAGATCGGTCCGGGCCGGGCGGCGCCGACCGCGCGGCCGTCGATTTCCACGGCCGGCACGAGCTCGGCGCCGGTGCCCGTGAGGAAGCACTCGTCGGCCGCATAGAGGTCGTAAAGGTTCACCCGCCGCTCGGCCGCCTCGATCCCGAGGGAGGCGGCGAGCTCGAGCACCGCGCCCCGGGTCACCCCCTCGAGCGCGCCGGCCGAGAGGTCGGGCGTGAAAAGCCGCCCGCGCTCTGCATAGAAGACATTGTCCGCGGTGCACTCGGCCACCAATCCCTCCTTGTTGAGGATGAGCGCCTCGTGGCAGCCCCGGTCGTTCGCCTCGATCTTGGCGAGCACGTTGTTGAGGTAATTGAGCGATTTGATGCGGGGGTTCAGGCAATCGGCCGGCGGCCGCCGCCAACTCGCCGTGCAGAGGGTGATGCCTTGCTCGTAGAACTCGCGCGGGTAAAGACTGATGTCGTCGAGGATGATGACGAGCGAAGGGCGCGGGCACGTCCGCGGATTGAGGCCCAGATCGCCGGCCCCGCGCGTCACCACCAGCCGGATGTACGCCTCGCGCCGGCCGTCGGACTCGATCATCCCGTTGATCAGCTCCGCGATTCGAGCCGCCGTCTCCGGAACCTCGAGCCGCATTGCGCGGGCGCCCGCGAACAAGCGGTCGAGGTGGGCCTGAAGACGGAAGGGACGGCCGCGATACACGCGGATACCCTCGAAGACGCCGTCGCCGTAGAGGAGGCCGTGGTCGAAGACCGAAATCTTCGCATCATTTCCATTCTTGTGGAGTGTACCGTCGATGTAGATCATGATCCCACCTTCCACTCTTCGCCGAGAGGGCGAAGGGTGATTTCATTTTTTGCGCGCTTCCCTGTCCCGGAAGACGTCGCGCAACAGCGCGTAATTTTGCCCGAACCGACCGATCAATTCGCGGTCGAACCGATTGACGATCTTCATGATGTAGATATCGTGCTTCAGGTAGTCCTCGGCGAGGAGCACGAACCCGCGGTTGGCGCTCCAGGCGCCCTCCACCCCGCCTTTGCCGAACATCGTGCCCATGACAGCGACGCGCGAGTCCGCGACCAGCGTGAAGCCGCGGCCGCCCCGTTCGGCGTAGAGCGTGTCCTCGATGGGATGGGGATACATCGTCCCCGCCTTTCGCCCGATTCTCATCCCGAAATGGATCAGGGCGATGCGCACGCCCCGCCTCTCCGCTGCCGCCAGGTCGTCGAAGATCGCCTCGAGTTCCTCGGGCCAGAGGGAGAGGAGAAGCGTCTCCTTCGCCTCCCGCACGAGCCGCCCGCTTTTTTCGACGAGCGCGTCGTATTGGTCGATGTTCCAGATGAACGAGACGTCCCCGCCCGCGGGGAGCTCCTTCAGGTCCCGGGCGAGCGATTCAAAGCGCTTCTCGGAGAGGCTTCGCGCGCGCGCCAGAAACTCGTCCCCCGCAAGCGGCACGTACTTCTTCTTGCCGTCCCGCGAGGTCTCGAAGACGAGCTTCTTCTCCCGGAGGCGTTCGATCGTCCCGTACACCTTCGAAGTCGGGATGCGGGCGTCCCGCGCGATCTCATACGCCGTGGCGGTTTTCAACTGGAGCGCGCTCACGTAGGCGCGCGCCTCGTATTCCGAAAATCCAATGTCCCTCAAGGCTTCAAGGATATTATTGACTACCATGGTAGTTAATATAGTGTGTACAAGCCGGTTTGTCAACCAAACCCGCGAAAAAAAGAAAACGACGGATAAACGCGGATGAGAGAAGAAGGAAAGGGAACCGCTGGATCGCGGAGCGCATCTCCCAACGACGTTTCCAGTGAGTTTCCAGCGCTCACACTGATGGAATCCGATGACACTGACGGGGGGTAGGAAAAAAAGATTTCTGCGAAAAAGAGCGAGGATCGATAAGTAAATGTGAAAGGTATGAGAACTATAACCGTTTAAAAAATCGAGCCGTATCGGGCAGGCCGGTTTTCATCGCTTCTATACACTCTCTTTTCTTTCCTCTTTTTCCCATCCGCGCTATCCGCGTCATCCGCAGTTTTCCTCCGTGTTCACGAGGCTTGGGGTTGATTCCGCTCAATCCAGGAGCACGCCCTCGAGCCATTCGAAGAACGCGGCCTTCGACTGGTCGAACACCGCCTCGCAGGAGTCGAGGAGAAAGTAATAGTACATATCGCCGTCGAAACGGGTGTAGCCGCCCTTGTCCTGATAGTAGACAGCGCCCGTTTTGTCTCCCCGCGGGAAGTGCGAAGGGTGCTCCACGGCGAGCCCTTTTATCTTGGGCTCGGCGCGCTTGAGCATCGCCACGAATCCATGCGCGCCTCCGTTCTCGCGGTAGGTTTCCGAATCGCGAATTTCGTAGACCTGGAGCGGCCAGTCCAGGTTCCCGGCCTGGAAGGGGATCGCGTTCTTGAAGCGCTTGAGGTTCTTTTTCAAGAACTCATCGAACGACTCCCGAGGCTGAGCCTGAAAGAGCGTCAGGATCGTCACGTCTATATGCCGGCCCTTTTCGCTCGTCAGGGGCACGGTCATGATCATTCCCCCGGAGCCTTTTTCGGTGACAGCGAGAGGCTTTACCGACCATTCCTCCTTCACGGGCAGCCAAGCGCCGAAGAGGCGGCATAGAAAGCCGGCGCCGTGCTCCCGCTCGAGCGCCAAAAAAACCTTGTCGTACGGCAGGGCGGTGCCGACGGGCGGCGTTTTCAACTGGGCCTTCGCCTGGTTATAAAGCGGGAAGGCCTCCGTCGGATCGGCGGCGTTGTTCACCGCCGCCAACTGGTCCGCCATATGGAGGCAGCGTACGGGCATAAGGGCCATGAGGGCGGCGGCGCAGTAATCCTCCACCACATCCGTGGACATCCGACCGTCGGTGAATACCTTTTCAAAAATATAATGATATCGCCGGATGGCGTCGAAACAGTTGCCGGCATGGGAATAAAAGGCGCCGAGCATCCATGAGGGCCGGTAGTCCGCGGGATGACGCGCCGACAAGTCCGCGAGTTCGGAGGAGACGATGTTATATTGATTGCCCGCGTCCAGGTTATAAAGGCAGGTCCGGAGGAGGGAGTGGAAAAGGGCAAGATCGATGTTTTCTTCCGGAGACGCCGCGATTTTGTCCCCTGTCTCCTTGAGGAGCGCCTCCATAATCCCCACGGCCTTTTCCTTGGAGATTTCGTACTTCCATTCCGGAGTCCAGTGGTTGACATATTTATAAATTTTGAAAAAATCCTCGACGCGCCGGCGGAAGGCCTGGTCCGGCGGGAGATTGCCGAAATCGATGTGATACGGCTGAGCGAAGCCCGCTGCGGCGACTGCCAGAAACAAAGCAAGAGCGAAGGCAATGGTTTTTTTCATAGAGTGCTCCTTCCCTTGCATTGTCGATTAAGACGCCGATTTCCACAAGTGTCTTGTCAATCAACCGGTCCGAGGGCCGAGGAAGAGGACACGAAGAGCCGGGTTCACGGGTTTGACTCTCGCGCGGCGATTGATTATTAATACACACATCGCCCGCAAATCCAAGGAGGCAGACCCATGGCGCTCAGCGTCACCGAAAAGATAATTTCCACCCACCTCGTGTCCGGCAGGTTGATCGCCGGGAGCGAAATATCGATCCGCATCGACCAGACCCTCACCCAGGACGCCACCGGCACGCTCGTCTACCTGCAGTTCGCCGCGCTCGGCCTCGATCGGGTAAAGACGGAGCTTTCGGTGTCGTACGTGGACCACAACACCTCGCAGGCGGACAACAAGAACATGGACGACCACCGCTTCCTGCAGAGCACGGCGCGCAAGTTCGGCGTCTGGTTCTCCCGACCCGGCAACGGCATCTGCCACCAGGCGCACCTCGAGCGCTTCGGGATTCCCGGCAAGACGCTCCTCGGCTCCGACTCCCACACGCCCACCGGCGGGGGCTTGAGCATGCTCGCCATCGGCGCGGGCGGACTCGACGTGGCCGCGGCCATGGCCGGCTCCCCGTTTCACCTCCTCATGCCCGAGGTCGTCGGCGTCAGGCTCTCGGGCAGGCTCAAGCCGATGTGCGCGGCCAAGGACGTCATCCTCACCCTGCTCAAAATGGAGACCGTCAAGGGCGGCGTGGGCAAGGTGTACGAATACTTCGGGCCGGGCGTGAAGACGCTCTCCGTGCCCGAGCGGGCCACCATCACCAACATGGGAGCCGAGCTCGGGGCCACCTCCTCGGTCTTCCCCTCTGACGAGACGACGCGGAAGTGGCTCGACCTCCAGCGCCGCGGCCACGAGTGGGCCGGGCTCTCGGCCGACGAGGGAGCGCGCTACGCCCGCGTCATCGACCTGAACCTGGACGAGATCGTCCCCATGGCGGCGCAGCCCCACTCGCCCGACAACGTCGTCCCGGTTTCCGAGATCGCGGGGCGAAAGGTGGACCAGGTGGTCATCGGCTCATGCACCAATTCCTCGCTGAACGACCTCGGCATTGCCGCCGACATACTCACCGGCCGGCAGATACACGAGCGCGTATCGCTCGGCATCTCCCCCGGCTCGCGCCAGGCGTACGTGAGCGCGGTGAAGGCCGGCATCGCCCAGAAGCTCCTGACCGCGGGGGCCCGCTTTCTCGAATCGGCCTGCGGCCCCTGCATCGGCATGGGGTTCGCGCCCTGCACGGAAGGCGTCTCGGTGCGCACCTTCAACCGCAACTTCAAGGGCCGCTCCGGCACCGCCGACGCGGGCGTCTACCTCGTCTCGCCCGAAACCGCGGCGGCGGCGGCCCTCTACGGCGAGTTCACCGATCCCACGCGCATCCGCGGCATCAGGAAGGCCGACTATACGCGTTACCTCGAGGTGGACGACGGCATGCTCATCCCGCCCGAGCCGGCGCCGCCCGCCGACGCCGAGATCGTGTACGGCCCGAACATCAAGCCCGTGCCGCTGGGGAGCGCCCTGCCCGACGCGATCGAGGCCGCGGTGCTCATCAAGACCGGCGACAACGTCACCACCGACCACATCATGCCGGCCGGCGCAAAAATTCTGCCCCTGCGCTCGAACATCCCCGAGATCTCGAAGCACGTGTTCGAGGCGCTCGATCCCGAATTTCATAAAAAGGCCCTGGCGGCGGGCGCGGGCGTCATCGTGGGCGGGGAGAACTACGGCCAGGGCTCGTCGCGCGAGCACGCCGCGCTCGCGCCCATGTTCCTGGGCGTGAAGGCCGTCCTCGCCAAGAGCTTCGCGCGCATCCATCGCGCCAACCTGGTCAACTTCGGCATCGTGCCGCTCGAGTTCGACAACCCCGCCGACTACGACAAGATCGAGCCCGGCGATGCGCTCATCATCCGCGACCTCCGCACTCACCTTGCCGACGGAAAGCCGATCACGGTGGAGAACAGGACGAAAAACTATTCGTTCGGAGCGCGCTGCGGGGAGAGCGGACGGTCTGTAGACATCATGCTGAAAGGCGGGCTGCTGGCGGCGCTGAAAGAGAACCACGGATAGGCACGGAATCACCGCAGCGTAGCTTCCAGCGGTTAGGACGGATGACGCGGATGGGGAGAGGAAATAGAACTACGGATAAGACGCGGATGAACGCGGATAAGGGAGAAGGAAACTACCGATCGCACCGATACAAACCGATGACACGATGAAAGTGAAGAGAATCTCGCAATTCACGGTGCGAATTCTGGAGAGAGCAAGGATAGAATTGGGTGAACACATATATTAAAAAGAAAAATGCTGAAAAGAAGATTCAATACTTTGTTTGTAATCAAAAACCAATGTGAAAAAACACTTACATTGTAGCACATTGAAATATTTATAGTAAAAAGAAGTCTGAGTCTTGTATTCTGTAAATATGATTTTCATATAAAAATTTGATTATTGAAAAGTGAGAATTGATTATGGAATTTCGTACTCAACAAAGATGGAGTTTGATGAATGAAAATATCTTGACTGACCACCGGAATTAAGATTTTCCATAAAAAATAGTTCATTCATAAGGTGACAACAGAAATTATTGCAGTATTTAGGCCTATAGATTAAAATATTTATAAGATTAGAGAAGTATTATGATAGATTTTAGTTCATTTTTTTGAATCGAGGTGATTCTATGCAGTTAAAGGAATTTCATGTTACAAAGTTATTTCACAAATATGATCATACAATTCCTTTTGAAATTAGAAGTGAATCTGATAAAAGGCCATCATTAATTATTATAGATGGTCAAAATGGTGTAGGAAAAACGACTGTATTAAAAATGATATACGGTTTCTCTAAATTGGATTTTGATATTTTTAGAATTATGCCCTTTGAAAGAGCGCATTTACGCTTTTCTGACAATTCTGAAATCACATGTGAACCGATAGTAAGAAAAAAGGATAAAGAATTCTTAAAAGTTTGTTATCAGGATATGACTGTCGATCTCCCTATAGTAAAAGGCAATATAGAAGATTGGGACACCGAGAAAATAGATAATTTTAAAAATGAATACTTTAATAAAACGAGCACCATCAATTTAGATTTTATAAGTACTGAAAGGATTAAAACGATTGACCTTGTTGATTCAGATTTTGATACATTTGAAGAGTATTTACTTTTCAAAAAAACACATTCGTCAAAATTGGACAAAGTTAAAGAAACAAAAATAAGTAAAAATGATTCACCATTATCTAGACGAGTCAGGCATTTCATAAGTGAAGCTCAGATTGATTATCGAAGATATTTCATATCTTCGGAACCTGAATTATTTCCTAAAATTATTTCGCGATTATCAAATATTGATCAGCAAGAGTTTAAAGCAGCTGATTTAGTAAATAGATTAACTATAATTGAAAAATCTGATAAATCGGCAACAGACCTTGGATTAACTACAGAGCAACTAGATTATGGTGCACTCTTTAAAATCTTAAATGAACAAAATCCCACAATTACTCCTCATGCCCTTATGGTTATTGGTTCATATATTGAATTCTTAGAATCAAAAATCGCTGAAAGAGTGTTACTCGTTGAAAGAATAAACACTTTTATAAAAACCGTTAATTCTTTTTTTATTAATAAAAATATTGTTGTACATCCAAAAGAGGGTCTCCAAATATTCAATGATGATGGAAACCAGTTAACTGAATTCAATTTGAGCTCAGGAGAGTATCATCTACTTTATTTATTAGTTTCCGCATTAGTTACTCGCCGTAGAGGAACTGTAATTTCGATTGATGAACCTGAAATGTCCATGCATTTATCTTGGCAGAGAAATTTACTTCCTGCAATATTAAAATGTGCTTTTCTGGCACAACCACAATTAATAGTTGCCACACATTCACCAGAAATTGCTGCAAATTATCCAGAGAATACACTGACTTTCAAATAAAAGAGTATGCTAAGAAGAACTCCTGATTCATTTCTGAAATCATGCAATATGGACCCCGGAAGAAGAGATATTTTTGTTGAGGGAGAAGAAGATAGAATATTTCTGATTTGGCTCCTAAATGGGAATATCCCAGAAGACACTAGTGCGACGTCAACATAATTGAAACAGGTGGCGCCATCCTGCATACTGTTCCTTGGGAAAGGGGAACTATATGTC
>JAFGSW010000057.1 GCA_016934415.1 Spirochaetales bacterium | reverse complement strand
TCCCCATCGACCTGAAGCGCCAGGGCCGCGCCGAGGAGCACCTCGCCCTTTTCTACCCGGAAACGATGGAGGAGAAGGAGGACCTCTACCGCACCCTGGTGAAGAAGCTCAACCTCAAGATCCAGAAGGTGAACATCATCGACCTGCTCCGCCGCAACCATTTCGACTTCTCCGGCGCCGACCTCGAGTCGATCCTCATCCGCGCCAAGTTCCTGGCCGCCATGAACAACCACGTCTTCGTCACCAAGGATGACCTCGAACAGACCGTGCGCGACTTCGTGCCGCCCGCCTACCCCCACGAGATCGACCTGCAGAACCTGGTGGCCGTGCTCGAGTGCACGAGCCGGGAGATGCTCCCCAGGCGCTTCCAGAACCTCTCCCGCGAGAAGCTCACCCAGGACATCCAGGACCTGAAGCTCCTCTTGGGCGAGCGCGGCCCGCGCGCCTGATACAAGATGGACACGGATGAAAACGGATGACACGGAAGGAAAACCTCCTTTTTATTACCTGTCGTATTGGTATTGAGGCGGAGTTGTATTTCGTTTCAGTGTTTGAAATAATTGAAAATTGCGAAGGAAATTCCTGAAACCCCCGGGGATTTTATCCTGAACCCCCAGGGGTTTCGTCTTGAACCCCCTGGGGGTTGGAAAATAATACTCGCAATAAACAAAAACAACAGGGCGGGAAAATGAAAAGAACCGCGATATAAATATGATATAAGCCCGAATGAAAGTTGCCGATTCAGCCTTTGATTTTCGCTTGAAACGGGAAAGATATCACATTTATTTTGCCGTGTTGATTTAAGGAGGAACCAGTGAATGCGATCAAGCGAGTCACCACGCCCTACAGTTATTCCGCCACGACGGAATTCATGGACGGCGATTGCCTGCTCATGATCGAGAGCACCGCCTACAGGGGACGGATTCACGGGAACGGAGAACGACATGGCGATGAATAATCGGGACGCCGAATCGGCCAACCGCGCCCACTGGGACGAGGTGGCGCCCGTCCACCTGAAAAGCTACGGCGTCGAAGGCTTGGTGCGCGGCGAGTCCTGGATCGACGGGCTGCAGAAGCGCGAGCTCTACCCGGTCGCGGGCAAGGACCTCATCCACCTCCAGTGCCACATCGGCACGGACACCCTGTCGCTCGCCCGGGACGGGGCGCGGGTGACGGGAGTGGACTTTTCGCCCGCCTCCCTCGCCGTCGCCCGGGAGCTGGCGGAGAAGATGGGACTCCAGGTTGATTTCATCGAGTCGAACGTCCTTGAGCTTGCGGGAAAAAACAATAAGAAGTTCGATATCGTCTATACGTCAAAGGGCGTCCTCGGCTGGATCAGCGACATCACGAAATGGGCGGAGACGATATCCTCCCTCCTCAAGCCGGGCGGCGTCTTCTACATCTTCGAACAGCATCCCCTCACCCTGATGTTCGACGACACCCTCGAAGGGGAGCTCAAGATCAAGTACTCCTATTTCCACCAGGACGAGCCGACGCACTGGGACGACGATCACCCCGATTACTCGGACCAGACGTATGTCCCGAAGAATAAAACCTACGAGTGGTTCTGGCCGCTGGCGGACATCGTCAACGCCGTCATCCGGGCCGGCCTCGTCATCGAGCTCCTGAACGAGCACGACGTCGGTTTCCACCGGCAGTTGCCGGACATGACAAAGGGCGCCGACGGCTGGTGGCGGCTCGAGAAATACGGCGACAAGCTCCCGCTCACCTTCTCCCTCCGTGCGAAAAATCCACTCTGACGGGATTTTCTTGCCGGGGAATTTATAAGGAAACCAGGAGGAAAGGAAGCCGGGAGAAGAGAGAATAATATAGAGTTGAGATAATTTTCACACAACACTTTCTTCTCGCTTTTTTTCCTTCTTTGATCTTATTTTCTTTCCTGGCTTCTTCCCTTCCTGGCTTCCTTATAAATTCTTCAGCACGGAAGATGCATAGAGAAAGGCTCTGGTGACGCGCAAGCTCTCCCTTGCGCGCGCGAATAAAAACGGATATCCTGACTGCGAGAGAACATCACGTGCGCAGTCAAGAATTGAGAAGGAGCCGTTGCTCTCCTCGTTTTTTCCAGAAGTCCGTCGCCGATTGCTTTCCCATCCCGTGAAGAAAAGGAGACGCCATGTCGGCTGATTTCCAGGTACGCGGCACGAACGAGCGCGCCCTGTTCACGCTCACCCTGCACCGGGGAGAGGGGATGCTCCTTCTCGCCATGAATTGGAAGAACGGGCGGCCGCCCGACGAATTCGCCGGTTTCGCCATTGAATACATGGAGCCCGGCGGCAATCGCTTCTTCACGCTGAAAAACCGCCTGAGCTTTCCGGACGCCCGCGGCCGGGTGAGCGGGGGACGGACTTCGACCCTCCTGGCCCCGGTCCAAAAATTCCGCTGGGTGCACTTCCCCAGGCATGCCGATATGAACGGGGAGTTCACCTACCGGGTGACACCGGTCTTCATGAACGATCACGACGAGCTCTCCTACGGGGAGGCGCAGACCGCGTCCATTGAGCTGCGGCGGGACACCTATCCGGGATCGCTCAACGTCGCCTTCACCCGCGGCTTCGTCTCATCGCAGGCGTTCGTCGACCGCTACGAGGCCGACGGGCCGGTCAAGACGCTTCTGCCGTCCCGGGCGGACCGGGGCCTCGACTTCACACCGACCCACCCGAAGTGGGAGCAGGCGCTCGATTGGATGGGGTTCGAGGCGCGGCGGGAGATCTCGGCCGTCCTCGACCGGGCGCTCGCCGACTCAGGCGCGCAGGTGAGCGTCGTCGCCTACGACCTCAACGAGCCCGAGCTCGTGGAGCGCCTGGAGAAGCTCGGCGGCCGGCTCCGGATCATCATCGACGACTCCGGCGCGCACGGCCGGAAGGGCTCGGCGGAGAACGCGGCCGCGGAGCGTCTGGCCAAATCCGCCGGTGCGGACAGGGTGAAGCGCCAGCACGTGAGCGGGCTGCAGCACAACAAGACCGTCGTCGTCGACGGTCCGCAGGAGAAGACCGCGGTCTGCGGCTCGACGAATTTCAGCTGGCGCGGCCTTTTCGTCCAGGCGAACAACGCGCTCATCCTCCACGGGGAGAAGGCGATCCGGCCTTTCCTCGCCGCCTTCGAGAACTACTGGACCCTGAGCCCGTCGGGTTTCGCCTCCTCCGAACCGACCGGATGGACTCCGCTCGGAATCGAAACGGTGGACGCGCAGGTCACGTTTTCCCCGCACGCGTCCACTTCGGCCAAGCTGGCGGGCGTCGCCGAGGACATGGCCGATCACACCGCCTCATCGCTCTTTTTTTCACTCGCCTTCCTGTACCAGACGCCCGGGCCGATCCGCGACGCCGTCACCAAGCTCGCCGCGCGCGACGACCTGTTCGTTTACGGCATTTCCGACCGCGCGGTCGGAGGCCTCGACCTCCAGAAGCCGGGCGGGGACGTGGGCTTCGTCCGCCCGGCCGCCTTGAAGAAGGGCGTGCCCGAGCCGTTCAAGGCCGAGCCGACCGGCGGCGCCGGCGTCCGCATGCACCACAAGTTCGTGGTCGTCGACTTCAACACCGACGCGGCCCGGGTGTACTCAGGCTCCTACAACTTTTCCTCGAGTGCGGACACCGCCAACGGAGAGAATCTCCTCCTTATCCGCGACCGGCGCGTCGCGACCGCGTACGCGGTGGAAGCCGTGCGCCTCTTCGACCATTATCATTTCCGGATGAAGCAGGACGACATGAAGCGAAAGCGGGAATCGTTCGCCCTGCGGCGCCCGCCGCGCACGCCGGGCGAGGCGCCCTGGTGGCTCGAGGACTACACCGACGTCCGCAAAATCAAGGACCGGGAGCTCTTCGCGTGATGAATTACCGTGAATTCGAAACGGCCGGAGATTTTCCGCTCGTCAATGGGGCTTGTGTGAAAACAGGGCGGAGGGTCCGGGTGGTGTTATGAGATGCACAGTGCGGCAAAAAGTTCCGCCGCAGCCGGATCATCGCCGCGGATTAACGCGTTCGGGGACAACGTGGCTGTTGCGCCGTTGTTTTCGTACGTTGGAGTCGGGAGAGAAAAAGTGAACAACAGCGAGATTCTCCATATCGCCAAGCCGGGCAGCATCGGTTTTTTCAAAAAGATGAAATTCGTACTGTTCCCACTTCGTGCTCACCTGTTTCAAGCGGGCCGGCGTCGATCTCCTGCCCGGGATCGACCCTTCCGTGGCGACCGTGGAAGACCTTTACCGATCCGTTTCGCGCCAAAGTTTCATCGTCAGGCAATGGGTGGGGTACTGAACCCACTTGGCAAGCAGTACGGAGCTTTGTTATGATGGGACGAGAAAGGGGGCAAGGATGCGGAAAAAAATAATTCTCGCGGTTCTGATATTTTGTGCGTTACCGTTAACACTATCAGCCCAAGCGGACGGAGCAAAACCGATGAAAACGCCGTTGATGACGCCGTTCCGGTGGAAATCGAGCGCCGCTTTGATCAGCCCGATTTCGGATGATACTCACAAGCTCGTATCGATCAAGGACCCCACCGTCGTGTATTACAACGAGGCGTGGCACGTGTACGCGACGGTCGCCGACACCCGCGGCAGCTGGAACATGGCCTACCTGACGTTCAGCGACTGGTCGAAAGCCGGCAAGGCCACACAGTACTACATGGACGCCAACAAGTATCTGCGCGGATACCACTGCGCGCCGCAGGTATTCTATTTCCGGCCGCAAAAGAAATGGTACCTCATCTACCAATCCCAGCCGCCAACGTATTCGACGGCGGACGAGATCGGTCCGCCGGAGAACTGGAGCCGGCCCCAGTACTTCTACCGGCCCCTGCCCAAGGGCATCCCTTCGCTGTGGATCGATTACTGGGTGATCTGCGACGAAAAATACGCGTACATGTTCTCTTCGGGTGATGACGGTAAATTTTACCGGTGCCGGACGTTGCTCGAGGCTTTCCCCAACGGTTTTGGACAAGTAACGGTGGTCATGGACATGCCGCGTTTCGACCTTTTCGAGGGCGCCTGCGTTTATAGGATCAAAGGGACGCAGCAGTACCTGGCGCTCATCGAGTGCATCGGGAAGACCAACCTGCGCTATTACAAGGCCTTCCTGGCCGACAAGCTCGACGGCGAGTGGACGCCCCTCGCCGGCACCGAGGCCGATCCGTTCGCCGGTCGGGTGAACGTGACGTTCGGCAAGGACAAGCCCTGGACCAGTGACATAAGCCACGGCGAGCTTCTCCGCGACGGTTACGACGAGACGCTGACCATCGATCCGAAAAACCTGCGTTTCCTGTACCAGGGTCTGGGAATCACTCAGGGGGAAGCCGCGAAGCTTGAGTACTCGCAGCTCCCCTGGCAGCTCGGACTCCTCACGCAGATCGCTCCCGCCAAGAAATAGTTTTCGTCCTCCAGGCACATGGCCGCCGCGATTCCGTCGCGGCGGTTTTTTTGGGTGGAGAACCGCAGATTACACCGATGGGAGCGGATTACACTGATAAGGAAAAGGGTGAAAAAGAAAAGACAACATGAGGAGGGAAATCAAGAAATGATTTCCCCCGGAGCCTTCCGGGCTTTACGGCGGTTGCTTCGATTGGGGCAATACTTGTTTTTCAGGGCGAATCGGTAAAATACGACTGGCTGTCTACTTTTTTAACTTGTATTGCCTACAATTTAGTACCGATTGTCGTTGTAACTGCGGCGGGGCCTGTCCGCGGGAGGGCGGGCCTTGTCAACCTTGATGTTCCGGCCGTCGAGCTCCGTGCCGTTGAGCGCCTGCTTGGCGGCATCGGCCTCTTCCACGGTCGACATCTCCACGAAACCGAATCCCTTGCCTTCCATGATGTTCACCTTCAGGACCGTGCCGTGGGCGCCGAACACGTTTTGCAGTTTTTCGTTGCTCGTAGAGTAATTCAGGTTGCCGACATAGAGTTTGCTGTCTTGCACATAAACCTCCGTAATGTTGTCTAATAATTATTTCTTCTAAGGGAGGCTCAAGAAAACCACTCTCGCTCACTTAAAAAAACATTACCAAACAAACTGTGGCGCCGTAACCCGGCGCCTTTGATGCGTTCCCGTTCTTCAGCCAGTCGATTTACAGAACAAAAACCATCACCTTGGATAACAAATATATCGGAAAATAAAAAGTATGGCAATCAGCTGCCGTTTTTTTTTCACGCATGGCCGGCGCCGGCACTCCTTGTACCCCATCGGCGCCCCGTGGTACCGTGCAGGGAGCGGAGGTAAGAATATGGCCAGGGATAAGAGCGATTTGGAACGATTCAGCGTCACCATCGACCGGGAGCTTCTCGCGGCGTTCGACCGATCGATTGCGGAAAAGGGGTACGCCACCCGCTCCGCGGCGGTAAGCGACCTGGTGCGCGAGGCTCTCATCGAGCGCGAGGTGGCGAATCCCGACGCCCCGGCCGCCGGCGCCGTCGTCATGGTCTACGACCACCGCCGGCGCCGCCTGGCGGGAGAGCTCACCGGGCGGCAGCACCGCACCCACCACGACGTGATCGCCTCCCTCCACGTCCACCTCGACGAAGGGACCTGCCTCGAGATCATCGCCCTGCGCGGCACCGCCGGACGCATCCGTCGCGTGGCCGACGAGCTTTTAAGCCTCAAGGGCGTCAAGCATGGCCGCTTCATCGAGACGGCCGTCGGCAAGTACGTGTGATCGGCATGCCTTGAAAACCGGTATTTTCCGGGCTTATTTGCCAAAATATCGATGAGGAAGCCAGGAAGGGAAAAAACCGGGAAAAGAGAAGTAAACTGCGGATCAACGCGGATGGGGGGAGAAAAGAACTAGGTAGCGGGGAAAAAAAAAGGGAATAGAAAAATATCGTTATACAAGTGCATTTCGATTGACCGATAAATCTGAGTTTTCCCATATCCGCTGTTCTCTTCGGTTTTTACCCCTTTTTCTTTTCCTGGCTTTTCTTTTTCCCGGCTTCCTTATGTTCCTTCTCTTCATCCGCGCTCATCCGCGTCATCCGTAGTTTCTCTTCCTTCCTCATCCGTGTTATCGGTTCTTAACGCTTGAAGCTACGCTGCGCGATCCCGTGTCATCAGTGGTTCTCTTTCTTTCCTGCGGCGCGTCATCGGCGACGGCTACACATCGAGCGAACGAAGAATCTTTTCCAGTTTATCCAGCGCTTGCTGCACGGGAGGGCTCAGCGCGCCGCTGAAATCGACGGCGGCCGGCTGAATTCCAACAATGACGATCTCGGCGACACCGCGATCCTTGAGAGAGCGGGTGTAAAACTCGAGGTTCAGGGAATGGGTGGTGAAGGCGGCGACGCCCGGTTCCTCCGGCTTGAAAATCCGAATATCTCCCGGCCGGCCGCCGAAATGCAGGGCGTCGACGATCAATACCGTTTCAGGCGCCGCCCTGATAACGGGCCCCAGCTGATTTTCCGGCGTCGTACCGGCGTCGAAGAGCGCAAAGTGAACGGCGCCTGTGAGCCGGCGCACCAGCTCCGGCCCGATTCCGTCGTCCCCGCGCAGCGTGTTGCCCACCCCCACGACGGCCGTCCGCCCCGTCAGAAGAGGCCGCAGTTTGTTTCGCAGCGAACTCGCCATCGGCGGAACCGGCTCAGCCTTTTTCGCCTTCCTTGTCTTTCTTGTATTGGTCCACCACGCTCTTTTTCCAGAGGGCCACGCCGGCCCGGTGCGCGCCCCGCGAGACGGCGTGGGCGGCGGTGGGAGAGGTGATGAGGATGAAGACGAGGCAGAGGATCGCGCGGCTCGACGTGCCCGTGAATCCGAAAAAGACGGCGGTCCCCGCCAAAACGAAGATGGTGCCCAACGTGACGCATTTGGTGCCCGCCTGCAGGCGGTTGTAGACGTCGGGGAAACGAATCAGGCCCAGGCAGCCGAAGAAATTGAACGCCATGCCGATGCCCATCAGAACGAAAGCGATTACGTTAGTCATCCAGTCCCCTCCCTTCGAGGAATTTGGACAGCGCCAGCGTGCCGATGAAGCTTACCAGGGACCACACCAATGCCGCGTTGATGAAAAAATCCTTGCCGGTCAGGACCGCCATCAAGGCGCAGAAGCACACGATGACGATCCCGAGGATATCGATGGCCACGGTCCGGTCCGGCGCGGTCGGCCCGCGGGCGATCCGGAAGAGGCATAAGAAACAACAGGCGAACGATATTCCCATAAAAATCAGGATGACGGTTTCCATTCGTGTGCTCCCTGTCAGTCGAAGACTTTTGCCAAGATTTTTTCAAAACGCACGGTGATTTTCTGCGTCGCTTGTTTCAGGTCTTCCGTATGGACATTGATGCAATGGATGTACATGACGCCGTTCTCCTTCATGTCCACGGTCAGCGTGCCCGGCGTCAGCGTGATGGAATTGGCCAGGGCCGTGCGGGCGGAGGCCGATTTGAGGCTGGTTTTCACCTTGACGATGCCGGGATTGATGGGCCGCTTGGGATGAATGATCCGGTAGAGCACGTCCAGGTTGGCGATGATGATGTAGAAGAACAGAATGGGAAGGTAGAGGACGGCCCAGAAAAGGCGGTACAAGATGTTATGGGCGTGCTTTACCGGCGCGAACACCCGGCCCAGGATGATCGACGCAATCAGCGCCACGACGAGGCCGGCCGCCGAAATTTCGATATTGAACTCGCCTGTCGCGAAATCATACGGCCAGGTGATCAGGTACCAGGTTGCCGCGGCGAATAAAAAAGTTGCCACCCGTCTCAACATGAACTCCTCCTTGAAGGCCGCACGATCACATGCCCGCCAGGACCCGGCTTCCGTACCCGAGCCCCTGTTTCAACGCTTCGATCGCCGGATCCAGAATCGCCCCCCGCGCGGCGGGGACCAGGAGCAGCCCCATACCCGCGCAGAGCAGGGCCAGGCTGACGATCGTGACGCCCATGAAAAACGGCGATTCCTTTATTTTCCTGAACGCGTCCGGGAGGGCTCCCAGGAACACGTAGCGCAGGACCTTGAGGAAGGATACCAGCGTCACGAAGCTCACCAGCACCGTCACCGCCGTCAGCACCAGCAGGCCCGGATACGTGAAGGCGGCCTGAATGGTGGCGATCACGATGATAAGCTTGCTCCAAAAACCGTTCAGGGGCGGGATGCCGGCGATGGAGAGCGACGCGACCGTACAGGTAAGGCGCGTGACGGGCATTTTTTCCTGGATGCCTCCCAACTCCTTGAGCATCCTCGTTCCCGTCCGGAATTCGACCGAGCCCGCGCAGAAGAAGAGCAGGGACTTGAACGCGGCGTGATTCGCCAGGTGCAGGATTCCGCCCAGGAGGGCCGTGCCGGCCACGACCGAGTCCCCGCCGCTGGCCAGGATGAACATCCCGAGACCGATCCCCAGAACCACGTACCCCATCTGGCTGATGCTGTGATAGGCCAGGAGGCGTTTGAAGTCCCATTGCCCCACCGCCAGGATCACGCCGACGGTCATGGAGAGCACGCCCAGCCCCATGACGATCATCCCGAAGAGCGGGGTGGCGCCCAGCACGTTGAAAATGATCCTGGCCAGCGCGTACACCCCCAGGGCCTTGATGAGCACTCCGGAAAGCATGGCGGAAATCGGCGCCGGCGCGGAGGGGTGGGCGTCCGGAAGCCAGGGGTGAAAGGGGACGAGCGCGGCCTTGACGGAGAACCCCGCCAAAAAGAGCACCGAGGCGAAGGCGATCAACAAGTGCTTGTCCGTTCCGGCCAGTGCCATGGCGATGCCCGCCATGTTGAGCTGTCCGGTCGCGCCGTACACCAGGGCGATCGCCAGGAGGATGAAACCCGAACCGACGCTTCCCAGCACCAGGTATTTGAAGGAAGCCTCCAGTTCCTCGTGCTCGCCGCCGAAGGCCACCAGCGCGTACGAGGCGATGGAGGCGATCTCCAGGAAGACGAACAGGTTGAACACGTCGCCGGTGATCACGACGCCGTTCATCCCCCCGATCATGAGGAGGAACAGCGTGAAGTATTTGTATTTCGAGGTGTATCGCTCCATGTAGGAGATCGAATAGAGGGTCGCCAGGAATCCGATGCCG
The DNA here is from genome assembly GCA_016934415.1 of Spirochaetales bacterium. Lineage (GTDB taxonomy): Bacteria > Spirochaetota > Spirochaetia > SZUA-6 > RPPD01 > JAFGSW01. The sequence continues at coordinate 35,225 of JAFGSW010000057.1, read as the reverse complement.
TTCACGATCAGGAGGAGGAGGACGGAAAAACCATCCAGCACCAGGGTGATCCCGAGGGGCGCCAGGAAGCCGCCCACCGGATACACGCCCTGTCGTCCGATGGTTATAACGGCCAGGACGAGCAGGGCGCCCGTGGCCAGCGCGCTCCCGACGTCCGCCAGGCGCCGCGCCTTGAAGGCGGCCAGCGCGGTGAGAAAGGCGGCGCCGAGGGGGATGGCGACAAAGAGAGGCAAAAGCTGGATCATCCCTTCAATCTCCTCATCTCGTCGATGTCGAACGTGCCGTAGCGCTGGTAGAGCCTGATGCACAGCGCGAGGGCCAGGGCGGTGACGCCCACGCCGATGACGATGGACGTGAGCACCAGGGCCTGCGGCAGGGGATCCACCGCCTTGAAAAAGAAATCGTCTAGGTTGGCGACCGAAACCCTGATGGGCGCCTGCACGTCGGCCAGGCGCGGTTGTTTCCGGTAGCCCAGCAGGATGAAGAAGAGGTTGGTCGCGTATTCCATGACGGCCAGGCCGATGACGATCTTGACTGTGTTGCGTTTGGCGAGAACGCAATACAGTCCCACGACGAACAATGCGAAACAGAGCGGAAATACCATCGCCTACTCCTCCTCTTCCTGTTTGTAATCGTAGGTGCGGTCTTTTTTCTCGAGCAAACGGGCTCCGGCCATGACGATGAAGACCAGAAACAGCGAGGCGGCCACTTTCAGGCAGATGGCGATGTTATTGAGGGGAATGGTGCCCGCGCTTAAAAGCGCGAAGGGCCGGCCGGGAAAGAATCGCTCCAGGAAGTTCACGAAAAACATCCCGCCGAACCCGAACCCCAGGCAGGCGACGATGAGAAAGATGAATCCGCCCACGCTGTCCAGGCTGCCCGCCAGCCTCCGGGGAAAGCGCCTGAGCGCCCATTGCCGGCCGTAGGCGAGGGTGAGAAGTATGTAAAGACAGGCGATGACCACGCCTCCGGCGAAACCTCCCCCGGGCGTCAGGTGGCCGGTCAGCGTCAAATACAACCCGTAGAGGAGAATGAAGATTTTAACGAGGCGGGTGATGGTCTGTACGATGATCGTCATTCCCTTCATTTCGGCCCCCCTTTTTTGCGGTGCGCCTTGGCGCGGAGCACGGTGAGAGCTCCGATGACCGCCGTGAAAATCACCGTGGCCTCGCCCAGCGTGTCGTACCCCCGGTAATCCAGGATCACGGCGGTGACGATATTGGCGGCTCCGGTTTCGCGCAGGCCCTCGCGCAGGTAATGGCTGGAAGGAATCTCGGACCTTTGCGCCATGACGGGCTTGCCGAATTCCAGCGGTTGAAACGCGAAAAACCCGAAGACGATGAGTCCCAGGCAGAGAAGAACGACCAGCCCGAGACCGACGGGGTGAATATGGGCGTGGGTGGCCCGGATGTCCGGCTTGAGCGTGGCGCGGATGAGGAAGATGAGGAGGAGGGCCTCCACCGCGATCTGCACGATCGCCAGGTCCGGGGCCATCAAAAAGAGGAAGGCGATGCTCACCCCCATGCCAACCGTGCCGAGGGCGATCACCGCGGACAGCAGATTCTTGATCTCCACCGCGATGACGGCTCCCAGGAGGGTAAATCCCATGATGACCGTCATGATGATTTCAATTCCCATCTCCTTCGCTTCCTTTCTTCTCTCGCCTTCCGCTCAGCGCAGAATGAACAGCGCCAGCAGGACTCCCAAACCCAGGAGGGACCAGAGCAGGTAGAACGGCAGTCGCCCGTCATGAATTCGCTTGAGCAAGCCCGAAAAGGCCAAACCCAATCGCCCGAACCAAGTGTAAGGATCGAGCGCGCCCTTGCGCTGCGCGCCGTACACGGCGCCGAGCGGCCGCATTGTTTCGACCGTATTATAAAAGACGGTTCCCGATACGCGCGCGGATTCGCCGCCCGCCGTCTCGCCGCCTGTGAACGTCTCCACGGTGCGCGCTTTTCGCCGTATCCTCCCGGCCAGATAGATGAGGATCCCGAATAAAAATCCTCCCGCCATCAGCAGCGCGGCCAGGAGCGGACTAAAGCTTCCGACCATGTCGGGCGCGCTCCCCAGGGCGGGGAAGATGAATGCGTTGAGGGGAAGGCTGAACCAGACGCCGAACAGGACGCAGAGGAGAGCCGTGACCAGCATCGGGATCTGCATGGTGATTCCCACATCCTTACTTACTTTTTTGGTGACCGGCGACGTTCTTCCCAGAAAAACGGAATAGAGGACTTTGATGAAGGAGGCCAGCGTTAAACCGCTGCCGAACATGGCGGCGATAAGGAAAATAAAGAGAACGGCGTTCCGTCCGGAAATGATTCCCTGATAAATCATCCATTTCGAAACGAACCCATTGAACAGGGGGACTCCGGAAATCGAGAGGGCGGCGATGAGAAAACTGATGAAGGTAACGGGCATAACTTTGGCCAAACCGCCCAAATCCTTGAGCTCGGTGGTGCCGGTTTTCGATTCGACCGCGCCGGAACAGAGAAAAAGACAGTTCTTGTAGAGCGCATTGTTGAGCATGTGGAAGAGCGCGCCGGCCATGGCAAGGGGAATGCCCGTTCCCAGGCCGAGTACCATGTACCCGACCTGGCTGATGGCGTGATAGGAAAGCAGGCGGGGGAGCGTATGCTGGACCAGGGCCATCATCACCGCCGCCACGATCGTCACCCCGCCGACTATCATGAGCGTCGCCTGCAGGCCGAACGGCAGCACGAATACCTTCGTGCAGAGAACGAACAGCAGGTAGATGCCCAGGAGTTTGTCGATCGAGGCCGGCAGCAGGGCCATGACAGAAGCAGGCGCCTTGTCAGAGGCCTTGGGGAGCCAGGAGTGGAAGGGCATGCCGCCGGCTTTGGCCACGGCGCCGATCGCCAGAAGAATGAAGCAGACCGCCGGCAGCCAACCGTTGACGGCGACGGTGGCGGCGGTCCAAGAGAGCTGCCGGGTGAGATACCACAGAATTCCAAGACCCAGGAGAAGGCAGCCGTCGCCCGCGCCCAGAATGGCCATGGTTTTCGTCGCGCCTTCTCTCGATCCCTCGCCGCCCGTCGTGATCAGGAAATAGAGAGAGATCGAAACGATTTCCCAGAACAGCAGGAATACTATCAGGTGATCGGCGACAAGCACGCCGCCCGCTCCGCCCAGCGCGAGAAGCAGGAAGATGTAATATTCTTTTCTCCTGGACTTGGATGCCATATATCTGAATGAATACATGGCAATGAAGAAACCGAAACCGGACGTGAACAGAATCAGGAAAAAATGAAAGGGACCGGTGGCCAGGTCGAATGAAAAAATGAATTCTCCCAGGGAGAGAAGGGGGAAGGAATAAGTCAGGGCGTGATTGAGCAGGACGAAACGCAGGGCGGAGAGAAAGCATGCCAGCGCGGTGATGAGCGAGAGAACCTCCGGAACCCCTTTCAGCCGGCGGGGGATGAAGAAAAGAACGACCGCGATTCCGAAAGGCATGAATACGCCGAGCAACAATAACAGCACGTCCGTCTGCATTACCGACCTCTCTCTCGGTGCTCCCGACCGCTATCAGGCTGTAGAAAAACCGAAAGCGGTTTTTCTACAGCTTCCATGGATGTAAACCAGAAATTGCCGGAACTCAAACTAACCGGTTTTTTAAAATTTTCCGGCTGCTTTTTTATGAAGTCCCATAATTTCCAAAGAACTCCGGCAATTTCATGAGCAGGTTGTTGAAAAAGCTCAACTTTTTCAACAACCTGCTAGAGCCAGGCGATGCCGAATACGTTCCCCGCCACCGCCAGCCCAAAGGCCGCCGCCGCCGCTCCGGCGCAAAAACCCCAGAAAAACTTGAGGGCCTGGTCGATCCGAATCCGCGGGTTGGTGTTTTTTATGACGATGATGAGCACCAGGATGACGACGTATTTTAACGCGAACCAGAAAATGTCCAGCCCGACGAAGCGAATTCCCCCCCAGAAAACGGTGATGAGAAACACCGGCAGGGTGAAGAGCAGCACGGCCTGGGTGATCTTGAACACGGCCAGCAGGGGGCCCGAATATTCGATGTACGTCCCGCTCATGATTTCCGTCTCCGCCTCCGCCACGTCGAAGGGGGGGAACCCCAGCTTCGCCTGAACGCAGAAGAGGGCGATGATGAAGGCGATGACGCCGGACACGCTCAAGGGTGCGGAGGCGCCGGAGAGGCCCTCCAGATCGATTCTGAAACCCGCCTTGTAGACCGCCAGGGCTACGACGATGAGAAACGGCAGCTCGTAGCCCAGCATGAGCTTGATTTCGCGGGAGACGCCCTGGGAGGCCAGGGGGTTGCCGGAGGCCGCGCCCCCGATGACGAGCGCCAGGGAGGGCAGGGTGAGGAGGTAGACGACGACGATGAGGTCGCCCACGAACGATGAGGCCACGAGCGGCTGTATCATCAGCATGACGGCGACGATGCTTGAAGACGCCAGTCCGAGGAGGGGCGCGGCGGCGAATACGAAGGGATTCCCCCGTTTGGGAAGGATGGTTTCCTTGCCGAGGAGCTTGACGACGTCGTAGACGGGCTGCAGGAGGGGCGGGCCTTTCCGGTACTGCACGCGGGCGGTCACTTTTCTCTCGATCCAGCTGGAAAAAAATCCCAGGACGAGAATGGTGAGAAACCCGGGGAATACGAGCACGTAGAGTCCGGTGAAAAGGACGTCCATATTCCTCCTTCCGGCCGTCCGGCCGCGGTACGCGGAAGACGCCCGCGAAGCGCGTCAGGCGCCCGCGGTTGTCTGCCTTCGGCAATGGGCGCAGAGTGTCTTCAAGCGGTCGCTGCGGGCGTTTTCCCTGTGAACGGCCGCCGGATTATCGTCGATGAGTCCCAATTCTTTCAGTTTCGTCTGGTAGAGCGTGGGGCTGGAAAACGCGAGCTCGCCTAACCGGTCGGTGATCCACTGCAGATGCCGGCGGGCGGCGACGACCGCCCCGCACCGTTCGCAGGTGACCAGATCGCGATCGATGCTTTCAAACGCGCGGTTCCTGTCGAAAAACGCCAGGTCCCATTCGGTGGACAGCTTGATGCCCTTGTGGTCGGCGATGCAGGCCGCTTCGCATTCGCCGCAGAAAATGCAGGTGTCCGTGTAATGATAGATGGTCCGCACAGCCTTCCCGCCGGAGACCGCGTCATTGTGACCGATGGCCCCGGCCGGGCACACTTCCTCGCAGGCCAGGCAGCCCACGCAGAAGTCTTCATTGAATTGCGGCTGCCCGCGGAAGCTCTTGAACGGGACGTGCGGCTTTCTGGGAAAACGCGAGGTGTACGGTCCCACCACCAGCGCCTTGACGGCTTCCAGCAATTCCCTGATTTTCGGCAGTTTCATGGCGCCACCTGTCCCAGCGCATCGAGCGGCAATTCCCGAATCCCCAATTGCTCTTGCACGAGCTTTGATTTCCGCTGTGAGAGCGCGACCAGTTCCCGGCCGTCGAACAGGCGTTTCCCCCCGGGATCGCGGATGGCCATGCGTTCCGTGCAGCAGTAGCAGGGATCGATGGCCGCCAGAATGATGACGGCGTCCGCCAGCTGCGAGCCCTTGACCGTCGCCTTGTAGGTGGGGAGGTTCATGAACGTGGGCGCCCGCACCTTGTGGCGCACCGGCCTGTTGGTTCCGTCGCTCCTGACGTAGTGGAAGGTTTCGCCGCGGGGCGCCTCGTGGGTGCCGATGCCTTCTCCCGCCGGAATGCCTTTCAGGCCTGAGTCGATCGGGCCTGCGGGCAGATGCGTGAAGCAGTACTGCAGGATTTTTATCGTTTCGAGCATTTCCAGCATCCGCACCACGACCTTGTCGAAGACGTCGCCGTTTTCCGTGACGATCATTTTCCAGTCCATCTCGTGGTACGCGCCGTAGACGGTATCCTTGCGAACGTCGCGCGCCACGCCCGAGGCGCGCGACGTCGGCCCCAGGGCGCTGAAATTGATGGATTCCTCCTTGGTGAGCACGCCGATGCCCTTGGTGCGGGCGTGGAGGACCGGATCGTCCCGCACCGCCTTGTGGAGCATTGTGAGCGTGGGAACGATTTTTTTTATTTTTTTCAAAACGATCGGAATGTCGTCCGGATTGATGTCCCGGCGCACTCCGCCGGGTCTGAACATGGCGTAATTGTTCCTGTTCCCCGACACGATCTCCATCACGTCCAGAATTTCCTCGCGCAGTTTCCAGGCCCACATGTAGACGGTATTGTAGCCCAGGAAGTGGCCGGCCAGACCCAGCCAGAGCAGGTGGGAATGCAGCCGTTCGCCTTCGGCGATGATGGTCCGGATATACCGGGCGCGGGGGGGGACTTCAACGCCGGCGATGTCCTCGAGGGCCCGCACATAGGCGTAGGGATGGCTCGTCGAGCAGATGCCGCAGATCCTTTCTATGACGAACGTCGACTGGTCGAAGTTTTTCAGTTCGGAGAGTTTTTCTATGCCGCGATGGTTGTAGCCAATCTCGGCGTCGATGTCGACGACCGTTTCGCCGTCCACGGTCAGCGTGAAGTACTCCGGTTCCTCCTGCAGGGGATGGTACGGACCGATGGGGATGATGGTTTTCTTCATGTGAGCCCCCTGTTCCGGACGGCGTTTTTGTCCCATTCCTTGTAATCACGGCGCAGGGGATGGACTTTTTCGGGCCAGGCCTTCGACAGCAGCAACCGTTTCATCTCCGGGTGCCCCCGGAAATTGATGCCTAAAAGCTCGGCCATTTCCCGTTCAATCCAGTTGAACGCTTCGCTGATCGGCGTCAAGGATTCTATTTCCGGTTTTTGAGCGGAAAGTTTCACCCTCAAGGAGACAAGCAGGTCGATCTCCTCGAAGGTGAAATGATAGAGAATTTCCATGTGCGTGCGCATGTCAGTGCCCGTGGCGATGTTGAAACGCGCGCCCAAATCCCTGAAGACGTACCGCGCAATGGGGACGACGGCTGACGGCTTTATTTCCATGAACACCCGGCGCGGGGATTTGTCGAAGACGTCGAGAATGTCCCCCTGGAAACGGGAAGACAGGCTTTTCAGGACTGCTTGACGGTTCATCGCTTCCCCTTCACCTTCCGGATGAGTTTCAAAACCCCGGAAATAATCGCCTCCGGTTTGGGGGGACAGCCGGGGATATAGGCGCTGACGGGCACCAGGGCGTCGAGCGGCTGCGGGCAATTGTAGCTGTGAATGAAAATGCCCCGGGACAGGGAGCATTCGCCGATGGCCACGACGAAGCACGGTTGGGGCGCCTCCTTATAAAGCTTCTGCAGCAAGGCCGCCGATTTGCGGTTGCACGAGCCGGTCACTAACAGCACGTCGGCGTGGCGGATGCTTCCCGCCAGCTTGATGCCGAAGCGCTCCACGTCATGGCGCGGCGTGAGGCAATCGAGCACTTCGATGTCGCAGTTGTTGCAGCTGCCCGTGGAGAGATGAAACACCCACAGCGATTTCAATAATGCTTTCGTCGTCAACGTCATGCCACACACCTTGTTCGTCGCCGCCGCCGGCCGGCGATTTTCCGGACCGATTGCTCCGTCCCGGTCGCGACCGTTTATGATAAAAAAGCCTCAAGCTTTTTCGTTTCGCCAATGCGTCGAGTGGACCAGGAGATTGTCTCCCACCGGATACGTGTTTTCCCCCGGTTCCTTGTCCGCCGGCACCAGCCGCAGCGCCCCCAACGGACAGGTGGCGATGCACAGCGGTTCATTCTTCTTGTTCCGGCGGTCCAGGCAAAAATCGCAATTGTGAACCAGGAACGGGAGGTTTTCCGGAAAGATGGTGCCGTACGGGCAGGCGTGCGAGCAGGATTTGCATCCCACGCAGCGCAGATTGTGCCGCACGAGCACCTTGCCCGCCTCATCCCGCCGCTCCAGCGCTTCGACCGGACAGGCTTTGACGCAGTGGGCCTCCTCGCATTTCCGGCACACCAGTACGAAGGTTGCCAATTCGGCGACCGAAAAAATACCGTTGTTGTTTTTTTCCGTGGAACCGTAACTGCATTTCAGGCGGCAGCCGGAACACTCGCCGGAGGCGCAGCGATCGAGATCGATGAAAAGCCTCGCCGGACCCTTTTCAATTTTGGGGGCGGGATTGAGGCGGTTGTGATGGAACTGTTCCGCACAGGTCGGCATGCCGCTCTCTACTCCCATATGCGCTCCAGCCCGTTCAATTGATCGAATCTGAAGACGGGCCCGTCCTTGCAGGCGTAATACGTGCCCAGCCGGCAATGGCCGCATTTGCCGATGCCGCAGGACATGTTTTTTTCCATGGACAGATAAACGTGATCTTCCCGGAACCCTTCCTTCAACAGGGTTTGCGTGGCGAATTTCATCATGATCGGGGGACCGCAGACCACGGCGAACGCATTCTTCGGATTGACCGGCAGTCGGTCCAGGATGGTGGTGACCAGGCCGACGTTCTCATGCCAGCCGTCGGTCTTGGCGGCCTTGTCCACGGTGAGTCTCACGTCCAGCCCCGGCCGCTTTTTCCAGCCCAAAAGTTCTTTTTTAAAGAGAAAATCCCGCGGGGTTTTGCACCCTCCCCGAAACGCCAGTTTTTTTAAGTCGCGGCTCATGCCGAAGAAGGTGTACATGAGGCTGCGGACCGGGGCGAAACCGCAGCCGCCGCCCACCACCACGACTTCCTGCCCTTTGAACACGTCAACCGGATAGCCGGCGCCGAAGGGGCCCCGGATGCCGACCGTGTCGTTTTTCTTGACCTTGTGAATTTGTTCCGTGACCCGCCCGACGCGCATGATGGTCACTTCCAGCTCGTCGCTGAAAGCGGGATCGGACGACGGGGTAAAGGGCGCCTCGCCGACGCCGGGCACGCTGAGCTCGATGAATTGTCCCGTCTTGAAGGAAAAGGGTAAGGAAGGCTTCAGCCGCAACGTTTTAATGGTGGGTGTTTCCGTGATCACCCGAAGGACGGTGGTTTTACGGATTGCGTAAGGGTTTCCGTCAGTGAGCATTCGCCGCCAGCCTCCCCAGAACGCTTCTGATGTCGATTTTGGCGGGACACGCCGCGATGCAGCGGCCGCAGCCCGTGCAGGCATTGATCCCCAGGACTTTTGGGAAAAAATCGAATTTTTTTTCGAATCTGTTTCGCAGCCGCATCCACAGCTCCGGCCGGGGATTGGCCCCTCCCGCCACGCGGGCGAAATCCTTGATGAGGCAGGAATCCCACACCCGCATCCGTGACGTTTTTTTGCCCGCGCCCTGGTCAAAGAGCAAAAAGCAATGGCAGGTGGGGCACACGGTGTTGCAGGCCCCGCACTCGACGCAGTTTTTCGCGTCCTGGTTCCAGAACGCGTAGGCGAATTTGATCGGCTTCCAGCCTTTCCAATCGCCTTCCTGGGGAATTCGATATTCATTAATGTTGATTCTTACCTGGGACTGCACCCGTTTTCGGGTTTCTTCCCTGGTTTTCACCTGGCTGGGATCGGCGGGACTGAATAAGTGCTCATTGTCCTTGACGACGCGTTCTCCCTTGGCGGAGCCCGTTTCGACGACGTACCCGTCCTCCATTTTCGACAGGTTGATGTCGAAATCTTTTTCAGGGAAGGGGTTGACCCCCAGGGCCATACAAAAACAGGTGTCCAGGGCCTGCGTGCAATCGGCGGATATGATGAGGTTTGAGTCTCTCGCTCTCTTGTAAAACGGATCGGTATATTCGTCGGTCAGGAAAACATAGTCTTGCACTTCCAGCGATTTCAGGTCACAGGCCTTGACGCCCGTGATGCAGGCGGGCTTGGGAGGAGGCGGGGGAGGGCCGGCGCCGAAACCGTCCGCCACCTTTTCCCGGGCCCTGAAGAAAAAAATCTTGGCCGGCTCGCACGATCGTACTTCATCGAGCGTATAGTCGCCGCCGCCGTCGGGGAAACGCGTTTGGTGAAGTTTTCCGTTTTTCTTTCGAGGAACGCAGACCTGGTAGTCGTCCGTCAGGCGGGTGAGGAGTATATGCAGTTTTTCTTCGGCGATGAAAAACAAGATACACCCTACTTTGCATTTACAGGATAATTATTTGTAGGGGTTCGTGGAAAAATTGTCAAGTAAAAAAATGGTTTTGTACCGTTTTTTTTGAATATGGTGATGAAAAGCTCATGGAGAGTCCGTCATCATCGTCCTTGCCCGAAGCAATGACCCGAAGTTTCGCCGCGGGGATCGCTGATTCAGCGCTTCATTGCAGACATTTTATAATTTTCTGGCAGGATCGAAGCTTCTCATCGTGGTTTCCCTTCACGCGATCCGATTTTCGTCCTCTTCGCGCTCTTCGTGTCCTCCCACAACGCCGCCCCGGAAGCGGTCTCATTGACACATGAATTGTACTCGACTATTATTTGCACTATCATGTCAATCGACATCATCGCCACGGTCGGCATGTGCGGATCGGGCAAAAGCGTTGCCGGGGAGCGGCTGGAAGGGCTGGGGTTCGCCAAGGTATACTTCGGCGGGCTCACCATAGGGGAAGTGAAGCGCCGCGGTCTGGACGTGAACGAGAAAAACGAACGCGCCGTGCGGGAGGAGCTGCGCCGAACCCACGGGATGGGGGCGTTCGCAATTCTGTCGCTGCCGGCCATCGAGTTTTTTCTCGCGGGCGGCAGGCGTGTGCTCATTGACGGTCTTTACAGCTTTTCCGAATACAAGATCTTAAAGGAGAAATACGGCGAGCGGCTGCTCGTCATAGCCGTATTCACTCCTTTGTCCCTGCGATATGAGCGCCTGTCGCGACGGGAGGAGCGGCCGCTCACCCGGGCCGAGGCGGTTTCGCGCGATTACTCGGAGATAGAAAACATCGAGAAGGGCGGACCAATCGCCCTGGCCGACTACACCGTCGTCAATGGCGGCACAAAAGAAGAGCTGGTAGCGGGTTTGAACGGAATCCTGCGGCGGGAGAATGTCATTGGCGGATAGGCGTCCGGGCGCGTCGAAGGGGGAAACGGTGAAGAAGGAAACGGCGGATACGATGCGGACTCGTCCCGGTTGGGACGAGTACTTCCTGGGTTTCGCCGCCCAGGCCGCGACGAGGAGCGACTGCCTGCGGGCTCAGGTCGGCGCGGTCATTGTGAACGGGCGGCGCAAGGTGAAGGGCACCGGCTACAACAACTCGCCGGTGGGCGTCGAGTCCTGCCTTGCGCGCGGCGGCTGCTACCGCATCGAGCACGGCATCGAATCCGGCACCCGCTACGAGACCTGCCGCAGCATCCATGCCGAGCAGAACGCCATCATTCAGGCCGGAGAGGACAACTGCGTGGGGAGCGCCATCTACGTTTTCGGCCACGACCAGGTCTGCATCTTGTGCAAGCGTTTCATCCTCAATGCCGGGATCACCCGCGTGATGCTGCAGAAGTCGGCGGGCGGTCCTGTCCTCGAGATCGACCCGCGCGACTGGCGGAAGGATTTGTGAGGGATTTTCAGGCGGCCGTTCACCGGCGTTCAGCGTGCCATGCATGTCGGTTTCGACTTGAATAATCTCATCCATTGGCGTAGAATTGAATCCAGGGCACGAGAGCCGGATTTACTTTCATTTCCCCGATGGGGGACGCGACCCGGCCGAAAAACGTCAACGAGGCCATATGGCGCACAACGCTGCCTACACCATTTCGCTGGAATTCAAGTCGATCAGGCTTCCCCCCGTGACGGACATTCTCGTTCTTGGGAAAAAATACCCGCACGGAAAGAACGGCGTCCTGCAGGCGTTCAAGTATATCGCCCCGGATGAGTTCGAGGCGATCGACGCCGATGGAAGTCACGAAAACGTGGAGACCGTGTTCGTGGACAAGCGCATCCTCAAGCGCATGCCGAAGGAAAAGATCATCGCCGTGCTCGAACAGTACGTCTTTCCGTACGTCATGCCGGATGAAGCCGTCAAGGTCGATTTCAGGCTCACCATGAAATACGACAATATCAAAGGCGCGGTATGAAGCTGGCGGGTGAGATCGCGGCCACGACATACAGGAAGGTCGAGCCCTTTCAAGGCGTGACGGCGCTCACCCCGAGCCTGCTGGAAGACGCATACGCGGTGGTCGAGGAGGAGAACCGTTACCTGGGGCTTCTGACCATCAACGATCTCCTGCGAAATCCGAAGAAGATGGTCATCGATTGCGTCACTCCCAAACCGCAGGTCGGTTTCGAAGCCACCCTGGTCGAGGTGCTGGCGGTCATGCGCAGGGAGAACGCGTTCGCCTTGCCCGTCTACCGTGACGGTGAATTTTACGGCATCATCTCCATTACGGACATCCTGGAGAACCTGGTCGGGGGTCCCGATTCCGAATCGACCGGACAGGCTCTTTCGCTCCTGGCGGCGAGCGTTTCACACGACTTCAACAATATTTTGACGAGCGTTCTGGGTTTTATCACCCTGGTCATGCAGCAGGAAGCCGACAATGAAAAATATTGCATGCTCCAGTACGCGGAGAAGGGGCTGCTGCGCGCCAAGCAGATCGCGAGGCAGCTGACCAATTGCTCCCTGGAGGGAGCGGCGGAAACGGAGCCCGCCGACGTCAATCTCATCATTCGAGAGATCGTGCCTTTCGTTTTACGAAAAACCAGAATCACTCATACCTTGAAGCTGGAAGTAAAATTACGCTTCGTCAGTGTCGACCATGCCCGGTTCTATCAAACCGTCACGAATTTGGCGGTGAACGCCATTGAGGCGATGGGGGACGCCGGTGAGCTGACCGTGAAAACCGAGAACGTCGACTCAAACGAAGCGCCCGAGACGCCTTCGCGGTCGCCGTTTCTCATCCGCGTGTCATTCAGGGACACGGGACGGGGGATCGCTTCGTCGGATCTCGATCGGGTGTTCAAGCCGTATTTCACCACCAAAGTCAAGGGAACGGGATTGGGTCTGGCCATCGTCGACGCATTCGTGAAGACTCAGCGGGGACGCGTGATCGTGAGCTCAGGCGAAAAGGCAGGCACCGAATTCAATATCTATCTCCCCGCCTATTCGGACGAGGACAGCCGGATATTGCGGGAGGAATACGATTACAACAACTACGACCAAATGGAAACGACGCGCCGCATGATCATTCTCGACGACGACGCCGAGTCTTCGCGTATCCTCCCCGAATATCTGCGCTACCGGGGCTGCCGCTGCCTGCTGACGCATACGATTGAAAAAACCGTCGAGGCGGTCGGGGAAGCCTTCCGTAAAAGCGAACCGTATGAAGTCGTCTTTATCGACCTTGTTCTCCCGCCGGAAAACGACGCGGTGGCGTGCTTGAACGCCGTCCGCGCCATCGACCCGAACATCAAGACCGTCCTTACCTCTTCGACCGTCGAACATCCGGTGGCGAAGGATTTTTCCGGTTACGGATTCGACGCTCTCCTGCTCAAGCCTTTCACGGTCAAGGACATCAAGAGCGTTTTGGGAATATAGCGAGGGCGGTTCGCCTGAACGCTTGCCTTTATCGCATACGGGTGTTAGGTTAAGACATGACTCTCGTTCGTTTGCGCATTCGCCAGATGATATTTTCTCGATAATCTTCCATTCTAAACACCATTTCGTCAACCGCCGGACGGGAATGCCATTCATGTGAGTAAAAGGAGCCTGTCATGAAATTGAGGAAACATTGCATGCCATCGCATTTTCCGGCCAGGAAGCCCGTCGGGCGACGCTTCTTTTTCCTGTGGCCCGCCGTCGTGCCCTTCCTGTTCGTCCTGTTCGGGTGCGGCACGCTGGTCGGATGCGGTCCGAGCCAAAAGGAGCTGGAAGCGGTCACCTATGCTCCCGTACCGCGCGACGATTGGCCGCTGTCGACGCCCGCGGCCGAGGGATTGGATCCGCTCACGGTGGCGCGGCTGTATTTCAATGCCGCAAAACTGGAGACCCTGTACGGCGTCGTGGTGGTGAAAAACGGAACACTTGTCGCCGAAAAATATTTCAACAAGGGCTCGATCGATCAGCTGTCGGGACGCATGTCGGCGACGAAAAGCGTCACCTCGGCCGTGGTCGGGATCGCGCTGGAGCAGGGGAAACTGTCCGGCCTGGACCAAAAGATGATGGAGTTTTTCCCGGAGAACCTGGACAAGATCACAGATCCGAGAAAAAAAGAAATAACAATCAGGCAATTGCTGCAGATGCGGTCCGGGTTCCCATGGGAGGAACACTATCCCGAGATTTTCGACCGGTTGTTTATGCACGACGATTGGAGTTGGCTGCCGCACGTGGTCGACGTGCCGCTGGTGGCGGATCCGGGAACCGCTTTCGGCTACAGCAACCTGTCCTCCCACCTCCTGGCCATCATCGCGGCCAGGGCCTGCGGCACCGATATCATGCCGTACGCCCAAAAATATATATTCGATCCCATCGGCGCCGAAATCGGGGCTTGGACAAAGGATCCGTACGGCTACCGCTGGGGACATTTTGAGATTTATATCACCGCCCGGGATATGGCGAAGTTCGGGCTTCTCTACTTCAACGGAGGCTCATGGAACGGAAAACAGGTGCTTCCCGCGGCCTGGGTGAGGGACTCCCTGAAGCGGTACTCCGAAGGCATCAACTTTACAGGCTGGCTCGGGAGCGAGTTGGGCCGTTATTTCCGCGACCTCGGTTACGGTTACCAGTGGTGGTCGGCCCGGGTGGGCGATCATCGTTTCGACTTCGCCTGGGGGCACGGCGGACAGCTGATCGTCCTGCTGCGTGATCTCGACATGATCGTGGTCACCACCGCCGATCCCCTGTACTACGAGCCCGCGGAAAAGGGCTGGACGCACGAGGGGGCGATCATCGACCTGGCGGGCGAGTTCATAAGCACCCTGCCGGCGAGCTGAAAAAAACATCGGGGTCGGAAGAACGTTGCCGGACGCGCCGCCTCCATTGTGGGTTCGGGCGGTCAGTCTTTCGCGTAACCGAATACCGGGGGGCGAGGGTGTCGCGCAATTTCGTCATGAAAGCCGCACCCGGGTCGATCTTGACGGTCGGCTTGAAGGTCGGGTCCTGCTCGTTGTAAAGGTCGAAAAGAACGGCCGTCGGCGGAACGTGGCGCAGGATACGCACGACAAGTCTCATTCCAGGGAATGCACAACGGGATGCCGAATCACGTGTAGAGCAGGCGGACGCGGATGTCAATGTTCGATGATCAAATCCGTAGTTTTTCCTTAACAAAGAGAATAGCCCTTAAAAATGTCAAGCTTCATGGAAAAAACCTTCGCCTTGTCCGGCTTCTCCTCTGCGTGATAAAATCGGCGGCACCGGCCGCCCGAATCGGCGCCGGCAAAGGATCCGCCATGAATGAATTTGAGATCGTCCCCGCCGCTCCCGCCGACATACCCGTGCTGGCGGAATACCGGTTCGCCATGTTCTCGGAGATGTACCCGGAAAAAGATCTGAGCGGCGTCCGGGAGGAATTCATAAAGGCCGCTGTCGGGTACTATCGTGAAAAGCTGGGGACGGACGGGGAAGTGAGCCTGGTGGCCAAATGCGGCGGCGAAACGATCGCCTCGGGTACGATCATGTTTCAACTGCGGCCGCCCGGCGTGAACCGGCTGCGCAACCTTTTCGGTTATATCCTGAACATGTACGTACGCCCCGAATGGAGGAGGAAGGGGGCGGCCACCGCCGTGATGCAAGCCCTGCACGACGAGGCGCGGAAGCGGGGCGCCGTGCGCGTGGGGCTGCACGCCTCCTCCGCCGGCGCCGCGGTCTACGCCGGGCTGGGGTATGTCAACAAGGAGAGTTATATGGAAACCGATCTTAAGCCGGCCGTCGATAATGCCGCGCCGGGGTGAACCGATGAAGCGTACGGGAAGAGGTCGAAACCCCGGCCGAAGGGCCGGGCGCGGAATCCTTTTTACGCTGGCCGGATTCCTCGCCTCCGGCCGGCCGCTCAATCATTACCTCATCCATCCGGACCGGGCCCCGGACGGGGTTTTCGTCCGGACCGAGGATTTAAGGCGCGGCGACCTCTTCATCCGACTGCTGTGGGCGCGGCCGGCCGGGCCGGGACCCTTCCCGGCGGTGCTCGTGCATCCGGAGGCGGGCAAGACCGCCGCCGACATGCGCGGCGTGGCGATCGACCTGGCTCAAAACGGGTACGTGGCGGTCGCCGCCGATTACCGGCGATTGACGGAAGGCGTACCGCGCGCATCGCTTTTCCCCTTTCGGGAGGAATCGGAGCTTCTGATCGCCCTGGAGAAATTGCGAGACAGCGAGGGGGTGGACCGGAGGAGGATCGGCGCCCTTGGTTTTTCGCAGGGAGCGGTTTTCAGCCTGCTCATCGCCGCCAAGACGGGGACAGGAATCGGTGCGGTCGGCGCCGGAATAAGCGCCGTCGTCGCCTATTACCCGGTCGTCGATTTCGGCGCCTGGACGGATTCCGATGTGGCGGGCAATGTCTTCGAGAGGGCCGTCCGCAAACGCATCCGCGCGTATTTCCGCGCGCAATCCGGGGCGAAAACCGACGAGGAGTTCGCGGCCGCCCTGCGCCGCGCCTCGCCCCTGGCCCAGGCCGATTCGATCACGGCTCCGGTTCTCCTCATCCACGGCGATCGGGACATGGCCGCTCCCGTAGATCAGTCCATCCTCATGCACGAGCGTCTCAGGGAGATGGGCCGGAAAACCGAACTCCTCGTCATCCCCCGCGCAATCCACGCCTTCAATTTCCGCAATGCCGAACAAGCCGCCGTCGCCTGGAACGCGACGTTGCGCTGGTTTCATGAGAACCTTGCTGAGAAGGATAAATAAGGAAGCCAGGCAACCAGGACACGCAAGAAGATTCTATTTTGTTTTGGCTTTATCATTTTGACTCGTTTCGTCCACCTTGACGGGAGTGAGCCAGGGATTGATCGCATAGAGCTTCAGGGCCTGGGTTTTTCCCTTGAGGGTCGCTTTCCCCAAGAGCTGAATGGAGAATTCGTTCCCGAGCCGGGCGCGTGTCGTTTCGGAGACGATGATGCGACCGGCCGCGGTGCGGGTGTACTGCTCGAGCTTGGCGGCGGTGTCGACCGTGTCGCCGACGGCCGTGAAGTCCGCGCGGCGTTCTCCGCCGATGGATCCCACGGTCAGGTCACCCGTATGAATACCGACGCCGAGCTTGATGAGCGGAAGCCTCCGGTGGCGGCGGAGCGTATTGAGGCTTTCCACTTTCCGGAGCATTTCGATGGCGGCCCGTACGGCGTTCGCTTCCGGCTCCACGGTCTTGAGAGGAGTACCGAAGACGGCCTTGAGACCGTCGCCCGTGAGCGGACCGAGAGCGCCCTCGCGGGCGAACACCGCCTCGATCATCTCGTTGAAGACGGTATTGAGAAGGGAGACCGTGTCCTCCGGCTTCATGGAGTCGGCCTGGGCGCCGAAGCCCTCAACGACGACCGAGAGGACGGTGGCGCGGCACCGGGCGCCCGCCTCGGGAATGTCCTGGCCGCGCGTGAGGAGCTCGCGGTCGACCGTTTCCGGCAGGAAACGGGCCAGGCGCTCCCGGGCATTGCCGCTCAGGATGATGCGGCGGCAGCGGACGGCGAGGAGCAGGGCGAGGCCGACGTCGGCCGCGAACATTCCTGCGAAGAGTATGAGATACTGGATTTTTTTTCCGAAGAGCAGCGGGTCGCGGAGGAGCGTAAAAAGAAACGGATTGAAAAACGGGATCACGGCGTACAGGATGACGAACAGGACTCCGGCGTAGAGCACGGCCAGCGCATGGAACCGAAACAAGGCGAGGAACAGGTACGAGGACGCCGCGAACATGAAGCAGGCGGTATAGATCAGGACGACGAGCACCAGGTCGAGATCCGGTGAAAATCCGCGGATAAAACCGAGACCCGTATGGGCGAGGTAGGCGATGACCGCGACGTCGGCCGTCACGGTAAGGTATTTCATCGCCCGGGCGTAGCGTCCGGTGCGAAGCGATCGTTTGGCCGCGATCAGGCTGAAGATGAGGAGAATGATGCAGATCGATCCGATGACCGCCACGGGGAGGATGAGCTCGACCAACCCGGAGCGATTCCGGAAGGCCTGCATGACGGCGAGGGTCCCAAACCAGCCGAAAGCGAGGAAGCGGACGATGCCGATAACGCGCTCCGCCAGACTTTCCTGCACCAGAAACAGTTTTTTGACTTCGGATCGCTCTTTCTTGGTGATGAAATGTGACATGGCGGTTTTTCCCCTTTGTACGATCATCGGTATTATTCCGCCGCCGGTCGAGTGATTTTCACTGAATACAGCTTACTTTCATGACGCTAAAATGGAACCAGGAGACGAAAAAGAAATAAAAGATTTATAAGGAAACCAGGAAGAAGTTCGAGAAAAAGCAGAAAATTACGTTCATATGCATTTTTATTAGAGCGACTACTCAATTCGACATGTCGTGGAACATTGAGCGATTATATTCAGTTTTTTACACTTCTTTCTTTTCTTGGTTTCTTTTGCCCGGCTTCCTCATTTCTCTCTTTCACGGCGCTTTACAGAGTGGGAAAGGAAGCCCCTTGTGCAAGCTCCGGCTGCGACCTATACTCACCGCATTAACGCGCGCGGATTATTTTTTCGCCGGGAAGGGTCTGATATGCCTGTTTCGGGATTCAATGCGGTACCGTTCTGGCTTTTATTCCTCCAGATGTCGTCGGAGGCGGCGGTCGTCGTTTTGTTTATCCTTAACCGCAGGAGGTTCAAGGAATTTTTCAAGCCCGCCATCGTGATCGCCGTCATTGGATTCGTTTTCTACGCTCCGTTCCAGGCGCTCTTGGCCGTACAAATGGACATCCGAAAATTGGTCGAATCGTTCGCCATGCCGGGGATGCCGACATCGGCGCTCACCGCGGAGGACCTGGCCGTGCTCAAGCAGATATTCGCCGCGGCGATGGTGTTCCAGAGCGCGATGTACTTCGGCCTCGTCATGCTCGCCTTTGCCGCCGCCGCCGGCGAGTGGGACAAGCTCCGTCCCCGGCCGTTCCCGCTTCTCATGCGGACCGGGGAAAAGGTCTGGTCGATGAACCTGGCGGCGGCCGGCATCGGGGTGGCGGGAGCGGCCGTGAGCTTGATCCTGATCCGGGTGCTGAACGTGGGGATGAGCGGCATTCTGAAGGAGTTTTTTCCCGAGTCGGCTCCCTCCGTGGTGCCGCCCGGAGTGGAAATTCTCATGACACTCGCCTTCGTCGTGAGCGCGGCCGTCGCCGAGGAGATCGTTTTCCGCGGCGCGATCCTCGGCTTCCTTTTCCGCGTCAGCCGGTCGAACACCGCCGCCCTGCTCGGCTCGATTTTCTCCGTCTCCCTCGCCTGGGCGTTCCTGCACTATCCCAATACCGATTCGCCCACCTTCAAGATCGCGCAGGTCTTCGTCCTCGGCGTGATCCTCGCCGAAGTGACCAGGCGCTGGTCGCTCGAGTCGTCGGTGGTGCTGCACGCCAGCTTCAATGTCGCTTCGCTGGTGATAGCGTATTTGCCGCTGGGTTAACGCCCATCCGCAGGGCGAGCCTCACCGCAGGCGCCTTTGGCGCCGAGGCTGAAGCGAGGCTCCACGCGGAGTTCATGCCGATTCAGCTCTCGCTGCTCCATGCAGTTCACCTCGCGTCTAGAGAAGCGTTTCCCTTCGCAGGGGTGAGCATATCCTCTTGCAGTATCACCTTCCCTGTTCAATACCTTGGAATGAACCATGCCTCGGATTGTTCCATGCGCTAGGCGCACAATGATATTGCATTAATTATCAACGTGCATCTTTTCTGTTTTTATACTAGGCGGGAATGGTTCTTTTGCGCGGCGGGACGCTTCCACCAGCTGTGGAGCCGAGGGAGAGGACTTGTGGTTCGACGGGCTCACTACAGGTGTACGTCCCCTCCCTCAGCGCCAGCGTTGGCTGGTGAACCCACACCCAACCCGCCCGCCTCGGCATCCATGCCTGGCTGCGGGAGCGCACTTCGGGGACCTTCTCAAATAAATGTCGGAAGTGTGAACCTTCTCTCCCCGCATCCATGCGCCCCGGCTTATGTCCATCCTTGGGCATCGAAGGGCTCCGGGAAACCCGCCATGGCGGGGAAAGGGGGATTGCTTGATGTGAAGGTGCATGTGTAAACGGGAAAACATATTCCTCAATAGAAAGTCCCACTTAAAGCGCACCGCTTCGAAAAGGTCGACGAAAACAACGCCCGTGAATATCATATTCTCCAGCGAATCATACAGGAGGTATCTATGAAGCGCTTGAGAATGTCAATGGCGATGCCGCTTCTCGTTTTCGGTTTCCTCGCCGGAAGCGCGGCTTTTGGCGAAGCGAAATGGAAGCTCGCAATCAAGTCGGAGTATACCCAAAAAGTCACGATCGCGGGATTTCTGAATATCCAAGACGGGATCACCGCCGGGTATGGAGGCGCAACGTATTATTCGTCGGACGGAGGAAAAACTTGGGAGCGAGGGCGGAATTCCTCATGGTGCCGCTTCGGGTTGGAGATCCTTGACGATAAAAACGCGTGGACGTGCGGCAACCAAGGGCACGTACGCGCCTCCCACGATAACGGCGCCACGTGGGGAGCGATGGCGAATTTCGGCCCAATGGAGCCCCGGCAGTGCCGGTTCCTCAGTTTTCCGGACGCGTCGACGGGATGGATCGCGTCGCCGCAGAGACTGGCCGCCACAACCGACGGCGCGCACACGTGGCGGGAAATCGAACTGCCTCAATCCATGCAGTGCATCTGCGCGATTGATTTCCTTTCGCGGGACAAGGGCTACCTGCTCATGTCTTCCGGCGTCCTGTACTTCACCAAGGACGGGGCAAAAACCTGGAGCGCTCTCCAGCCGGATTTCAATGGGAAAAAATTCCTCAAGCAAGAGCGCCCCGCGGCGACGGCCGCTCTGCGTTTTGCGGACGAAAAGAGGGGAACGCTCGTCGCTTTGACGGAAGGTGAAAATCTGCAGTGGGCGATTTTCAAGACCGTCGACGGAGGCAAGACGTGGCAGGAGGAAAGCCCGCCCGACGAATTAAAAGCGCTGGGTGAGGGAGTGGTTTTCATGAATCATGAGGCTTCCGTCATTACCGTCACGGACACGCGGGGAAAGGCGATATACGTGTTCGACCGCACATAAGGGCGGCCGGGCGGTTTCCTCTCTCTCGTCGGAGCGGAATCAGCTCGACGCGACTGCCCGTAAGTCGGCGGCAAGTTTCTTGATGTGCTTGAGACGGAGGTGGGGCATGAGGACGACGCGGAGATGGCCGGGGAAGAGCGAGACCGCCCAGCCTTTTTCGCGAAGGAGCGAAGCGAGGCGCTCGCAGGGCATGGCAGCCGCCCCGATGCCCACCACGTTGGTAACCGGTTCGGCGACGAGATTGAGGCCGGGGATCGTTCTCACCTCCGCGGCCAGAAAATCGGTGAGCTCGTAGGCGCGCTCGACCGCGGCGCGGTAACCGCGGCGTCCCAAATGTTCGAGCAAAGCCCAGACGGCCAGGACCGAGGCGCCCGAGCGCGTGCCGACCACCGTGGGCAGAGCGGTTTCGCCGCCCGAAAGGTACGGCACCTGAATCCGCACGAGCTCCAAGAGCTCCCGGCTGCGGAAGAGAATGCCGCCGGCCGGGATCACGGACATGCCCATCTTGTGCGGATCGATGGTAATTGATTGCACGCCGGGAAGGGAGAAATCGAAGGCGCGATTCGTGCGCCCGAGTTCCCGCGCGAAGGGGATGACGAAGCCGCCCAGGGCGGCGTCGACGTGCAGGTAGAGTCCCCGTTCCACCGCCAGGCGGGAGAACTCTTCGATCGGGTCGATGAGGCCCAGATCGGTGGTGCCCGCGATGCCCACCAGAGCGATGGTGCGCGGGCTCAGGCGCTTCTCGACCTCCGCCGGGTCGAGCGTACGGTCGCGCCCGAGCGGCACCTTGACGATCTCGAGGCCGAGCATCCGGGCCGCCTTGTCGATGGAGAAGTGCGCCGCCTCGCTCACCACCACCTCGCGGCCGCGCCCGCCCGCGCGTTCACGGGCGGCCCAGAGGGCGAGGATGTTCGCCTCGGTGCCGCCGGTGACGACATAGCCGTGCGCATCGGGCAGGGAGAGGAGGCCGCCGAGGGAACGGATCGCTTCCGCCTCAAGCGCCATTGCGCCGGGCGACAGGCCGGGATCGCCGAGGTTTTTTTCGATGTGCTTCGAAAAGACGCGGGCGGCGAAGGGGTGGGGCGCCGTGCACATCGAGCCGATGATGCGGCCGCTCCGGAAGGAATGGTCGGAGGCGAGCGCGCGTGCGAGTTTCCTGCCGACTGAAAATTTGGACAATCTCCGTTCTCTCATATCATGCCTTGGCTGGTTGGAATCCCGGCGTACCGCGGCCCGAATGCGCGTGCGCGCCACCCCGTCGCGCCCGGAGGCCGGGAATCGTTCAATTGTGTTGCGCGTCCCCGGTGTGAGGGACCTCGACGAACACTCCTTGCCTGGCGAGGCGTTTGAGCCGCCTGTACATGAGCCTGATCGCCTCGCCGAGAACCTTTTTATTATCGTATGATTTCACGACCTTTGACAAGCTCGACGCCTCCCGGTTCGCGAGCGCTTTCGTTCTTGCGATGATGAGCGGCAGGGCGCGCGACAGGTTGTCCACGATCGTGACGTGCGCGAATTGGGCGGTGCGCGAAAAGGGATTGAGGTCGACGGCGATCACTTTTTTCCCCGTCTTCACGAGCCACTCGGTACGGTCCCCGTCCTCCAGGGCGAGGAAGACGACGTCCGCTCCGTACAGCCCCTCCGGATCGACGCGGGTGCGCGCGCTTTCAAGGCCCGGCACCGTGGCGGAAGCCGCGTCCCCGACGCCGAGCACCCGGTCCGCGCCGTGCGCGAGAAGCTCCTCGGCGATGGCTTGTTCACGTTCGCTCCGGTGGTAGAAAAGGTTCACTTCCAGGGGGGCGGAGACGGCCCGCGACAACGCAACGATCTCGTCCGGGCAGAGCGCGGCGACATTGCCGTTGACCGAGATGACTGGTTTTTGGGCCGAGAGGAGCAGGGCGGCGGCGGCTTCGGCGGCGCGTACGGCCGGCGGTGAGGTGGCTTCTCCCAGAAGGTAGTCGAACGCCTCGCCGCGTCCGTGGGCGATGAGCCCGGCCTTGGCGGCGACGTTTTTATCCAGGGCATGGACAAGCTTTTCGCGGAGCTCGAGCGAGGCGCGGCGCGGGTGGGAAACGGGGATCTCAGGTTTCATGGACATCGGTGCCCTCCATGCCTTCGTTATTTATGCCGTCGTCATCCATGACGCTTGCTCCTTCGGCGGAAATGCGGCTCTCGAACGGGACGGCTCCGTCGGCGCGGGCCGCATCGACGAGGTCGTCGAGGGACGAACGTCTGCCGGCCTCGATGACGGTGAAAATCGCCTCGCCGAAATGAGTCATGGCGGCCGCGACTCCGCGTCGGTCGAGCGACTCGAAAAAGCCGCGAAGGCGCGGCGTAACCAGGCCGGCGGCCTCGGTGAACTCGCGCGACAACTCGATGAAACGAGGCACGGTCGGCTCGTCCAGGAGACGTCGCCCGAGGCGGGCGCCCGCCTCAGTGATTTTACGTCTCACGGCCGGATCGGCGAGGGATGCGGCGGTCGAGAGGGGCCCGTACACGAAACACAGGACAATGAGACCGCCCGGGACGGGAAATGAGCGCCCCTCCCCGACGCCCGGCGCGCCCGCGCGGGTCCTGATTTCGAGACCGCCCGCGGTGCAGGCGAGCACGGTACCCAGGCCGGTGCGGCAGTCGATCTCCGCCCGGTGGGCGAGGCGGGCGGCCTCGACCTCGCCCATCGGCCGGCCGCAGGCGGCGTTCACAGCGAGCGCCAGGCTTAAGGCGCCCGCCCCGCTCGAGCCGAAGCCCGCGCCCTGCGGCACCGATACGAAGTGCTCGATCCGCACGGCGCGGACCGCATCGCCCGTCGCCGCTGAAAAAAGCTTAACCACGCGTCGGGACACCGGCGCCTCGGACTCCGTGGCGCCGTTCAATGCGATCGTGAGCGAGGGTTCGGTCGACAGGCTGATGCTCACGTCTGTCACCACCCCGGCGGCCAGGGAGAGACCGGCGCCCCGCGAGCCTCGCCTGAGCGGATCGGGATCCGAATCGTCGATTTCGAAGAAACCCGTAATATGACCGGGCGCGAAGGCGCGGGCGGACAGGACCTCATGCGGGTGAATATCACCTGGCGTATGTGAACGGTGTGTCGACAAGGCTGGGGCGCTCCTCCGCTTTACCAAAAGTGTGCGGATAAAATAATTCAGGGGCCGGGCAATGTCAAGAGATTACCTTCGGAGGAACTGCCGCGATACGTCGCGGCGGCTGTGGTTTGAATATCATTCGTTCACGTGGTACAGTTGCTCATTACAGAGGCGAAGAAAGCAGGAAATGGAATCATCGATGCGCCGGTTTTTGTTTGCACCTTTAGCGGCTTCCGTGTTACGGCAATGGCGCCGACCTCCGCGCGCACAGTCGTGGAGAAGGCTGGAGCGCGCCGTCCTTCGAGCTTTCCGGAGAGCCTCCCGCCGCCAAACGGCGTACCGTCGATTTCTGAAAAAGAAAAAAGTTGATGTGAAGAAAGTGAGATCGTTTCGTGACTTTTTAGACCTGGTGCCGTTCACGACCAAGGCGGAAGTGTTCGACGAACGCGATTTCCGTGATTTCGCCGTTTCGGGATTCCGAAAAAAAACAATCGCGTTAAGCGCCAGCTCCGCTTTCTCGGACCGATACGCTTTCAGCCTTCAATCGAAACGCAATGGCGAGGCGACACGATTTTTTATCGAAGAAATCTGGTTTCGGTTGTTCGGCCTTGAGTCTGATGACTGTCTGTTCTTCAATTGCCTTTCGATCGGGGCGAGGATCCCGCTTTCGAGGGTTCCCACCGCGAATACCGGGCTGAGAAGTGATTGCGTGATCGAGATAATGAAACGTTCGCAGAATGATTTCGGGACGTTTATTATCGCCGGAGAGCCGTTTTTCTTAAAATCCGTTTTTGAGAAAGGAGCCGAGACGGGGATCGATTGGAGTGCGTTCCGGCTCTTCGTTTTTACAGGCGGTGAATTCATCAGCGAATATTGGCGCCGGTATATATCGCGCCTTCTGCGGCAGGACCCGGAGCGACCGGAACGCGGAACGGTGATCGTGACGGCCGGCATGACGGAAACGGGCTTCGGCCTTTTTTTCGAAACCTTCGATCTCGCCCGGTTGCGACGACGCATGCTCGTCGATCACCGGCTGAAAAAGGACTTTTGTGGAAGTGAAGCCGGAGCCTGTCCGCTGATCATGCATTACCTGCCCGCAGCCCATTTTCTGGAAACGAGAGCGTTGCCGGGAGGGAAAAAAGAGCTTTGCGTGACGACGCTTGACGGTGCAAATCTTATTCCGATCATACGCTATCGGACGGGAGACAACGTCAACATCCTTTCCCCGGCTGCATTGCAGGACATCCTCCAAAAACACGATATCCACTTGTCTTCGGCGCACCTCCGCGGACTTCCGGTCGGGGTATACCTGGGAAGGGCTGAGCACATTGCCTTGAGCTCAGGCGATCGGCTCGGCGCCAACGAAATCAAGGAAGCGCTTTTTATGGATGATGTGATCGCGGCGTCTGTGACCGGGAATTTTAAAATAACTCGCAATGGACGGAATGACAATTTCCGCATACTCATCCAGCTTCATCCCGGGAAAAAAGCGAGCGCCTTTCTCAGGAAACGGATGATGATCAACCTGGGGGGGTATATCAAAACGCCGATCGATGTTTCTTTCATAGGGTTCAGCGAATTTCCCTATGGCTTCGCCCCGGATTATGAAAGGAAGAATAGATACCTTTAGCGGGTTGTTGAAAATGTTGAGCTTATTCAACAGCCTTCTCTACGGGGCGGTTTCTATCGGCTTGCTTCACCTGTTTGGGGCGACGGGTTGGACGAGGTCCGCGAGCGTCGGAAGCAGGGGCACCGGCTCCTTTGTCGAGAGGCTCAGGTACCGATCGTTGTTTTCCATGACGATTTTGCTCTGCACGAGGTAATTCAGGGCGGATATAATGACTCCATCTTCCCATTCGTTTTTTTCGGCGCCTTTATATTCAATGATCGAGGCAAGGGTTGCAGGTTCCCGGCAGGATTCATGGACCATCCGAGTCGCGCCCGTCAAGACATGTTCCCGCTTTACTGCGCAGGGACGGGTATCAATAACAATCGTCTTGTCATCCAGTTCTGAATGGCTGAGGAGCGGAGAACCTTTTCCGGACGAATCGGGAGGAAAGAGACCCCACCACCCCGCAATCGAGTCCCCCAGCCTGATGTGGGCCGGTTGAGGCTCATAATCATGTGCGACGTTTGATTCCTCTTCAAAGTAATAGGCAAGGTCGCTCAACATTTCGCCTGCGGTCGGGAAGGCGTATCGGTATACGCGGTGGGGTGAGAGACGCAGTCCGTATGCACCGGGATCAATGCAATATCGGCTGAACCGCTCGAATCGCAATCGAACGTACTCGTACGGCGGCTGCAAGTGGACGAGGAGCGGGATGGTCTTCGCCATGGCGTCGTACCAGGCCGGCTGTTCCCCCGGCAGTCCGAAAAGAATGAGCCAATAGAGACGAATGCCCCTCTCCCTGCACAGTTTCATGAGATGGATGTTGTCGAGCGCCGTGGTCCCTTTGTTCATCAGTCTGAGCGCGTCCGTGTGCAGAGACTCAATTCCAACTTGAAGAAAACGACCGCCCGCTTGCGAGAGAGCATCGACCATCGTTTCGTTCACAGGCGCCCGGATTTCGAGGTAGAAACTGCATCCAAGTGGATTGAGTTTTGGAAGCAATTCGCTGTAATGTTTTTTATCCAGAACATCGTCCATTACCATGAAGTAACGATTGTTGTATTTTTTTGAAAGGAATTCTATTTCTTGCCTGGCTCGTTCCGCCGATTTCGCTCGGAAGAGGGCTCGGCGAGGAGTAAGGGAGCAGAAGGAACAGCCGCCCGAGGCGTTATGCCACCAGCAACCTCTCGCCAACTCGAAAGTCAGTATGGGCGGGAAGCCACTTCTCTTGAGGAAAGGCACAACCTGTTCATAAAAATCGTCGAAGTCGGGATACGGCACGGCATCCAGGTTCGAAACGGCCGAAATCGACGGGACGGCGATTGAAGTTGATTGTTTCAGCCGTTGGGCGAGGGAGCGGTCAATGATCCCCTCCGGTAATGTTGCGCTGGGGATGTGCGGGCCGTGCCGCCGCAGGAGCTCATAGAACCGAGGCAGCGTTTCATCGGCTTCTCCCGTAAACACGTAATCGACCCACTGTGCGAGCAGGGCGGTCGCAACCGCCGGTCGGCCGTCACAGATCGAACCGCCGAGAATGGTGACGATTCCGGGCTGCAGCCGCTTGATGCGCTTTAACAGGGCGAGCGACGGATTGTGCTGCTGGAATTTCGAGGTGCATCCGACTATGGACGGCTTCAGCGCCAGCACCCTCGCGGCCGCCTCTTGGATGTATTCGTTCGCCGTCGATCTCAGCCTATTGAGGAATTCCTCAGTAAGCCCCTGATTGCCCATATATTCTATTTCATGACTGAGGAAGAGGGTGCAGGCACGGCTTTGGAGCAGTCGAAGATATGCTCCGGTCTCGGAGACAGGATGGGCGAATGCGCCGGCGAAAGCCCATTCGCCCAGCTGATTGATGAGGTTGGCCGATACCGTTGTATAGACGGGGAGCGTCGTTTTTTCGGCGAATCGCAACGATTCATAAAGAACGAGGGTCCGGCAGCCTTTTTTTTTCATGATTGCGGAGAGCAGCGAGAGACCGAGGGAAGGTTGTTCGAGCGGCGCAAAGGGCATGGAAACGAGGCAAAGTTCCGGATGCTTTTCCATATCCGCTATGTACGACTGCCTTGAGGCGCGGCGGTGCCGCCCTTTGCGAACTCCCGATCGCTCCCGGCGTGCTTCTGAGGGACGGCGTCATTCCATACCGAGGCGACCAGCGTGTGTTTTATTTCTTCCTGGAACTGTTCACGGATTTTCTGACGCTTGTAATTGGTCCGAGCTTTTTTCAAAGCGGCAGGCACCATGGCGAGGTAGGGATTTTCAAGAAGGAGGTAACGACGAAGGAAACTATCGGCCGACCCATTGTCGCTTTCCGGCGAGGAAAGATACTCGTAAAGCAGATCGCAATCGGTATAGATGAGAATGATCGGATCATGATGACTTTGCGAATAACTCTTTTCCGGTCCGTATTGCTTCATGTAGAGGAATTCATAAAAGGCCTTGTGACCCCTATTGACGACCCCGACCACTTTATCGATGCCGACATGCCACGCGTATGCGAGCATGTACCGGTAGAATTCCGACGGCAGGGATCGATCCCGATAACGGCTGTCAATTGCGCTGTTGCAGGATTCCATCAGAATCCTCGCTGAACCCCGTATCTCCTCGATTTCCTCGTGGAACAGTTCTTCATCGGGAATCCCCAATCCGTCGAGATCGGGAGCCAGAGAAATCATGCCTACCACCGAATTGCCGTCCTTCGCAATAAAGGTGGCCATCGCCGGATCTAGTTCCCATTCCCGGAGGCGCAGCCCCATAAAGGTCGGTTCGATGTATTTTTCTTCCAGGAAGACCTTGTAGAGAAGGGAATAAGCCTTTTTTAGATCAATGAAAGATGATCCTAACTGTAACTTCAGGTTCCCGACATCGCCGAAAAGACCGAATCTCCGCAGCAATGACAAGCGATGGTGCGTCCTTTCCCCGGAAGTAAAGATTTCTGAGGAAAAACCAAGCCGCTTTTTCTTTGCTATGGAGCGAGAGAGATACATGTTGACGAGGATTATATCATAGACTTTGTATATATTGAAAGGTAATTTTTTTTTTGCATCATCTCCGCTTATTGTTTATAATAGTAAATATGAATGTATTCGCCATCCTCTCATTGCTCGCATTTATTGAATGCATTGTGATTGGAGTATACGTGTATGCCCAATCGCCGAAGGAACGGCTGAATATTCTTTTTTTGCTTACGTGCCTTGCCAACGGGCTTCGAGCTTTTATCGAATTCGGGTATCGCCAGGCGGGTACATTTGAAAACGCCCTTTTCTGGCGCTCAATAGATGTATTTTGGCCTTTCGCCTCCTTGACATTTTTCCATTTCGTCATCGCATATTCTGATTTTCGATTGTTTTCCGTAAAAAGAAACAGATGGATTCTGCTTTCGGTGTTGTATGCGATTGCGGGTGTGTTTTCAGGGATAGAGCTCCTGACGAACGACATCACCGGGACTCCTCGCCGCGTGCCGTGGGGATGGACGTACGGCGAAGGAACAATTCCTTCCATGTTTTTCATCGCAACATTCTTCGTGTATATCATTTGCTTGGCGGCGCTCGTTGTAACCGCCATGTTCATTTTTAACAAAAAGAAAAGCAACTTGAAGCTGTCGGGAATTGTTCTTTCGATCTTTTTCATGTTCATCGTTGTTTCCGGTATTGTATCCGAGGTACTCCTCCCCTTGCTCGGTATTCAATTCCCGGAAACGACAAATATCGCCATGGCCATCGGCTTCATCCCGCTCGGGTATTTCGTCTGGAAAAACCGTCTTTTCCCAATTTCGCCGGAAAAGGCGCTCGATAACATCATCAATTCCATGCACGATACCTTGCTTCTTGTGAACCCGGAAGGGTTCGTGAAATACGCCAACCCGGCCGCCGTCGCGATGTTGGGTTATTCGCGTCACGAGCTTCAGAACCTGCCGGTGCTCGCGATCATCCCGCCGGAGGAGCGGGCTTTGGCCGACATTCTCCTCCCGGCGCCTGACAAGGCCTCGCGCGAGATCAATTATCTGGAATCCCGGTTTCGCACCAAAACCGGCTCGGCCGCGCCCGTCTCCGTCTCCCTGTCCCACCTCATACAGAAGGGCAACGGATTGACCTTGGGCTCGGTCTGCATCGCCCGCGACATCAGCGAACGCAAGCGCAAGGACGCCGAGCTTGCCGAATACCGCCACCGTCTCGAGGAGCTGGTACGGGTGCGTACGGAGAAGCTCCGTGAGAACTACCAGCGCTACATTACGCTCTTCCGCGAGTCTCCGGCGGCCCTGGTCGAGATCGACTTGGCCGGACTCCAGATGAAGCTCGCCTCGTTGCGGGCGGAGCAAGGGTGGGACGTCATCCGCTTTTTCATGGATCGGCCGCTCGAGGCCATACGCCTGCTGCGGGAGGTACGCATCATCCAGATCAACAAGGCGCTGCTTGAGCTCTTCGACGTGGGGGGCAAGGAGGAGATCAACGCGAGCTTCCATAAGCTGTTCCGGAAAAAGAGCTACATCGTTCTGATGAAGCTCGTGGAGGCGCTCGTGAACGGCGAAAGCGACCTGGAATCCGACGGCGTGATTTACCGCTCGAGCGGCGCCGAGCGCTACGTCACCCTGCGGCTTTCGTTCATAGCCGACGAGGAACAGGGAGGCGCCCCGCACGCCCTCGTCTCGATCGTCGACGTCACCCCCCAGAAGCGCGCCGAGGAGGAGAAGGCTGAGCTTGAGGAACAGCTGCGGCACGTGCAGAAGATGGAGGCCCTGGGGACGCTGGCCGGAGGGATCGCCCACGATTTCAACAACCTGCTCGCGGGCATCCTCGGCTACGCGGATCTCATCAAGGCCGATCTTGAGCCGAAGAGCAGGCTGTTTCACGACGCCGAGGTGATCGAGCGCACGGCCAACAAGGCGGCCGTGCTCGTTCGCCAGCTCCTCAACTTCGCCCGCAAGGGCAAGCGGCACAACGTCACCTTCGACATCCAGCTCATCGTCGACGAGGTCATCACCATCCTCAAGCACACCATCGACAAGCGCATCCGCATCGTCCGCCGCTTCCGTGACAATCCGCTCTTCATCCTCGGCGACCCGGGACAAATGGAGCAGGTGATCATCAATCTGGCGGTGAACGCCTGCGACGCCATGCACGACGGCGGCGAACTCGCGTTCGATATCCAGGTGGTGCACACCCCCGCAAAAAAAATTTTCGCCTATCCCCACCTGACTTCCGAATTCTACGTCAAGATCGAGGTGCGCGACACGGGCGTCGGCGTCCCGGACGAGATCCGCGACCGGATTTTCGAGCCTTTCTTCACCACCAAACCGGCGGGCCGGGGGACGGGGATGGGCCTGGCCGTGGTTTACGGCATTATCGCCAACCACGAGGGAATCATCGAAGTGGAGGCGAACGAGCCGCGCGGCACCGTCTTCCGCACCTATCTGCCGCTCGCGGAAAAACAAGCCGCTCCGTCGCCTCCGACGCCTTCGGCCGTCAAGGAGGGCGGACAGGGGAAGATACTCGTCGTAGACGACGAGGAGGTGGTATGCCGGGTAATCGAGCGGATGCTCTCAACCGAGGGCTACTCGATTGAGCTGGCGCACGACGGCGAGGAGGCGATCGAGCGTTACGGCAAGGAGAAGGAGGGGATCGATCTCGTCCTCATCGACATGATCATGCCGAAAATGAACGGACGCGACTGTTTCCGCGCCATGCGCAAAATGAACCCCGAACTGCGGGCGGTGCTCATCACCGGCCACCTGCCGGAGGGCTCGGCCTTCGAAGCCCTCACCGAGGGAATGCGGGACGTCATCTTCAAGCCGTTTTCCCGCGGAAAGCTCACCGAGGCCGTCAGGACCGCCTTGAGGACTTGAATTGTCCGCCTTACGTGTTCATCAAAAGAAAACTACGGATGAGACGCGGATAAAGAGTAAGGCAAAATGCAAAGAGGTGGGATATAGTAATGTTTTCTATTATGAAAAACATCTATTAAGTATACATTTGCTATATTGGAACTTGTTTCATATTTTCTTTTTTTTTATCCGCGCTTATCCGCGTCTCATCCGTAGTTCTTCTTCGGGAATCAAATCCTCACCAGCTCATACTCACGGTTCCCCAGTCCGATGGCCTCGGCGTGTGAAAGCTGGACGGTGGGATCGAGGCGGGGGAAGCTTGTGCGGCCGAGGTCCTTCGTGTTCGCCCGCTCGGTGAGGTCGAGGGTGGCCTGGTCCACGGCCACCGGGTCGAGGGAGAGGCAGAAGCCGACGTCGGGAATGACGGGCGACTGCTTGATCGCCATGCAGTCGCAGTCGCCGGTCATGTCGATGAGCGCGTTCAGGTAGACGCACTTGCCCGGCTTGCCGATGACCGCACCGTAGGCGTGCTCGGCGACGGATTTCTGGAGTTCGGCCGACTCGGTTCCCCAATCGTATTCGACGGCGTTGAAATTGCACACCGCCAGGCATTCGCCGCAGCCCGTGCAGTTCTCATTAATGATGAACGCCTTCCCGTCCCGTTCGACGATGGCATCCTCGGGGCACCACTTGAGACAGGCCCGGCAGAACGTGCAGGCCGCCTCGTTCACCTTCGGGTTCATGGCGGAGTGCTGGCGCATCTTGCCGATGCGGCTGGAGAGGCCCATTCCGAGGTTCTTGACGCAGGCGCCCAGGCCCATGCCCAGGTGCCCGGTGGGATGGGAAACGGCGATAAGGCCGTCGGCGAGCACGACCTCCCGCGCGATATGAACGATCTCGGAGATGCGTCCGGGAATGGACACCTCGATTTCGGTGTTGCCGAGAAGCCCGTCCGCCATGAGGAACGGCGCGCCGGTGTTCTCATACGTGAACCCGTTTTGGAAGGCGTGCGCGAGGTGGGAAAGGGCGTCGCTGCGCTCCCCCTTGTAGAGGGTGGAAGTCTCGGTCAGGAAGGGCCGGGCGTAGCGCGATTTCACCCAGGAGACGACCCGCCGCACCAGGTCCGGCTTGACGTGCGTGACGTTGGCGCGCTCCCCAACGTGGATCTTCACCGCCACGCGCTCGCCCGCGGTGAATACGGCGCATTCCGGGACGGCGGCGAGCAGGCGGTCAAGGGCGGCGCCGCGTTCGTCGGGGCCGCTCGACGGCCCCACCGGCGCGAAATAAACCTTGTGGGGATTCACGTCACTCTTCCTTCACGAACACCTGGAGGAGGCGGACGACGTAATACAGCTTCTTGTAGGTTTCGACCATGAACGTCCTCAGGTCCTTGTCGGAGGACATCTCGATTTCCTTCCAGTTGATGATGAGCTCATGGGTGTTTCGCTGGTAATCGTCGAGCATGAGCTTCAAGTCCTTGCCGATGGTGATGAGGTGCCCGGCCGCCTCGTGGATGAGGGCCCGGGCGATGTCATTAATCTCCTTGAGCATCTGGCGGAGAATTTTCTGCGCCCCCTGCTTGTCCTTTTCGTACTTGTGCAGGTAGAGCTTCAGCTTGGCGCCGGTCGGCGTCTCGTCGCTCACCGAGTCGTCGAATTCGGTGATCCGTTCCGAAAGCTGGAGGAGGGAATGGAACGACTCGGAGACCTGCTGGGAGACGAGGTTCGAGGTCCATTTCCCCTTGATGAGGAAGTGGTCGACGATCTCGCGGATGTCCTTCTTGAGGTAATCGAGCAGGAATGCCTTGAGGTAATTGAGCGGGTGCACGTACAGGAACCCGCCGAGCATCCGCTTGGCGAAGGCGGCGTTCGCCTTTTCGGTGTAGCTCTTGAGGCGCGATATCGAGGCGGTCCCGAAGATGGCCTTCGTGAGCTCCTCCACCTTGCTCTCGTGTTTTTCCTTGTAGATTTTCTGAAGGGCGAGCTCGGTTTGGGCCTTGAGCTTGGAAAGGTAGGATTCAACGATTTTTTCCGTGGAAATGTGGGGCCGGATCCGGTAGTATGGGTTTTTCTCCACGTGCTGGATGATGAGGAGAAGGATGTGGGACCGGTTGAGCTCGCGGATCCGGGCGACGATCTTTTTCCAGGCCGCCCGGGGCACCACATCCACGTTGCGGTATTCCTTGAGAATGTCCAGGACGGTGTCCCAGGTCTCCCCCTCCTGGATGGAGGAGGTGATGTCGAGGAATTCCTTCAGGTCCTCGATGATGTACTCGGAATTGATGGGATCGAAGCGGGGGACGTACAGGTAATTTCCCTCCGGCAGGCTTGAATCGAATTTCTTCAATAGAAAAAAATAGTCGAAATGGATGAGGTCGATGAGCAGGCTCAGCAGTTGGTAGGCGTGGTTGATCTCTTTGACTTTGTCGACATCGAAGGCGGCGAAAAAGCCGACGAGCTGGTCCTTGATCTGGTTGTTGAGGTCCTTGAGCGGCATCGCGTGGGAGCGCTTGCGGATTTCATCCTCGGTCAGGCTTTCCCTGACCTTGAGGTTCTCCTCGGAGAGGACTTTTTCGATGATGATCGTTTTGAGCGCCCCCGAATAGTCGGCGCGCTTCACAAGCGCTTGCGCCGGCCCGAGCACCCTGTAAAATTCGAAAAAAAACCGGGCCAGGTTCGGATCGACGATTTCATTGCGGGGGCGGTAAAATTTCAAACGCGATTGGCGCAGGGCCTTGGCGACTTCCCGGAGGTGGCGTTTCTTTTCGTAATCGGGATCGGAGGCGCCGAAGAGAAACCCGAAAAGCTTTTGGAACAGGGTACGGTGCTTTTTCTCCTTTTTCGGTTGGCCGGATTCGATCGCTTCGGGATCGATCTGGTCCGTCCTCTCGTCGGCTTCCATACGCCCAATGGTATTTTAAAATACCCCATCTGTCAACGACGGTTTATAAAATGTGACGGAGGGCCGCGGCCGGCGCGAGAGTCGACCGGCCGGCCGCGGAAAAATGTTTTTGACAATAGCCGGCGCTTTGGATATACTCTTTTTAAACGCCGTGCGGGCGCGACGAATCGGGCGGGGCAGACCGGCGGCCGCCTTCGCCGCCCGCATCATCATAATTTTCGCAGTGACGAGGATTATGGCGGTTGCACGTACGAAGGTTTGTAAGGGCCCTTCAGACTGAAACCGGCTGAATATGAGGAGGAATTGTATGGCAGCACCGGAAAAAAAGAAGACGAGCATGGGAATGGAAGAGAACGTTGAAAGCGGTTTGTGCTACGTGGGATTCATCGTCACCGGCCTGATCTTTTATTTCAGCGAAAAAGACAGCAAGTTGGTTCGTTTTCACGCGCTGCAATCAATCGCCTATTCCATCGTGGCGGTCGCCGCCTGGTTCGGCATTTGGATCCTTCAACTCATTTTCTGGGCCATTGGTGTCGCCGTGATTTCAACCCTTCTCGGCGTGCTTCTCTGGCTCGCCATCGTTATTGTCTGGATCATTCTTATGGTGAAGGCGTTTATGGGCGGCGAAAAACTGAAGCTCCCGATCGTCGGCGATTTCTGCGAAAAGCAGATTAATAAATAAAGACTCCGACATTGGCAAAAACGGCCGTCCCCGCGGGGGCGGCTTTTTTTTGGCTGGAGGAGGAGGGGAAACCATTGCGCCAGGATAAATCTGGAAAGGAAGGATGACGAGAAGGTCTGAAATCCTTAATGCGATCCAGCGGGTGAGAAACCCGTC
>JAFGSW010000056.1 GCA_016934415.1 Spirochaetales bacterium | reverse complement strand
GGACACCCTCCAACGTGTCACCGTACCATTAAGAAAAGTGTTACCTATGTCCTGAACCTCAAGTGTTACCTATGTCTTGACCACTCACTTTTCAACTTCGCTTCTTTATCCGTGTTATCCGTCCCATCCGCGTAAATCCGTGGTTCCCCTCTTTTCTCCGTGCCCTCTCCCCCGGACTCGGTTTTAGAAATTATAGAAGAGTCGTGCGGTTTCCTTGATCCCGGCGTTCCCGTAGAGAAGGCCGTATACGACGCGGCCGGAAAAGATGCTCTTGATGAAGTCGCGCGTCTCGGCGTAATCGAAGGACTCCACCGCCAGGTCGTCGGGGAGGCGGCCGTACGTAAGTTTCCAGCGGCGCGCCGCGTTCGGGCCGGCGTTGTACCCGGCGAGGACGTACGGCACGGAGTCGAGCCGGGCGCGCAGGAAGGACAGGTAGTAGGCGCCGAAGCGGACATTGGTCGCGGGTTCGGCGAGATCGAACGCGCCGGCCTTGAGCTGCGACGCGATCCAGGCGCCCGTGTCCGGCATGAGCTGGGTGAGGCCGACCGCGCCGGCCTGAGAGGCGATGCCGGAATGAAACGCGCTCTCCTGGCGCACGAGAGAGAAGAATAGGCGCTCGTCGAGGCCGAACTCGGCCGCGGCCGGCGTGATGATCGCGGCGAAGGCCCGGGGGTAGAGAATCTCGATCTGGGCGCGGGAGAGCGGGGCGGTTTCGCGCGCGAGAAAAACGGAGAGCGTCTGGATGGCCTCATAAGGCCGCCCGCGGCGGGCGAGGCGGTCGGCCCACCAGGCAAGGCACTGGGTCGTGACGCCCGAGGCGCCGTCGCCGATGATCGAGAAGGCGCGGCGATACAATCCGAAGTCGAGATACCTGTCGGCCAGAAGTTCGGCGTCGTTCATCGCTTTCG
Source organism: Spirochaetales bacterium (assembly GCA_016934415.1). GTDB lineage: Bacteria > Spirochaetota > Spirochaetia > SZUA-6 > RPPD01 > JAFGSW01. The sequence goes on along the minus strand of JAFGSW010000056.1, from coordinate 4,145 downwards.
GCCGCGGTGACGGATTAACGGGAGCGTTTTTCGTAAAAGCCGCTTCGGCCTTGCTCTGTTCGTTCAGAAAATGAGCGGCGAGAAATCCGTAGTAGCCGCGCGGGCTGTCCGCGCGCGCCGCGCGGAAGAACGACGAAATCGCCGCAGCCTTGTCCCCGCCGCCCGGGACGAGGTTCTCCGCGAGAAGCCTTGCGGTGATGTAGGCGAGCGACGCCTTTTCGCCCGGCGGGAACCAGGAGGGCGGGGATTCGGCCAGGGAGAGGAGAAGGCGATACTTCCGCTCGCGCATGAGGAGATTCAACAATTCATCCGCCTCGTCGGCATAATAGTCGGGGAAGGCGATGCGCGGGCCCCACGTCCTCACCGCGGCCAGTCCGGCCTCGGCCCCGCGGTTGAGCCCGATGCGGATGAGCCGATAGAGGACCCGCTTGACGAGTTGGGGATCGGCGCTCAATGCGAGTGCGGCTTCCTGGGTTGATCGGGAGCGGCCATAGTCTCCGGCCGCCAAATAGATCCGTCCCGCCGCCTCGAGGAGCGAGGCCTTCTCCTCGCCGGCCGCTTTTTTGGAAAAGGCGATGAGAAGGAAGGCCTGGCGGCCGGAGGGTGAACCGCCGAGCGCCGCCGAGGTAAAATCGGCGGCGAGGGCCGTGCCGGAGAGAGCGGCGGGCGCGAGATGCGGCAGGAGGCGCTCGAATCTCGCCGCGGCCTCGCGATGACGGCCGTCGCCCTCGAGGCTTACCGCCTCGAACACATCACGCTCGAAAGGCGTGAAGGCGGCGAGTTTTTCCTTCTCCTGCGCCAAGAACGTATGGAAGCGGACATGAAGGGCGGACGCCCTCACGGTGCGGAAGAAATTACGGACGATGGTCTCCCAGTCCGGCAGCCCGAGTCGGCAGGAGGCCACCGCTTTGAAAAGGAAAAGCTCTGGATCGATCGCCGCGAGGGCCGCGCCGCCGCCCGGGAAGTATTTTTCGATCCGGGCCAGTGTTTCCCGGTCGTCTTTGCGCCAGTAGAACGATTCGACGAGAAGAAACCGGACCCGATTCCGGAAAGGCGAGTCCGGATTTTTCTCAAGGTACGACTCCGCGAGGGCTTCGGTTTTCTCATAATGCCCCGAATCGTTCAGGTGGGTGAGGAGATCCCCGGCCGCCCAATGGCGGTACGGCGCCGCGCCGCTTTTCATTTCCAGCTCAAGAAACCGGACGAAAAGGTCTATGCGGCCCCGTTCGCGCGCGGCGAGTCCGAAGCAGTATCCCGCGCCGGGCGCGAAGGAGAGTATCTCGGCGCCGGGAGGGGCGGAGACGTCCACCTTGTCGAGGAACGAGTAGTCGCCCGCGGTGAGTTTGCGCTCGAGCTCGCCGCGGCTCAGACCGAGAAAGGTTTCGCCTTTGCATTGCGGGAAGGAGAGGGTGAAAAGGCTGATAACCGCGGCGAGAATGAGCTTACTTGTCTGGGATAAAAAGGCGCTGGTCTGCAAAGATAAGGTCCGGGTTGTGGATATTGTTCTCCGGCGCATCGGCGATCTTCATGTAAAGGAACGGATCGCGGTAATAGCGGCGGGAAAGGTCCCAGAGGGTATCGCCCCTGACGATCGTGTACCATTCGCCCTTGCCTTGCGCTTGCGGAGATGGACTCGGCTCGGCCGACGGAGACTCGACCGGTGACGCCGACGGCTCCATCGACGGCGTCGGCACCGATGCGGATTCTTCGGGGGAAGGCGAGGGCGTCGAAAGTTCGTTCACCGACGGGCTTTCGGACGGCGTCGGGGAAGGCGGGACGACGAGCGGCGCGAGGAGAGCGGTCACGCCGAGCTGCCGCGGAATGTCGGGGAAGAAGAACCAAATGACCACGGCGGCGACGGCGAGGAGGAGCACGACCCCGAGAATGATGAGCACAATAGCGAGCGCCGGGCTTCTCTTTTTTTCGGCGGCCGGCGGGCGGCGGTCGCCGCCGTCGGGAGTTTCGGCGGCGACGGTTTGGGCGGGCTCGTCGTCCGCGACGGTCACCGGCGCCTTGTCGATTTCAAACTCCGGGATGTCGTAATCGGCGCGCTGGGCGAGCGATTCCAGGCTGACGGAGAGCGCCTGCTGTTCGCCGGAGGCCAGATCCTTGCCGGTGGCGTTCAGGTTGCCCTGGGAATCGATGCCGATGACGAGCTCGATTTCAGCCGCGCCCTTTTTTACCGGCGCGAGGTTCTCGATGACGAGGCTGCCGATGTAGGCGTCCTCGAAGACTTCTTTCGCCATGCCCTTGTAAATGTCGATCTGGACGCTCGTTTGGTTGTCGTGAACGGTGGTAAGGACGACCCGCTTGGTGCCGCGGAATTCTTCGTCAAATATGGGGTAGAAGCTGCCGTCCGCCAGCCTGAGACCGATGTTGACCGCGCTTTTTTCACTCACATCGAAATCGTAAAACGAAAAGGTGTTTTTGTCAATGATATTTTCCGGAGGGAAAGTTTCTTGACCCCTGCCGGGGGGGCGTCTATAATGAACATATGCTCTTGGGATTGCTCCCGTACGTCATTATCACAATAGTCGTCGTCGTTGTCATCGTTTTTGTCGCCGTGGCCTTGACGCGTTACTTTTTATCCGGCGAAAAGGGCAAAAAAAGGCAAAAGCAGAAAAAGGTGAAGGTCAAGGACCGCAACCGGATCATTCGCGATACCAACCGGCGGCTGGCGCAGAACCCGAAGGACCCGGAGGCCCTTCTCTCCCTGGCCGAGCTCTATTACACCGAAAACATCTTCGATAAATCGCTTTCCTATTACAGCATGCTCATGGGATTGTGCGGCGGAAATTCGGAGATCAATGAATTCGATGTCACTTTGCGGTACGGCTTGTCCGCCCTCAAGCTCGGCAACCTGGACGACGCGTACAAGAGCCTCATGTACGCGCGGACCCTGGAGGAGAACAATTTCGAGCTCTGCTACCATTTGGGCTACCTCGAGTTCGCGCGCAAGGAATTCGAGAAGGCGGTCCTCCTCCTGCGCAAGGCGGGGCAGATGGAGCCGGAGGACGTTCAGACCGTCCGCCTCCTGGGCCACAGCTATTTCAAGAACGGGCAGTACAACGAGGCGGCCGAGGAACTGCGCAAGGCGGTTGATTTCGAACCGAACGACAAGGAATCGCTCTTCGTCCTCGCCCAGTGCCATTACGAGCAGGGCAAGAACGACCGAGCCCTCAACATTTTTTCGCACTTGAGGCTCGACTCCTCCATCGGCCCCAAGGCCGCCCTCTTCGCCGGCACCATCCACTTGAACGAGCGCGATTACCCGAAGGCGATCATGGATTTCGAGATCGGCCTCAAGCACAAGGACGTGCGCCCGGAGGTCGCCCTCGAGCTCAAGTACCGGCTCGCCGCCGCCTACATCAAGCAGTCGGAGATGAACCGGGCGCTCACCCTCCTCGAGGAGGTGTACGCGCTCAAACCGGACTACAAGGACGTGGGCAAGCTTATCGGCTACTACCGGGAGCTTCTCACCAACAAGGAACTCCAGGTGTTCCTGCTCGCCCCGCCGTCGGAATTTCTCACCCTCTGCCGGCGCATCGCCACCAATTACTTCGAGGCGGGCAAAACCAAGCTCATCAACATCACCCTCAACAAGAGCGAGTACGCCGACATCCTGGCGGAGGTCCACACCCGACGTTGGGAAGATCTCATCATGTTCAGGTTCATCCGGACCAACGGCGTGGTCGGGGAGCTGGTGGTGCGCGATTTTTACACCGTCTGCAAGGAAAACCGCGCCGGCCGCGGCTTCTGCATCACCCCCGGCGAATTCACCGAAGGCGCCAAATTGTTCGTCGAGGCGCGGCTCATCGACCTGATCGATAAAACCGAAATCCTCAAGCTTTTCAAGCGGATCGCCGTCAACACCAGGGGCTGAGCGGAAAAGACCGATCCGTCGCATGTATCCAAACAAATGGACAATGATCACCGCCTCCAAGATATACGCTGATTATTCTATTGTGCCCCCAAGATTGTTGCGGAAGCGGGCGTCAGGCACTAGCCCGGTCATATTTTAGGTCTGGAGGATATCGGCATCTGAAGGCCCCGACCATGACCGGAAAATAACAATCTTGGGGGTACGGAAGTCTTTTTATATAGAAAATATAGATTAGCTCGAAAAATTAATAAAATTTAACAAG
>JAFGSW010000055.1 GCA_016934415.1 Spirochaetales bacterium | reverse complement strand
GCCGTCAATATCGTATTTGATCAGGGCATGGTCGTGTCCCATGTGATACCAATCGTCGAACGTAAAAATAATCCCGTCGTCGGAAATGAAGGCGTAAACCGGAGCGTCCGTATTGACCAAGGAAAATCGGCGAAAAACGGCATAATTCTTTTCCGTTTTCTTGTATTTGTAGACGACCGCGAGCGCGTTGTTTTTTCCGTCGCCCGGCTCAATCCGAAGCACGTACGCGTCCTCATTGCTGGAAAAGGAACTTGTCGTTGGCGGCGACCATTGATCCGCATAAGCGAATGTCGCCATGAAGAATAATAACGCAAATACTATTCTCATAATACTCCTCCGTACTTAACTATAGCACGAAATACTCGCGATCAACTTTTTTGCTGTATCGATTCGAACAAAACGATCTGAAGAGGAGCGACGACGGCTGTCGATACGGGGAGCGGCTTTGTCGGAATAGTAATACAATCGCGGGCCGCTTCGCGGATCAGACGCGGGAGCACGGCGGGTGCGCATTATGTTTTTTACGGGGGAATGAACCGGCTTCTCTCGGCCGCGAGTTTTTCAACGAACTCCTAATGCGCGGGCCGCAATACGAAAACGCCCCACCCGAAATAGCGCCGTCCATACTCAAGGTATATGCGCCGGTTGCCGGTTATCCATTCACGCAATGAAAACGCTTCCGGATCGTCGGGATGCGCGTTCAAAAAGTCGTCCACCGCCGCCCACTGCGGCGCCTCGTACCGGTCCCATCCGTGGTGATCGGCGAGGACCATCTCCACCAGATTCATGCCCGCCGCCGCGAACCGGTTCAGCGTGCCGGCCAGGGAAACGTAATCGTCTTTTCCGATGCCTTGGGCGGCATAGGCGGCGAAGGCGTCTTCCGGCGGGGGATCGATCCAGAAAGGCTCTCCGACCAGAATCAATCCGTCGGGCTTGAGCGGCGGTTTCATCAATTCCAGGGTGCCGGCCAGGCCATTGCCGATCCAGGTCGCGCCGATGCAGCTCACCACGTCGAAATCACAGGTATCACGCGGGTATCGGGCCGCGTCGCTTTGCGCGAACGTGATTTTGTCCGCCACGCCCAACTCATCCGCCCGCTTCCGCGCCGCGCTCAAGAATACGGAGCTGATGTCGACGCCCGTACCGGTCAGGCCGTATTTCTGCGACCACCGGCACAGCATCTCGCCCTTGCCGCAGGCGAGGTCGAGCTGTCTGATGCCCGCATGCAGGCGGCATACGTCGCCGAGCAGCATGAGCTGCTCTTCGGTGAACGGATTCAGGATCCGGTGATACGCTTCGGCTATTTCGTGAAAACGCAGGGACATGATTTCCTCCTCCCGCTTTCAGCGGCCGCGGACGGCGGGCGCAATGATAACAATGCCGCCGGAGCGAAGCGAAGCATCGGCGTTCGCCCCGCTCCGGCGGGAGGGTAACGAGCGATCGCCTAGCCGAGAAAATCGGCCAAGGTCTTGTTCACCAATTCCGGGTCCTCGCCTTGAAGACCGTGTCCCGTGCCAGGAATCACCTTCATTTCGATATCGGAAAAAACCTTCCCGGCCCTGGCCATTACCGCCTTGTAATCGTTGCAGACTTCATATTCGCCGAACAATAATAACACGGGACGTTTAATCGACGCCAATTCGGAATCTGAAAATCGTCTGTGTTTGATTATTTTTTTACTGGTACCTTTTATTATACGCGATACGTATTCGACGTACTGAGGATTGATTTCCCTTCCCGGACCCGTGATGTATTCGAAATACTTCGTCACGTTTTTTATCGATGGATTCATTCCGACGGCCATCGATTTCATGAAGAATCTGAAATCGAGCTTCTCATTGATCCCGACGGCCGGCGCGAGCAGCGCTATTTTTTCCACATGCTCCGGCAGGAAAATAGCCGTATTCAAGGCGAGCCAGCCGCCTTTCGAATGGCCGATCAACGAAGCTTTTTCCAATTCAAGCTTCGCAATCAGCTCCTTGATCCACGACGCGTAATCGTGCGCGGGATCGAATGAGGCCGACGCTTGGCTCTTTCCCGGATCGTTGATCGTATCAATCAGAAATAAATGATATCGCTTCCCCAATTCCCCGCAATTATACCGCCACATGAGCGAATTGTTCCCGTGGCCGTGAAACAATAGAACGGGTTTCCCGGCTTTATTCCCGCACGTGATGATATGGGTCATTCCGCACGCGGTTTCGATATTCATTTCTCCAAAAGGCGTCGGCCAGTTCTTGAGGATTCTATCGTACCATGACAACAAATCCGTTTTGTCTTTTTCCGTTTTATAGACTGATATCGTTTTCATTCCACCCTCTCGTTATGTTCTTTTCGCCGAACGAGCCGCCGACGGCGGGCTTGGCATATTGGTCCCGCGGGCGCGGCGGGTCCCGAGGCGCTTGAAGAGCGTCGAAGCACCCGCGCGCCGCCGGGCGCTCCCGAAACCTACACTTCAGTTTTCTCGGCGCCTTTTCTCGAAACGATGATTTTAGAAATTATTTTAATCAGTAAAAAAGTGATGAACATGACGAGCAGGAGGATCGACAATCCGGAAAGAATGAACAGCTCCATCAATCCTTTCCATTTGCTGAAATCGAAATACAAATAATAAATGAGAACGATCGCCTGAATAACGGCCGATACGATCAGGATAAATGAAGCGATTTTATATTCCGATAGAAATATGTTCGACAGGCAGTAAATGAAAATCGGCGCTAGAAATATGATCCAGGTAAAAGAGCTGTCGCGCGCTATCCAGTGGATTGTCAATGGAATTATCGCGGCGATCGGGGCGTATCGAATGTAAACAAACAGATGGGTTTTTACTTTTACATATACGAGGATGCCGATCGCGACTGCGCACGCCAGAATAATACTATCCACCCAACTGAGAAGACTCATTTGTATGGGATAAAATACGTTTCCGCTCATAAGGCTGTAAAAAAAACATAAAGAGAAAATTAAACCTGAATTGATGATCGTCAATATTTTATTGGCGGAGATACGCTGCTCCTCCATGATGAATGTTTCGGTTCCGGCCGGCGTTCCGGATTTTGCGGCATCCGCCGAAGCGCAGCGCGGGTGATTGCCGTAAAACCCGTTGCACTCGTCGAAAATTCCCGACAACCGTGATGGTATACCCTCGCGTTCCTGCAATCAATCATAGCGCGATATAAGGAAATCGACAACCGGCAGTGACGGTTCGGCTCCTTTCTCTTCGAGGAGCGTCCTCCCGCATTAATGACCCGACACCGTCTTCAAGGCGTGCCTTACCTCGTGCATATTTCTCAAATACCTTCCATCGATTTCAATTTTCTTTTTACCTTGTAAAGAAATGTTTATGACCGCATAAAATGCATTATATCGATAGGCCCTGGATTCCCCGGAAATGCTCAAGACATTGTCTTTATCGATACGCACCCCATATCCAAACAGGTTTCTTACAACGATGTGACTATCTTTTTTATATACGATTTTTATTTTCAATAATTGCGTTATGACTATACCCAACAGGCCTAAACTTAAAATCAGCATATATATGTTGCTCAAGGGTCCGCTTTCCCGGGAGACAAAAAAAAGGGCATAGAGAGCCAATGATATCGCTCCAAACAAAAAAACGAGAATGATTATGAAAATTGGCAGATTTATTTTGGAAATCTTTGTCATGCTGTTTCACCCTCTCTTCTGCGTGCGGACGCCGCTGCGGAGCGCGGCGAAGGCAATTGAGGTTGCGCTTGGTTGGACAAAGTTGTTTGTTCCGAGGCGCCTCAATACCGGTTTGATCGTAAGTTTCGAAATGATAAACATTATCATGAAATGACAATAGTCTATGAATGGTAACGAGCGATTTATTAGTATCATTATCGATTGAAATCCAGCCAGGTGCATAAGGAGGGGTGAGGAGTTTATCCAGCAATATATCTATGTGTAGATCATCTATAATGTATTGTTTTGAAATATTTAAAATATAATGATGACTAGATTTATTAGGCACTCACTTCCCCGTAATTTCGCCCGATGAAATTTATACGAAGTTATTCGCCAACAATCCTGTATTGGCGGTGTAATTGAATTTTGTCTATCGTCACCCTCTAGTAATGAATAGCACACCTGCTATTTATTCCCTTGATTTTGACTATAGTAAACGCCTTTTTGCCGTTTTTTTCAAACATTTTTTCTTTCTCTCCTATCCGTGTGAGCGCTGGAAGCTGCGCTGCGTGATTCCGTTCTTATCCGTGTCAGGAGCCTGCCCTGAGCTTGTCGACAGGCGGTTCCCTCTCCCCCGTGGAAGCGGGCGTAAAAAAGCCGCGGGCTCCCTGACTCGGGAACGCCCGCGGCGTGTGCATGCGGATCGGATCGTCTCTTAATTTCCCCGGTTGCCTCCGCCTCGGGCGGAGACGGTGAGGGAGAACGGCGGCTTGTCCGCGGCCGGGTACCTGAACTCCCCGGTCCCGCCTCGGGGAGTGATAACGAAATAGTATTCGATGACTCGCCCCGCGATCATGGCGGATCGGTCGATCTCGGCGAAGAAATTGTTGCCGCTCTGCGACGTGTTCACCGTCTGGTAGTTTCCCCGTCCGTCCTTGATCCGCCAGGCGAAGGTCACGGTGAGCCCCTCGGGGGGGTGTTTGATCTGGAATTTCAGCTTGAGCGCCTTGCCGGCCCGGGCTTGGGTGACCGGCGTGAAATCGACGTCGGCGGCCGTGATGGATACCGGCGTCTCGGGAGGCTGCGGCGAGGGCTGGGTCGAGGGAGACGGCGACGGATGCGGCGACGGCTGGGGGGGAACCGCCTGCTTCACGACGAAGTTGTACGGCCGGGCGGGCGCCGCCGCCGGCAGCGTGATCGAGACGACGCGCAATGCGGGATGGGGCTCGTCGATCTCGATATAGTACTGGCAATTCCCCGGCTTGAGCTCGTTCCCGCCGATGACGGCCGACAGCCGATTGCCGCGCCCCGTCATCTTTTTGGTTATGGGGTTCCGCGCCGCGGGCTGCTTTATGTACAGCGTCGCCCGGGTGCCCGCTTTCATCGCGTCGATCGTGAGGGATACCTCGAGGTCCTCTCCCGTCTGCGCCTCGGTGACGGGGACGTGATGAACGCGCCGGGCGAGGTCGGCCTTGAGCCGGAATTCGGCGGCGTTCCTGCCCTCGACCGGAACGCTGAACGGCCGGTTCGCCCCTTCGCCCGGGACGTCGACGGAGATCTCGCCCACGTTCGGGAAGGAGAGGGTCACGGTGAAGTAGTAGACGATCCGGTTGTCCGGGAGACTTGCGCCGGGAATGTCGACGGTGAACGAATTGCCGGATCGCCTCATGGCGAGGTCGCGGTAGCGGCCGCGGAAGTCCGCCTGGTAGTGGAGAACGGCGTCGTTCGCGGCCCGGGCGTCGGGCGCGATCGTAAGGGCGAGCTCGAGCGGTTCGAGTTGGCTCGCCCGCTCGGGCGGGGTATGGTCGAACTTGGCCGCGTACTCGCGCTCAAGGCGCGCGCGCATCTCCTTGAGGTTCACGATCCGGTAGACGAAGGGCGCGCGCTCCGCTTCGGCCGGGTAGGAGACGTCGATCATGCCGACGTCCCTGGTGTTTACGGAGATGGTGAAGAAATAACTGTTCACGCCGGCGGCGAGCTCGCGGCGGGTGATGACCGTCGTATAGTTCCCGGAGCCGTCCGGCGTCATGGGCAGGCTGCGGTAGCGGGCGGCTCTGCCCCGCGGGGCGAATAAAAGAAGCACGCCGGGAGCCGAGAGGAGCCGGGCGCGAAGCATGCTCGTGCCCATGACGTCGAGGCCGAGCGTGATCGTGAGGTCGGCGGTCTCGAGCGCCTCGGTGGGCGGGTTGTGTATGACGCTCGCGACAAGCTCCCTCGCCATGCGGTTCGCCATCTCATTGAGGCCGAGCACGCGGGTGACGAGCGGGCCGGCTTCGGCTTCCGCCGGATAGGAAATTTCGAGCCTGCCGAAGTCGGGGTGTTCTTCAGCGATCGTGAAGAAATAGTCGAGCTCGCCTTCGCGGAGGTCGATGGCGGCGATGTGATAGCGGTACTCGCCGCCGGTCGGATCCAGGGGCCTGTCCTGGTACGCGGACGACGTCGCGTCCCGGAGGTGGAGGGTCACCGCGACCTCTCTGAGGGGCTGGGCGACTGAGAGGGCGAGTGCGAAGTCGTCGACTACGCCGATCTCGGTCGGGGCGGTGACGCGCACCCGGCGGGCGAGGTCGCGTTCGGCCTGGGCCTTGCCCTCGGCGACGGAGAGAATGGTCACGGCCCTCACGCCCTCCTTGTGCTCCTTGCCGTCCGCGTCAAGGACGATCACGTAGTAATCGAGCCGGCCCGGGACGAGCTCGACGCCGGGAATGAGGTATTCGCGGAGCGAGCCGGCACGCTGCGGCTCCACCGCCTGGTAGGGCCCGTCGTTCACGCGGTAGTACAGGGTGACCTTCCGCGCCTTCTCCGTGTTGGCCATGGAGAACTGGACGACGTAGTCCTTCCCCTCCAGCCAGGAAACCGGCGAGGTCATCCTGACGCCGAACATGGTGCCGCAGCCCGAGGCCAGCAGGGCTCCGCCGAGCAGCGCGGCGGTCAGGAAAACGAGGGAGAGCTTATTGGCGGTCGATTTCATTTCACACCTCTTCGCTTCGCAAGATAAAAGATAACCATTCGTCGACGACAAACAAAGTCTCCGCATCGGAAAAATCGCCCGATCGGATCCCCGATATTTTTATCCTTCTTTTAACTATAACGTCGGATACTCCGTTCCGCAAAGCATTAAGATTTTTTTAAGATTGTCGATTGGGCGGTATTTCGTGAAGGGAAAAATTACCCGTTACTTTTCTTTTGCCGATAAATGGGTTTGAACGTAGCGGTTGACTTCGTTGAAAAAGACCTGGCTCACTTCGATGAACATGAATCCGAAGCTCTTGTGCCCGTCGGCTCCGGGGGCGCCCCACACCAACCGGGCGAAAGTCATGAGGGGGGGACGGTTCTTGTCCAGGTGAATGGCGAGCTTCACCTTCTTTTTCCCTTTTTCCAATTGTTTCAGCAGGACGGGATTGACGCCCTCGATTTCGCGGAAACCGATGCCGTTGGCGCTGATGTCGAAGGAATGCGTTTTTTTGGGCGAGACGAATACCGCCAGCTGCGTTTCCCTCCAATCGACGAACTCATAGTCGATCTCCAGCTGCGCCTTCACTCTGGTAAAGATTCTTCCTTCTTTGCCCATACCATACCTTCCGGAAATCGATGAAAATTACCACGTATAAAGCAATCGGTCAATCGGATTTATTTATTTCATTCCTAATTCTTCCATCGTAGCATCTTGTATGGAATCCCCTATGGGGTGGGCGAGACGCCCACCCCGCCTCTACTACTCTCTCATCATCCGCGTCCCATCCGTAGCTTTTCTTTTCTCCCTTCCTCATCGATGTCATCGATTCCCATCGGTGGTTCACTTCGATTTCCGCACCCGGATCACGAACCCGGTCGAATGCGCGTTCAGGTCGGGGGCGTACATGCTCTGGAGCGTGGCCGCGCCGACGCGGTACTCGCCGGGCTTGGTGGGACGCAGGCGGTAGCGCAGGACGTACTCGCCGTGCGGGAGGCGGTCCAGGAAGAAATTGGTGGATGAGTCGCGCGGCTCCTCGTAATACCAGAGCGGGTCGTACTTCCAGCCCGAAAGGAGCGCCTCGGCCTCGAAGCCTGAGGCCTTGGGGTCCTTCAGGTGCATGTACTCGAATTGGCTCTTGGTCGTGACGGTGACCTTGACCTCGATCTCGTCGCCGACCGCAGCCTCGCCGCCGGACTTGATTTCCCTGAGCTTGTATTCCGTTCCCGACTTTTCGCGGATGAAGAACCGGCGCTTGAGCTCGATGAGTCCCGGACCGGAGGCCTGGGGCAATTGATCCGTGGAGTACACCCAGGTGAGGCCGGCGAAGCTCGTGCCCCGGCCTTCCTTTTTAACGGAAGCCGAAAGCCCTGCCGCGCCGATCGGGGCGTCGGGGCGGGAAATCCGCAAGGGCTCCTTGCTCCAGTCGGAGGCGTTGGCCTGGACCGTTTCGCGGCTCGTCCCCCAGTCGACGGTGAAGCGCTCGTCGGAGAAGAGCGATCCGCCCCTGGCCATGTACTCGAGAAGCGCGTACAGCGCCGCCGCGGAGGCCTTGGTCGACTTCCAGACATTGCCCTTGCGGTTCCAGAGGAGCCAGCGCGCCATGCCGTCGATGCGCTTGTCGTCCGGCTTCCACTCGAGGAGCGTTTTCAGGAAGAAGGCGTGCTTCTCCACCGTGTCCGAGTACCAGACCCAGGAGTAGGCCTCGGGCGTCCAGTACACGCCGGCGACCGGGTCCTCGCGCGCGCCGTCGAGCGCCATGGCGAGGATCTCCTCGGCCTTGTCCTTGTCTCCCAGGCGGAAGTAGACGTGGGCCAGGTATCCCTTGCCGAAGGGCGTGAGCGCGAAGCGGTGCTCGTAGAGGAAACCGAGCCAGCCTTTGACGAGCTCGGCGCTTGTGGCGGCTTCCGGAAATTCCTTGGCCGGGAAGCTCGTCACCGCGTAGGAGGCGAAGGCGATGATGGAGAGCTGGTACGGCTCGGGCTTGAACTCCTTCGGCACGGCCGCGTTCACGTAGGCGAGCGCCTTGTTCACCATGTCCTTATCGAGCGCGACGCCGTACCGTTTGGCTTCGGCCAGGCTGGAGAGGGCGTAAAGGGTCATGTAGAGGTCCTCGCGGCCGCCCGGCCACCAGGGAAAGGCGCCCGAAGAGAGCTGGCTCGATTTGAGCGAGGCGAAGACGCTCTCCTTCTGCGCGGAGACAATGGCCGGATCGAGGAGGTCGATGACGGGGTAGATCGTCGGCCGGCCCTTGGCCTCCCAGCCCCAGGGCGTCTCATCGATCGTGAGCTGGCGCAGGGGATCCTTCACCTCCCAGGGCGGCGTGACCGTGTCCCGCTTCGGGATTTTGGCCACGGCCGTGCGCACCTCGGGGTACTTCCCGTAGATCTCGTTTACGACCGCGAGCGGCACGTACTTGTTGAGCGTTTGCTCCACGCAGGAGTACGGGTAGTCGACGAGAAAGGGCAGGGTGTTCATCAGGCTCAAGGTGAGCTGGGGATCGATCCGGAGCGTGACGGATTCATTGATCCGCGTGGGATCGTCGGCGGCCGGAATGGAGATCGTCTTGGTCTCATCCCCGCGGAGCACGGCGAAGGCCGATTCAATGAGCCGCTCGCGCGAGGGGAGGACGGGGAGAGTCCGCTCCTCGGCGTCGGAGAGCGCCCGCGTTTTTCCGACGGCTTCGGTTTTCACAACGGCTTTCACGGTGTACGTGGCAATGCCGGCCGGAATTTCCACCGGCCAGTCGAAGGTCTGCAAGCCGTGAGCCTTGACCTTGAACTCCCTCGACGCTTCGTTGAGCTTGAGCGCGGCTTGGACGGATGTCTTTCCATCGAGCACGTCGATCCACAGCGTCCCGGAAAGCGCGCCGTCCGACTCATTGTGCACCACGGCCGTAATCGTACCCTTGTCTTTTTCCCTGAAGAAGCGCGGCAGGTCGAGGCGGACCATGAGATCCTTCCTCGTCACCGCCTCCTTCTCGATTTCGCCCCAGGAGGCGTCCTTGGTGAGCGCGAAGGCCTTGATCTTCCAACCGGTGAGCTGCTCGGGCGCGGTGAAGCTGAATGTGGCTGATCCGCTCCTGTCCGTGGTCACGTGCGGCAGGAAGTAGGCCGTGTCCGCGAACGCCTTCCGCGTCTCGACCGCGGGCATGGGCGGTCCTTGTGGAGACTTCTCGTTTCTCGTAAGGCCGATCGTCGGCCCGTCTTTTTTGGTTTGGTCGATGCCGGCTTCGGCGACCATGGGCGCCGGCATCATCATGTCGAACATCTCCGCGCCTTCCTTATAATAATAGAGGCCCCCTCTGTATCCGTATCCCCCGGTCATGTCGGTGCGGAAGCCCGGTTGTTTTTCCTCTTCGAATCGGGTTTCGATGTAGAGTTGTCTATACAGTTCGCCGTCGCGGAGGGATGCGGAATAGGTTCGCGGAATGAAGTCCGAGCCACCGCCCGCGTCGGGCTGCCGGTTGGGCGGGTAGAGGCTCCCGAACCCCGAGCGGTCGGCAGTCGCGTAGTACTCGAGCGAGCGGTCGTACATGAGCACGAGCACCTCGCTTTGCACGGGCTTGCCGGCCGGGTTCTTCGCGCGCACGCCCCAGGTCGTTTTTTCTCCGGGGAGGAGCTTGTCCTTGAAGGGCTCGAGCGCGAGCGACAGGTTTTTGTCGCTCCAGGGGACAGCGGCCGAAGCCTGGCCGTAATGAATGTCGAGGCCCTTGGCGCCGAACCAGCGCACCGTGAACCCGCCCTTCATGTCCGCGGTCACCGGAACGCTCACCGCCTGCACGGGCTTGCCGGCCGCGACGGCGACGTTTTTCACGAAGTATCCGCCGGCCCAGATTTCCATCATGTAGGCGCCCGACGTGAAGCGCGAGCCGATGAGGACCTTCGCCGTTTCGCCGGGGCGGTACTCGTTTTTTTCAAAGAGGGTGACCGAGGCGAGATTGAGCGGCACGTCACGGCCGCTTGAATTGGCGACCACGAAGATCTTGTTCAAGACCACGTCCGCGCCTTCGTCGTCCTTGCCCGTCAGGGTGAGCCGGTAGGCGCCGGGCGTGAGGTCGACGAGAGTGAGCCTGCTCCGCCCCTCTGTCCCGAACGTCATTGTGCCCCTGGCGGTGACCTCCAGGTTCTCGGCGTCCTTGAGCTGGAACTCGGGGCCGGGCGCGCCGGGGCCGATGGATCCGGACCGTCCGCCTGAGTACCCCAGCTCTGTGAGGCTTTTGAGCTGCGGGTTCGAGATCAGGTGCACCACGTACCCGGCTTTTCCGGCCAGCGGCCGGTCGTTCACGGAAAGCTTGGCCGCGTTGAAGACCGCGCGGTCCTTCTCGAAATAGAAGCCCTTGTCGGGCTCGGCTGTGAAATAATAGCCGGCCTTCCCCACCCGCGCGCTCGTCGCGCCCTCGATCGTTCGGCCGCCCGAATCCCGGGCCGTGACGGTGACGGAATAATCGGCGATTTCGGGAGTCAGGCCGTTTTTCATCCAATCCGGAAGATCAACGTCCTCCGCCTTCGGGGTGAAGACGATGCGGAACTTCCCCTCGTCGTCGGTGATGATCGTGCCGGAGGCGGTTTCCTTGGACTCGGGCCGGTAGCCCCACCAGAACCAGGAACGGTAATACCACGGGACGTAGAGGCTGTGGGTGACGCGGAACTCGACCGCGGCTCCCGCGGCCGCGCCGCCGAAGTAGTACTTCACCGAGCCTGAGAGCTCGGCCGGCCGACCGAAACGCAGGGGCTTTTCGATCGGGTCGAACGTGATCTCGAACTCGGGCCGCTTGTATTCTTCCACCCGGAAGGACGCGCCGCCCGAACCCGAGAGCACGCCGCGCGCCGCGGTCGCCCTGAGCGAGTAGGCGCCGAGAAGCTTGCCGCGCGGGATATCGAATTCGCAGTCGGCGCTCCCGAAATCGTTGACCGTGAGGTCTTTTCCCATGATCGCATTGCCATTGGGGTCGGCGGCCTTCACACGCACCGTGAAGCCCTTGTCGAGCGCCCGAAAGCCGTCGCTTGTCCGGCGCACGCCCGTGATCTTGGCCATGAGCTTGTCGCCGGGCCGGTAGATGGGCCGGTCGGTCTCGATGAAGAACTCGATCGCGTCCGGCTGGTAGCGCCAGAGGGACTGCGCGTTTTCGAGGTACGCGTACGAACCGCCCTTTTCGGCCAGCGGGGCGAGGCCGATTTGGCCGTGCCCGCCGGGAACGTTCGAAGTCGGGAGCTCGAGACCGGCGCCCAAGGGGCCCGTCTTCGTCTCCGCGCGCCGCCAGGCGCCGTAATCGCGGTTCCAGGAGACGAGGACGCGCGCGCCCGTCACCTGGGCGCCGGTGGCGGCGTCGAAGGCGTAGTAGCGGGCCAGCGAATCGGTGATTTCTTTTCCGCCGCGCCCCGCGACCGTGTTGTAATAGGCGGTCCGCGACTTGAGCGTCGGCCCGGGAGCGGCGACGAGCACGAGCGAGGTGACGTTGACCAGGCTCGAGCACAAAAGGGTCTGCCCGGAGACGAAGGATGGATCATTGCAGGCGAGGACGTAATACATCCCCCCGCCGAGCGCGGGCGGCGCGATGGTGAGGCTCAGATACTCGTGTTTCCCGGGATCGCCCGTTTCGGTCTCCCAGGAAAAATCAGGCGCGCCCGTCATGATCAATTTCGGGATTTCACCCTCGACGCTGCTGGAGGAGAGCGTGTAAAGGTCCGAGGGATCCTTCTCCAGGCGGGCGAGCGCGTCGCCTTTGATCTTGTAGGCGCGGAAATACACCTTGCTCAGGTTGCGGACGGAGAGCGTGAGCTTCTTCTGGTCCTTGACCGTCATGGTCGCCGTCGAAAGAGAGAGGGAGGGATTGATGATCTGTTGCCGCAGGGCTTTGGCGTTTTTGACCGCATGAGTTTCGGGAAAATCCTTGAGCACGGTCTCGCAGAGCTTCCGCGCTTCCACGTATTTCCCGGGTACGTTCAGGAGCCCAGCGGCTTTGACGCCGGCCAATGCCTTGGGGCCGGGGAGGGTGAGCTTTGCCATCACGTCCCGCAGCGCCGCGACGATTTTTTCTCGTAAGGCGTTTGCTTGAGCGGCGGCGGGAACGTCCCAGCCGACGTCGAGAAGAAGGCCGAGACGCTTCACCCGCCAGTATTCGGAGCTCTCCGGGTATGCGTCCGCCATGAAGGAGGCGGCTTCGGACATGATGTTGGCGGCTCTTATCACTTGAGGAAATGCCTTGTATTTTGGCAGGATTTCACCAAGAAGAAACCTTATTTCCGTCTCGGATACGTCTTGTCCGGAAACGAGGCCGTCGGTCCGGCGCTGGACGTAAAAGTCGTACAGCGTCGGGAACATGCCGAAGTCGATCCCCTCCGTCAGGAAGAAGTATCCCTCGTCCTTGAGACTCATGCTTTTCAGCGTGTCCTTGAGCGACGCGAGCGACTCCCAGCATGTTTTGATTTCAGACTCAACCTGTTCTTGGGTGAAATGAAAGGCGTTTTCCGATTCGTCCGACTCCTCGCTCTCGTTCCGGCCCAGGAGATAGCCGTACTGGTCGAGGAAACTCCGCAGGAGCCCGGCTTTCAGGAGGAGCACGCGCGCGCGGTCCCGGGGAGCCTGGGGCGGGGGCGTGTCCAGGAGGAGCTGGGCCGCCTCGCCGTAACGGAAGAGGTGGGTGAGCGATTCGCACATGCGGAAGAACGATTTGAGCTTCAACTCCGCGTCGTTCGTTCCTTTATATACCAATGCATAGGAGTCATACGCCGCCTGGAACGTACCCTTTTCGAAGGACTGTTCCGCCTTGGCGAACTCGGCCGGTATATCTCCCGCGGGGGGCGGGGAGGCCTGGGGCGGAGCGTTGACGCACGCGGCGGCGAAAAGGCAGGCCAAAAAAATCGTTTTACCCAGGACGATGGTTTTTTTCACGGGCGGGCTCCTGTGACGGAAAATGTTCCGGAAAGGGCCGGCGGCGGCTCTTCCCTTAGGTATAATTCATTATAGTACGGTTGGGGGAACGATATGTAAAAAAGGTGTAAAAATGTGGGGGGAGGGGGCGGGAGATCTGAACGACGCGTCTTGTTTTAATGCGCCATTTCTTTTTATACTATACCGATGACCATCCAACATTTGCTTTTTGATTTCGATTCAACATTAGCGTACTATCAAGGCAATTGGCCCTCGGTCATGCGTGAAATCCTTTTGGAAAACGGGTTGGGCGGAATTTCCGGGGACCTTATTGCGTTGTTTTTCAAACTCGGGCTTCCGTGGGAGGATTATGAAACGCCTCATCGGGAATACTTCAAGGGGCTGGCCTGGTGGGATTATTTCGAACGGAGATTCTGCGGTGCGCTATCGTCTTTAGGTGAGACCCATGTGAATGCCTCTTCGTTATTCTCGCGTTTTAGGGAGAAATGCCTTGATATTTCCGAATGGCGGCTCTACGAGGATACTCTGGAAACGCTTCATACCGCACGAAAGTCGTATCGATGTCACGTCGCTTCGAACAATGTGCCTGAGTTTCCGACGCTTCTCAAGAATTTGGGCCTTATCGGATATTTCGATCGGATCTTCAATTCCGCCGAGATTGGGTATGAGAAACCGCACTATGGGTTTTTCGGTTCCGTGCTATTGACTCTCGCGTCGCTGCCGGAAACCTACGTGATGGTCGGCGATAACTTTATCGCCGATGTGATGGGTGCTCGATCAAGCGGGATAAAGGCCATTCTCGTCCGCAGCCCGAATCATTTCGGCTATAAATATTCCTGCAGGGAACTCAGAGAAATTTTCGATGTTCTCGAATCTCTGTCCGAATGAACTTCTGACAGCAATTGCGCCATCGATTCTCCGCATCCTTAACTTATTTGTTAAATTTAATAAAATTAACTTTATATTGAAAATATTAAACTATTTAATTACAATTGAGTCATGCGTCAGGGGCTGATGCCAAATTTGCTTTATTAAGCATTTACTGGAAGAGATCCACTCCTTATGCTTGAAGACCGCGTTATTATCGATAAAAAATACGTACATAAAATCAAGGATGAGAATGTATTCCTGTGCAACTTGCGCAGGATGGTGCCCCTCATCATTGAAAAGCATGTTTTTGACACGGTTGTCAAAAATACCATTAATGAAGAAGAATATGCCCTCCTCGTCGAATTTTATAAGCCCTACACGCCCTCGCGCGGAAATAACGAGAAAAAGGCGCAGAATCATCTATACGCGATTCGCTACTTACCGGCCATTCAATATCTTTCCGAGGGGGAATATACCTCGCTTTTGGCGGAGAAAAAGAACCATTGGGAAAAGGAACTTATCGCCTCGCTGTACGTCCGGCAAGAAGACGGCGAGGGAGTATATTATCAGCTGATAGAAGATATCGCCGAGCCGTTCGACAATTTCCTCGTTTCTTCACTCAAAGCTTGGGACCTGTTTGTCAATTATGAAGAAAAGACCTACCTGTCCGCGATCATGGAAAAAGTGCCGCTGTCTGGAAAGCGGAACATTTTTTTGGCCAATATGTTCATCAACACCGGGCACCCCTTTTTCTTCGAGCACCCCAACGATCATGTTCCCGCAATCATGCTGATCGAAACCGTCCGCCAATTCCTTCTCGCATGCAGTCACCAGTTCGGCAAAGTGCCGTTTGCGGATACCCAGATCATCATCAATTCCATGAGTTGCCGATTTACGAGCTACGTGAACATGAATTACCCGGTTCTCTTCCGGAGCACTACGATATCCTTGAAGACGAACCGTCGGGGTTTTTGGAAATGCCAGGAGGTCCTCGCCGAGGTTTTCCAGGGGGGCAAACGCCTGGCGGAATTCAGGTTCACCGGCAATTGTATCGACTCGAACCTGTTCAGTTACATTCGGGAGGACCAGATCGCGGAACTCAAGCAGTCGCGTTTTATTCCTTTGAGCGACAAGCCGTACCGGCTTCATGTCCGGGCGGCCGGCAGCGGGCGCCAAGCGGAGGCGACGCTTGTCAACCTTTCCATGGAGGGTATCGGGATCAGTGTGAAAGGGGGAGCGTTCGACGAAAAAGAGCGGCTGCTGGACATCACCCTCGATGAAGTCGACGGGCAGACCATTCGCGGACGGTACCGAATAGTCTGGCACTCCGATCATTTCGGTGAAACAGTGTACGGTCTGCGGAGCGTGAAGATGGAGGAAAAAGACCTGGAAGCCCTCCACGCGCTGATTTGCCGGCAATGCATAGTCGAGGAGCGCCGTGAGTTCGTATGATAAACAACCCGAGAAATAATTTGGTTTGTCGGGAGGCAAAAAGCCATTATGAGCCGGTTCGGTTCATGGCGGTCGGATAATCACTATACGCAAAATATCGAGAGGGGCCGGCGTATCGAGATAAAAGGCCGGCAAAACTATCGAGCCAGCGTGGAGCGCGTGCAAAGCGGTAACCTGATACGGCGATTAAATCATTTGATTTTTGATTTTTAATGGATAGACTTATTACCATACTTTCTTAAGGGAGGCGAAAATGAGCGCCAAATTGATCGAATATAAGGGGAAAAAGATCATTTTTGCTGATCACAGGGGACTGGCTGGACAAGAATTGATCAATAGCATGTCCGAACTGAATAAAGTCGTGATTCAGAATAAGTATGAATATCTGTTAGCCGATTTTAGGGATACGACATTATCGACGGAAGTCATGGATTATTTACGGGGCCAGGATACGAAAGAAGCGATAAAATGCTACAAGAAGCAGGCGATAATTGCCGGAACCGGAAAGGTCATGGGAATAAAAAAGTTTGCCGTAAATTTATACAATACGATGACGCGCTCAAGCATTAAGTATTTCGGCAGCGAGGAGGAAGCGAAAGAGTATTTGATATCTTGATTGTTTTTTATATGTCAAGTGGCTGTGACTGCTATCCATGATTGGATATGGCTCTTGGAATCCGATACGCCCATTCGCGGCATAATGATACATCGCAGTCGGTAAGAGGGTTTTTGCGATGCGTCCGTGAGGGTTGATTTTTCATGGCATTTTGAACAAATAGTTTTCTTTTGTGGGAAGAGTTACAATGGCAAATACAAATTTTCCTTTGCTGTTTTCGCCGATTAGGATTGGCCCGATTATACTGCCAAACCGCGTTTTTTTCCCGCCTTGGTGCTTTAACTGGGCGCGTAAAAACGGAACTTTATCAAACAAACTGACCGACTTTTACCTTGATCTCGCGAAAGGGGGGTGCGGACTAATTATCACGGGTTGTGCCGCGGTATCGCCTGACTCTTTATTGTACGAGAGATCGATGAAAATCTACGAAAAAAAGCATATGAGAAGTTTCTCGAAATTATGTAAAAAAATCATAAGCTATGGGAGCATACCGGGGATACAACTGATGAACTTTGGCAGACAATCGGTAACGACGTGGACGAAAATGCCCGTCTACGCGCCTTCCGCGATTCCATGTCCCGTCAAATCGAAAGCGAGTATTGATCCTCATTACAGTATACGGGAGATGACGATGGAGGATATTGAACGGGTGAAAAATGATTTTGTCCGCTCCGCGATTTTATCTGTTGAGGCCGGTTTCAAATTTATTCAAATACACGCCGCAAACGGGTTTTTATTAAGCGAATTTATTTCTCCGTACGCGAATAAAAGGACTGATCATTATGGAGGAAGCGTCCGGAATAGGCTTCGCATGGTAGTTGAAATCATCGAAGGCATAAAGCGGGCTATTGGCAATGAAGCCGCATTGGATATTCGTATCACCGCGAATGAATTTGTCGATGGAGGGATTATCCCCGGACATCATGAAGAAATAATCCCCATTATCGAAAACGCCGGTGTTGATATGATGAATGTAAGTTTTACCGTCTCGGAAACGACGGGTGTTTATTTCAGGAGAGATATCAAGACCATCGGCGAAGCGCCTGAAATAGATACGGCGAATCAATTACGGGGGTATTCCAAAAAGAAATTGCCTTTCGGGTATGCGGGATTCGTCGCCTCTTTGGATACGGGGGAAAGGCTGCTCAAGGAAGACAAAATCGACTTAATCGGTTTGGGAAGAGCGCAAGTCGCTGATCCTTTCTTGGTAATAAAGAGCAAAAACGGGCAGCCGGTTGATAAATGCGTATGGTGCCATCGGTGTTTATTCAGTTTCGCTTTAAAAGGCGAAAAACAGGTTTTTTGCACAGTGAATAAAAAATATAAACCGAGGAAAGCGTCATGAAAAACGATCAATACCGGTTTGTTTTTCACCCGCTCCCTATAAAAAAAATCACTATCCCTAACAGAATTTTTTTCCCCCCATTAAGTCTCCATTGGGCAAACCTTGACGGTACCGTTTCCGAAGATTTATTCCGCCTGTATGAAAATCTGGCGAAAGGCGGTTGCGGTATGATCATCACCGGAGTGGCCGTGATATCCGATGAATCCGGAGCCACTTCATCATATGCCCATGATCGAAGAATGCATATTAGCGATGATAAATATATCCCCGGCCTGAGGAAGTTATTTGGTAAAATAGTGAAGCACGGAAGCGTTCCGTCTATTCAATTATGCCATTCCGGAAGGCAGGCGATATCCTCTCGCGTCCCACGAATTGCTCCTAGCGCGATACCTTCGCCAATGGCGGCCAAATTCGACCCCAATTATAGCGTTCGAGAAATGACGCTGGAAGACATTGAAATTGTAAAGAATGATTTTGTAAAAGCGGCCCGTCGGGCGGTAGAGGCGGGCGCGAAAGCCATCCAGTTGCACTGCGGACATGGTTACTTGTTGAATCAGTTTCTGTCTACTTATTCCAATAAGAGAAATGATAAATATGGGGGGAACATCGCAAACCGACTCAGGTTTGTTTTAGAGATCATCAAAGAGATCAAAACGCAAATACATGATGATTTCATTTTGGACGTCCGCATTAGCGCGAATGAGTTTGTGGAAAATGGTTTAGAGCCGGAAGACTATTCCGAAATAGCACCCCTCCTTGAAAACGCGGGCGTCGATATCATTAATGTATCGTTTGGGGTCTTGGAAACATTATTTCAATTTTTATCCGATTCCCGGAAGGGACCAAGTGCTTTTATCGCCCAGGCGAATCAGATAAAAAAATATGTTTCAATCCCCGTCGGTTACTGTTCATTTATTGATTCTATAGAAAAGGCGGAAATGTATTTGTCCCAAGGAATGGTAGATCTGATAGGCATGGGGCGCGCCCAATTCGCTGATAACGATATAGTAAAGAAGACGAAAGGAAATAGGGAGAACGAGATTCGAAAATGCTTGTGGGACAATAAATGCATACTCGATCTTTTTGACCGAAAATCCGACAGAGTATATTGTACCATTAACCCGGATTATCAGAGAAAAAATCGAGAGATAAACTAGCGAAAAATGCATCATCCCAATAGATTTCGAGTAAGAGTAACATGTCCGTGGGAATACGCTACTACGGCGCGGATTTGATAAAATATTTATGGAATGACATGACAAGTGCATATCCTTGTACTGTCAATGATGTTTGCTACAGTTGAAAATAATGCGGCGGGAATGATGAAATTGATATGGATATTATAAAGAAAACGAAAAAACCTCTGAAAATTGGGTTGACGGGAATTACCGGGGGGGTCGGTAGAAGATTAGGTGAAATGCTCCTTGAACGTCATTTTACCGTTAAGGCATTGATTCGCCGCACGGCACGTGTCGAAGGCTTGTCACATAAATTACATTTTGTTTATGGGGACATTCGCGATCCGAGCTCACTCCCCGAGTTCGTTAAGGATATAGACGTCTGTATTCATCTGGCGGCTCAAGTCGCGTATACAACAAAAAAAGAGTATTCCGCGACCAATATCTCCGGCACTGAAAATCTATGTGAAGCCATTATACATCATAATCCGTTTTGTAGACTCATATATTGTTCAACTATTTCTACATTAAAAGTTAATCCGTTTTTTCGTTTTTTAAGCAGCCCATACGCAATCAGCAAATATTTGGCAGAAAAGAAAGTAGTGAGTTATATGGAAAAAAACCGTCTTAAGGCTACGATTATTTATCCGGGTTTGATATATGGAGGCTATGATAAATCATTTCTACCGCAAATAAATCGGGCGATTCTCGACGGCGCGATAAGATTTATTAGGGGCGGGGAACATAATGCCCCGGTGATATACGTTGATGAACTCTGCGATTTATTCATAAAGGCGGTTTTGAATGAAAAGTGCGCAGGCAAGCGATATATAAGCGTAAAGGGAATTGAGTTGGGAATCCATGAAATAATAAGAATAATCGCCGGGATGCGGAATATCTCGATCCCGGAAAAAACATCTCCGAAATTACCTTTTTTTATTTTAGCGTTCATTGCTGAATTGATTTTCGGTGTTTTTCTCAGGGGCAAAAAACCGCCTGTTAATCGAACAATGGTGGACGTTTTATCAATTAATTTTGATAATTATAAAAAACGCTATGATGATCCAAAACAGGACCTGAACTGGGAACAAAATACAAGTAAAGAATTTTTTATCGGCAAACTAAATGACATATCGAGCAGCGCGTCTATTCCATAAGTTGTATACTTCTAACTACCTAAGCAGTAATGTCGAATGCTTTTGCAGATTCCAAAACTTTTTTCCGCCTTATCCCGCGGCGGCCAGCTTCTTCTCTTCATTTTGCCTGTCCTTATATTCATTCACGATCGTATGGAGGTCGTCGACGACGGAAAGGTTCTTTTGCGACGCGTCCTTGACCGTTGTGATAAGTGTCAATATTTCTCTATTGCCCTTGTCCTGTTCGCCCGTCGCCTCCGTAATGCTTGTAGAAATATTATACAGGTCGTCCATGAATTGATGTATTTCCTCGCTCATCCTTTTCAGGTCTTCGGCTATTTCCTTGACTTCAACGGTTTTATTTACCATTTCCTCCAGCGAGGACATGATTTCGTGCGAACCTTGATTCTGCTCTTGGAGAGCGATGGTCACTTGGCCGATATGCTGAGTCGTCAGCTTTATGTCTTCATCGATCTTTCGGAAGGCCGTATCGGCTGCCGAGGCAAGTTCCACGCCTGTCTTCACTTTTTCCGTCATGTTTTTTATTTGTTTTGAAATGAGGTCGATATTTTCATTGCTCTGCTCTGCTAGTTTGCGTATTTCACCGGCAACGACGGCAAATCCTCTGCCTTTATCGCCCGCATGCGCGGCTTCTATGGAGGCGTTGAGGGAGAGTAGATTGGTCTGCGTGGCTATGTTGGAAATGACTTCCACAATGTTTCCTACTTGGGCGGAAGCTTTTTCGATTTCCTTAATGGCACTAACGGTTTCATTGACAGAAAAGCTGCCGTTTTTAGAGATATCGACAAGTCGATTCGCCAGTTCGTTCACTTTTTCCGTATTATGAGAGATCGTCTGTATATTGGCTGTCGTTTGGTTCATGGCGCCTGAGGTTTCCTGAACAAAGTTCGAAAGTTCAACAACGTCAAATGAAGTTCCGTCGATGCCGACGAGCATCTCTTCGAGTTTGGCGCGGATATCCTTTACCATCTTCATCTGCGTCGATGTGCTTCCCGTGATCTGCTTGATCGATGTGACCATCTCCTCGATGGCGGCCGAAGCGTTGCTCAATGACGTATCGAGTGAACCCGAAACGTTTTGAACGGCCTCTGTGCTCGAAAAGATCGTATGGAGGATCCCGGTAAAGCGGTCGATGAACGTGTTCAGGGTGATTGAGGTCATGCCGATTTCGTCATGTTCGACCACGACGGCCCGTTTCTTGGAGAAATCGTTTCCATGAATGATATTCTCAATAAGGGATCGTTGCGCGATCACCCGTCGACGAATAACGGCGGTGACGGAGAAAAGGCAGGCGAGGGCCATGCAGGCGATGATCGCCCAGGCGGCGACGAGCCCTGTATCGACGCCGGTCGGGACCGATCCGGCCGAGAGCTCCGCGGCGCGGGATTGAGCGGCCGCCTCAGACGGGGTCATTCGGCCTTGCGCCGTCGCTTCTACGAGGGAGGCTTGAAAACGTTCGGCGTGGCGGAGCTCGAGAACGACATTCAGGGAGAAAAGCATGCAGAAGGCGAACGCGGCGGTGAAAACGAGATTGAGGTTGAAACGGATCCCGAACCTGACTTTTTTCACATTTCGATCCGGATCATACCCCTCGAAGGCGCGAAAGAGAGGCGTGAGCAGGCGAAAATCGAGATTTATCTGGACCGAAGAATGGAGTACCGAGGCCGCCAAGCCCAAGACGGCGTACGCAACCGGTTTCCATTCCGCCGCACCGGGGAGAGATTCGTAAAGCAGGGAAAAGCCGGCCAGGATCGGCGCGAACAGGACGGCGTGTGAAATAAAAGTGAACACCGGCAGGCGGAATAAGCGTTTTCGGGCCTTGTCGATTTCTTCTCCGAGACGGGAGGACGTATCACCTCCCGCCGACAGGTCGATGCGCCCAAGCGGTGCCAGGTAGATGAGGCGTCCCGCGATCGATACCGCCGCGATCGGCGCGATGAAAAACAACATGGCCGGAATCGCAAAACTTCCCAATCCCGGCAGAATGTCGGAGCTTGTCGCGACGGTTCCGCCGAGGTAGAGGACGAAACCGATAGCGGAACTCATGACGACGACGAGGATCATTGAGCAGGCGATGGCTTTACCGATGATTCCAGACGATTTCATGGTGGTCTCCTTGCAGAAATCGCGTGAAGAGGGACTTCACCTTAAGTGTAGCTTTCGGATTCCTTTTGTCAAATAATTTTTATACGGGGGTCATGGGGCAGACTCAACCGCCTGCTCATTTCACTATCTCGGCCTTCACCGGCCCGTAGCCGCCGGTGGGGCGGTCCCGAAAGATGCCGAGCCGCGGCGTTGCGTAGGTGAAGAGCATGAAGCAGAAGGCGAGGAGCGCAAGACCGGCAACGCCCGCGACCCGGGCGGCAGACGCCGGGCGGGTTTTCGCGTACATCAACAGCGAGAGAAGCTGGCAGAGGACCGTGCCCAGCACGAAAGAGCAGATGTCGACGGCCAGGATCGGACGGCCGGTAAAAGCGGTATACGCGTAAAAAACGAGGACGATGAAGAGCTCAAGCGCCGCTACGCTGAGGAATTTCGCCAGAAAAAAGTTGTGCGCGCGACGGCGAACAAAGGGGAATTCGACCGCGGAGATAAGGATAAGGGGCCAGAATCCCAATTTCAAGTGCTCCCAGACGCTCTCATTGACGGGGGCGAACAGCCCGGCCCACCACGAATAACCGCTCCAGGCGTAGACGAAATGCAGAACCGATCCGGCCGCGATGACGAATACGGCGCCGGCCGCTTCCCACAAAAAAAGAGAGGCGTGCCCCGGTTTCCCTTCCATAGGCTTTCCTTATCCTTACAGTATGGGTTCCGCTCCACGGAACTGCAACGAATTTCGGGTATGAAGACCGGCGGGCGGCGGTTTGAGCGGATTTTTCGGATCGGGCGCCGTTGGTTGAATGAAAAAACGATTCTCGTCTTCGTTTTTTTAAACTTATCGTTTGACAACCTCGATTTCCATGGTTAACTTGACATGAATATACGAAACCGATATTATACCTGAAATTTTCAACTCCAAGGAGCTCTCTGTGAAAAAGAAAGACATTGATGTCATTGCCGCAGGTCATACCTGCCTGGACCTGATCCCGGCATTTACTATTGAAGGTAAAGTTGACAAAATGACGGACGTTCTGGTTCCGGGCAAAATGATAAACATGGGGGAATGCGTGGTCGTGGGCGGCGGCCCGGTCACCAACGCGGGCGTCTCCATCCGCCGGCTCGGCGTGAAAACCGAGCTCATCGGCAAGGTGGGAGACGATGATTTCGGCAAGCAGATCCTCCAGTGGTACGAGACGAAGGAAGGCCATTTCGTGGGCATGGAGGTCGTGAAGGGCGAATCGACCTCCTATACCATCGCCATCTGCATTCCCGGCATCGACCGGTTCTATCTTCACCACACCGGCGCCAACGACACCTTCGGCTACGACGACATGAACTGGGACCTGGTGGAACGGACCCGGCTCATGCTCTTCGGCTATCCGCCCTGGATGAAGAAAATTTACGAAAACACCGGCGCCGAGCTCACCAAGATCCTCAAGAAAACGAAAGACCTCGGCACCACCACGGCCCTCGACATGGCGCTGCCCGACATCAACAGCTACGCCGGCCAGCGCGACTGGTACGCGATCTGCAAGGACTGGGTGCCCTTGAGCGACATCATGGTGCCCTCCGCCGAGGAGCTCTTTTACTTCCTTTATAAAGACGAGTTCATCAATAAAAAGAACAATCTCGGTCCCAAGGAGACCGTGCTCGACAACATGACCGTGGCCGAGGTTTCGAAGCTCGGCGGCGACATCCTGGCCATGGGCACCGCCATCGCCATGGTGAAATGCGGCCACCGCGGCCTCTACATCCGCACCGGCGGCAAGGACCGCTTGTCCAAGCTCGGCGCGGCCGGATGCGGCGACCTCGCCAACTGGGCCGACCGCGAGCTGTGGTTCCCGGTCTACCAGGAAGAAAAGTTCGTGGGCGCGCTCGGTTCGGGCGACTCGGCCATCGCCGGGTTCCTGTCGGCGTTCGTCCGCGGCCTCTCCATCGAGTCCTGCCTGCGCTACGCCAACGCCGCGGGCAGCATGAACGTCACCGTGCCCGACGGGCTGTCCTGGAACAAGGGCTTCGACGACCTCACCCGGCGGATCGACGGCGGCTGGAAGACGAAGGACATGACCATCACCGAAACCGGCTGGAAGAAAGAACGGGAGTTCTGGGCCGGTCCCAACAACCGCGGCCAGTGGGAAGCGGCTAAGGGCAAATAACAACTTTGACGCGTAACTGCAATCGAGGAGGACAATGATGTCGAACGGCAGAGACGAATTCGTATCGAAAAAACTGGCGAGCATGACCCTGGTCGAAAAATGCGGGCAGCTCCTGACCTTCACCTGGCGCGGCGCCTACCTGACGCCTTCGGGGATCGAGCAGATCACCAAACTCAACGCGGGCGGCCTGTGCCTCGAGCCGTACGGGCTCGAGACCTGCAAGAACCTCTACTGGGGCCACTCGCAGGTTGACCCCAATTTCAAAAAACCCAAGGACTACATCGAGATCGCCCACACCTATTTCGACGACCACAACTACGGCGTGAGCGTCACCCCGGCGGAATACACCGAGGCGCTGAACAAGCTCCAGGAAATCGCCGTGAAGCGGCCCTCGGGCATTCCGCTCCACATCACCATCGATATGGAAGGCGATTTTAAAAACGATTACACCTCCGGCGGCATCCGCCAGTTCATCCCGCCCATGGGCCTCACCGCCATCGGCGATCCCGACCTCACCTATAAAGTGGCTTACGCCCTCGGGAAGATGATGCGGGCCATCGGCGTCACCCAGTTCTATCACCCCGTCTGCGACGTCAACATCAATCCGCTCAACCCGGAGATCGGCGTGCGCTCATTCGGCGACGACCCGCAGATATGCGCCCGGCACGTGGAAGCCACGGTCCGCGGCTACCAGGACGCGGGCGTCGTGGCCACGGCCAAGCACTTCGCCGGCCGCGGCGATTCCGCGACCGACGCGCACGACGTCCTCGACGTCTGCCAGGCGGACAAGAAGCGCATGCAGGAGGTCGAGCTCGTCACCTTCAATGCGGCCATAAGAGCGGGCGCTAAGGCCGTCATGACCGCGCACACCATCTACCCGGCCTACGACGACAAGCTGCCGTCCACGCTGTCCTACAAGGTCCTGACCGGCCTGCTCCGCCAAGAGATGGGCTTCAAGGGCGTCGTCGTTTCCGACGCCATCGGCATGGCCGCCATCCTGCGCAAGTGGCCGCTCCCGAAGGCCTGCGCCATGGCCATCGCCGCGGGCGTGGACACCATTCTCCTCAAGGCCGACGACGAGTCGCGTTCCCAGTGCCTGTTCGGCATCAAGGCCGCCGTCGAAAGCGGCGAGATCTCCGAGGAGCGCCTCGAGGAAGCCTGCCGCCGGCTCCTGAACATGAAATACGACCAGGGCCTCTTCGAGAAGGCCGGCCAGAACGATCCCGCCCGGACCACCGAAATCTGCCTGGGCAAGGAAACCGTCGACCTGTGCCGCGAGTCCTCCCACAAGGCCATGCTCATCGTACGGGACGACAAGAAACTCCTCCCGCTCTCCAAGAACAAGAAGATCCTTGTCATCGAACAGTGCATCCCGTACCCGTTCCTGGGCAAGGACATGTACAGCCACCCGCATGTGTTCTGCGAGGCGATGACCAAGCACTCCACCAACCTCATCCTCGACGACACCGGTTTCCACGCGGACGAAGAGGATGTGGAAGAGGCGCTCGAGCTCGCCAAGGAAGCCGATCTGGTCGTGATGACCAACTATTACGCCCGCATCGAGAAACGGGGCAACAACTTCCACCTGGCTCAGGCGCTGAAAAAAGCCGGCCACACGCTGGTGATCGTCACCAACTACCCCTATATCCAGGGAACCACGCCGGACGCCGACGCCGTGCTCTGCAACTTCT
The DNA here is from genome assembly GCA_016934415.1 of Spirochaetales bacterium. Taxonomy (GTDB): domain Bacteria; phylum Spirochaetota; class Spirochaetia; order SZUA-6; family RPPD01; genus JAFGSW01. The sequence goes on along the minus strand of JAFGSW010000055.1, from coordinate 29,050 downwards.
CGGGTACGCCCGACTCGATCCGGCTCTCCGCCGACCTCCTGTTCGGCGTCATCAAGCCGTACTCGACCACGAAGATGCCGGTCAAGCTCCCGCCCGTGGCGGAAGCGCTGGCCGGGATGAAGAGGGCGGCCGCGGCCAAAGAGGCGATGATGAAGAAGCTTCTCATCGGCAAGCCGGTCGACCGGGCCCGGAAAGAATCGGGCAAAAAGGCCGCAAAGGGCAAGACGCCGGCGGCGAAGAAGGCTGCAGGCAAGAAAGCCGCGAAAAAATCGGCCAAGAAACCGGCCAAAAAATCATCCAAAAAATCCGCTCCCCGTATGGGCTTCGCCTTCGGCGGGAAGTGCTGAGTGATAATATGAGATAAAACCGTGTTTCCCGTTTTTCGGGAAACACGGTTGTTTTTTTTCGCTTGCCATTGCATGATGTTTCATTCAAGAATGTTGGTGAGGCAGGATAACCGATTACATGGCCAGGACGCCGGCTTTTTAGGCGCGAAGAAGGAAAACCACATGCCGCAGACGACTCGTTTCAACATCGCGGATATTTACACCGTTACGGGACCGAAGATCGCGGAGATCTACGAGAAGAATCGGATGACGGTGCATTTCCAGGGAATGTCCAAGACGCTTCAGTTCCCCCAGACGGCGGCGCTCCAGGGGGCGCCGACCTGCTCCGTGGGCGTTTCGCCGTACGGCCTCTACAACCGCCTGAACAACGCGGGCCGGCTCATCATGCTCAACCAGAAGGCGCTCCAGTTCGCCTCGGCGCCCTGCGTCCGCATCGGCGACACAACCGTCATGCTCACCCAGAAGGCGCCGCACGAATCCGACACCGGCGACGACATCCCGGCCATCCGGAACTACTACCACCCGTCGGTCGACGTCAAGAGCGTCACCATGACGATCGCCACCCCCTCCCTCGAGTTCGCGTACAAGCTGGGCAAGGTCAAGGTCGTCCGGCGGCTCGTCTCGCCCTTCCTCTCAGGGAACGAGCAGGCGCTCATGCCCCTCGGGGTGGAGGAGTTCGAAGTGACGAACTCGGGCGGCAAGGCGGTGGAAGTGGCGCTGATCGTGCCGCGGCCTTCGCTCGTCAACCTTCAGGAGAAGGAGCTCAAGCCCACCGACCAGGACACGGTCTACATCTGTTCGGCGCCGGTCAAGGGCCACCGGCACACCGAGTTCTCCGAGGGCGGTCTGCGCGGCGTCGTCATGGCGAGCGACGCGTGCGACGAGCGGATGGTGCTCGCGGTGCCCGAAGTGAAGGGCGCGGCCGTCGATGTCCAGCCGTATTTCTGCCTCAACCACCTGGCGCAGGATCTGATGCTCAACGCCGACGGGAGCTTCTACGAGAAGCGCCCGCCGATCGTCCGCCAGGATTACGGCGCGGCGGTGAGCCTCGCGTTCACCCTGAAGCCGAAGGCTTCCATGACGATCCCGGTCGTCATCGTCCTCGACTTCCCCACCCAGGAGTACATCGACGGAAAGACCTTCGAACGGAAATACGTCCGGAGTTTCCCGAACGCGAAGACGAGGGCCGTCGACATGGCGAAGCTCGCCTTCGCGAGCTACCCCGCCTGGAAGGAGCGGACGCTCGCCATCCAGCGGCGCATCTTCGACATGGTGAGCGCAAGTCCCGCCTACAAGGGCGACGCGGCCGGCGCCTACCGGTTGACCCGGCTCATCCTGAACGAGCTTCACTTCCCGCTCTCCAACGCCTGCGTCTGGATCGATGATAACGGACGGGAGCGGGCCCGCTTCCTGGAGTGCTTCGACTACGCCTACATCAACCCCTCGGACGTGGATTGGTATTCGATGGTGCTTCTCATCTTCTTCCCGCACGTGGAGGAGGAGCTCTGCCAGAGCTTCATCGACTCCATCCAGGCCGAGGACCCGACGCCCCGCTTCTACCACTTCCACTCCTCGTTCGTGGAGGCGCGCCTGCACTTCCAGGAGCACCCCGAGGAGTACGAGGGCGTATCCATGACCCAGATTCGGGACGCCTTCAAGGTGAAGGGGAGCGTGGCCCACGACGTGGGCGCCATGCCCAAGGGGCACCCCCTGCGGAACGTAAGCGACTACGCCTGGTACAACAACAACTACTGGGTCGATCTCTTTCCGAAGCTCGTCATGCGCGTGCTGCGCAACGTCAAGTTCACGGGAGACGTCGACTTTCTCAAGAAAAATTGGGAGACGCTCAAGTTCGGGCTGGAGGCCCTTCTCAAGCTCGATTTCGACGGCGACGGGGTGCCGGAAGGCTATCACGACGAGGTGAAGAACACCTTCGACAACCTGGTGCTCTTCGGCGCGGATGCGTACGACGCCACCACCTTCATCGCCGGCTGCCTGGCCATGGTGAGAATGGCGGAGATGCTCGGCGACGAAACCGCCAAGACAAGAATCCAAGGCTACGCCGACAAGGCCCGGAAAAGCCTCGAGGCCCTCTGGCGCGAAACCGTGAACAAGAAGGGCGAGAAGCTCCAGTACTATCTCACCTGTTACGATCCGGAGAGCGGCAAGTCGAACACCGACGTCTGGACCAACCAGCTCGACGCGCTCTGGTACCAGATCGCCATCGGCGAAGAGCCGTTCATTTCCGACGACCATGCCAAGAAGATCCTGAAGACGATCTACCGGAACAACCGCACCTACATGGGGTGGGCCATGTGCCGGACCCGCGAGGGCGGCAAGGTGAAATCCGAGCAGGGGCAGGACGTGTACACCACCTCGAACTACGTTTTCGCCCAGCTCCTTGACTACTACGGGATGGCGAAGGAGAGCAAGGACGTCTACAAGCACATGGACCGGGTGGTGTTTGAGTTCGGCAACTCCATGATCACGCCGGACAACCTGCGCGCCGAGCTTGAGAAGGAAGCGGGTGAGAAGAGCGCGGGGCCGCACTACATCGTGGCCGCCTACCCGCGGCCGGGCGCCGTGTGGACGCATCTCGTCCTCGACTACATTAAGGACCGGCAGCGAAAGGGCGCATCGAGAACGATCAGCACGGAGTCGCTGCAGAAGTTCCTTGCGGACCTGCTTGCCTGACCACCCGACCACCTTGGTGTCCACTGACCGCTCCATAATTGGTGTATTGGCATTCGGCGTGAACAGCCCGCATTCATTACTGCCTGGTGGTCGGGCAAGGAGTTGACTTTTTCGAGTGATGATATATAGTTTGAGCATTAATAAAAACGATTCAACTTCAAAGAAAGGAAAACCTCACGATATTCTGCTCCGGCCGCGGCGATGCGAAAATACGCCGTCGTCCCGTCGGCGTCCCGGGCGCGCGTGAGGGCACACAACAACATGCTGTCATTAGGAATCGAATTCAGCACCCAATCGGTGAAACTGGTCGTCCTGGATCTCGAGAAGAAACAGGTCGCCTACACCGGAGGCTTCGGCTACGACAAGACCTTCCCGCAGTACAAAACGACGGGGGGGATCCTGCCGTCCGCCTCGCCCCAGATCAGGCACACCTCGCCGTACATGATGATCGAGGCGCTCGACCAGACGTTCGTCACATTGAGGAACGACAAGGTCGACCTGTCCCAGATCAAGGCCATCAAGGCCGACGGTATGCAGCACTGCACCGTCTACAGCAACAAGTCGTTCGCCGGCGCGGTGAGCACGCTCCAGCCCGACAAGGATCTCCTCGACCAGCTGAAGATGACCGTGTCGCGGAAGACCGCCCCCATCTGGGAAGACCGCTCGACGGGCGAGGAAGCCAGACTTCTCACCGAAGCCCTGGCCGCGCACGGCGGGGTGGAGAAAATCACCGGCAACCCGGCCGAGCTCCGCTTCCCGGCCGTCCAGATCATGAAATGGGCCAAGGAATCTCCGGACGAGTACCGCGCCACCTCGAGCATCATGCTCCTCTCCTCCTACCTCACCTCGGTTCTCTCCGGCCGGATCGCCCCGGTGGACACGGGCGACGGCTGGGGCACCAACCTCAATTCACTCGACATAGGCCGGCCGCAGTGGAGCAAGGCCGTCATCGACGTCGTCAACAACTACGTGAAGCAGTTCGGCCTGGGCGACGACCTGGCCGCCAAGATCGGCGGCATCGACCATTACGACGCGCCGGTCGGCAAGGTGAACCCCTATTTCGCGGCCAAGTACGGCGTCAACCCGGAGGCGGTCGTCCTCGCGGGAACCGGCGACAATCCCGCCACCCTGCTCGGGTGCGGCGGACACATCGTCATCTCGCTCGGCTCGAGCTACACCGTGAACGGCGTCATGGGTGATATCGTCCCGTCCACGGGCGGCGAGTACAATGTGTTCGGCTACACCAAGGGCAGCGCCATGGCGCTGTCCTGCATCACCAACGGCGGCAAGTTGCACGAGGATTTCCTCAGGAAATACATCCTCAAGTCCAAGGGCGGCCACATCGGGCAGGCCGATTGGGACGCCTACCGCAAGGCCGCCGGGAAGAACGAGCTCTCCGAAAACGAAAAAATCATGCTTCCCTACATGTTCGAGGAGTCCGTACCGCGCGCCAAGGCAGGGATCGTCCGTGACGGATTCGCCGAAGACGACGCCGAGGCGAACGTGCGCTCGCTGTATATCTCCCAGGCGCTCTCCCTCAAGCTCCACGCGACGCACCTCTCCGACATCAAGAGTTTCTGCATCGTGGCCGGCGGCTCGAAGGACGCCTTCTTCCGGCAGATCATCACCGACCTCTTCGACGCGGAGAGCTTCATCATCGAGTACTCAGATTACGCCGCTCCGCTCGGGTGCGCCATTTCCGGCGCCAAGCACGCGCTGGGCCTCACCTACGACCAGGCGGCCGAGGCCTTCGTGGTCAAAGACCGGAAGAGCATCCTGAAGCCGATCGCGGCCAACGTCGCCGTCGGCAAAAAACTTGTCGAGCGTTACAGAAAGCTCGAGGAAAAGCACGTGAAGAAATAAGCCCGGCGGCGTCCCGGCCTTTGCCGGACGGGGCGATCGGGCCCGAAAAAACAATCAGAGGAGGAACCTGACAATGGAAAACATAACGTACGAAGGCCACGAGTGCGTGCGCTTCTCGAACGGTACGATCGACCTTTACATCCCGAAGCACTTCGGGCCGCGCATCTTTTTCGCCGGCTTCAAGGGCGGGAAGAACATGTTCGGCGTCGTGCCCGATGTGGGGTTGAAGACGCCGCTCGGAAAATGGAACATCTACGGCGGCCACCGCCTGTGGATCGCTCCGGAGATCAACCCGGACACCTATTACCCGGACAATGACGACGTCGTCATCGAGGAGCGGGGCCGCGAGATTTCCGTCAGCCAGAGCCAGCGCAAGATCAACATCAAGAAAGAAATGGTCCTCTCCTTCCAGGGTAAAAACAAGGTGAAGGTCGTGCATAACGTCTACAACTCAGGCATGCGCCCGCGCGAGTTCGCCATCTGGGCGCTCTCGGTCATGCGCACCGGCGGGTTCGCCATCGTCCCGCAGCCCACGGAGAAGGAAGACAAGGGCGGGTTCCTGCCCAATAAAAACCTCGTCACCTGGGCCTACACGGACATCACGGACAAACGCTTCAAGCAGACTCCTAAATTCAACTTCGTCAAACAGGGCGGCCCGAAACCCTTCAAGATCGGCCAGCGCATCCCGCTCGGCTGGGCGGCCTACTGCAATGGCGGCGACCTGTTCGTCTCGCGCTTCAAGTTCGAGCGCGGCGAAACCTACCCCGATTTTCTCTCCAACGTGGAGATCTACAGCTGCGACAAGTTCCTGGAGGTTGAGACCATCGCCCCGCTCAGGAAAATGGACGGCGGCACCTGCGCCACCTACGTGGAGACGTGGGAGTTCTTCCAGAAAAAGAAGATCGCCTTCGGCGACGAGAAAGTGAAGATCTGATCACGACAATCGCATATCACCAGCCCGGTCGAAAGGCCGGGCTTTTTTTGAGGAAGATGACGCGGATGAAGACGGATGATATCAGATGAGGAAGGAAGAAGAGAACTACAAGCAAACGAGGATGGAGGTAAAAAATACAGATGAGTTGATCACAGATGCCTTGTGACAGAGACGTAGGCCCTTCGTGAAGCGCAGCATAGTAGAAAGCGGGCAAGGCGGTTTTCGAGACTATATCGGCGAAGAATGCAATCGTTGAAAAACGCCGGCTGATTCCCCTCTCTTCAATGATTCCGGCGAGGCAACCGCGATCGGTAGGGATCAGCGAACTGCGGATGAACGATAATGGCGAGGGAATTACTGTAACACGGATGCGGATCGTCTGGTTCTATTGGGGAATGAGTTTCTTGATCGCCGCCATCAGTTCATCACTCATTTTCGATGATTTGGCGATCCAGGCGGATGCTCCAGCTTCCCGGCTCTTTTTTATTTCCTCTTTTTCGCTCGAGAGGACGATGATCGGAGTAAATCGAAACTCTTCCTTCCCCCGCAGGGTCTTTACGAACTCAAGACCGTTCATCCTGGGCATATTTAAGTCGGTGATGACAAGGTCGATATTTTTCCCCTTGTTCAGCGCGGCCAATGCGGCCACTCCGTCCTCGGCTTGGATCACTTCGTAGCCCTTTTGCTGAAGGGCGAACGAGAGACTGTCCCTCGACGCATCCGAGTCGTCTACGACGATGACGCGCTTTGACATTCTGCATCCTTCCGCCGCCGTTCGGTCGCCGGCGATGATTACAGTATAGTTCATACCATTCTGAAATGCAATATTGAAGCACGGGAAAATTTGCATTATTTGAAGCCATCGCTTAAAGTAAATAATACCGACGGGAATATATCCGCCGTTGGGTTCTCGAAATACGTGCCATCATTTGACGGATCGAGGCTACACAAGGCGATGATGCTTGATGGGCGCTTCTTCTTTACCACCCCCGATGGGCTCAACACCCCCGGCCCTTTGAAAGGTATATTTCTCCTGAAAACGCATTCCGGAAGAATCTTCGTTTCATTGGTGAATTCTGAAGTTCTCCCGGTGGTTGGCTTAAAGGTGGAGGCGAAACGTGACGCAAACGCTGAACCGGCAGAGTAAAAAAAAGCGGTAGGAAACGGATGACATCGAGGCGTTATCGATGTGTGCCATGAGGCAGTTAATATTATAAGGAGGGTCGAGTATGAAATGGTTCAACAATCTGAGGTTGTCCGTAAAAATCATGGGAATTTCCGTGCTGACGGTGCTTCTGATCGTGCTTTGCATCCTTTTTTTTCTACTGCCGATGGTGGAGGGAATGCTCGTCGGCGAGAAGAAACACGCCCTAAAGTACGCCGTCGATATCGCCTATGCGACGGCCTCCGATTACCAAAAAAAGGAGGCGGGCGGCGAGCTGACGACGGAGGCGGCGCAAGCGGCCGCTCTGAGTCAGTTGAAAGGCATACGTTATGGCGGCAATGAGTATTTCTGGGTCAATGATCTCAACGCGAAAGTACTGATGCATCCCATCAATGCTTCCATCGTCGGCAAGAACATGATCGGCGAAAAAGACTCAAACGGAAAGCTTTTTTGGGCCGAATTCGTCCGGGTGGCCAAAGAACAGTCGGAAGGATACGTCGATTATTTTTTTCCGAAGCCCAATGAGACCGTTCCCTCCCCCAAATTATCGCTTGTCAGGCTTTTCGGCGAATGGGGATGGGTCATCGGGAGCGGCATATATATCGATGACGTGAATACGCAAATCAACTCGCTCAGGTTCCAGGTCATGGGGATTACGGCGGGACTGCTCGCGCTCATTGTCTTCCTCGCCTTCTTCATCACACGCTCGATCACCAAGCCGCTGAAGCACGCGGTGGATTTCGCGAATAAAATCGCCCATGGCGACCTGGCGCAGAAGATAGACTCGAAGTACCTGGCCAGGAATGACGAGATCGGCGCACTTTCCAAATCATTGAATACGATGGTCGGGCAACTGCTCGACATCGTCCAGACAATCATCACAAATGCGAATAACGTGTCCGGGGGAAGCGAGGAAATCAGCTCTTCCAGCCAGCAGCTTTCCCAAGGTGCGACGGAGCAGGCGGCGAGCGCCCAAGAGGTATCCTCGTCCATGGAACAGATGGGGGCCAACATCCGGCAGAACAGCGACAATTCGCTTCAAACTGAAAAGATCGCTCTGAAAGCCGCCGACGACGCGAACCGGGGCGGGGAATCAATTCAAAAAAGCGTCACGGCGATGAAGGAAATCGCCTCGAAGATCCTCATTATAGAGGAGATTGCGCGCAATACGGACCTCCTGGCCCTCAATGCGGCCATCGAGGCCGCTCGCGCCGGAGAGCACGGCAAGGGGTTTGCTGTCGTCGCCTCCGAAGTGCGCAAGCTGGCGGAGCGGAGTCAGCGGGCGGCGAACGAGATCAGCCAACTGTCGCGTTCAAGCGTGGAGATCGCCGTTCAGGCCGGCGACATGTTCCAGAAGATCGTCCCGGATATCAAGCGGACGGCGGAACTGGTGCAGGAAATCAGCGCGGCCAGCCGCGAACAGAACACAGGGGTGGACCAGATCAACAAGGCACTGGCTCAGCTCGACCAGGTAATAGAGCAGAACGCCGCGTCCAGCGAGGAGCTCGCCTCGATGTCGGAGGAGCTGGCGGCCCAGGCAGAACAGCTGCAGTCGACGATCAGCTTTTTCAAAATCGGCGACTGGAACGGAAAAAAGGGAATCGCCGCGCTTCACTCCGGAACCGGCGCGCCGCCCGCGCGCCTCGCCGCGGCGCCGGTGAAGAGCGCCGTCCGAAAAACGGCCGGGACGTCCGTCGGGAACGAGACGCCCGGCCATGAAAAAAAGTCCGGACCGCGGCTCGAACTGGGACCGGAAACAAGCGCATCCGACGACCTCGACCGGCAATTCGAGAAAATAAAAGAGTGAAGGAGGATGATATGGCTATCGAAACAATTGCGGCGGTATCAACCTACCTGACCTTCACCTTGGGCGAAGAGCAATACGCGGTCGACGTTTCCAAGGCGCGCGAGGTGCTGGAATTGCCGGCCGTCACGAAGGTCCCCCGTACGCCGGAATTCATGCGCGGGGTGATCAACCTGCGTGGAAACGTGGTCCCGGTCTGCGACCTGCGCCTGAAGTTCGGGCTCGGGCCGACGGGACGGACGATCGACACGCGCGTCGTGGTCATGGAGATCGAGTACGCCGGAGAGACGGCCGTCCTCGGCGCCCTGGCGGATTCGGTGCAGGAGGTGATCGAGCTCGAGGCAGGCCAGATCGAGCCTCCCCCGAAGATCGGCATGAACATCAACACCGAATTCATCCGCGGAATGGGGAAGCGGAACGACCGATTCATCATCATCCTCGATATCGATCGAGTTTTTTCGCCGGACGAAATGGAGCGGCTGGCGAAGGTGAAAGAGGCGGATGAGTCGCCCCAGACGGAGGAGAAGGCGCCCTGACGCGGAACGGGGAACCGGACAATGGCGAAAGATAAACCGACCGGCGGCAAAATCAGTCTCAGCGGACGCCTCACTATTCGGACTGCGCGTGATCTCAAAAAGAAAATAGCGGATGCGTACGTCAAAGGAGGCCCGCTGCGGCTGGATATCCGCGATGTTGAGGAAGTGGACCTCTCTTTTTTTCAGCTGCTCTATTCCCTTCAACGCACCGCCCTGCGGGACAAGAAGCAATTGGTGCTCGAGCCGCCGGTGAGTCCGCTCCTGCGGAGGACTATGAGCGCCATCGGATTCGAACAGAACGAGAGTGGATCCGGGGAGGGAGACGATCCCTGTATCTGGAGGATGATTTCGACGGACGAATCATAGCCGAAACGCATCACGTACGGCGCGTGAAAGGCGATCGGGGGAAACAAGATCGGAGGATGAACGGATGAATGAGAAAATGAAAAATATATTCGGCAGGACGATCATGAAGCAGTTGATCGTCACTATCGTCCTGGCGGCTCCAGTCATGGTTTATTTCATACTGGCGGATATGGAATTTGCACGTAAAACACCGGAGATGTTCCTTGGTTTGGTGGCGGTTTTATTCGTTCTCATGATCGGCGTCATACTTGTGCAAAAATACATCGTCATGCGTCCGGTCTTCCGTTGCCTAAGAAAGATGGAGAATGGAAAGGCGGATGAGGGATCGATCAGCGTCGCCGCCGCGAGTTGCTACCGAACGCCGATGGCGGACGCGATAAACATATTCGTCGTCGTTGAACTTTTAGCCAACCTTATCGTCGTGCTTCCCTTTGTCGCAATCGGAGCGATAGAATCGTCGGAGACGATAATGCTCATAGGCATAATCCTCTTCACAAGCCTCGTTTTGATGCCCATTTACTACCTATTCGCGGAGGGAGAAGCCCGCCGTTTTCTCAAGCTCTCCGAAGTCGCAAGCGCCCAACGCATTGCGGATATGGGAAGGTTCGGCATCTCTTGGAAAATCCTGCTTTGCGTGTTGCCCATTATCAGCTACCCGACAGGCATGTTGACACTCTCCATTTTGTGCCTCAAACGTTCGGTACTGGACGGAACAACCGGGCAGATAGGGATGGCGCTTTTAATCTTCGTAACGGTTTTGCTGGCGTCGATCGCGGGCGTATTGTTGGCGAGAAGCCTTTCCTCGTCGATCCGCGAGGCGGTTGATGCGGCGAAACATGTGAGCCGAGGCGACCTGAACACGGAGGTGGCGGTAACGAGCAAGGACGAAGTGGGGCAGATGATGGGCGCCCTGCGCGACATGACGGCCAAGCTCAAGGATGTTGTGGGAAACGTCATCACCTCGGCCGTCATTGTCTCGAGCGGCAGCCGCCAACTGTCGGCGTCGGCCAAGGAGGTTTCGACCGGCGCGGAGGAGCTCTCCGCCACGTCCGATCAGCTCTCCCAGGGAGCGACCGAACAAGCGTCCGCGGCTGAGCAGGTTTCCTCCTCCATGGAAGAGATGGGCGCCAACATCCGCCAAAACGCGGACAATGCGCTTCAAACGGAAAAAATAGCGCTCCAGGCGGCGGGAGACGCCCGCGAGGGCGGCCGGGCCGTGGCGCAAACCGTTCAGGCAATGAAGGACATCTCATCCAAAATTTCCATAATCGAGGAGATCGCGCGGAATACAAACCTCCTCGCCTTGAACGCGGCCATCGAAGCGGCGCGGGCGGGCGAACACGGCAAAGGCTTCGCCGTGGTGGCCTCCGAGGTCCGGAAGCTCGCGGAACGGAGCCAGAAAGCGGCCGGCGAAATCGGCGAGCTGTCAGCTTCGAGCGTCGAGATCGCGATCAAGGCCGGGCAGATGCTCGAGAAAATCGTGCCCGACATCCAGAAAACGGCGGAGCTGGTGCAGGAGATCAGCGCGGCGTCGAAGGAACAGAACGCGGGCACCGAGCAGATCAACAAGGCCGTTTTACAGCTGGATCAAATCATCCAGCAGAACGCCTCCGCCGCCGAGCAGATGGCGAGTACGGTTCAAGAGCAGTCGAGCCAGGCCGAGGAAATGTCATCCATGAGCGAGGAGTTGGAGTGCCAGTCCGAAACCCTACGGAACGCGGTCGCCTTTTTCAAGATAGACGGGCTGGAGACCGAGATCGAGCGCCGCCCGGCGGACGCGCTCAAAGAGGGAAAAGCCGGTTCGGACGCACGACCGGAACCGGCCGCCGGGAGAAAGACGATTATCAAGAGAGAGGCCGGCTTTCAGAACGGCCCGATCGAACGGAAGAAGTCCGCCGGAGTGCGCCTGGAGCTGGGGGCGGGACGGGACAAGCGGGACGCGCTGGACGAGGATTTCGAGAAGATGGAATAGGGCGGCGGCACGGGCGGCCCGAGGAACGACGGTGTGCCATGAACGACGCGTACAGGGAAACGTTTCGGGATGAATCCAGGGACCTTTTGGAACGGCTTGAGAAGGCGGCGCTCGACCTCGGCGCCGATCCAAGCGACGGCGGGATCGTTCACGACATCTTTCGCATCCTGCACACCATCAAGGGCACTTCGGCGATGTTCGATTTCACGGAAGTTTCGGAATTCGCCCACCGGCTTGAATCGCTCTTCTCCAAAATCCGCGATGGGAAATTATCGTGCGCGAAGCAGGCCGCCGAGGCGGCGCTCGCATCGTCCGATTTTTTACGCGCCTCCATTGCCGCCGCCCTCTCGGGGGAGAAGGGAGACGCCGTCCTGAAAGGGAAAAAGGAATCGCTCCTGGCGCTTCTCGGGGAACTCGATACGGAGGGCGGGGCGGGCTCCGCCGCGTCGGACGCAGTCTCCGGCGCCGCGGACGCGCACGCGGCCGGCGATCTTGTTACGTACCGCATCCGCTTCCGCCCTCCCGAAGATATTTTCATGAAGGGCGTCAACCCCGAGGCGATGCTGAGAGAGTTGTCCGAGTTGGGCGCGTGCCGGATTATCGCCCTGCCCGATAAAATCCCCGAACTGGAAACGCTCGATCCGGAACGCTGTTATTTCGGTTGGGACGTCATTCTTTCGACGAGCCGCGGCGAGAACGCCGTCCGAGACGTCTTCATATTCGTGGAGGACCAGAGCGTGATCACGATCGACGTGATCGACGTGCACGACGCCGGCGAGGCGGCCGACACGGTCCCTGCCAAGAAACTGGGAGAGATCCTGCTCGACCGCGGCGATATCAGCCGGGAGGACCTGCGGCGCGCCCTGCAAGCTCCCAAACGGCTGGGCGAGGCGTTGAGCGAGGCGGGCCTCGTCGGCCGCCAGGAAATCCTCTCCGCCCTGGCCGAACAAGAATACCTCAAAAAACTCAACACGATCAAGATGGCCGACCTGAAGCTGACGAGCATCCGTGTCAAGGCCGAAAAAGTGGACGATCTCATCAACCTGGTCGGGGAGCTGGTCACCCTCCAGGAGCGCCTGAAAACAACGGCCGGACGGATCGGAGCGGAGGAGATTGGGCTTATCCTGGAGGAAAACGAGCGGGTCGTGGAGCAGCTCAGGAACGAGGCGATGAGCGTGCGGCTTCTCGCCCTTGATACGATTTTCAGCCGTTACCATCGGGTGGTGCACGACTTGGCCGCCGAATTGGGAAAGAACGTGGAATTCAGCGTCTCCGGAAGCGAGACCGAGCTCGACAAGAGCGTCATCGAGCGGCTCAACGATCCGCTTGTGCACATCATCCGCAACTGCATCGACCACGGGATCGAGCCGGAGGCCGAGCGGACGGCGCGTGGGAAGCGGGCCGCGGGCAGGATCGGCCTGCGCGCCTTTCACGAGGCGGCGGAAATCAACATCGAAGTGACCGACGACGGGCGCGGCCTTGATCGCGACGGCATCCTGCGTAGAGCCAGGGAGCGCGGCCTTATCGCCGAAAATACAACGCCGCCCGACGACGAGATTCATTCCTTCGTCTTTTTGCCCGGTTTTTCAACGGCCCGCTCGGTCACGGAAATATCGGGCCGCGGCGTTGGCATGGACGTCGTCAAGAGGACGATCGAATCCCTCGGAGGCCGTGTGACGCTGCGGAGCGAGCCGGGCCGCGGGACGGCGGTGTTGTTGAAGATCCCTCTCACGCTTTCGATTATCGAAGGATTGTTCGTGCGCATCGCCGGCGATCTTTTCGTCATACCGATGACAAACGTGGAGGAATGCGTGGAGTTGCCGGCCGGGGCGGGTGAAGGCGCCGCCGACGGCTTCGGGACCGGGCGGATTCTCACGGTCCAAGGCGAGCTTCTGCCGTATATCCGCCTTCGGGAATACTTCGGAATCACCGGAGACCCGCCGCCGTTTGAGAAAGTGGTGGTAGTGCGGTCCGAACTTCGCTTCGGAATGGCGGTGGACGAATTGGTGGGGAACGCGCAAGTGGTGATCAAATCAATCGGCGGACTGCTTTCCGGCGCCGAGGGCATTCTCGGCGCTACGGTCACCGGCGACGGAACGGTCTCGCTGATTCTCGACGTGGGGCGCATAGCCGCGACGGTCCGCCGGGTAACTGCCGCGCGGTTGAATCGCCGTGATCGGGCTTATGGTTGAGTTTCGCAGCGAACCTTTCTTGATTCCCCTGATGTCCGATGAGGTGTTTCGACGGCTCGCCTCATATATTCACGAGAATCTCGGCATCAAAATGCCCCGAAGCAAGCACCTCATGCTGCAGTCCCGCGTCCACAAACGGCTGAAAGCGCTGGGTCTGGGCGGTTATGAAGAATACTGCGCGTTCTTTTTTTCGCCGCGCGGTCAGGAAGAGGAGCTGGATCACCTCTTCGACGTCGCGACCACCAACAAGACGGAATTTTTCAGGGAACCGGTACATTTCGATATCCTGACGCGGACGGTGCTGCCCGCGATCCGGGCGGAACGGGAATTGACGGCGTCGCGGCCGCTCGTCGTGTGGAGCGCCGGCTGTTCCACCGGCGAAGAGCCGTACAGCCTGGCAATGAGCATTTCGGAATACGCGAGCGCCGGGACGACGTTCCCTTTTCTGGTGCTCGCGAGCGACATTTCGACGAGAGCTTTGGAAACGGCCCGACTGGCGGTGTACTCCGAGGCGGCGATCCGGACGGTGCCCGTGACGCTGCGGGCGAAATACCTGCTCCGCAGCAAGGATCGGGAGAAGAATGAATTTAGAATCGTTCCGGCGCTGCGGGCCGCGGTGCGCTTCTTCCGGCTCAATCTCATGGAGAAGTCCTTCGATCTGCCGGTTCGACCGGACGTCATTTTCTGCCGGAACGTCGTCATTTATTTCGACCGCGCGACGCAGACTCGATTGTTCCGCCGGTTCGCCGAGAGTATGGCCCGCGGCGGTTATCTTTTCACCGGGCATTCGGAAAATCTCTGCAACATGGGAGTGCCGTTCGCTTCCGTCTTACCGACCGTGTATCGTTCGATCGACGGAACGAGTGAGGACGCGTGATCGAGGGGCGGTTTCCTAAAATCAATGTACTCATCATCGATGACTCGGCGGTGGTGCGGCGGACACTGACCGACATCGTAAACGGAGATCCCGAGCTGGCCGTGAGCGGCGCCGCGCAAGATCCCTTCATCGCCGCCGTCAAGATCGAAGAGCGCATCCCGGACGTCATCGTCCTCGATATCGAAATGCCCCGCATGGACGGGCTGACGTTCCTGGAAAAACTGATGGCCCAACATCCCATTCCGGTGGTCATCTGCTCAAGCCAGGCCGAATCGGGCCAGGAGAACTGGCTCCGCGCCATCGAATACGGGGCGAGTGAGATCATCCGCAAGCCGAAATTAGGGGCGAAGGATTTTTTGGAGGAGGAGCGCATCTTGCTCACCGACGCGATCAAGGCGGCGTACGCCTCGCGCGGCAAGCTGGCAGCGCGGTCTCCCGTCCGAATCCCCCCGCCGAAACTGTCGGCCGACGCGGTGTTGGCCAAGCCGACGCGGATATCGCCGATAGAAACCACGGACAAGCTCGTCGCTCTCGGCGCTTCCACGGGAGGAACGGAGGCGATCCGCGCGATTCTTGAAGCTCTTTCTCACGACGCTCCCGGCATAGTCGTGGTCCAACACATGCCCGAGCATTTCACGAGCAGCTTCGCGCGGCGTTTGGACTCGTTGTGCCGGATCGCGGTGAAGGAAGCGGAGAACAACGACAGCGTCATCCGGGGGCGGGCGCTGATCGCCCCGGGCAACCGGCACACACTGCTCAAGCGGAGCGGGACGCGGTATTACGTGGAAATCAAGGACGGCCCGCTCGTCTCCCGCCACCGGCCGTCGGTGGACGTTCTCTTCCGGTCCGTGGCCCGCTACGCGGGCCGGAACGCGTTGGGCGTGATCATGACGGGGATGGGCGACGACGGAGCCCGCGGCCTGCTGGAAATGCGGGAAGCGGGCGCGAAGACATTGGCTCAGGATGAAGCCACCTGCATCGTCTTCGGCATGCCGAAAGAGGCTTTTCGCATGAAGGCGGTCGACAAATTCGTGCCGCTGGATAAAGTGGCGGCGGAGATAATGGCGTTTCGTTAGGCGCTGGGATTTCGAACCAGCCCGGTTGCACGGGCGGTTTTTTTTGAGGAAGATGACACGGATGAAGACGGATGACAGATGAGGAAGGAAGAAGTGAACTACGACTAAACGCGGATGAGCGCGGATGAAAAAAAGAAGCCGGGAAAGGAACAAGGAGGGCGATGATCTCAGTAATAACCGATCACGGTTCCCCACATGAAGTGCTTGAACTCCTCCACGCTCATATTCAGGTCGTATTCTTTGCCCCAGGACCAGATTTTAAAAATAGTGCGGTTGACGGAGGCGCTCACCGAAAGCAGGACGATCCAGTGGTCGGCGAGATTCACGCTCCCCGTTTTCCGGCCCGGAAGATAGCCTGTATTTACGAGGAGAACGGCGACGTTGCCGGACGCGACAGCGTCTCTCGCAGCTTCCAATTCCTTCTTCTCCCCGTAGAGGAAAATGGTATCGACCTCTATGCGGCCGCATCCCAAGAGGTCTTTCATCCGCTCGCCTATTTCTCCCGGCAGGGTGATGCCCGACAAACGGTCGCCCGGATCGAAATCGGACGCCAGATTGGACGCGTCGCGCAGCGAGGCGGCCAGCATCCAATCCGCGGGCGAAATGCCCTTCGGCTCCGCTCCGGTGCGAAGGCGGCGTCCTAGCTTCATCGTTTTGCCGTCATCCATCCGATATTGCCCGTCACTGTAAAGATCGCGCGCCAACTCCACGTATCGCTCGGGATCGTTTTTCACGAGGAGGTATAATACGGCGCTCGGTCCGCACAAGGACTCGCCGGACGGGGAAATCAATGCGGGGTCTTCGATCCTCTTTTTCAAATCGGCGAAGAGCTTTCTTTTATCGATCGCGGTGAATACACCGGGGCGCGGGTCGTCGGAGAACGCTCGAAGCGCAATTGTGGCTTTTACCTTCGGGGAGCCGGATTGGGCGACGCGGATAAAGTACGATAGTTCGTATGCGGCGCCGTCGCGCGAAAACCGGGCGCTCGCCTTTAGGGCGGAGGGTTGGGATGGGACGACGTGAAGGGTGCCGAGATGATCGTCCGCGTCCGGGGAATCCTGGTCCCAGAGCTCGTCGTTGATGACGCTCGTGAATGAATGCGTCCATGCTATATCCCACGCTTGCCCGCGAGTCATGTCTTTCCGGAGCGTTTCCTTAAGCGCCCCGTCCGCGAAAATCCGCAGCTCGCGTTCATCGCGGCCGAGGATATCCTCGGCCGCGGTGTTTACCCGAAGCTCATGGGCGGGAATCGTTTCATTACTGGCACAAACAAGAATGAGAGACAGGAAGAGCGATTTCATGGTGCTCCCGGGTTTCGCCGTTCTTTTCCGTAAGTGACTACTCGGTGAGTGTAGGAGAAAATAGCCGAGAGCGCAAGAGAACCCGGGCCCGATAGCCGTGCAGCGCAGGCCTAAGCGCGCGTGCCGGCCGTCAATGGGGCTGCACGATCTCCAGCACCTTGATGTAAAACGTCAGGTCCTTGCCCGCCAGCGTGTGGTTCTGGTCGAGGGTGACGGTTTTGTCCGTGACCTCGATGATCGTGGCGGTTATGACTCTGCCGTCGGGGCTGGTTCCCTGGAGTTGTTGTCCCACTTCGGGGTCGCGTATACTCGGAATCTCGCTCCGGTTAATTTTCTCCACGAGCTCCGGGCGCACGGGGCCGTACGCTTCGGCGGCCGGGATCGTCACGGTTTTTGATTCGCCGATCCCCATGCCCGTCACCGCGTCGTCGAAGCCGGCGATCACCCGGCCTTCTCCGAGCGTGAAGGTGAGCGGCTGGGCCCCCGGGTCGAAGACGGTGCCGTCGGCGAGCGTCCCCTTGTACTCCACTTGCACCGTATCGCCGGCCTTGGCCTTGACGGTGCAGCCCGCGGCGGATACCACCAGCCCAACCAGGCCGATGATGAGAATGATCCGTTTCATATGGTTCATGGTGGTCCTCCGGTTTGTTCTACCGCCCGTCATAATAATGAGATTCCGGATCTATGACAAGGACACGCTCGGTGTTTTCGGCGAAGCTTTAGGAGTGCTCCCAAGATTGTTATTCTCCATTATCTCCATCACGGGTAGTGCGTATAATGTGCGAATATAGCTCTGAAGGGCTCTCTTGAATGTGAATCGGTTCCAATATCGGCTTTGGACAAGACCACGCAACATTCTTGGGGGCACTGGAAAAAGCTTTTCAAGGGGTTGTAATTATTCCCTAAATATGTTAATTATCCAAATCTTCTGATTCGGCACTAAGTCATTTCAATATTTTTTTAATAAGTTGACAGTTCATGTAAAGTGTTGCTTCTGCTCCCTGCCTGCCGTCGCTGGATGACCGGCCGGAGGCGGTGAAAAAGTACAGCGCGTCGTCGATCAGGGATGGCAAATGGCCGGGAAAAAACGATTCACCATAGGACTGGGATTCATTACCGGATACAATAAATATTCATCCAATATTTTTAAAAGCGTTCAAGCGGCGTGCGGGGAGGCGGGCCTAAATTTTATAGGTTTCGAATGCGGGTTTTCCCGTGTCCCGGCCGCAGGTTTGTACTTTAAACAATCGAACATGGTCATCGATCTCATCGAAAAACGAAACTTCGACGGGATGATCCTGCTTATGGAGCATGTCGCCAACACGATGACGGACGCCGAGATACGAAGGTTGTTCCGGAATATATCGGGGCTGCCGATCATCAGCATCGGACGCTCCAGCAAGGCTTTGACGAGCGTACTGATCGATAATAAACGAAGTATGCGCAATCTCGTCTCTCACCTGCTGAAAGACCACGGGTACCGTCGGATCGCGTTCATCAATGGCCCGCGCACCAGCATCGACGGCCGGCAGCGGTTCGATGCCTATAAGGAAACCTTGCTCGAATCCGGCACGGCGATCGACGAAAGGCTCATCGTCAACGACGGCGATTTTTACGCCAGCGGAACCGACGCGGTGAAGATCCTCTTGGACGAGCGGCGGATCGATTTCGACGCGATCGTCGCCGCAAACGACGCGATGGCGATTTTCGCGATAAAGGAGCTTGAGCGGCGCGGCATCAGGGTGCCCGCGGATGTCGCCGTAACCGGCTTCGATGACATAGAAGCCGTCCGCCAGCGCAACCCCGGACTCACCACAATTCGGCAATCGCTTGTTGACATTGGCCGGGAGAGTGTGAAAGCCATGCGTGCCGTTCTGACCGGGGAAAACGTCCAGCCCAGGATCGTGCTTCCGACTCAACTCATCATCAGGGAATCGTGCGGCTGCACGGACGTGGATAAGCTGGACCGCATCCTTTCATGCGGCGGGCGGGTTCGCGATCAAAAGAAGCGGCGCGTCCGGCGGGGTCCCGCGGATGGCGCCGAGCGCCTGGTCGAAATCATTGAACAACAAGCGCCTTCACTGCTCGAAAAATCCGGCGTGCGTACGGCGGTTGAGTCGCTGGCGCGCGGGCTTCCCGCCGTCGGCAATGACGGTGAGAGAAGGAAATTCCTGAAACGTATAGGGGACCTATTCGGGCGGTTTTTCGAAATGAAAACGGACATGGAAGCAGTCTACCGATTCACCGTCTCGTTTTTTTCGGCGGCGGCTGACGGTTGCGGCGATCCCGCGCGGCGAGAACTGTTCCGGGCCCTTCAAAATGAATCATTGATTGTCGCCGGCTTGTCGGCCGAGGCGCATCGATCCAGCCATGAGGTGAATCTAAAAACGATAGAGGAGAGCAAGCTGATAATCAATGACGATTTTCTAAACTTGATTAACCTCAGCCGGCTTAAAGAAATCATTTCCATGCAACTGCTGCCGTGGCTTCCTTTCAAGCGATTCTATGTCTGCTTGTACACGGACTCCTCACGGAGAACGGCCAGACTGTTGATGCAGTATCATTCAGGATCGGTTGTCCATCCGGCGACGGACAAGTCGCCGTTTCCGGCGAAAGAGCTCGTCCCGGGCGTCATGCAAAAAAACTCAGTTTTCGAGTACTTTGTGGTCGCTCTTTTTTTCGCGGAAACTAATTTCGGGTACATCGTATTCGATGTCACCAATCGCGTCGTCGACCCGATATACCACAGTCTCGCAGCACAAATAAGCGCCTCCATCAACAGCGCGATGCAGACCAAGGCGATCCAGGAATTCGCCGGGCATCTCGAGGAAAAAGTGAAGGAGCGGACGCGCCAGTTGGAATCGGCCAATCGGGAGAGGACGAATTTTTTCAACAATATCGCCCATGAGATAAAGAACCCGTTGACGCTCATCCACAATTATCTCGACGCCTACATCGCAAAAGTGGGTTTATCGGACGAGCTTCAAGCATTGAAATCCAATTTTGAAGCGCTCGTCGAGGTTATGGACCATTATCTTTCACGTGAAAAAATCGAAAGCGGCAGAATCGTTTACCGGCATAATCAAATCGCGGATTTTTCGGATATCGTGCGGAATGACGTGATATTGTTCACGGAAAGCGCCCGCAGAAAGCGTCTCCGGTTTTATGACGAGATCGCTCCGGATATTTTTGTCGCCGCCGATCCCGAAGCCCTCGAGGGAGTCGTCGGGAACCTGCTGCAAAACGCGGTTCGGTTCACAAAAAAAGGCGGGAGTATCAAGGTCTCATTGGGCAGGAGAGGGGACAAGGTTGAGTTTTCCGTGAAGGATACGGGCGTCGGCCTGAGCACGGAACAGATTGAACACATTTTCGAACGATATTATCAAGTGAACGGCGCGGGGGAAGGTGCGGCCGGATTCGGTATTGGATTGGATATCGTCAAAAAAATTCTCGATGAGCTTGGAGCCGAGATCCGCGTCACGAGCGTCAAGGGAAGGGGGACGACCTTCATCTGCGGTTTTACGCCGGCGCGAACCACGACCCCGGTCAGAACGCATTTCAAGCGGACCGTCCAGCCGACGGTGCATGAAGCCGACGACGCGCGTCGCGGAGTACGCAGCAACTTGTTGTATGTCGAGGATAACGCGGAGCTCCTTTCTTACTTCGTGGATCACACAAAAGATATTTTCAACGTATATTGCGCGGTCAACGGTTTCGACGCGTTGGAAAAGCTGAAACACATTCCCAAACCCAATATCATTGTTTCGGACATCCTCATGGATAAAATGGACGGCTTCCGTCTTTTTGACGAAATGATGAAGAATGAATACTATCGGGATATCCCGTTCATCTTCCTCACCGGAATAAATACGCGTATGGACCGACTCAAGGCATTGAACCAGGGGGCCGTCGATTTCATCACGAAGCCTTTTCTCATGGACGAGCTCATCGCAAAAATACGGTCCAATCTGAAAATACGGGAAGCGTTGAAGAAAAAAACCATTCTGTTCCTTGGAAGCAAAGTCTACAGGGCGATCGAAGCCGAGGTAAACAAACACGAAGATGAAATTTTCAAACACAATTCGGACGATATCGACCGGTTGTACGTCAGATACGGCATTTCAAAAAAGGAGATCGAAATAATATCGCTTCTGAGGCTGGGACTCCCGCACAAGCAAATCGCGGCGCGCTTGAATATTTCTATGAATACCATGAGAACCCACATGACTCGAATTCATAAAAAGTGCAATGTGAATTCCACATTGGAACTCTTTGCCAAGCTGAAAGTGTAACATTCACGTAACCTGCTTTTCTTCAGATCATTATCGCAACTTTATGCGACACAGCTATTTGCGACATGACGTATAAACGCGCCTGTCATAGTATGCGTACGATATTCTTCATCGTTTTAGCTGGGCCGCGCCGCTCCTATCATAGTTAAGTGTGAAGGTAGTTTTTCTCCATACCGTTGCAGTGGAGTATGCCGCCGGGGGCGCGGCCGCCGGCGGTTCGTTTTATGGTTCATCGTCGCTTGAAGAAGCCGGTGGGGAAATGTTCGACCGCTTTCTGTTTTTAAGAGCGCCTGGAAAAGTCGGGGATCAAACGTCCATTGGACTTGTAGAAATTCAGGGATGTTTCCCTGATATGATTTTTTTAAAAGATCAAGTGAAGTAAAAAAAAGCTGCCCTTGTAGAAGGACCTGATATAAACGTATATAAAATGTCCAAAATTATTATAATCGTCTTTCGGCAATCGTTGATTGTCTACACTATAAAGGAGGATACCATACATGAAGAACATTCTGATCGCTCTTCTGGTCGTCCTGGCCATCGGTTTGATGGGAAGTTGCGTACCGCCGACGGGCGCGGTCGACAACGGCGGCGCGAGAGCCGCCAACTACGTTCAGTGTTGGACGAACGGACAGGGTTCGGCGAGCTGCCAGCGCAATGGGGAAACCTACACCGCGCAGTGGAGCAATATCGGGGACATCGTGGCCGGCATCGGCTACAATCCCTGCAACAGCGCGACCCTGAGTTGGACGGGCAGCTGCAGCGGCTGCGCCTATTGGGGCGTCTACGGGTGGAATACGAACCCGCTCGTCGAGTACTACATCGGCAGAGGCGGCGGTTCGAGCGCCGGTTCCTACAGCACCAGCAAGGGCTCCTTCACCCTGCAGTCGTATAACTGCAACGGACCCAATATCACCGGCAACGGCAACTTCCAGCAGTACAACTGTTCGGGCTCGGGCTCGAGCCCCGTCAATCTCTCCGAGCACTTCAACGGCTGGAGAAACATCGGGAAGTCGATCGGCAGCCAGAATTACTGCATGATGGTCGGCGAAGCCTGGAACGGCGCCAGCGGCAGCTTTACCATCAACCTGGGCAGCGGCAGCTCCTCTTCGAGCAGCTCGTCCAGCAGCAGCTCGTCTTCCAGCAGCAGCTCTTCCAGCAGCAGCTCTTCCAGCAGCAGCTCTTCCAGCGGCACCGGCAGCAACACGATCGTGGTTCGCGCCCGCGGCACGAACGGCAGCGAACAGATCAGGCTGACCGTGGGCGGCAGCCAAATCGGCGGCTGGACCTTGGGCACCAGCATGAACAACTATACCGCGCGGACCAACAATTCCGGCGGCATCAACGTCGAATTTACCAATGACCAGTCCGGCCGCGACGTGCAGGTCGACTACATCACGGTGAACGGCCAGACCCGCCAGGCGGAGCAACAGGGGACCAACACCGGCGTGTGGCAGAACAACAGCTGCGGCGGATCCAACAGCGAATGGCTGCACTGCAACGGCTACATCGGATTCGGTGACGTCGGCGGCGGCAGCTCATCCTCAAGTTCTTCGAGCAGCTCGTCCAGCAGTTCTTCGAGCAGCTCATCGAGCAGCTCGTCCAGCGGCGGCGGCGGCAAGACCATCATCGTCCGCGCCCGCGGAACCAGCGGTCAGGAACAGATCAGGGTGACGGTAAACGGCACTCAATATGGCGGCTGGACTCTTGGTACCGGCATGGGGAACTGGCAATGTGAAACAAGCGCATCCGGCGGCTTAAATGTTGAATTCACCAACGATGGCAACAATAAGGATGTGCAGGTTGATTACGTTTCGATCAACGGCTCCATCCGCCAGGCGGAGCAACAGAGCACCAACACCGGCGTGTGGCAGAACAACAGCTGCGGCGGTTCCAACAGCGAATGGCTGCACTGCAACGGCTACATCGGTTTCGGTAACATTTAAAGTTTTAGGTCACTAAGTAATTCTCAGAGCGGGATCTTTTCTACAAGTTAAGCTTTATGCGGGCCGGACGGCTTCATCGCCTCCGGCCTTTTTTTTAGCATTCGGAGCGACTTTCGCCGATATCCTTCAAAGTGAAAAACTCGGTTCGCCCGCCGCTTTTTTCCCGCTTCATCCGCGTTCATCCACCTCTTTATCCCATCGTTTTATTCCTCAATGACCGGACCTAAATGGAGAAATTGATAAACTAGTTGAAACCTCACCGATCCCAACGCGTATAGTAAAAATGAATATCTCCCCATGATTCCTGCGAAGTTCAATTAAAATGTTGAAAAAGCAGGCCTTGTAGAAGGATCGGGTAGAACCTCGGGCAAAAAGTCGAAAAATATAGTCGTCTTTCGG
Source organism: Spirochaetales bacterium (assembly GCA_016934415.1). GTDB lineage: Bacteria > Spirochaetota > Spirochaetia > SZUA-6 > RPPD01 > JAFGSW01. The sequence continues at coordinate 5,289 of JAFGSW010000055.1, read as the reverse complement.
CAATCGTTGATTGCCTACGCTATAAAGGAGGATACTAGTCATGAAGAACATTCTGATCGCTCTTCTGATCGTCCTGGCCATCGGCTTGATGGGAAGTTGCGTACCGCCGGCAGTCGGCGCTCTTGAAGACGGGTCTTCGAGAGCCACGAACTACTATCAGTGCTGGACCAATGGCGTCGGATCGGCCAGTTGCACGCGCACCGGCGACTATATGACCGCCACCTGGTACAATATCGGGGACATCGTGGCCGGTTTGGGCTATAATCCCTGCAACAGCGCCACCATGACATGGACGGGCAGCTGTAACAACTGCAACTATTTCGGCGTCTACGGCTGGTTGTCGAGCCCGCTCGTGGAATACTACATCGGGAGAGGCGGCGGCAGCACCGTCGGCTCATACAGCACCAGCCGGGGCTCGTATACCCTGCAGTCGTACAACTGCAACGGACCGAACATCACCGGCAATGGAAATTTCCAGCAGTACAACTGTATCGGCGCAAACTCAAGCCCCATCAATCTCGGCGAGCACTTCAATGGCTGGAAAAACCTGGGAAAGAGCGTCTATACTCAAAACTACTGCATCGTGGCGGCGGAGGCATGGAACGGCGGCAACGGCAGTGCTACCATAAGCATCGGCTCAAGCAGTTCCACCACCACCACCACCACTACCTCCACCAGCAAGACCATCATTGTTCGCGCCCGCGGAACCACCGGCCAGGAACATATAAAAGTGACGGTCAACGGCACCCAGTACGGCGCCTGGACCATCGGCACCGGCATGGCAAACTGGCAGTGTTCAACCTCCGCTTCCGGCGGCTTGAACGTTTATTTCGACAACGATGCCAGCGGCCGCGACGTGCAGATCGATTACGTATCGATCAACGGCTCCATCCGCCAGGCGGAAAGCCAGAGCTACAACACCGGCGTGTGGCAGAACAGCAGCTGCGGCGGATCGTACAGCGAATGGCTGCACTGCAACGGATGCATCGGATTCGGAAACATTTAAAGTCCATTAAATCCTGGATGACTGAATGATTCCCGTAACGTGATTTTTTCTGCAAGGCGGGCTTTATGCGGGCCGGCCGGCCTCGCCGCCGCCGGCCTTTTTTTATCATCGCCTTTTTTTCTTCGGCTTTCCCTTCGCCTTTGTTTTCTTCGCGGGCTTCTTCCGCAGCGCCTTGGCCTTGGCTTCGGCGCGCTTCAGGAGCGATCCCCTGGCCCCGGCGGCGGGCGGTGCGGGTTTCTTCGCCGCTGGCTTTTTCGGCGCGGCTTTCGCCTCCTCGGCTTCGGCGTCAGACAAGACTTCAGCCGTTTCCGCCGCCCTGGGCGCGAGTTTGAACCCGCCGGCCTTAAGGCCGCGGACCGGGAACCTGGAGACCTTGAAAGTCTCCTCGCGGATCTTGAGGCGGGCTCTGGGAGTGTACGTCACCTTGACGGTCGCGTTCTTGTCCGTGGTGAGGCAGAGCATCTGGAAGTCGTCGTCCACCAGGGTGTAGCCCTTGTCCAGTATGAAGGCGTCGATGACGCAGCGTTTGAGGTAGGGAAATTCTTTCGCCTTGTCCTTGTAGACGGCGGTGATCACGGTCTTCGACATCTCTTCCTTGTCCGCCATGGCGCAGTGAAGCATCCCCTTGTCCACGAAAAGCCGGTCGGGGACGTCGATGACCGAATAGGCGCCGGTGCGGCGGATGATGATGACCCGGTCGTAGGAGGAGACCTGGAAGAGGGCGCGGCCGGTTTTCACGTCCGTGCCGATGTACCCGGTCTCCTCGTCGTAGCGGAGGTCGAGGTTGCGTTGGGTGGCGGCCGCCTCGCGCGCGTCCACCTTCTCAAAGTTGGAGATGACCGTCCGACGCGGGAAGCGGGAGCTGTACTCCTCGATCAGGCCGTCGAGAAATCCCTCGGCGTACTCGACGATGTTCTTCAGGTGCCTGCGCACCTCCTTCAGGCGCGCTTCGATCTCGGCGAGCTCCTGCTTCGCCTTGTTGATGTCGTAGAGCGAGATGCGGCGGATCGGGATCTTGAGGAGCCGCTCGACGTCCTCCACGGTCACCTCGCGCTTGATCTGTTTGGCGAAGGGCTTGAGGCCGCCGAGTACGGCCTTGGTCACGCCCTCTTGTGTTTTCTTGTCTTCAATCTTTTTGTAGACGCGTTCCTGAATGAATATCTGCTCCAGGGTGCGGGCGTGGTGCCGATCGCGGAGCTTGCCCTCCTCGATTTTGAGCTCGGCGGTGAGGACTTTCACCAGGCGCTGGCTGTGGTACGCGACGATCTCGCTCACGCTCATGAGCCGGGGATGGTTGTCCGCGATGACGAGCGAGTTCACCGAGACCGAGGTCTCGCAGTCGGTGAAGGCGTAGAGCGCGTCCACCACCTCATTCGTATACGTGCCCCGCTGGAGCTTGATTTCGATCTCCACCTCCTCCGCGGTGAAGTCGTCTATCCCGGCGATCTTTATCTTGTTCTTGCGGGCCGCAGCCTCGATGGAGGAGATGAGCGACTCGGTGGTGGCGCCGAAGGGGAGCTCGGTGACGAGGATGCGCTTCGGATCGGAGGTGTCCAGCTTGGCGCGTACGAGCACCTTGCCCATGCCGTCATTGTATTCGGACACGTCCACCGTGCCGCCGGTGGGGAAGTCGGGGTAGAGCCTCGTCTTCCTGCCGCGCAGGCCGGACTTGACCGCCTCAAGCACCTCGACGAAGTTGTGCGGCAGGATCTTGGTGGCCATGCCGACCGCGATGCCCTCCGCGCCCATGACGAGGACGAGGGGGAGCTTGGCCGGGAAGGTGACCGGCTCCTTGTTGCGGCCGTCGTAGGAATCCTCGTATTCGGTGATTTCCGGGTTGTGGAGGATCCGCTTGGCCAGGGGCAGAATACGGCACTCGATGTAGCGCGCTGCGGAGGCCTCGTCCCCGGTGAAGATGTTGCCGAAGTTCCCCTGCCGGTCGATGAAGAGCTCCTTCTGCGCGAGCACGACGAGCGCCGAGTAGATGGACGCGTCGCCGTGCGGGTGGTACTTCATGCAGTGCCCGACGACGTTGGCCACCTTGTGGAATTTGCCGTCGTCCATCTCCAGGAGCGAGTGGAGGATGCGCCGCTGGACCGGCTTCAAGCCGTCGTCCAGGTGCGGGATGGCCCGGTCCTTGATGACGTAGGAGGAGTACTCCAGGAAGTTGGTGTCGAAAAGTTGTTTGACGTACGCCATTTTAGTTTATCCGTCCGCTCAATAAGCCACCCTGAGCTTGCCGAAGGGTGAGCGACAATTGCAGGTCATGGTTCGACAGGCTCGCCATGACCGTCATACCAGGTTCTCCATGATATATTCCCGCCGGTCGGGAGTGTTCTTGCCCATGTAGAACTCGAGCATGTCCGGCACTTCCTTCATGCTCTTGATGTTGACCGTGACGAGGCGCATGTTGTCGCCGATGAACTGGCCGAACTCCTTGGGGCTGATTTCGCCCAGGCCTTTGAAGCGGGTGACCTCGGCGTTCGAAAGGCGCTCCATCGCCTCGCTCCGCGCCTTCTCCGAGTAGCAGTAGATCGTCTCCTGCTTGTTGCGCACGCGGAAAAGCGGCGTTTCCAGGATGTAGACGCGCTGGGCCACCACCAACTCCTCGAAGAAGGTGAGGAAGAAGGTCATGAGGAGGTTCCGGATGTGGAAGCCGTCGTTGTCGGCGTCTGTGGCGATGATGATTTTGGCGTAGCGCAGGCCCTCGATGTCGTTTTCGATGCCGAGTGCCATCATCATGTTGTAGAGCTCGGCGTTCTTGTAGATTTCGGCCTGACGCCGGTCGTGCATGTTCTGCGGCTTGCCTTTGAGGCTGAAGATGGCCTGGGTGAGAACGTCGCGGCAGGAGACCATGGAGCCGGAGGCCGATTGACCCTCGGTGATGAAGATCATCGAGTCCTCGCCGCCCTTGTCCCCGAGATGGTATTTGCAGTCCTTGAGGTTGGGGATCTTCAAGGCGATCTTTTTGGCCGCGTCCTTCGCCTCTTTGCGCACCGCATTGAGTTCCTTGCGGAGTTTCTCATTGCTGACGATCTTGTCCTCGAGTTTTTTGGCCGCGGTGTTGTTCTTGTGGAGGAAGTCGACGACCGCGGACTTGGTCTCATTGACGATCCAGGCCTTGATCTCGGTGTTGCCGAGCTTGTTCTTCGTCTGACTCTCGAAGACGGGGGCCTTGAGCTTGATGGAGATGGCCCCGGCGATGCCCTCGCGTACGTCCACGCCCGAGAACGGCTTCTGGTAGAATTCAGTGACGCCTTTTAAAAGCCCCTCGCGAAAAGCCGACAGGTGCGTGCCGCCGTCCGCGGTGAACTGGCCGTTGACGAAGGAGAAGTACGTCTCGCCGTAATTCTCCGTATGGGTGAAGGCGAATTCGATATGGTTGCCTTTGTAGTAGGAGATGTCATAGAGCGTCTTGGAACCCACTTCGGATTCGAGGAGATCGTAGAGGCCTCGGTCGGACTTGAACGTCTTCTTGCCGTATTCGAGGGAGAGGCCGGAATTGAGGTAGGCGTAGTTCCAGAGGCGCTGCTCGATGAACTCGCCATTGAAGACCGATTCCCCGAAGAGCTCCGGGTCGGGCTCGAACTCGATGTAGGTGCCGGCCTTCTCGTTCGGGGCGTTGCCCTCGCGCTTTTTGGCGAGTTTGCCCTTGACGAAAACCGCCTCGAAGAATTTCTTGTCGCGCATCGAGACCACGCGGAAGTGCTTGGAGAGGGCGTTCACCGCCTTGGTGCCGACGCCGTTCAAGCCCACGCTGAACTGGAAGACGTCGTCGTTGTACTTGGCGCCGGTGTTGATGATCGACACGCAGTCGATCACCTTGCCGAGCGGGATGCCGCGCCCGTAATCGCGAACCTTGACGGTGTTCTTCTCCACGGAAACGGTGATGCGGGTGCCGAAGCCCATGATGAACTCGTCCACGGCGTTGTCGATGACTTCCTTGAGGAGAACGTAGATGCCGTCGTCGATGTTCGAGCCGTCGCCCAGCCGTCCGATGTACATGCCGGGCCTCAGGCGGATGTGCTCGAGCGAGCTTAAGGTTTTGACCTTGCTCTCGTCGTAATTGTGCTGCTTTGCCATTGAATTCTTTCCCCCGACGGCGCGTCGCGAAAACGCCCCGTTTCCAGTCGTTCTATTGTAGCAGGAAGCGGGGCGTTTGTCCAAGAGGCGGGTTGATGCCCGGGCGAGGGAGGGGGAACCATGGCGCCAGGTAAATCTGGAAAGGAAGGATGACGAGAAGGTCTGAAATCCTTAATGCGATCCAGCGGGTGAGAAACCCG
>JAFGSW010000054.1 GCA_016934415.1 Spirochaetales bacterium | reverse complement strand
GGTTTCTCACCCGCTGGATCGCATTAAGGATTTCAGACCTTCTCGTCATCCTTCCTTTCCAGATTTACCTGGCGCCATGGTTCCCTAATCTCTCCGCGTCAAGCCAACGCCTTGACGATCGCGTCGGCATTAAGCAACCGCTCGAACTGTTCGCGGAAGGCTTTCGGAATCGCTTTTTTCGCGTTTCCGTACGGGTTCATGAAGCTTCCTTTCAAGACATCCTTGCCGCCCTCCGCGCCGGTGACGTTCGCCTCGGCGATCGTGTTTCCCGCTTTGTCGAAGACCTTGGCGGTCATACGATAAAGCATCCCGATCCGTATCATCGTGTCGGATTCCCATTTCTCAATATCGATGAGCAGGAGCTTTTCGGCGCCGGCGGCAGCGAGCCCGGCTTTGGCCGCCGCCTCGTCCGCTGTAGCCTCGAGCGCGACGGAGCGGGCTTTGAATCCCCGGGCGGTCAAGCCGGCGGCGATGACGTCCGCCGTGACCTGCGCGAGGGGCACCTTGCCCCGAACGACCACATCGAACGGGTTGCCGTAGCTGCCGCGCATGACGCCGGCGAAAGAGGGAGGCTTGGCGCCGGCACGGACCCGTTCGCGGCGGTCGACGGCCGCGACGGCGATCGCCGCGGAACCGGACGCGGCGAGGGAGAGAATCACGCCCGCCAGATCAAACGACTGCCCAATGGCGATGCAGCCGCTGAAAAAAAAGAGTAAAGGAAAAAACACGGCGAATAATCGCAAAGTCGAACGCAGCATACATTCTCCTTTCATTCAGCCCGCGAAATGCGGACGAAAAAAACGATACTATATATTCTACGGGCTTCACAGATAAATTAAAAGGCAAAATCGTCATGGATGTTTAACCCGCCACCCTTCGACAGACTCAGGGTGACTTTTTTTGGCATGTACATTTTCTTTTCCCCACTCCCCTTTCCTGGTTTCCATCCTTCCTGGCTTCCTCATATTCCCCCGTTTTCATCCGGCCCGGCCAGCGGATCGAGCGGCCATATGTGCTTCGGGTAGCGGCCGGCCATGTCCTTGCGCACGGCCTGATAACTCGTCTTCCAGAAGCCGGCCAGGTCGGATGTGACCTGCAGCGGGCGGCCGGCGGGGGAGAGAAGCTCGGCCGCGGCGGTGACTCCCGCCACCACCGGGTTTTTCGTCACCCCGAAGAAGTCCTGCAGCTTGGCGCTGACGACGATACGGCCGTCCCGCTCGTAGCGGATGCGGGCGAAGCGCCCGTTCGGAAGCCGGAAACGCTTCTCGTCAAGTTCCTGGATTTGTCCGCGCCGTCTCGGCTCGACCATCGAAAGCAGCACGTCCGCCGGGCGTATCTGCGCCGTGCCCGAGAGCGAGTCACCGTAATATTTTTTAATCGCTTCCGTCAACTTTACATCGTCCACCTCGGCCGCCTTCAGGCAGGCGATCCGCTCCCTTAAAAGGCGCGCGCGATCGTCCCAGCGAAGAATCGAAGGTCCCTCCTTTTTCAGCAGCCGATAGAAAGCGGCGGCGAAATCGGTCAGACGGTCTGAGGGGATGCGCGTCTCGGAGAGGACGAGCGATCCGAAAAGTTCCCTCCTCACGGCGGAAAAAACCCCGCGCTCCTTTTCATATATGAGATCTTCTTCGGTCCGCGCGATCGCCTTGAGTGCGGCTCGCAGGAGCTTTGCGTCGAGCGAGAGATACTGATACATGGCGCCGACGGCGGTTTTGTGGTCGCCGCGAAACAGGACGACCGCCTCGGGCGGCCGGACCCGCGACAAGAGTCGCACCGCCGGCCCGCCCGCCAGTTTGTAGACGTTATCCCGGTCGAGGAGGCCGACGGCCGGGGCGAAGTTGCGCGCGAGAGCGCCCACGTCGAAATCCGTATCCGAGCTTGGGGTCACGTCAAATCCGAACAGGCGGGCTTCTTTCGTCACCGTTGAGGATAGTCTGTCGTCTTTCAATACCGCGGCGAGAGAAAGCAGGGAGAGGTCCTCAACGGCGAACTTTCGTCCGCGTTCGTCCAGCGCCAATCCGGCCAGGAGCATCGAAGTCTTCTGTAGAGAGGTCTTTGAGTCGAAGACGGCGGACGCGAAAGCGGGCGCCAGGGAAGAACCGGAACAGGTCGTACCCTTTTTCGTCAGCCGCCCGTCGTCATCCAGGACATCCAGTGTCTGAAGGAACGCGAGGGCGGAGCGATAGAACCCTGGATCAGGCGGGGAGAGCCATTGATACCGCTCGGCCCGGACGTCCCCCCAACGCGCCAGCTCCAGGACGGCTCGCGCGTTGTCCTCCCTGTAGATGGCCGGCGTATCCTGAGGGGCGAGCTTCTCACGTTCGTCCCAGAGTCTCAGGCAGAGGCCGGGCCCGAGGCGTCCCGCCCGCCCCATCCGCTGTAGGGCGGCGGCCGCGCTGATCCGCTGCGTGATGAGCTGGGACGCGGCCTCGCCTGGGTACCGGTACATGTTTTTTTCAAAGCCGGAATCGACGACGCAGACGATTCCCTCGATCGTGAGCGAGGTCTGGGCGATGTTGGTGGCCAGGATGATCCGGCGCTCCCGCCCGTCTTTCCGCAAAATGTTTTTTTGATCACGCGGATTCATCCGGCCGAAAAGCTCTTGGATACAGACCCCGTCCCGTTCCAGAGTCTCGAGCCGTCCATGGACGGTTCGGATTTCTTTTTCACCGGGCAGAAAAACAAGAACGTCGCCGTCAGTCCGCTCGCAGGCTTCCCCGACGCAGGCCGCCCAATGGGCCGCGTCGTCCCCCTCCCGGCCCGGTGCCCGGTACTCGACCTCTACTGGGAAGAGCCTCCCCTGCGCCGTGAGCCAGCCGAATCCTTCGATTCCGGCCCCGGCCAGCAGCTCTTCGCCGACGCTCGCCGACATCACGACGAGCTTCAGGTCCGGACGGTAGAGGTCGAGCGCGCTTTTCGCCAGGGCCCAGCACAGGTCTGACTCGAGGCTGCGCTCGTGGATTTCGTCCAGGATGACGGTCGCGATCCCGCCGAGCGAGGGGTCGTCGGCGATGAGGCGCAGGAACACGCCGGTGGTGACGCAGAGAATCTCATCGGATTTTCTCTCATCCCGCTCGTGCCGGACCGTGAAGCCGGCGACCCTTCCGGCCGCCTTTCCGGAGAGCTCGTTCAACCGCAGGCACACGGCGACGGCGGCCAGCCGCCGCGGCTGGACGACGATCGTCCTGCCCCGGACGCCCGCGGCGGCTATGAGGGGAACAACGGTCGATTTGCCGCTCCCGGCCTCCCCGCCGATCCCGCATACCGAATGCGCTTGAAGAAGCCCGGCGATGCCATCGGCCTTCTTCGCCACCGGGTAAGGGAGAGTTCGTATAATCGAATCTAGAGCCGCCTTTTCCACGCGCTGATGGATGCTCCTAATATTTTTATGCGGTTGATATAGTATAATCGACTCTCTCAGGTATTCAAGCTTCGATTATCGGGATGCACGGTCGTGCGTCCCGACAGTAGAATTTTTTTATTGCATAACCGTCCGCTTCCCGAGGTCACGTGATCCATCCCGGTTCTCGTACCTTCCTCGCTCACGGTCCTGGGGCACATTTAAGTAAATCCTCATTCCAATGAAGCCATCGATATGAAATACTCTCTACCGCGGGCGAGACGCCCGCGGCACCAAATCAATTCTATTCCAGGAAACATTTGTTTTTTCTTGCATCCCCATCAATGTTATCAGTTCTCATCGATGTCGTCAGTGGTTCCCCCTTCTCCGGCAGAGTGCAGAGAGTGGACCAAAAAAAGGCCGCCCCCCTCGCGGAAGACGGCCCATTACAAACGCTTTTCGTCTATTTCTTGATGGAATAGAACGCGCTCTTTCCCGGGTATTCGGCCCGGTTCTCCAGCATGCCCTCGATGCGGAGGAGCTGGTTGTACTTGGCGATGCGGTCCGATCGCGAAAGGGAGCCGGTCTTGATCTGGCCGGCGCCCAAAGCCACCACCAGGTCGGCGATGAAGGCGTCCTCGGTTTCGCCCGAGCGGTGGGAAACGACGGCCGTGTAGCCGGCCTTCTTGGCCATCTCCACGGCCTCGAAGGTCTCGGTGAGCGTTCCGATCTGGTTCACCTTGATGAGGATCGAGTTGGCGATGCCTTTCTCGATGCCCGTCTTGAGGCGCGCGGTGTTGGTCACGAAAAGGTCGTCGCCGACGAGCTGCACGGTCTTCCCGACCTTGTCGGTGAGGTACTTCCAGCCGTCCCAATCGTCCTCGGCCATGCCGTCTTCCAGTGAAATGATCGGGTACTGCTTGGTCCACTCGGCCCAGTAGTCGGCCATTTGGTTCGGGGAGAGTTCCCTCTTGTCTGATTTCTTGAATACGTATTTGTTCTTCTCCTTGTCGAAGAATTCGGAGGCCGCCGGGTCGAGGGCGATGTAGATGTCCTCGCCCGCCTTGTAGCCGGCCTTCTCGATGCTCGCCAGGATGAGCTGGATCGCCTCCTCGTTCGACTTCAGGTTCGGGGCGAAGCCGCCCTCGTCGCCGACGGCCGTGCTGTAGCCCTTGTCGTGGAGGACCTTTTTCAGGGTGTGGAAGACTTCGGCCATCATGCGCAGCGCTTCACGGAAATTGGGCGCGCCGACGGGCATGATCATGAATTCCTGGAAGTCCACCGAGTTGTCGGCATGGGCCCCGCCGTTCATGATGTTGGCCATGGGCACGGGGAGGAGGTTCGCCTTGTAGGGGCCGAGGTAGCGGTAGAGGGGAATGCCGAGGAAATCCGCCGCCGCGCGGGCATTGGCCATGGACACGCCGAGCATGGCGTTGGCGCCGAGCTTGCCCTTGTTGTCCGTGCCGTCGAGCTCGATGAGGGTCCGGTCGAGGTCGACCTGGCTGAGGGCGTCGAGCCCGGCGATTTCCGCGGCGATGACGGTGTTGACGTTCTCCACCGCCTTGAGCACGCCCTTGCCCAGGTAGCGCTTCTTGTCGCCGTCACGCAGCTCGATAGCCTCGTGCTCGCCCGTGGAGGCGCCGGAGGGCACGGCCGCGCGGCCCGACGAGCCGTCCTCGAGCATGACTTCGACCTCGACGGTCGGGTTTCCGCGGGAATCGAGAATCTCCCTCGCTTCAACGAATTCTATACTGCACATGATGCAACTCCTTTTTCGTGCGGATGGATTGGGATGATTCTAATATGTTGGCATTCGCCGCGGGTGTCAAGGACTACTTTTCTCTTTTGCCTTTTAGGTGGACACGAAATCCACGAAGGGAGGAAGAAGAGCACGAAGACAGAAAAAACTGAAAAAAAGGAATATGGCGATAAGCATCCGCTTTTCTTTAGGCGAAAAAGGGAATGAAGAGATACTTTTTATTATTTTCTTTTTCCAATAAAATTCCGTTATATTACCTTCCCCCTTCTTCGTAATCTTCGTCCTCTTGGATTCCTTCGTGTCCTCTTCAGAGTCTCAAGGCCAGGCGACTCCGATTTTCGGAAGCAGCCATCGCAAACGCGCCTCCGCACCGGCGCGGTGGACGTCTTCGTGGCTGTCCGCGTCCACCCACTGCCGCTCGCAGGGAGGGGCGGCCGCCGTGACGATGGCTTGCACCGCGTCGCGCCCGATATATTTGTCTTCCCGCGCGAACTGGAGGAGGAGCGGCGTCGTGCACGGCCGGGCGATCGCGGTCAGCGGATCGACCGGTTTCATGATGTCCGAGTATACGCTCTTGGGAACCTTCGAAAAGTAGTTGATCCAGTCGCCGAAGCGGCCGGTGAAGGCCAGGAGAACGGCGTACCTGATCCTTGCGTCGCGGGTGAGGAGTTCGAGGAGAAACATGGCGCCGTAATCGTGGCCCACCGCCGCCGTCCGCGCCGTGTCCACGCCCGGCTCGGCGAGGAGAACGTCGAGGGCGCGCGCCGCCTCGCCCGCCTGGGAGCGCGCCATATCGAGGTCGCGGGCGGTGCCGGTCCATCTTTTCAGCCAGGGAGTGCGGCCCTGGATGAGCACGCTCACCACGCCCCCGGCCGCCAGCATTTTGGCCTCCTCGAGGAACTGGGAGCGGGAGCTCCCCGGCCCGAGGAGATGGAAATAAAGGATACCCGCGTACGTTCCGGCCGCCGCCGGACGCACCAGCCAGGCCGACGTCATGAGGGATTCATCGCCCTTCACCGGGAAGGCGATGTCCCTCGTTTCGACCCCGGCCTCGGTCCGAGTGCTCTTGATCGTAACCGGGAAGTCGAGGGCGAAAGAGCCGGCGGCGGCGGTGAGCAGGCCGCCCGAGGCGAAGGCGATCGCTTTGATTATCATTGGAAACCTCCTTGTCTTCGACGTCTCTCGTCTGCGCGCGTTTTGGGCCATGAGAATGATTTCCGGCCCGGCCCGTGCGCCGCATTTTCGTCTCCCTTCTTTGACCGCGGAATCGCCGGGTTGTGACGGCCGATCGGTAAAAAAGAGCTGACAGAACGTTTCCTTTCGGCTATACTGATTGGCAGGCTAACGTCGATTCGGAAACTTCATTGATAAAGGAGGCTTTCAGCATGAAAAGGAAAAGCGGCTTATCACTCACGCTGCTCCGCGTCTCGATCGGCGCTTTTTTCGTTCTGCTTGGGTTGTACGGGATCCTCCCCTCCGTGGAGGAAAGCGTGTTCAGCCTCATCCCCGGATACGGCTACGGATTTCTCGAAATCATTTTCGGCATCGTGGAACTGGTATGCGGCGTCATTATCATCATCAGTCTGTTCACGTTTCTGTCCAAACGGGTTAAAGTCGTCACCAGCCTCGTCATTTTCATCTTCTGGTGCCTTCGCGTGCTCATCGGCCGCATCGTCTTCCGGCTTCCGTACCTGGCGACCTTTCAGGGCTTCGAGCTGTGGCTTCTGGTCCTGGCCGCCGAGTTCGTCATCGGCGTGGCCCTCTGGATTTTTTATCGAAACTCTGATTTGTAAATTATATTGGGAGCCGTCCCGGTCCGGCCGTGGCCGGTTTTGCGTGCCGGTTCAAAAAGTGTTTTTCCCGAAAAAAGAAACAAGGGAGGCCTTATGATCCTGCACCACGATTTCATCGCCATAGCGAAAAAATTCGCCAAGAAAACGGGCATTGACGACAGGATGACCGGTATGACCATGACGTACGAGCGGGTCCTGATCGCGGCGCTCATCCTGGCGAAGAAATTGTCCTCCTACGAGGACCGGCATATTGGCATCATGGTCCCCACGTCCCTGGGCGCCATCCTCTCCATTCTGGCGACGGTTTTTCTAAAAAAAATCCCGGTCATGATCAACTACTCCACCGGCGCCGAAGCCAATTGCCGACTGGCCCAGAAAACCTGCGCCTTCACGACCATCGTCACCTCCCGCGCGCTCCTCGACAAGATCAAGTGCCCGCTCGTGCCCGGCATGGTGTGCATCGAGGACCTTCTGAAGACGGTCACGACCCTGGACAAGCTCAAGGCGGCGCTCAAGGCCAAGCGGAGCGCGGCGGCCATCATCGCCTCCCTTCCGCCGGCCGATCCCGAGGACACGGTCGTCGTCCTGTTCACGAGCGGCAGCGAAAAAGAACCGAAGGCCGTGCCCCTCACGCACCGCAACATTTCCACGAACCTGGACGACGCGACCAAGGCGCTCCCCATCTCCCATGCCGACACGATCTTCTCGATCCTCCCGCTCTTCCACGTATTCGGCTACACCGTCAACTGCTGGCTGCCGATGACGCTCGGCATGACCACGCTCACCTATGCCAACCCGCTCGAGTACCGCAAGGTCGCGCAGGCGATCAAGTCCGCCAAGCCGACCGTAATGGCCGGCACGCCGAGCTTCTTCGCCGGCTACCTGAGAGAGTCGGAGGCCGGCGACTTCGCCTCGCTCAGGCTGGTCATTCCGGGGGCGGACAAGACCCCCGAGTGGCTCCGCGAAGGGTACCGCCAGAAGCACAGCATTGAGCTCCTCGAGGGTTACGGCTGCACGGAGACGAGCCCGATCATCTCCGTCAATACGCCGACCTGCAATCGGCCGGGCAGCATCGGCAAACCCCTGGGCTCGGTACAGGCCAAGATCGTCGCCCCGGAGACGGGGGCCGAGCTGCCGCGCGGCTCCGAGGGCAAGCTCCTCGTCAAGGGAGACTCGGTCATGAAGGGGTACCTCAACCCGGAAGACACGGCCAAAAGCCTCGTGGACGGCTGGTACGACACGGGCGACATGGCCGTGATCGACGCGGACGGGTACATCTGGCACAAGGGACGCTACAAGCGCTTCATCAAGGTGGGCGGGGAGATGGTGTCCCTCGTCAAGACGGAAAGCGTCCTTGAAGAAGTACTCCCCTCGGGCGTCGAATGCTGCGTGGTGGAAAGCGCGGACGAGTTCAAAGGCTCGCGGCTGGCGGCCGCGATCTCCCAGAGCGTCGACGAGGACGAGCTGGTGCGGAAGCTGTCCGCCAAACTCCCGGCCATCGCGATCCCGAAAAAATTCATCGTCATTCCCGAGCTGCCGAAAATGGGAAGCGGCAAGATCGATTTCCGCACCACGGCCAAGATGGTGGGTGAACTGTTGTCGAAAAAGTAAGCGTATCCGAAAGGCGGTTTTCATGAACGGTCGCCCGAGATTCCCGATACGAATTCGCTCGCTCCTCGCGCTCGCGGCCGCCGTCTCCCTTCTTTCAGACTGCGTTCCTAAAAAAGCGGAAAAAATCACGGTCGGCATCCTGGCGGTGTACACGTTTACCGCAGCCATCGACGGCTTCAAGGCCGGGCTCGCGGAGCAAGGATACGTCGAGGGCGAGAATGCGGCCTACGACACCTTTGTCATGGTCTCCACCAGCAAGGAACTGGAGCGGGCCGCCATTCACGATACGATCGGTAGATTCATCAGGGCCAAGGTGTCGCTTATCTTCGTCATGGGAACGCCGATGACCATCGCCGCCGAAGAGCTGACTCGGGACACGGGGATCCCGGTTGTCTTCGCGAACGCCCTCGTAGAGACGGGCAACTTGATTCGGAGTGTTCAGGAGCCCGGCGGCAACATCACCGGCGTGCGTTTCCCCGGCGCCGACCTGACGGTGAAAAGACTCGAGCTCTTGCTGCGGATCACGCCCAAGGTGAAACGCGTGTGGGTGACATTCGATCCGAAGAACGCCTCCGCCGCGGCGGCCATCACGGCGCTCAGGCCGGCCGCCCGTTCCGCGGGAGTGACGCTCGTCGAGGCGCCGATCGCGGGCGTGGCGGACATCAAGGCCGACCTCAAGGCCCGGGAAGCCGCCGTCAACCCCGGATTCGACGCCATTCTCATCATGCCGGAGGGCTTTTCGCAGTCCCCGGAAGGATTCGGGATGATCTCGAAATTCGCAGAGCAGCGCAACCTTCCGGTCGCGGGAAGCGCCGCATACGAAGCCGAACGGGGGGCCGTATTCACCTATATTCCGGACGACCGCGAAATCGGGATGCTGGCCGCGAAGCTCGCCGCCAAGATATTCAAGGGGACCCCGGCGGGGTCCATCCCCGTCGTCACGCCCGAATCACGCCTGCGCTTGAACTACGCCAGGGCACAGAAGCTCGGACTTCGAATCGACGAGGGGCTCATGAAACTCTCAGACGAAATCATCCGCTGAAAACCGCGCGGGCTCCGCTTCTTTTTTTGACATTTGACGGCCTATCAGTTAAAATTCAATCTGCCGATTTCCAGTATCCGCCTTCGCGATGAACGCCGTTTCGCGCGTCGTCGAGGAAACGAGATTGCCTGATGCCGATTGCGATAAAACGCCGATCTACGAATCCGTCCTCACCGCTGAGTCTGACCTCGACATTGGCCTTCGCCCTGGTCGCCTTTGTGGTCGTGGCGTTCCTCTTTTTCGGGGGATTGCTCCTCCTGCTGTACGTTCAGACCCACCAGATCGTCATCTTCGACAACCAGCGCTCCATGGCCCAGGACGCGGCCCGGTCGGTCAGCGGCCTCATCCGGGAAAAGACGGATCTCCTGTCCGCCGTGATCCGCCTGGACGCGCCGCTCAGGCTGCCGCCTGAAAAACAGAGGATCCTCCTGGACGGCCTGTTGAGCGTCCAGCCTTCTTTCCGAAGCCTCTGTCTCATGGACGAAAACCGGAAGATAACGGCCCGCGCCTCGCGTCTGACGGAGCAGGCGCTCCGGATGTTCTGCGACGCGCTCGAACGAAATCCGGTTTTCAGCGGCCGGGCGGCCGAAAACTACGTCAGTCCCGTTCACATCGATCCGCTCACGGGAGAGCCGCTCGTGATCCTGGCCGTTCCCAGCATCGACCTGTTTCGGGAATTCGACGGCTATCTGGCGGCGGAGTTCAATCTGAAGTTTATGTGGGAGATGGTGGACCGGCTCAACCGCCGGACCGGCGGCGAGGCGTACGTGGTGGACAGATTGGGCAGCCTCATCGCCTACGGCGATGCCGGACGCGTCCTGCGGGCGGAGAACGTCGGCTCCTTGAGGCCGGTGAGGGACTTCACGGCTTCCTCCGGCGTGGAGGGCGTATCCGAGGCGGCCGTGTACCAAGGCATCTCGGGCGACCGGGTGGTCGGAGCGTATTCCGCGCTGGGGACGCCCGATTGGGCGGTCGTGGTCGAAGTCGTATGGGGAGATGCGTACCGGCCGGTGATCGGCAATGTGTTGTTGTCCTTCGCCGTCTTCTTCGCTTTCTCGGTCCTGGCCGGCGTGCTGGGCGTCCTCATCGCCCGCCGGCTGGCTTCACCCCTCGTCCGCCTGACGGAAACGGCCGGGTTGATCGCCGACGGCGCGGGAGAAATGCCGGTGGTCGTGCGCGGACCGAGGGAAGTCGCCGGCCTCGCGTCCGCCTTCAACAGCATGACGTCGCAGCTCCTGCAAAGCCGCGCGAGCCTGGAGGCGCAGCTTGTCGAAATTAAAAACGGCCAGGAAGAGAAGGCGAATCTCGAACAGAAGCTCTTCCAGGCGCAAAAAATGGAATCGATCGGACGCCTGGCGGGCGGCGTGGCGCACGATTTCAACAACATGCTCAACGTCATCCTGGGCTATGCCGAGCTCATCCGGCTCGACGCGCCGCCCCGCGACCAGCTGCTGCTTCACATCGGCGAAATCGAGCGGGCGGCCGGACAAGCCCGAGACGTGACTCGCCAGCTTCTCGCCTTTTCGCGCAAACAGATCATCTCGCCCGTCTCGCTTGACGTCAATGACCTGATCGGAAAAAACGGGGAAACGCTGGCCCGGCTCATCGGCGAGGACATCGACCTGCGCTTTTTCCCCGGCGCCGATCTGTGGCGGGTGAAGCTCGACCCGTCCCAGTTGAACCAGATCGTCTTTAACCTCGCCATCAATGCCCGGGACGCCATGCCCGACGGGGGGAAGCTCACCATTGAAACGGCGAACGCCTCCCTGGACGAAACCTACTGCCGCGACCACCCGGGCTACAATCCGGGAGACTACGTGCGGCTGACGGTAAGCGACAATGGCATCGGCATGGACCGGGAAACCATATCGCACCTGTTCGAACCGTTTTTCACCACCAAGGAAGTCGGGAAGGGCACGGGCCTCGGGCTGGCCACCGTCTACGGGATCGTGAAGCAAAACGGCGGGTTCATCAACGTATACAGCGAACCGGGGCAGGGGACCTCGCTCCATATCTATTTTCTGAAGGATTCGGGCGCGGCACCCGCGACGGCCAAACCGGAGGCGAAGATGATGCCGGCCGGCGAAGGCGTGATTATCCTCGTGGAGGATGACGAAATGGTGCGCTCAATCACCGCCATCGAGCTCGAGAAGCTCGGGTATCAGGTCCTGCCGCTCAAGTCGCCCGAGGACGCCCTGTCGGCGTTCAGGCAAAGGAAGCCGGCGTTCAAGCTTCTCATCACCGACGTCATCATGCCGGGAATGAACGGCATTGAATTGAAAACCCAAATAGCCGCGCTTCAGCCCGGCATCAAGGTGCTGTTCATGTCGGGGTATACGGCCAACACGATCGTCCATCACGGCGTTTTGGACAAGAAATTGCATTTCCTTCAGAAACCATTCACCTTGGAAGAGTTGGCCAGAAAAGTTCGTGAAGCGATTGAGGACTAAACGCCGCTCCGCCCGGTTTTCGGAGTGAAGCGGATCAAGACGGGTGTTTCGAGAGCCCCTCTATTTCGAGGTCGGCGGCGCAGTCGCCGAAGGAAGCGGCGCCTCCGACGGCTGATAGCCATTTTCGCCTTTATAAAACGTATTATCCTCGAGACGATCGAGCTTGGTGATGAGCCAGCCCCGATCGTCCTTGGCGAGCGTCAATCGGTCTTTGACGCGGTGTCCTTCCTGGTAGAACCCGGCGCCGCCTTCCTCCGCGGGTATATGCAGCCAGCGCTCGTATTGGGCCTCGAAGACCGGTTCGGTTCCGCCGGAAATTTCCCGCACGACCAGCGCGGCGACACCCTCAATGTACGAGGGGGGGCTGATGCGCGGTCGGCCCAATGTGAGCCACTCGCCGGCTTGCAGGCGGTACCTCTTGCGGGTGTAGTACTCCATCTGCCGCGTGTTGATGAACATGAGCTCGTTTCGCTGGAGCTCGCCCGCGGCGGTATCGCCCTGCAGGCAGTCGCGCATGAGCTCGGGATTGAGCGTGTCGATGGACTGGTAGAAACTCTCCACGACTTTCAAGGGGGGAAATCCGGCCGTCAGCCGCGGACGCAACGCATTGGAGACAATGAAGCCGGCCGCGACTCCGACCGCCGCGACGGCGGCGGCGGCAATCAGGAGGGTCTTGCCGTGTTTCTCCAGGTAAAGACGGCGTCTGAGGCCGCGTTGAAGACGACCTTTGAGTTTGTCCCTTTGGTCGGTGATCGCCGTCGTCTCGTCCGCGCTCCTTGCCTCGGTATAACCGTCGGCAAGCCAGATTTCGAGGGCGTGCTTCCAGTCGACGGCCGAGAGCGGCTGTTTTTTCTCGAAGAAACGGCCGAACAGGTCGGAGACGCTCTTCTTCAGGTCGGGAAAAAGGAGCTGCGGCGGGATCACTTTCCGCTCCCTGATTCGGGCGTGGATCTCGTCCAGGTCCCTTCCGTCATACGGGTAGGCGCCGGTCAATGCGCGGTAGAGCATCACTCCGACGACGTGGCTTAAGCGTTCCCGGGGCTGAACGGCGTACGGGTCGTTCAGCCGGGAACAGCGGGTCTTGTATCCGTCGTCCGACAGCAGCCGCATCTTGCGGAAAACCTCGGCCGGCAGAAAAAGCACGCTCCCGTCGGAGAGGAGCCAGACGCTTTCCGGAAAAATCTCGATTCGGTCTTCCGCGTCCTCGATCAGGGCGAGAGCGCGGACGACTTCGGCGGCGGCGGCAAGCGCCTCCCGCCGGGGTTGCTCGAGCGCGGCGGCCAGCGGCACTCCGCGGGCCTGAGGCCCATAGAGAATGGGCGCGCCGTCCCGGTACCTGACGCCGGAGAACGTCCATTCCAAGACCGCGCCGTCCTTGACGAGAAAGCCCTTCTCGGCGGATATATCGACCATCTTCTTGAAACTGGCGACGTTGAGAAATTGGGACAACGGAATCTCGAGATCGATTTCGTTTGCCATGGGTTCACCGCGCTCCGGAATCGTTCTGGTTCTTCGGTTTTTGCTTGCGTTGAAGCAGGTATTTCTCGATGTCGTACTTCTTTATCACGAGCTTGAGCACCGCGTTATAGATGAAAATCCCTCCGAGGAGCGCAACGATGAAGAAAAACACGAGGAAAAAAAATCTGTATTCTGACAAAAACCCGGTGCTGATCAGAAGGAAAGGAATGGTAAGCGCGAAAAATACGGCGAGGGTCGCCACCGTGAGAACAATCGTCGAACAAACGACATAAATGACCGTGTTGAGCGCCTTATTCATCGGCGGGGTCCCCTTTCATAGCTCGGATTCCTTCGATATTCCAAAATTAATCAATTGTTGCGAAACGTCAAGCCCGGCCTCAAACCCGGCCATCGCACAAGGAACCTTCACAGGATACCGAAAAGCCGGGAAAAAGTAAATAAAAATCAGTCTGACTCCGATAAAGTAAGGGGGGATTATGTCCGTACGCCAGAAGACAGCTTACCATTGGGTTCCGGTCGCCCTCATCGCGGCCGTGGGAGCCTTGATCCTTTTCTCGCTCATCCTGACGGCGTATTCGGACGCCGGAGCCGTCGCGTTCCCGGTCGACGGGACGCTCGGCCTGTTGATCGGGGCATTTTTACTGTCCGGGAGATTCCTCTTCAACGCTTTCTCCTGGGCCGCCTTCTACGTTCCCGTCTATCTGCTGCTGAACGCCGCGCTCATCGGCCGCTTCCGCGTCCGGCGCATGATCGTCCTCATCCTCACCCTTCTCCCGTTTCTGACCCTGGCCTTGTTGTGTAAAATCGTCTTCGCCGGGACGGGTTCACCCGGGCCCGTCGTCGCCGGGCTCGAGGCATTAGCGGGCTCTACCGGCAGCGCGGTGTTTACGGGCGCCTTCGCCCTGACGGAGATCCTTCTGATAACCGCGGCGGCCTACGTCTTGGGCAAAAAAGCCCGCGCCTCACGCCCGGCGGGATTTCCCCCCGCGAGGCAAACCAGCCCTCCCCGGAAAATGCGGTATCTTCTGCCGGAACCGGTGAACGGCGCGGGCGGCGACGGGAACGGCTCCGGCCGGAAAAAAGCGTTCCTGCAGCCGGTAAAAGTTCAGCCGATCGCGGCGGGCGCGGACCGGCTCCCCTCTCCCGCCTTGTCCATCGATCCTCCCGCCGACGACGAGCGCGGGCCGATCAAAACCGGAAGAAAAGCGGAGACCGATCGGTCCGCATCGTCCGCGCCTTCGCGCGCCAAGAAAAAAGAGCCGCTCGAGGGCGAACGACCGGCCCGAAAAGCCGGACCGCCCAAGGCCCGCGGCCGCTACCGGATCGCGCCCGAATCCGTGCTCAAGGACTACGGCCGCGAGGACTATCAGAAGCTCGACGCGGTGACCCAGCGCCTGAGCGAGGCCCTGAAAGCCACGCTCGAGGAGTTCAACATCCAGGCCGAGGTGACGGGCATCCAGAAGGGCCCGGTCATTACCATGTTCGAGATTCTGCCCGCGCCCGGCGTGAAGCTCTCGAAGATCGTCAACCTGGCGGACAACATCGCCTTGAGGCTCGCCGCCTCGCGCGTGCGCATCGTCGCGCCCATTCCCGGCAAGCAGGCCGTGGGGATCGAGGTGCCGAACAAGCGGCGCTCCATCGTCTCGCTCCGCGAAACCTTGTCCGCGCCGGATTTCGCGGACGTTGAGAGCGGCCTGCCCATCGCCCTGGGCAAGGACATCATGGGCAACGTCGTCGTGGCCGACCTCACCCAGATGCCGCACCTCCTCATCGCCGGCGCCACCGGCTCGGGCAAATCGGTCTGCGTCAATTCGATCATCTGCTCGATCCTCTTCAAGCAGTCGCCGGAGCAGGCGCGGCTCATCCTCATCGACCCCAAGATCGTCGAGCTCAAGTACTTCAACGACATCCCCCACCTCCTCACCCCGGTCATCACCGAACCGAAGAAGGCCTACCAGGCGCTGCAGTACTGCATCGCCGAGATGGAGCGCCGCTACGCCCTCCTGGACGCCCTCTGCGCGCGGGACATCGCGGGCTTCAACGCCAAGGCGGCCAAGAAGACGCACACGACCGAGCCCCTGCCGCACATCATCGTCGTCATCGACGAGTTCGCCGACCTCATCGCCGTCACCGGCAAGGACATGGAATCGACGCTGGCGCGCCTGGCCGCCATGTCGCGCGCGGTCGGCATCCACATCGTCCTCGCCACCCAGCGCCCGTCGATCGACGTCATCACCGGACTCATCAAGGCCAACATCCCGGCCCGCATCGCCTTCATGGTGGCGGGCAAGTTCGACTCGCGCATCATCATCGACCAGGTGGGCGCGGAGAAGCTTCTCGGCCAGGGCGACATGCTCTTCCTCTCGGCCCAGAACCCCTTCCCGGTGCGCATCCAGGGCGCCTTCATCTCCGACCGGGAGGTGGAGGACCTGGTGGCCGAGGTGAAGACCTACGGCGAGCCCGACTACATCGACGACGAGATCTTCATCGAAGAGGAGAGCGATTTCGACATCGGCCTGGGCGAGGCCGACCCGATGTTCGACAAGGCCCTCGAGATCGTCATGGCCGCGGGCAAGGCGAGCACCTCCTACGTGCAGCGGAAGCTCAAGATCGGCTACAACCGCGCCGCCCGGCTGGTGGAGGAGATGGAGATCCGCGGCATCGTCGGCCCTGCCAACGGGAGCAAACCCCGCGACATCATCCACGTGCCGAGCAAGGCGAGGGATTGAGGGCGTCGGTCCGATCACGAGCATGAATAAAAAATATCTCTATTGCTTCAAGGAGATCGTGCGGTCGTCGTGGCGGCTGCGAGTCGCTATGTGTTGATCGCAGCCCGAAGGACACAGGCTTAATTAAACCGGCCTAAGCCTCGAAGGCGCGCAACATCATCCTATTCCCAAACAAGGCACGGGAGTGTAGGTTGATAGCGAAAACTTCACTAACAACGAAGCGTCTTCTACTATCTTTCATTATTGTCACCAACTAAATACTCGTATTATTCTTTCCGTAAAAAACGAAAACCCCCGGCGTTTACCACAGACAGATGACAACTCCTATTAAAGACAGTACACATAGATTCTAGATGAATGAAAAAACCTCCTCTGACAATCCGATCAGATCCGGTTATAGCGCCGGCAGGATCAATTCCCGACGAAGGATAGGTTACTCGATACCGATCCCAGCACCATTCCTGTACATTACCTGACATATCGAATATTCCCAGTTGGTTGGGGTGCAGCATTCCAACAGGGGAGTCTAAACTTTCACAGTTACCATTCCACCAGGCTACATCATCTATATTATCGCTTCCTGAATAAGTATAGCCATAGGTACCTTTGAGTTTCGCTACATTTCCTCCCCGCGCGGCAACCTCCCATTCAGCCTCTGAAGGTAGCCGGAATCCGGTGGCGTCCCAGTTTATAAAAGCATCGTCACAAGTGCTAGATTGGACTGTAATAGGATTCGAAAAACCTGCATCTGAATAGTAGATAGGTGTATAACCCAGCTTCTGGCTCAAGGCATTGCACCATACAATACAGTCTCTCCAATGGGCCAATACGGGTTCTAATTTTCTCGTAGTCGGTGCCGCACCAAGCGTTGAATTAAAGCCCTCGGACCCTGCGCCTATATTGAATCCATTTGCATTTGCCCAAGTGCGAATGTCATACCATAACTCGTAGGTTACCTCGGTATTTGCGAGCCAATAACCTCTTGTCAGGGTCACATTGTCCGCTCCCGGAGGATTGACGCCTACGTAATAACTTCCCGGTGTCACATGCGCCAGGTTGAAATCTACGTTGCCCGTTGTCTCGGTGACCGGCGGATCGGCGATAAATCCGAAAACCGGCGACCAGTCATCACTCCACTTGACGCCGTCGTAGGCCTTGGCCCGCCAATAATAAAATTGATGAAGGGAAAGCGTGCCGCCGGGCACGGAACAGACGTTTGAGGAACAATCGTTCTTCTCATAGACTATATTGCCCGAGAAATCCGTGTCCGAGCTTGAAATCTGAATCCAATAGGTATTGATTATTCGGGTATCGAATTTGTACACGGACAGGGTCGGCGGTGTCGCACTCAGCAGCGCGCCGTTGCCGGGAGCAATCAATCCTATCTCATCCACATCGCGCCAACGGGGAATTCCGTCTCCGTCGCCGTCATCCGAAACGATTCCGTTATAATTATCGGAAGCCGGATCGATGGGACTGTTAAAGTCGTGACAGGAAAAGAGAACGAGCAATGGCATTGCCAAGGTGAAAAAGGCGATTCCTTTCATCTTCATTCCCTCCCCTTTATTTTCATCCTGACGTCAATAAGTTCCTGGTTCAATTTCTCCACGTCAGGGCCTCCTCCCAGCCAGAATACCAACGAGAATCCTGCACTGGCGCCCGCCGAGCCGCCAGCGATCCAGGTAATGGTGTCCCAAAGCTCGACCTGTTGCCGGTAATTGATCGCGTCGGAAGTGAAGGTCGCGCTCTGGTATTTATCGTAGGCGGCGGATGAAAGAAGCATGCTCGTCACGGCAAGACCGGCGGAAACTGCGAATACTCCCAATCCCACCCATTTCAGGGTATCCATGGCGGCCCGGCCGTCTTCCGTTTCCTTGATTCGCCTTTGTATCGCCGCCTCGTCATTTTTTAGTGACTTACGGATCAATTGCCTTGCCCGTTCCTCGAGCTCCGGATTCTTCTTCGGCAAGCCCTGAATTTCTTTTTCGAGCACCTCAAGCTCCGCCGTATGGGAAAGGTAAGGCGAACCGGGGCTTTCCAAAGCCGTCGCCGATGCCTCCAGCCTGGCCTTCAGTTTCGACAGGGTATACTCCTCGGAGTAGGAATAAACAATATCTATTTCCGTCACGGAGTCTTTAACCAAGTCCACCGCTTGTTCGAAATCGTTCATATCCTTGGTTGTGATTTTCAGGATGTGCCTGCCGGGTTGGATATCGAGTTTATTGTCTTTTACCGACTTCGTCTTGTCTTTGTCATCGATGAAGACGCTGCTTTCACTTTTCAGATTTCTGAAGGCCAGCGTCGCGAAATTGGCAACCGCCGTGAATTCAAGGACGACATCGTCGTTACGGATCGTTATGTGATAGGATTTTTGTTCGAAGCGGTCGCAAACGACAATGACGTCCCATTCGCCGTTATATAGTTCGATCTTGTCGGTGGCGCCGAAAGTGAAAAACTTACGGTCTCCGGTGACGGTAATGTGTGCGTCGGGCGGCAGGGGGGACTTAAAGGACAGGAGAAATAGTTTTTTGAGTTCCCGGCTGATCCTGGTGGTCCGGTTTTTTTCGATCCTGACTTTCAAAGTCTCGGTGAAAAAACCGTCTTTGATCAAGCGGACTTCGCAATCGCCGATCTCCACCTTGTCAATGACGTTGGGCGACATGCCATGCTTTGTATCCCGGATAATAATCTCCGCGCCTTCGGGAGACGTCTGGACATACAACGTGCCGGAGAATTTCTCCAAAACCGGCTCGTAAATAAACGTATCGTTTTGGGAAGCGAGGACTCTGATTTTCTGTTCCTTGAATTCCTTTTCGGATTGTATCAGGAGGAGATGTTCGCCGGGAGGGATCTTCTCGATGAAGATCGGCGTTACGCCGCGTTTTTTCCCATCAAGGAATACGGAATAGCCTCCCGCCAATTTAATGAGCATTGATTTACCAACCTCAAGGAAGCCGTCTTTGGTAAGATTGTATTGAGTGCCGAGGCGCTGCGCCTCTTTCGCGTTGATCTCCACCAGTTCCCTGTATGTGGATGAAACCAGCCATGATTTCAATTTATTCGAGGGAATGGAAAAAAAGATGTTATTCCCGGCTGTAATCGCGCCAACGTTGACGCCGATGAGCTCGCCGTTATTGTTCAGCAAAGGTCCGCCCGAATTCCCGGGGCTGATGGAGGCGGTGTGCTGTATGCCCCAGGTGTCGGAACGGATGGCGGAGACGCTTCCCCTCGTCATGCTGGATTTAAAATCCTTGAACATCGCGAAGGCATCGGGAACGGGATAACCGATGGCGAAAACCGATTGCCCGACTTTCAATTCATCGGAATCGCCTAAAAGTATCGGTTTACAATCTCCGGCCGGCTCGGTCGTTTTCAGCAGGGCGATGTCCAAATCTTTACTGGAGGCGAGAAGATCAAGCAAATAATTGTCTTTATTGCGCACCACGGCGCAATATCGGAATTCCGATTTTTCCGTGAGGAGCTTGAAATCTTTTTTTACCGCAGCGCTTTCATCGGCTGACAGGATGGTTCCCGGGATCTTCGCAAAAAATTCCTTGACGGAATTATCATAAAAAGCCTTTCGTATTTTAGAAAGATCTTCCGCTTCGATTACATGATTATTCGTGATGAGGTGGCCGTCTTTGGTGATAAAAAATCCAGAGCCTGATGCGATCTTAACGAAAATATCCAGGATTTTAACGTCATATTTTTTCTATCCGCTTGAAGAGCTCGGGCTTCGACACCAGCTTGGCGTCGAAATAGAGTCCCTGATATACCATGACGACGGAATTCTCGAAGGTTGAAAAAATAACGACCCCCTGTTCCGAGTCGTCCGCCCAAAAAGTACAGGCCGTGATGAATAGAAGGAGGCAAAAAAAGAGGTGCTTACTCATAATAACCCCTTTTCATGGATTGAAATCCAAGCTCAATTTTTTATTATATCATCATACGTGTAAAAAACAATGCGCTACGTCGGGCTGTAATTCTTGCTGCCGGTGACTTTTCCCGTCGCTTTGTTTATGAAAAGAAAATAAGAATAAATGAGGGGCAAGATTTCGGGAATGATTTTGCCCTTCGTCATCAGCTCCTCGCATATTTTAAAGGCTTCCTTCGTCGAATAATGTTTGCGGAAGGGCCGGGCCGATATCAGGGCGTCGAAGGTGTCCGCCACGCAGATCATATTGGAGATCAGATCGTCGTTCCGTATGCCCTGCGGTTCTCCCGACCCGTCGAGCGCCTCATGGTGATGGAGGATGGCGTCGAGATGGGGAAAGTGTTCGTTCTGATAATAGTGGGCGATGAGCAGCGCGGAATAGACGGGGTGCAAGTGGATGACATCGCGATCGTGATTGGTCAATTCGCCCTGTTTGTTGACGATCTCCAGCGGAACGCGCGTGATGCCGATGTCGTACAGCAGGGCCAGTTCCGCGGTCTTGACGATCTCTTCCTTCGAAAAAGTCAAGTCACGGGCCATGCGGATGACGAGGGCGGTGACGGCGATGACGTGATGGTAGGTGTAGATGTAATATTCCTTCATCCAGCCCAATTCAACGAGCACGGTATCGGGCAGCCGAACTTCGCCCAGATAATCCGCCAGGTCGTCGAGAAATTTGAGATTATCGGTGATGAAGGCGTATTTCGTGGAATCTTTTTTCAGCAGTTTTTTAAAATCCTCGGCAACAAAGGTATCTCCGACCCTGGTAAAACTCAACTCGTAACTCTTGCCGCTTTCGGAAGCTTTTTTGAGCAGATTCTCAGAAAACTGATCGCCCTTCCTGGCAATGACCGTATAGTTCCAGGTATTCAGGAAGAGCGCCAATTTCAACCGCTTTTTCAGGAATTTCCTAATGAAATCCGCAAACATAATTGCCGATCTTTCCACTCCTCGCTTTGAATAAGCTCCCAACGGATTTCCATTATATCATTCATGGTATACCCTTTTCAAGCAAATAGATTGCACACTCCAGGCGATAAAAGAAACCGATTTCGCAAATAAACCGAATCCATCACGGTGTTTCCCAATGTACAGAAAAAAGTAAATAAAAAGGGGGAAAAAGTCAGTTTTATTGTGAATCGATACATTCATTTTTGAAATGGAATTTGGCATCTTTTAAGCGGAAACGCGCTTTACTGCGGCGGCAAAACCGCGCGACGTGAAGCGGGATTCTGTACAATAAAGTTTTCATTCGGAGAAAGGACGATGTTATGGGCGATCCGAAAGACAAGTCGATTGACCAGGAAAACAGGGAATGGCTGGAGTCAGCGGATTTTATTTACAAGAGCGGGGGTCCGAAACGGCTGCGCGAATTGCTGCGGCTTCTCCAGGTCCGCGCCCAGGAACTGGGCGTATCCGTCGCTTGTCCCGGCACCACGCCCTACATCAACACCATTCCCTATTCCCAACAACCTCCCTATCCCGGCAACCGCGACATCGAACGCCGGTTGAAGAGCCTCATCCGCTGGAACGCCATGGCCATGGTGGTCCGGGCCAACCGCACGGAAGCGGGGATCGGCGGGCACATCTCCACGTACGCCTCTCAAGCCACCCTGTTCGAGGTGGCGTTCAACCACTTTATCCGCGGCAAGGACCATGAATCGGGCGGGGACATCTGTTATTTCCAGGGACACGCCGCTCCCGGAATTTACGCCCGGGCCTATCTGGAAGGACGGTTGAGAGAGGAACAGTTGGCCAATTTTCGCCGGGAATTGAAGAAGGGAGGCGGTCTGCCTTCCTATCCCCATCCGTGGTTGTTTCCCACTTTCTGGGAATATCCCACCGTTTCCATGGGCCTGGGCCCGATCATGGCCATCTACCAGGCCAGGTTCAATCATTATCTTGCCGACCGAAAAATCCTCGACACGTCCCGCCAGAAAATATGGGCTTTCATGGGGGACGGAGAAATGGACGAGCCTGAATCGATGGGCGCCCTGACCCTGGCCTCGCGCGAGGGGTTGGACAATCTCATCTTCGTCGTCAACTGCAACCTCCAGCGACTGGACGGCCCGGTGCGGGGCAATGGCCAGATCATCCAGGAATTGGAATCGGCTTTCCGGGGCGCCGGGTGGCGCGTCATCAAGGTGCTGTGGGGGGACGATTGGGATCCGCTCTTCGAACGGGACGAAACCGGCCTTTTGGTGCGGCTGCTGGAGGAAACGCCCGACGGAGCCCTCCAGAAATTCTCCACCGTTGACGGGGCCTATATCCGCGAGCATTTTTTCGGGAAACACCCGGAGCTGCTCAAGCTGGTGGAGCACCTCTCGGACGAACAGCTCGCCAAACTGCGGCGGGGGGGCCACGATCCTGACAAGGTGTACGCCGCCTTTGACAGGGCGGTCAAGAGCATGGGGGCGCCGACCGTCGTCCTGGCCCTGACGATAAAAGGATACGGGTTGGGCGAGGCCGGCGAGGGACGAAACATCACCCATCAGCAGAAAAAGCTGAATGAAGAAGAGCTGCGGCATTTTCGGAACCGGTTCGACATCCCCATCGCGGATGAATGTCTGGCGGATGCGTGCTTTTACAAACCCGAGGATGATACCGAGGAAATGAAGTACCTTCGGGAGCGGCGTGCGAAACTGGGCGGATTTCTGCCCGAACGCAGGGTCAAGGAAGCTGACTTTTCACCGCCCCCCAAAAGTGTTTTCACTGAATTTTTCAAAGGCTCCGAGGACCGGGAGATGGCCACCACCATGGCGATGGTGCGGATTATGGGCGTACTGCTGCAGGACAAGAACATGGGCAAGCGGGTGGTCCCCATCGTCCCGGACGAAGCCAGGACGTTCGGGATGGAAGCCCTGTTCCGACAGTACGGCATCTATTCCTCCCGCGGCCAGGTCTACGAACCGGTCGACAGGGAAAGCCTGCTTTTTTACAACGAGAAAACGGACGGCGTCATCCTGGAAGAGGGCATCACGGAGGCCGGGGCCATTTCATCTTTTATCGCCGCCGGCACCTCCTACGCCAGCCACGGGTTGGCCATGGTTCCCTTCTTCTTCTATTACTCCATGTTCGGCTTCCAGAGGATCGGCGATCTCATCTGGGCCGCGGCCGACTCCATGGCCAAGGGGTTCCTCATCGGCGCGACGGCGGGGAGAACAACCCTGGCCGGCGAGGGGCTGCAGCACCAGGACGGCCACAGCCACCACCTGGCGTACGCGGTTCCCAACCTCCGCGCCTATGACCCGGCGTTCGCCTATGAGCTGGCGGTGATCGTCCGCGACGGGCT
Source organism: Spirochaetales bacterium (assembly GCA_016934415.1). Lineage (GTDB taxonomy): Bacteria > Spirochaetota > Spirochaetia > SZUA-6 > RPPD01 > JAFGSW01. Next base: position 5,555 of record JAFGSW010000054.1, on the reverse strand, counting down.
GGAACGGATGTACGTCAAGGGCGAAAACGTTTTCTATTACCTGACGGTGACCAATGAATTCTACAGCCAGCCGCCCATGCCCGAGGGCGTGGAGGACGGCATCGTCAAGGGTCTTTATAAATTCAGATCCTCCTCGCGAACGCCGAAACGCGCCCGGGCCCATCTTTTGGCGAGCGGCGCCATCTTCCGGGAAGCGCTCACGGCCGCGAAGACGCTCGAGGAGGACTATGATGTTCCCACCGACGTCTGGAGCGTCACCAGCTACAAGGAGCTCTACCGGGACGCGGTGGAATGCGACCGCCGCAGCCGGCTGCGCGCGCCCGAGAAACGAACGCCGTCGTACGTGGAAAGATGTTTCCGGGACGAGGAAGGGGTGGTGGTGGCCGTCTCCGATTACATGAAAACCCTGCCCGCTTCGCTGGCGCAGTGGATCCGGAAACCCTTGGCGGTACTGGGCACGGACGGGTTCGGGAGAAGCGATACCCGCGCCGCGCTGCGGAGTTTCTTCGAGGTGGACGCCCGTCATATCGCCTTCGCCGCCCTGGTGAGGCTGGCGGAGTCGGGAATGATCGATCCGAACAGGGTGACGGAAGCGAGGAAGAAACTCGAAATCGATCCGGAAAAACCGGATCCGGTTCAATCATGAGGGAGTAAAATGGAGGATCGGTGAAAGGAGCAGGCAGGTGATCATAGAAGTTCGACTTCCTGAGATTTCGGAGAACGTGACGTCCGGCGAAGTGCTCGATATACCGGTGAAACCCGGAGACGCCGTGGAAAAGGAACAAACCCTCATCGAGCTGGAAACCGAAAAGGCCGCGGTCCAGGTGCCGTCTCCCGGCAAGGGAACGGTCAAGGAGATACCGGTCAACAAGGGTGACACCGTTCACGTGGGCGACGTTATAGCCAGGCTTGAGACCGGGGAAAGCGGGGACTCAAGCCCGCCGGCCGCCGGGAAAAAGGGCGCGGGAAAGGCGCCGGAAGCTTCCGCTGAGAAGCGGAAAGAGAGAGAGGAGCCCGGCCGCGTTGAAGAAGCGTCCGCGGAAACGGGAATGAAGAAGCGGCCGGCCGGCATTCAAGAAATTGAGCCGAAGCGGGACCTGGAACCGGCGCCCGCCTCACCGACCGTGCGCCGGCTGGCCCGCGAATTGGGCGTGGATATCAGGCGTGTCTCTGGAAGCGGTCCAGGCGGAAGAATCAGCGCGGACGACGTCAAGGATTACGTGAAAAGCGGTTCCGCCGGGAAGGCGGAGGAATCCGCCGTGCCGCTTCCGGATTTCAGTCGTTGGGGACCGGTGCGGCGGGAAAAGATGAGTAAGGTGCGGCAGATCACCGCGCGCAGCATGGCCTACGCCTGGCGGACCGTGCCGCACGTCACCCAATTCGACGAGTCCGACATCACGAACCTGGCGGCGTTCCTGACGAGCCGGAAAAAAATCGCCGAAAAAGCCGGGGGCAAGCTGACCGTAACCGCGGCCGCCGTAAAGGTGCTGGCCTCATTGGTGAGAAAATACCCGGAGTTCAACTCCAGCATCGATCCGGAGAAGGGCGAGATCGTCTTCAAGGAGTACGTCAACGTCGGGATCGCGGTAGCCACCGACCGGGGACTCTTGGTGCCGGTCATCCGTGACGCGGACAAAAAGGGATTGATCGACCTGGCGGTGGAGCTGGCCGATCTGGCCGAGCGCACGCGGACCAAGAAAGTGACCCCGGACGAGATGGAAGGCGGCACCATCACCGTTTCCAACCTCGGCGGGTTCGGGGGGACGGGATTTTCTCCGGTGGTTTATTGGCCTCAGGCGGCCATCCTGGGCCTGGCGCGGGCCCAGGAACGACCGGCGGCGGTGGGAGGAAAAATCGATATTCGGCTGATGCTGCCATTATCACTATCTTACGATCATCGCATCATCGACGGCGCGGATGGAGCGCGTTTTCTCCGCGCGTTGGCGGAGATTCTGTCGGATCCCTACGCCCTCCTTCTCTAATAGATGCACGAGTGGAAGAAAGGATTGCACACCATGGCTTCCGAACGAAAGAAAACGTCACTGGCGGTCATCGGGGCGGGACCCGGCGGGTACGCCGCCGCCTTCCTGGCCGCCGACTTGGGAATCGAGACCACGCTCATCGATCCGGAAGCGAACCCGGGGGGCGTCTGCCTTTACCGCGGGTGCATCCCGGCCAAGGTCCTGTTGCACATCGCCAAACTGATCGACGACGTCCGGCTGGCCGAGGGATGGGGGGTGTCGTTTTCCAAACCGAAAATCGATATCGGCCGCCTTCGCGATTGGAAGAACAGTGTCGTGACCGGATTGACCAAGGGGCTGGGACAGCTCGCCGAAAGAAGGAAGGTCGCCTTCCTCCGCGGCACGGCGCGTTTCGTGGAATCCAACACCCTCGAAGTGGCGGAAGCGGGGGGCGGCCGCACCACCCTGCAGGCCGAGCACGTCATCATCGCGACCGGGACCGTCCCCGCCCCCCTGCCCGGCCTGGACATGTCGTCCCCGCTGGTGATGGATTCGACCGGCGCCCTGGAGCTTGCCGACGTGCCGCGCCGCCTTTTGGTGATCGGAGGGGGATACATCGGTCTCGAAATGGGGACCGTCTACTCCGCGCTGGGGAGCGAGGTGACGGTCGCGGAAATGATGCCGGACATCCTGCCCATGGCGGATTCGGACCTGGTGCGGGAATATAAAAAAAACGCGGCGCACTTCTTCAAGGATTTCGTAACCGGCGCTCTGGCGGAGATAGACGTCTCGGGGAAAAAGGCCAAGGCGGCGTTCAGAAACGCGCGGAAGCGGGAGGAAGTGATCCGTGAGGATGAGTTCGACAAGGTGTTGGTGACGGTGGGAAGAAAGCCCGTCACCGATTCGCTTGGGTTGGAAAACACCACGGTGGAGACGGACCGCAAGGGGTACATCAAGGTGAACGCGGAACGCAGAACTTCCGATCCGACCGTGTTCGCCGTCGGCGACGTGACCGGCGAACCCTTGCTGGCGCACAAGGCGAGTCACGAGGGACGCACGGCCGTCGAGGCGATAGCCGGCATGAAGGCCGCCTTCGATCCGCAGGCCATCCCCGCCGTGGAATTCACCGAGCCGGAAGTGGCCTGGTGCGGGCTGACCGAAAAGGAGGCGGAAGCGCGGGGCAAGCGCGTGGCCGTGGCCCGTTTTCCGTGGGCGGCCTCCGGACGCGCCGCAACCCTGGGCCGGCCGTACGGGCTCACCAAGCTCGTTATCGATCCGGAAACGGAACGGATCCTGGGCGGCGGCCTGGTGGGAACGGGCGCGGGCGAGTTGATCGGCGAAATCACCCTGGCGGTGGAGATGTCCGCCCTGGCCTCCGACGTTGCCCGAACCATTCATCCGCACCCAACCTTGTCCGAGACGATCATGGAAGCGGCGGAAGCCTTCTACGGCCTGGCGACGGATATCTACCGTCCCAAACGCGGATAGTATGAGAATTCCGTTTATAAAACCGAAGGGTGGTACCTTAATCGAAAAAATGGTCAATGGGGCCGAACGATTGATGTATGAGAGCACGCTCGGCGGTAAGAATAGTTTTCGTCATGAATTAATAAAGGAATAAAGCCGACGGCGCACAAGGCATGAGATTGCTGAAAAAATCAATTTACAGGTCGCCCTTCGACAAGCTTAGGGTGACGATTTCTTTGTTGGATAATGAGATAGTCATGGTGAGCTTGTCGAACCATGACTGACAAGCTGACTTTTTCAGCATTCCCGGCATTGCCGGGCCGGCCGGCTGCTTGAGGGAGCGCGACATCAATCATGTGCCCGGCAAGACTGGAAATTGCGAGTTATCGCTTTTCCTTTCATTCTTGCAGCGTAATTTCATCAAACCACGAAAAGGAATCATTGCTACAATCATACAAGTCAATCAAACCTCCGTAGAGCCACGCGTCTTGAAATACGCGGTGCCGGGTGCTATGGTGTTGCTTGGAACCCCGTTCAACGCGGAAATTCGGGAACTGCCGATGACGGCCCAAGAGCGGTCCATTTTTTATTATCATACTTCCATCCCGGTTTTCCAAGTTCCATTCACTTTAATCAATGGAGGCGGTATGGCGATGAAGCGCTTTTTTCTGCTCCTCTTGCTGGCCGCATTCGTCCCGGCACTTCTATGGGGGGCGTTTGAATACGGCGCACTTTTTTCAGACTTCTTGTGGCTGGACAACGATCACTGTTTGGTAAAAATTTATGCCTGGCATGAAGGGATCGGCATTTACTACAACACACAGACCGTGCTCATCGACGTGCGCGCGCCGGCGGTCTATCCGGTAAACGGGGCGTTCGTTTCGGCCACCTATACGTTGACCGACGACCGGGTCTTCCTCTCCACCGGGCACGCCGTCGTCCGTCTCGACGTGCGCCGGCCGAACGGTTGTGCGCTGGAACTTATCTTTACCCGCCCCTTCGATTTTTACGCGGGTATTGAAGACGTACGGTGGCTGTACGGCGACGTCCTCGGCATCTCACTTTTTGATATCAACGCGGCCACGCCGCGGGAATGAACCGTATACGATTATTCCAAAAAGAAAACCCTCTCTACCGCTCCCATCCCCTCTACGCGAAGCGAATCGTATAGCAACGGCCCCCTCTTTCTTCCCGGTGATCCTTTCGCGGCCGATACGCGCGACATATATTTCATTCAGGCTTCGCTCAACAAGGTGAAGGCGAATGCCGACGCGACGGCCCGGAATCTCACCGTCAAAGGCATTCCGACCCACGTGATATTAAGGGACGAATATTATTCTGTCTGGGCCGGACCGTACCCTCTCAAGGATCATACAACCGAAAAGGCATTGGCCGCCGTGCAAGCCGCCGGGTACAAGGATGCCTTCATCCTCTCAGAGACGTTCTACTCAAGGGATTTTCGCGACGACGCGGACAATGACATAGCCGTGTCACGGTCCAATATATGGAGGAAAACGGGTGCAACCTACAAGCCCCTCTTTGAACGCTATGACGGCATGTTTTTCGTCGAATACGCGAACCGTAAGCTTTACTTCGCGAGGGAAGATTCCTCCGCCGTTTACGACAGGATCAACGGCGGACTCGCCGTCCTGGACATTGAGACCAGCGGAGAATCATATCCGGATATCGTCATCAAGACCGGCAGCGCACCGCGAGGCGTAAACATCACCGGCCAAATATACGCCCGATACGTCGCCGGCAACAATGCGGGCCTGGGCAAGGAGGCTCTGCTACAAAAGGCTGAAGCTTTTTACGAAAATCGGAGAACGGAAGATCCGGACACTCTCACCATCACCGTTCCGAACAAACTAGGGGAGAAACTCATCATCCGTTTCTACCGGTCGGTATCTCAGTCCGTCTCCAATGACGTCTCCTTCCAGGACCGGAAAGGCAAAATCAAGCTGCTCCTCAAGCGGGAATCAGGGTATGGATCGTAGATGAGGGTACCGGCGAAAAAATAATTGCGGATGGACACGGATAGACGCGTCTATGGTTAGCGCATGTCAAGCCGCTTGAATCGATTTCTCTATTCTTTCAATCTCCTTAAGCTTTCGCGTCGTCGCTTCG
>JAFGSW010000005.1 GCA_016934415.1 Spirochaetales bacterium | reverse complement strand
GCCGGATCATGTTACGGTCATTCGATGCTTGGGCAGGCACGTCGAGAAAATGTATTTTTTTGATTATTGATCTTCGGAAAGTAAGTTGAAATAACGAATTCAGACAATAAGGAAAAAGAGCTAATAGCTTAAGAAAAAATGCGTCAGTTTCATTTCCTTTCTCTCATTTTCCATTGCTTTATCTACTCTCATCCGTGTTATCCGTTCTTATCCTTGTGAGGAGCCTGCCCTGAGCTTGTCGACGGGTGGTTCCCTTTTTTCTTTCCCGGGCCGCGGGACGGCGGCCGGTATTGCCGCGCCCGCTCCAGGAAGTTTTCGGCCAATGCCTTGTTCCCGGTGCGGCGGGCCAGCATGGCCAGGTTGTGGTAGGCCCGCCAGTCGCGGGCATTGAGGCCGATCACGCGGCGAAAGGTCTCGTTCGCCTTCTCGAACTCGCGCGATCGCGCGTAGAGCACTCCGAGCGGGAGGAGGAGGGAAATATCGTTCTTCATATACCGCGACGCTTTGTCGAGAATCTTAATCGCCATTTCGAGCTTCCTCATTTTCACGAGGCAGAAAATGAGCTGGCGCAGGTAATGCGTCGACGTCGGCTCCCGTGAGAGGAGCTCTTTCCAGATGATGAAGGCGTCCGCGTATTTCTTGCCTTTGATATACACCTGCCCCAGCGCCTTGCGCAGGCTGCGGTTGCCGGGTTCCCGGGTGAGGAGTCTTTCCAGGCCCGCGCCGGCTTCATCGAATCGCGCTTCCTGCAGGAGCAGTCGGACGCACTTCTTGAGGAGCTCGTTCTCCTCGGGACGGAGATTGCAGAAGGCCTTGAGAACGCGGATCTGGTCGGCCGGCTTGCCGAGCTCCTCGTACACCTCGTCGAGGAGAAGCAGGGCGTCCTCGTGGTCGTCGATGAGCTTCACCGTTCGTTCGAGCCAGCTTTCGGCCAGGTCGAAGCGGCCGCCTTCGACGTAGGCGCGCCCGAGGCTGAACATGAGCTCCGGATCCGGGCCGCGGCTCCGGATTTGCTCCTGGAGGAGCGGGATGAGCTCGGGCGCAGCGCCGTCCACTTCGCTCAAGGCGAGCGCCTCGAAATAGGAGGCGAGCGGGTCGGCCGGGAGCCGGCCGAGCCAGCGGCGGGAGACGGAGAGGAGCTCCGCGAAATCCCCCGCTTCCCAGAGCGCGGCGACGAGCCGGGAAAAAATTGCGGGTTCGGTCCGATCGGCCTCGAAGGCGCGCAGGTAGTGGTTCTTCGCCTTGGTAAGGTCGTCAAAGTGCCGATAACATTCGGCGAGGAGGAGGTGCATGTCGATGTCCCGATAATTTTCCTTGAGGACCTTTTTCCCGAAATAGATCGCTTCGCGGTAGCGCTTGTTCCGGTAGTGCGTTACCGCGATCATTTTGAGCAGCCGTTTCGGGTCGCGCGCCGCGGCCATATCTTCCTTTCCCGCCATGTGGGCTTTCTTCAATTCTGACCGGCTTTCCTCGTCGCGCCCCAGGGAAATGAGGATGTCGGCCTTGTGCAGGTGGAAGACCGGGTCGTCCGGCGAAATCCGCGAGGCTTCGTCGTAATAGCCCAACGCCGCCGGGTAGTTCCCCATTTCCCGGGCGATAACGGCGAGGTAGAGGCGGGGGAGGAGATGCTCCCGGTTTTCGCCGGCCAGGAATTCGAAGACACGCGCCGCGCCTTCGAGGTCTTTTCCGAAGAACAGGCGAATCCCTTGGACAAGCAGGGCATTCAGGTACCCGGAACGGATGCGCCGGTTCCCGGGCTCGGTTCGGAGCGCCCGCTCGAAAAAGGCGATGGCTTCCTCCGGCCGTTTCAGCTTGAGGGAGACAAGACCCAGAAAGCTCAGCGCCGGAGCGAAGGCCGGGTCGCTCTCCAGGGCCCGCCGCAGGCTCGCGTCCGACCGTTTGTACAGCCCGAGCGCGGCGTAGCTCCGGCCCAGGAAAAAATTACCGACCGGCGAATCGGGCTTGCGTTTGAGATAAAATTGGAAAACGTACACGGCCCGGTCGAGCCGTCTGAGCGCGTGATAACTCCGTCCCAGGTAGAGGAGGGCTTCCGGATATTGGTCGCTCCGGGAGAGAAGGTCGGTACAGAGCGCCGCCGCCCGTTCGTAGTCGCGGTTTTTTCCGGCCTGTCGAATCTCCTCGAGCTGCCGCTCGAATACCGTCGTCGCCATGCTTTCCTTCCACGGAAAGTGTAGCACAAATCGGTTCCCCGGGCGAGGCGGCTCCGTGAAAAAGCGATGTTCTTCGCGATGGTGATTAAAACACCACGAAGGATACGAAGCCCACCCCTCGACTACGCTCGGGGCGGGCTCCGTGTCCTTTCAATGCAGTCTCGTTGAGAAAAGACGCCACGGCGATTGAACGATCGGAGCGGATCGATTATAGTCTTTCCGGTAGAGAGGCGGGAAGGAGGAGAAGCATCCAGATGACCGTCCCGAAAGCGATCGCCGCTGCCGTGCGCCTGGTCGTCGACAGCGCTTTTCCCGAACACTGCCTTCTGTGCGGCGGCGTGCTCGAGCCGGGACATATGCGGGTCGCGTCCGTCTGCCCCGACTGCTCTGCCGCCATTTCGCCCCTGTCGGGCAGACGCTGCGCCGTCTGCAGTCTTCCGCTCGTCTCAGAGGAGGATATCTGCACCCGCTGCCGGGTCCGGCGTTTTGCCTTCGACCGGCATGTGTCTCTTTTCGAATACCGCGGCGACGTGCGCGAACTTCTCTACTACTACAAATTCAAGGGGCGCGAGCGCCTCGCGATTTTTTTCGCAGGATTCCTCGCCCGGGAGCTTGAAGGCTCGGCGCCGGAATCGGTGGTGGTGCCGGTGCCGTCGCGCCCGCGGACGGTGCGCGCGCGGGGTTGTGCCGCGGTTGAACTGTTGGCGCGACGCTGCGCCGGGCTGGCAGGCCTCGCGTTCACCGCCTGTCTCGCGCGAGGCAAGGGCGTCTCCCAGAAAACCCTCGATTATGAGACGCGGCTGGCCAACCTGGCCGGCCGGATCGCGCCGCTGCCGGCCGCCGCCCGCCTGGCGGGGGAGAACGTATATCTCGTGGACGATATTTTCACGACCGGAGCCACCGCTCACGAGTGCGCCCTCGTTTTAAAAAAAGCCGGAGCCGCGTCCGTCACCGTGCTCACCGTGGCGATGGAGGCGTGAGGCCTCGTCGCGTGAAAGAGGGGGGAGAACCACGGATGGGCACGGATAGGATGGATGACACGGATAGGGAAAAAGGAGGAAGAGATTTAGCGAAATAATGAAGTCAGACAAAAAGAAAAACAGAGTTAATAAATAGAAAAAATACTGCGGTGTTTACTTCTCTATCTTCTCTCATCCGTGTTATCCGTCTTATCCGTGCCCATCCGTGGTTCTCTCTCTTTTCCTGGCCGCGTTAACCGTAGTTTTTTCTTCTTCCAAGTGCCACGACGCCGGGAAACGCGGTTGACAACCGCCCGAATTTCTGGTATCTTATTTTGGACATTTAAAATTGCGAAGGTAAAAAAGAGTCGTGAGCGGCTCTTTTTTTATAGGTGGAAATAGTGTCGAACGCCATGCGCCCGCTCGTCGACGCGGTCCGCGAGGAAATCACGCCGCTTGTTCACGCCCTCGGTTTCACGCTCATCGACGTCAACGTGTTCCGGAGCAAAGGCGCCCGCGCCGTCCGCCTCGTCATCTACAGGCCGGCGGGCGTGGGGATCGAGGATTGCGCCGCCGTGTCGCGGAGCGTGCATCCCCGGCTCGATCTTGTGGACGAGCTCTCCGGCTGTTCACTCGAAGTTTCTTCACCCGGCATCGGCCGGCTCCTCAAGGGACCCGCCGAATACGAGATCTTCCGGGGACGGGGAGCGGCGGTCCTCAGGGAAGGGGAAAGCGAGTGGCTGAAGGGACTCATCGACCATACCGAGGAGGGCGCGTTGGCGGTGAAAAGCGAAGGGAAAACGGTGATCATACCATTCGATAAAATAAAGCGAGTTAAACTCGCACTGGTGAAAGAGGAGGAAAACAGCCATGTCCTCTGAAATGGCCAAGGCCATCAAACAGATGGTTCAGGAGAAGGGCGTTCCCGAGGAGTTGATCCTCAAGACCATCGAGGAAGCCCTGCTGGCGGCCTACAAGAAAAAATACGGAATCGTCGAGAACGCCGTCGTGCGCTTCAATGAGGACACGTCGGAGGTGACGATTTTCTCCAAGAAAAAAATCATGGAAGACGACGACGTGAACGACCCGGTGACAGAGATCGCCCTCTCCGACGCCCTCAACTTCAATGAAGCCTGCGAGATCGGCGACGAGCTCCTCATCGAGGTGAATCCCAAGGAATTCGACCGCTCCGCAATTCAGAGCGCCAAGCAGCGGGCCAAGCAATCCCTGAAGGAGATTCAGAAGGATACCCTCTACTCCGAGTTCATGGAAAAAATCGGGGAGATGGTCATCGGGTATTACCAGCGGGAACGCAACGGCAACATCTACGTCGACTTGGGCAAGACCGAGGGGATCATGCCCAAGAAATACCAGTCGCCGCGTGAAGTCTACCATGCCAACGACCGGATCAAAGCCCTCATCTACGAGGTGAACAAGACGCCGGGCGGCCTTCAGATCGTGCTGTCGCGCACCCACACGGAATTCGTTCGCAAGATCTTCGAGATCGAGGTGCCCGAGATTTACGATCACACGGTCGAGATCCACAAAATCGTGCGTGAGCCCGGCTACCGGACCAAGATCGCCGTGTACTCGAACCGCGAGGACGTCGATCCCGTCGGCGCCTGCGTCGGCCTCAAGGGCGTCCGCATCCAGGCCATCGTCAAGGAGCTGGAAGGGGAGAAGATCGACATCCTCAAGTACGATTCAGATCCGGTGCGGTTCATAAAGAACGCGCTTTCCCCGGCCGAGGTGGCGCACGTCATCGTCCTCGACGAGGCGAAAAAACAGGCGCTGGCGCTCGTGGACGAGAGTCAACTGTCGCTCGCCATCGGCAAACAGGGCCTGAACGTCCGGCTCGCCAACCGGCTCGTGGACTGGAGCATCGACGTCAAGACGAGCGCCCAGTTCGAGCAGATGGACATCGCCGCCGAGACGAAACGGGCGGTGAGCGCGCTCTTCGGCGAGACCGAAGAGGAGGAGATCGAGACGATCGCCGAGCTCCCCGGAATCGACGAGTCGGTGGTGAAAATACTGCGCGCCAACAATCTGGAGTCGATCGAAGACGTCGTTTCCATGAGCGATTCCGACCTGCTCGCGCTGCCGGGCATCACGGAAGAGGCGCTCAAGAAGCTGCGCCGGGTGATCGAGGAGAATATCGAGATCGTGGAGGGCGAAGACGAGGGCGCGGAGCAAGCCGCGGCCGCCCCAACGGCGGAAACGGAATCCGCCGAGGAAGAAGCGGAAACCGAGGAGGAAGTCGAGGAATCGACCTACGAATGCCCGGAATGCGGCAACAAGATAACGCCCGACATGTCGGTCTGCCCGCACTGCGGGGTGGGCTTGAGCTTCGAAGAGGCCGACGGCGAGTCCGAGAGCGAAGCGGAAGCGGATTCGGGCGGGGAATCGCCTCAGGGAACGTCATGACGCGGGACGGGCAGCTTCTCGCGCGGAGAAGCGCACCCGCCGGATAAAAGAGGGAGTATGGCAGAGGAAAAGAAGAAGGATCAAAAACCGAAAGCGACGCTCATCAAACACAAGAAGGAAGAAGCGAAAGAGGCGTCCCAGCCGAAGGAGGCGGCCGAGGAGAAAAAGAAGGTCGTCATCGTCAAGAAGAAGGTCGTCGTCGTCAAGAAAAAAACCGCGCCCGAGCCGCCGGCCAAGCCGACCCCCAAGCCGGAGCAGCCGCGCAAATCGGTGTACAAACCCCTCTACCGGACCGAGCCGCGCCGCGATCACCGGGACAAACCGCGGGATTTGGGTTCCGCCGGCAATCTGCAGCGAAAACCGTTCGACCGCCGTTTCCCGCCCCGCAGGCCGGGAACGGGGGGAACCGGCATGACGCGCCGGCCCGGACAGCCGTTCCGGAAGGACAAACCGGGCGGAGTCGGCCGTCCCGGCGGCCGGGGACCCGCTCCCGCCGCAACGTCGCAGGAAAAGAAAGTCGGCGGACGCCGCTTCATCAAGGCGAAGAAGAAGGCCCTTTATCAGCGCTCCAAGTACGAGGAACACGAGGAAAAGCTCGCCCTGGCCAAGAAGAAGGCGGCCCAACTCGCCAACCCGGTGCCGAAAGAGATTTCCATCATGGAGGTCATCACCGTCTCGGACCTGGCACGCAAGATGAATCTGAAAGCCTCGGACCTCATCGCCAAACTCATGAGCATGGGCATGATGGTGACCATCAACCAGCAGATCGATTCCGAAACGGCCCAGATCCTGGCCGACGAGTACGGCTGCCGTGTGAAAATCGTCTCCCTCTACGAGGAAACCGTCATCGAGGACGAGAAGATCGAAAACGAGGTGCTCATGCCGCGGCCGCCCATTGTGACGGTCATGGGGCACGTCGACCACGGCAAAACGAAGCTTCTCGACGCCATCCGCACGACGGACGTGGTGAGCCAGGAACACGGCGGCATCACGCAACACATCGGCGCCTACACCGTCGAATATAAAGGAAAGCCGATCGTCTTTCTCGACACCCCGGGCCACGAGGCGTTTACCCTCATGCGGGCGCGCGGCGCCCAGGTGACCGACATCGTGGTGCTCGTCATCGCGGCCGACGACGGAATCATGCCCCAGACGATCGAGGCCATCAACCACGCCAAAGAGGCGAAGGTGAACATCATCGTCGCAATCAACAAAATAGACCTGCCGAACGCCAACCTTGAGCGGGTGAAGAAGGAACTGGCCAACTACGACCTTCTCACCGAGGAATGGGGCGGCCACACGCTCTGCGCCCAGGTCTCCGCCCTGAAGAAAACAGGCATCGAGGAGCTCCTCGACATGATCATCCTGCAGTCGGAAATGCTCGAGCTTAAGGCCAATTACGAAGCCAAGGCGCGCGGCAAGATCATCGAATCCCGGATCGACCACGGGCGCGGCGTCGTCTCGACCGTCCTGGTTCAACGGGGGACCCTCCGTGTCGGCGACCCGTTCATAGCCGGCATTTTCCCCGGCAAGGTGCGGGCCATGTTCAACGACAAAGGCGACAATGTCGATTCGGCCACACCGTCGCTCCCGGTGGAAGTCCTCGGGTTCGAGGGGGTCGCCGCCGCCGGCGATGACTTCCAGGTCACCGACAACGAGCGCACGGCCCGCCAGATCGGCCTCAAACGCCAGGAGCTCAAGAAAATGGAAGAGGGCAAGAACGTAAAAAAGGTCACGCTCGACAACCTCTTCGACAAGATCAAACAGGGCGAACTGCAGGAGCTGAAAGTCGTGATCAAGGGCGACGTCCACGGATCGGTCGAGGCGCTCCGCGGCGCGCTCGAAAGACTCAGCACGGCGGAAATCAAGCTTAACGTCATACACGCTTCGGCCGGCGCGATCAACGAGAAGGACGTTATTCTCGCTTCCGCCTCGAACGCCCTCATCATCGGATTCCATGTCCGGCCCACGGCCAAGGCGTCCACCCTCGCCGAAACCGAGAAGGTGGAAATCAAAAAATACAACATCATTTACGACGCGGTCGAGCACATTAAAGCCGCCATGGAGGGCATGCTGAAGCCGGATATCGTAGAGGAAGCCCTCGGCAGCGCCGAGGTGCGCGAGATTTTCAAGGTGCCGAAGATCGGCGTCATCGCCGGCTGCATGGTCACCAATGGGGTCATCCGCCGGACGGCCGAGGTGCAGGTCGTCAGGGACGGCGTCGAAATCCACCGCGGGAAAATATCCTCGCTCCGGCGCTTCAAGGACGACGTGCGCGAGGTCGAAACCAATTTCGAGTGCGGCATCGGGCTCGAAAATTTCAACGACATCAAAGTCGGCGACATGTTGGAGGCGATCATCAAGAAAGAGGTCGCCAAGACGCTCTCTTGAGGTGATATGGACGCACGCCGGATCCAGCGGGTGGCGAGCCTGCTGCGCGACGAGCTTGCCGAGCTCGTCCTGCACGAGGTGAAGGACCCGCGCATCGACACCCTTCTTTCCATCACGGACGTCGAGGTCGCCCGGGACGCCTCGTTCGCCAAGGTCTTCGTCTCGTATTACGGGGACGCGGCCAAGCGCGAGGAGATTATCGCCGCGCTGAACCACGCGGCCGGTTTTCTACAGAAGGAAATCGCGAAGCGGGTCAAGCTTCGATCGACCCCCCGCCTCGCCTTTTACCACGACGTGTCGATCGAGCGCGGCTTCCGCGTCACCGAGGTGCTCAAGAAGATCAAACACGAGCCATGAACGGGATCGTGCTCCTGAACAAGCCGCCGGGGATCACCTCATTTCAAGCGCTCGGCGCGGTTAAACGAAAAACCGGTACGACCAAGGTCGGCCACGCGGGCACGCTTGATCGGTTCGCACGCGGTCTCCTCGTCGCGGCGGTCGGGAATTTTACCCGCCTCATGGGACTGTTCACGTCCCAGGGCAAGGAATACAGGGCGGTGGCGGTCTTCGGGCAGGGAACCGATACGCTGGATCCGGAGGGCGCTCCGTCGGGAACGGGCCCGGTGCCGGAACGGAACGAAATCGAGGGGATTTTGGGACGGTTTCGCGGCGTTATTCGCCAGCGGCCGCCCGAATATTCGGCGGTCAGCGTGGGCGGCGTGCGAGCCTATAGGGCGGCAAGGGCGGGACGTATCGTCGAACTCGATGAACGGGAGGTCCTGATCGACGAACTCGTGCTCGAGGACTACGTCCCGCCGCGCGCCACCCTGCGCGTGGCCTGCTCCAAGGGCACGTACATCCGCGCCTTGGCGCGTGATATCGCCTCGGCGCTCGACACCTGCGCCCACCTGGAGGAGCTCGCCCGCATACGGATCGGCGGGTTCCGCGTCGAGGAGGCCGTGGCGCCGGATGATTTCGAACCCGCCCGCCATCTCATCGGCGCCGAGGAGCTGGTGCGGCGCGGGTGCGGGTTGGCGCGGGCGGCGCTGCGTCCCGGCCTGGAAGCGCATATTCTGTCCGGTAAAACCCTCTCGGACGGCCTGTTCGAGACGCCCCCGCCGGCAGCGGGCTGGAACGCCGTGTTCGGGGAGGACGGCCGGCTGCTTGCCGTGGTCGAGCGCCGCGATCACCGACTGGCGTACGTGATGGTGCTTGGCGGAAGATGAACATACTATCGTGGAACGAACTCTCGCAGTCAGGACCCTTCGCTGACACGCCCGCCGCCGTGACGGTCGGCGTTTTCGACGGCGTGCATATCGGGCACCGGGCGGTCATCGACCGGGTCGTCCGGAACGGGACGGGACTCATGCCGGTGGCCGTTACGTTCGGCGGCAATCCGCAGAACGTGCTCTTGGGCGGCGTCAGGGTGAAGGACATTCTCACGGTCCGGCAGAAAATGGCAGTTATAGAATCGCTGGGCGTATCGGTGGTCGTCATGATTGACTTTTCCACTGATTTCAGTAAAATGTCGGCGAAGTCTTTTTTCACCGTCCTGGCCGACGCTTTCCGCGTTAAGAAGATCGTGGAAGGCGATAATTTCCATTTCGGGAGCGGCCGGGAAGCGGGACAGCGGGAGTTGGACGCCTTTTGCGAAAGCATCGGCGCGTCGCTTGAAATGGCTCCGCGCGTTGCCTACAAGGGCGCGCCCGTGTCAAGCACGCGTCTCCGTCACGCCATCCGATCGGGTCAAATTCACGACGTCTCCGCCATGCTCGCCGGGGATTTTACGGTCATCCTAACCGAAGAATCGGTCGTCCGCGCGGAATCGGGCGGTGCGGCGGTGTCGAAGAGCGGCCTCTCGCAGGTCGTGCCGGAAAGGGGCGTGTTTCTGTGCGCCGTTGAGACCGGCGCCGGCGCGCGCGAAGTCGTCGTGGACGTCGACCATGAGCGCCTGGTCCTCCGTGAAGCGCCCGGCGAAGTGAAATCGATTTCTTTCAAGGAGAACATATCGTGAAAACGATGTCTGTTGTGATATACTCGGGCGTCGGCCGGGGGAAGGACCCCGGAACGAACGCACGGAACACGGAAAGGAGCATGTGAATGGCTTTTCTCAAGGAACGGAAAATGGAGCTGTTGAAACAGTTTGGAAAGACCGAGGCCGATACCGGCAACTCGGAAGTGCAGATCGCTTTCATCACCGAGCGCATCAACATACTCACCGAACATTTCAAGACGCACAAAAAAGACTACAATTCCCAACGGGGCCTTCTGAAGCTCGTCGGGAAGCGGCGGCGGTTGCTCAAATACCTCCGGGACAACCACCTGGAGCGATACCGCGCCATCATCGACAAATTAAATCTGCGAAAATAATTTTTCGCGCAAGGAGCGATAATGATACATCGCGTGACAATTAAAATAAAGGACGACGAACTTGTTCTGGAGACCGGGCGGATGGCCAAACAGGCCAACGGCGCGGTGCTCGCCCGTTACGGCGGGACGGTCGTTCTCGCCACCGCCTGTTGTTCGGACGGGAACAAGGAGGGGATCGATTACCTGCCCCTCACCGTCGAGTACAATGAAAAATACTACGCCGCCGGCAAGGTGCCGGGCGGCTTCCTCAAGCGTGAAGGGCGTCCCCGGGACAAGGAGATCCTCGTCTCCCGGCTCATCGACCGTCCCATGCGGCCCCTCTTTCCCAAAAAACTCAGACGCGACCTCCAGATCGTGCCCACCACCATCTCCGCCGACCAGATCAACACGCCGGACATCCTGGCCATGATCGCCTCATCGGCGGCGTTGACCATTTCCGACATCCCCTTCGCGGGACCGATCGGGGCGGTGCGCATCGGTTATGACGGACAGAATTACATCGTCAATCCCACCTTCGAGGAAATCAAGGCCTACAGTATGGACATCGTGGTGGCCGGCACCGAAGAGGGGATCACCATGGTCGAAGGCGGCGCCAAGGAAGTGAGCGAGGAAGTGATGCTCGGCGCCATCGAAGAAGCGCACAAGGTCATCAAGGAGATCTGCCGGATGCAGAACGAGTTGAAATCGCTCGCCGGCCGGGAAAAGTTCACGGTCGCGGACGTCGAGGAGCAGCCGCTCCCCTGCCGCGACGAACTCATCGCCTGGGCGACGCCGCTGGTGCGGGAAGCGTCCTACGTGCTCGGAAAGCAGATCCGGTCGCAGGCCTTACGGAAGATTTACCGGGACGCGCTCGAGAGATTCAGCGGGCAGATTCCCGAGAACGGGGAGAAGCTTGTCGCCGCGGCGCTCGAGGATATCGAATACCAGACGGTGCGGGCCGCGATTCTCGACGAGAACCGGCGCACCGATCACCGCAAGCCGGACGAGATCCGGCCCATCACCTGCGAGATCGACGTTTTGCCGCGGACGCACGGCTCGGCGCTTTTCACCCGCGGGGAGACGCAGTCCCTCTCGGTGACCACGCTCGGCACCGTGTTCGACGAGCAGATCATGGACGACATCGAAGGCGACACGCGCAAGACGTTCATGCTGCACTACAATTTTCCGCCGTATTCGGTGGGCGAGACCGGCCGCCTGGCCGCCTCGCGCCGGGAGATCGGGCACGGCCACCTCGCGGAGCGCTCACTCCAGGGGGTTCTGCCGACCAAAGACGAATTCCCGTACACCATCCGCCTCGTGTCGGAGATCCTCGAATCGAACGGCTCCTCCTCCATGGCGACGGTCTGCGCGGGCTCGCTCGCGCTTCTCAACGCCGGCGTCCCCATCAAGAAGCCGGTGGCCGGCATCGCCATGGGACTCATCACCGACGGCGGCCGGTCGGTGGTGTTGAGCGACATTCTCGGCGAGGAAGACCACCTCGGCGACATGGACTTCAAGGTGGCGGGCACCCGGGACGGCATCACCGGTTTCCAGATGGACATCAAGATCGCCGGAGTCGACGCGTCGGTCCTGAAAGCCGCCCTTGAACAGGCGCGGGCGGGACGGATGCACATTCTCGGCATCATGGAGAAGACGATCCAGGAGCCGCGGGGCGAGATCTCCGACTATGCTCCCAAGATCATCACCCTCACCATCGATCAGGACAAGATCGGCGCGGTCATCGGACCGGGCGGCAAGAACATCAAGGGCATCACCGAGTCGACCGGAGCCGACGTCAATATCGAAAACGACGGCAAGGTCACCATTTACTGCCGCAACAAGGAAGGCGCCGAGCGGGCCGAGGCGATGATCCTCGGCATCGTTGAGGAACCTGAAATCGGGAAGATCTACACCGGCAAGGTGAAGCGCATCACCGAGTACGGGGCCTTCATCGAATTCATGCCCGGCAAGGAAGGCCTGTGCCACGTCCGGAACCTGGCGCGCACCAGGGTTGAGAACGTCCACGACGTGCTTGAGGAAGGACAGGAGATACGCGTCAAGGTGATCGACATCGATAAATTCGGTAGGGTCGATCTGAGCCACATCGACGCAGTCGACCCCATCGAGGGCGAAGAGGGCGGCGAAGGGGGCGAAGGCGAATCCCGTCCGCGCGAGCACCGGCCTTCCTATGATGATAGGCGTCCGCCTCGTCGCAGCGACGGCCGCGGCGGCCGTAGCGGCGGCTATGACCGCGGCGGCAGAGGCGGCGGACGCGACCGGGGAGGCCGGGGCGGCGGCCATGACCGCGGCGGCAGAGGCGGTGGCCGCGACCGGCGCAGGGACTACTGACCTTCCGGGGACTCGCAGGTAAAGGAAAAAACACAAGGCGGTGACGACGAACCCTCGTCATCGCCTTTTTTGTGCAGGAAGCCGGGAACCGCGGGTTTCGCATGTAACCACGAACACGCCTTATCGGCGTCAACGCGCGGGGGGAACATGAGGAAGCCAGGAAGAAGGGAAGCCAGGGAAAGAGAAAGGGAAAAAGATTTTTGTCGTTCTTCCCATCCTTTTTCGTTTCCTGGATTCCTCCATTCCTGGCTTCCTTATAAATTCTTTAGAAGAGAGTTTGAACGGGAAAAGCCCACTTGAGGAGTTGAGCAAACGAATGATAGAACAGAGAAAACTCTCGAACGGCGCCGTGCTGCTGTGCGAGCCGGTGGAAGGCTCGGAGGCGGTGGCGGCGGGATTCTGGTTCCTCCACGGATCGCGCGACGAGCGGCCGGGCGAGGAGGGGTTTTCGCATTTTCTCGAGCATATGATCTTCAAAGGCACGGGCCGGCGGAACGCCCGCGAGATCGCCTGCGACATCGATCGGGTCGGGGGAATTTTGAATGCCGCCACCGAGAAGGAAATCACCTCGATCTACGCCTCGGTCCCGCGGGAGCACGCTGGCGTGATGCTCGACGTCATCTGCGATATCGCTTTCGGCGCCGTCCTCCCGACGGGAGAGATCGAGAAAGAGAAGCTCGTCGTCCGGAACGAGATTTCGTCGATCGAGGACTCGCCGGAGGAGACGGGGTACGAGCTGTTTGCGGAAACGATCTGGCGCGGCCACCCGCTGGCGGCCAGGATCACGGGCACCGCTGAATCCGTCCGGGTCATCGCGCGGGAGAAACTCCGGGAGTTCCACCGCCGCCGCTTCACGCCCGACCGTCTGGTAGTGTCGATCGCCGGCGGACTCGACGCGGACTCGGCCGCACGCCTCGTCGAAAAGGTCATGGAGCGCTCTCTCGGGCGCGGCGGCGCCGGTAGGGGGAACGAAGCGGCCCCGGCGCGGACGCCGCCCGCGTTTTCAGCCGGGACGGTGGTGCGCGAAGACAGGTTCACCCAGGCCCAGGCGTACTACGCGCGCCCCTTCGCCCGGCCCGAGCGGCTCAAGGATTACTACGAGCATCTCATCATGAGCACGGCTTTCGGCGAATCGATGAGCTCCCGCCTCTTCCAGAACATCCGGGAGGATGAGGGTCTGTGCTACTCGATCTATTCCTCGCGTTCCTACTACTCGGATTGCGCCGTCTTCATGGTCCACGCCTCGACGCTCCCCGGGCAGGTATCGGCGCTGCTCACGGCTCTCGACCGGGAGCTCGGCCGCCTGCGGGACGATTCGCTTACCGGGCGGGAGATCGACGACGCGCGCCTGCAGGTGCAGGGGGCGCTCGTTTTAAGCAAGCAGGACGTGGAGGTGCGGATGAAACGCCTCGCCCGGCAGTACATTTCCATGGGGGAGATATTGACGTACGAGGAGTCCTTCCGTCTCATCGACTCGGTGACGGCGGAGGATATCAGGCGGCTCATCGATGTTCTCCTCGGCTCGGGCGATTCCGCCCTGCTCGTCTTCGGGTGTTCCGGGTTGAAGAAAGTGCGGCCGGTCATCGCCGGTTTGAAGGCTTTCTCGTCATAGGCCTTGAAATATAACCACGAAGTACACCCTTCGACATGCGGTGGAGCATTTATGCTCCACCGCAGCTCAGGGCAGGCTCCGGAAACGAAGCAGAAGAGAGAAGCAGAGTGAAGAGGAAAAAGAAAAGAAACTGATATAAGGATAAGCAAGAAACGAATATAAAACTGTATCATCTATTGGGAAAAGTGGTTTTCTATAATAAGCTGATATAAGTCCACCAATATTAATCGAAAACTATATTTCCGAGAGACTTTTTTGATAAATCTCGCTGTTCCCTTTTATTCTCCCCCTTTTCTCCCTTCGTGTTCTTCGTGGTTTTTTGCTAGTCCAAGGAGAAGAGTTACATGGGATTGATTAATACCCCTCTTTCCGTTATCCCTATCCATATGGAAATTCGAGCCACGGTCGAAGACGGTTTCCTCCCCGAATATCAGACTGAAGATGCCGCCGGCGCCGATCTGCGGGCCTGCATCGGTGCGCCGCTGACGCTCGCGCCGGGGGAGCGGGCGGCCGTGCCCACCGGCGTCGTCCTCGAGATCCCGCGGGGCTACGAGGGCCAGGTCCGCCCGCGAAGCGGCCTCGCGCTTAAGCACGGCCTCTCCCTCCTCAATGCCCCCGGCACCATCGACGCGGATTACCGGGGCGAGGTAAAGGTGATCCTCGCCAACCTGGGGCGTGAGCCGTTCACCGTCAACCGCGGCGACCGGATCGCCCAACTAGTCATTGCGCCCGTCACGCGCGTCCGGTTCCTCGCCTCGAACGGACTCACCGTCACCGCCCGGGACGCGGGCGGTTTCGGTTCCACGGGGGTGTAGCGCGGTGCCCCGCCTCAGGTCGCATCCTTGGACCGTGTACTGGTACGTCGCGCGCGAGGTGTTTTTCTCGTTTCTCGTGGCCTTTCTCTTCTTTTTCTTCATTTTTTTCGTGAATAATCTTCTGCTCCTCATACAGAACGAGAACATCCTGGCCAAGAACATCCCCATCCCCGAAGTGCTCGTCATTGTCGTTCTGAAAATCCCCATCGTCGTGCTTTTCGCCTTCCCCTTCGGCACCCTCGTCGGGTGCCTGATGGCCGTAGCCCGGCTCTCCTCGGACAATGAGGTCCTCGCCCTGCGGGCGGCCGGCCTCTCGACTTTCCGGCTGTTTGTCCCGCTCCTCGTCCTCGGATTCGTGCTCTCCTTCCTTTCCTATTACACGAACGACGTGCTTCTTCCGGCAAGCTCGCTCGAGGAGAAAAAAGTGGGACGGCGTATTTTCCTCGCCCACCCGCAGCTCCATTTGGACGCCTTCTCGGTGAGCGCGATACGGCAGCAGAATCTCACCATCATGACCGGGCCGGTGGACGACAATTACATTTATGACATCGTCATTTTCGACAAGACCGCGGAGCTCGACCGCCGGGTCATCACCGCCCGCCGCGCGCGGATGCTGCCGAACGAGGCGCAGCCCGACGTCGTCACCCTCTCTCTCGAAGGCGTTTTCAGCCAGCTTATCGACGCGCGCGAGCATGACCGGTTCGAATACTCGCTGGCGGACTCCATGGAATACAACCTGCTCCTCCAGCCGTTCAGCGTCAGTGTCTCTCTCGGACCGATGGACAAGACCGCCTTCGACATCTGGAACATCATCCAGGAGAAGCAGGCAGAGATGGCCGTGGGGATCGCCGCCCAGAACCTGCAGACCCAGTCCCAGTTCAACAGCCTGCGGGAGGAAATCCGGTACGCGAGCGAATCCGACGTCTTCCCCGTTTCCTCGTTCGGGCAGACTCGGAGCCGGGTCGAGGAGATGTACGCGAATTATCTGGCCCTCCGGGACCGTCCCGTGCGCAACGCCGATCTCGACCGCTACGTACTCGAGCTGCACCGCAAGTTCGCCTTCCCCTTCTCGTGCCTCGTTTTCGCGATTTTCGCCTTCCCCCTCGGGCTCCTCGCGCGGCGCAGCGGCCGGCTCTTCGGCTTCGGCATCGGCCTGCTCGTCTCCATCATTTATTGGGGGCTGCTCCTTCTCGGACATGAGGTGGGATTCAATGAGGGGGTGCCGGCGTTCTTTTCCATGTGGATGCCGAATCTCGTGATTCTCGCCGCGGGGATCATATTCAATTTCCTGAGGCTGAAAAAATGAAGCACGTCCACCGCATGATCATTAAAACGTGCGCCCTTGTGTTCCTCCTCACTCTCGTGTTTTTCGTCGTCCTCCTGGAGCTTATCGATCTCTTCGCCTATCTCTGGTCGTACATCGACAAACAGGTGTCCATCGGTGACATTCTCTTCATCGTCCTCCTCTACGTCCCGAAGTGCGTCTCCTACGCCGTGCCGGTGGCCATGCTCTTCGCCATCTCCTACACCCTCGGCATGTTGTACGCCAACAACGAGCTGATCGCCGTTCTCGGCGGCGGGATGAGCTTTTTCCGCCTCATCCTTCCCCTCATTTTCATCGGGTTTTTCATGAGCGTGTCCGTCTTTGTTTTCGAGGAAAAAGTCGTGCTTCCCGCATTCAAATCCAAGAACGAGCGGCAGGCGGTGGTTCTGCAAAGGCCTGAGGCGAAGGCGGGGCCGTCGGCGGACATCGGCTTCATCGACCGGGAGAACGATGTTCTGCTCAAGGTCGACGCCTACACCCCGCAGGATATTTCCTTGAGCGGAGTGTTCATCTTCGATCGGGGACGGTCGAGGGTCGTCTATTCCGACCGGGCCGTCTGGGACGGCGCGGCGTGGATCATGCCGAACGCCTGGGTGTACGAATACGACGACGGACACGCTTTTCTCGTCGGGAAGCGGGTGTCGCAGTACCGGGCCTCGGAGATACGGCAAGACCCCGAAAAATTCAAGCTCACGACTCATAAAATCGATGAGATGGACCTCGCCGCCGCGTCCGAATGGATTGCGGAGCTTAAGGAGTCCGGCCTGCCGGCGGAAGCCGCCGAGACCGGCTACTTCAACAAGTTTTCCTACGCTTTGCGGGTGTTCATCGTGGCCATTCTCGCGGCGTCGGTAGGACGGGTTTTCCGAAAAAACATCCTCCTCATGTATCTGCTCCTCTCGCTCAGCGTGTCGGTCGTATTTTTTGTTTTCCAACTCATCACCGACGCCCTGGCGAAAAACGCGATCGTGTCGCCGTGGCTCGGCGCGTTCCTCCCCATCATGATTTTCCTGGCCATCGCCTCGATTATGCTGTCGCGCGCGCAAACGTGACCGCGGAAAAAAAACCAGGAAACCAGGAAGAGACGAAACCAGGGAAAAACCGGATGCGGAAAACTGAAAGGCACGAGTCGGATAAAAAAGATAGGTCATATGCCGTTACGAAAACAAAACATCGAGCCGATTTTGATGAGGTAAACTGAATTGCCGGCATTCACAATTGTCGCCAGGGACGGCGAGACACGAGCGCGGGCGGGGAGGATCGCCCTGGCGCACGGTGAGGTGGAAACGCCCGCGTTCATGCCGGTGGGAACCAATGCCACCGTCAAGGCGGTCGATCCCGCGACGCTGAAAGACATCGGCTTCAGCATCATTCTCTGCAATGCCTACCACCTCTATCTGCGTCCGGGAACGGACGTGATCGTACGGAGCGGGGGGCTCCATCGCTTCATGGGCTGGGACGGGAACATCCTCACCGACTCGGGCGGGTTCCAGATCTTCTCGCTCGCCCCGTTTCGCAGGCTCTCGGACGGAGGCGTCTCCTTCCGCTCGCACATCGACGGATCGGCCCATTCGCTCACGCCGGCCGGCGTCGTCGCCGTTCAGGCCGATCTCGGCAGCGACGTGCTCATGCCGCTCGACGTGTGCACCGCCTTCGGCGCAACACGCCTCGAGGCGGCGGACGCGGCGCGGCGCACGACCCTCTGGGCGAAAGCGAGCCGGGAGGCGTGGCGGCAAAAGGCGGAGGCCGGATTTTCCGGGCTTCTCTTCGGGATCGTGCAGGGCAACTTTTTCGAGGATCTCAGGCGGGAGAGCGCCGACGCGCTCGTCTCTTTGGATCTTCCCGGATACGCGATCGGCGGGCTGTCGGTGGGCGAGGAAGAGGGCCGCTACGAGGAGACGCTCGTCATATCGGCCGCTCTGCTTCCCGAGACGAAACCGCGCTACGTCATGGGCATCGGCACCCCCTGGCACCTGCTCACGGCGGTGGGGGAGGGCATCGACCTTTTCGACTGCGTTTTCCCCACCCGAACCGCGCGCAACGCGCTCGCCTTCACCCGTTCGGGCACCGTCAATCTGCGCAATGAGAAATACAAGCTCGACGGCGCGCCCCTCGACGCGGACTGCCGGTGCCCCGCCTGCCGGCGCTTTTCCCGGGCCTATTTCCGCCACCTCTTCAAATGCGGCGAGATCCTCGCCCCCATGCTCGTCACCGTCCACAACCTCTGGTTCCTCGACCGTCTCATGCGGGAGGCGCGCGCCGCGATCGCCGAGGGGCGCTTTGCCGCCCTCGCGCGCGATTTTCTGGCGCGATATGAGTCGAAGAAGAATTTATAAGGAAGCCAGGAAACCAGGGAAGAGAAATAAGGAAACAAAGAAACAAAGAAACAAAGAAAAAGTGAGAAGAGAGCTATAATCAGTAACTGAATTTAGAATGAAGATAAAAAAATAAATGAAAGATAAATCTCACGTAGACCGGTCTTCCTTTTATTTGTTCCTCTTTTTCATGATTTCCTGCATCCTGGTTTCCTGGCTTCCTTATGGATTTCCTTCTTTCTGCTTGATCCTGCCGCTGAATTCACGGCGTCAAAGCGCCGATATTGTGTATGTGCGGTTCGCAGCGCGCCGCGCATACTATCGGGAAGGAAAAAATGGGAAGAACGACGCTCTCGCTTTTCGTTTTCACGGCCCTCATTGCAGGTTCGCTCGACGCCGAGCAGCGATACTCGTCCAAATCCGTCGTCGAGATCAACAAGGGGTACGTCCAGGAGCGTCTGGTGCGCACGGCCATGAAATACCTCGGCGTCCCGTATGTTTCCGGCGGCAAATCGAAGAAAGGCGTCGATTGCTCGGGCTTCATGTACGTCGTTTACCTGGAGGCGACGGGGAAAAAATTGCCGCTCGGCGTGACTGAGTTGTATCTCTCATTGCCGGCCGTGAAGGGGCCGCTCCTCCCCGGCGACCTCGTCTTCTTCGACACCGTCGGCGGCGTTTCCCACGTGGGCATGGTGATCGGCGGGAGCCGGATCATCCACGCGGCGTCGGAAGGCCCGACGATCGGCGTCAAGATCTCCTCCCTCGAGGAAACCTACTACCGCAGCCGTTACCTTGGCGCGCGCCGGGTTTTCCGTTATACTGCTCCCGTTCTCTACGCGACCCTGGGCGGGACCCGGATCGGGACCAAACTGGCCGCCTCACTGGAGACGGGCCGGCCGATCAGCCTTTCGGTCGCCAACCGACGGAAGGGGAGCGCCGCCATCGTCTGCCGCCTCGTCCGGAAAGACGGGAACGCACAGACGGAGACGAGACGCATCGCGATTGCGCCGGGAAAGGAAACGCTTGTCAGCTGCACTTTCGAGGAGTCCGGCGACTGGGTGATCTCGTTCACCGAGGCTAAAGCAGGCGACGTCATGCGCATCGAGGTGAAAGTTGAACGAGCCTACGCCCCCCCAAGAGACCCCTCCGGAAAACGGGCCTCATACACCGGCTTCCGCGCCGGAAGCTGACTTTCCGCGGGAAAAAGCCCTCCAGAAAAGCGCCGCCTCGGCCGCCGTGGTCATGATCGGCACGGCCTTGAGCCGGATCATGGGTTACGTGCGGATCTTCGTCTTCGCCTATGTGTTCGGTTCCACCGGTCTGGCTGACGTCCTCACCGCCGTGATCAGCATCCCGGAGAGCTTCAGGAACCTGTTCGCGGAGGGGGCCCTCTCCTCGGCCTTTATCCCCACCCTTTCCACTTCGCTCGTCGAGGATCCGACGGGCCGCCGCGCCCGGCGCATCGTGAGCAATCTCTTCGCCTTCGTCCTGCTCGTTCTCGTCCCTCTCTGCTCCCTGGGAGTGATCTTCAACCGCCAGGTGGTGGGCGCCTTCGTCCATTTCAATGACACGAGGCTTTTCATCGCCGCCTCGGCCGACGGTTCGCGCCTGGCGGCGGCGGCGGACGACGGCGCCTTCCATGTCTCCGTCGACGGCGGGGAGACCTGGACGGAAACGCGGAGTGAGCACAAGTGGGAGTCCTTCGCCCTATCGGCCGACGGCACAAGGGCTCTCGGCGCCGTAAAGGACGGGTATCTGTATTTTTCCGCCGACGAGGGCGAAAGTTGGGACCCGCTCATGATAGCGGGGCGAAGGGAGTGGTCGGCCGTCGGTCTTTCGGGAGACGGGAGAATCGGCGCGGCCGGCACCGGAGACGGTCTCCTCCTTATATCGAGAGACGGGGGGGAGACTTGGAGCGATACGGCCGCGGGCGGGGGACGAAGCGTTACTGCGGTTTCCGTTTCGCCTGACGGAAAAATCATCCTCGTCGGAACGGACGACGGAATCCTGGAAGCGAGCCGGGATTCCGGGATTTCCTGGACGGCCGGGCCCGTGAAAAAGGGACGGAACTGGGTCTGGTTGTCACTCGCGGCCGACGGCACGACCGCGCTCGGAGCGGGGAGCGACGGATACCTGTACCTCTCCGTCAACGGCGGCGACTTCTGGACGACGCTCCGGGGAGCGGGCCGGAGGGCCTGGTCGTCGGCCTCAATTACCGCCGACGGGAACAGTCTCTTCGCCGCCGTTTCGGAGGGGACGTTTTACCGCTCCCGTGACCGGGGGGCGACCTGGACCGAAGAAAAAGGGGCGGGGACCTACCGCTGGAAAATGGGTCTGGCGGAGAAGCTTTTCCCCTACGACGTCTGGTTCCTGCTCCTCATCAGCCTGTCCGCCGTGCTCATGGGCGCGCTGAACGCGAAGCATAAATTCACGATTCCCGCGTTCACACCCATTCTTTTTTCGGTCACCGTCATCGCCTCGATCCTCTGGCTGCCCCTGCCGATCGAGTACCGCATGATCGCGGGCATCGTCTCGGGCGGCGCGGTCCAGGTGCTCTTCCAGCTGCCATCCTTTCTTCGCGCCCGCTACCGCCCGGTGCCCGATTTCCGGCTCCGCAACCGGGACTTCGGCCGGATTCTATTCCAGTGGCTCCCGGTGGTCCTGTCCGCCTCGATTTTCGTGATCAACAATATCGTCGCCCGCCTTTTCGCCTCCACGCTCGAGGCCGGGTCGATCACGGCTTTGTACAACGCGACCACCTTCTTCCAGCTTCCCCTCGGGATATTCGCCATCGCCATCATCACCGTACTCTTCCCGCGATTCTCCCGCCAAGCGGCGCTCTCCGATCTCGGCGGCTTGAAGGAAACACTCCGTTACGGATTGCGCTTCATGCTCGTCCTCCTCGTCCCGGCCACCCTTCTCCTCGTCTTCCTGGGCGAAGACGTCATAGGCCTGGCCCTCCAGCACGGGGCATACACGCGCGCGGGCACGCTTCAGACCGCGCCGGTCTTGAGCGCGTTCGCCCTCGGCCTTTTTCCCACCGGGGCGCTCTACCTGTTCCAGCGGCTCCATTACGCGCTCAAGGATTACTGGCGGCCGCTCGCCACCGCCGGGGTCATCCTCGCGCTGGACGTGGGACTCTCTCTCGTCCTCAAGGAAACGCCGCTCCGGGTGGCGGGCCTGGCGCTCGCCTCGACACTTTCCTTCGGCGTCGGTCTCGTCCTCTTCGTCTTCATGACCCGGAAGCGGCTCGGGGCGCTCGGCCTCCGGGGGCTCGCAACCTCCGGCCTCAAGACGCTCGTCGGCAACATCCCGCTCGCGGGAATCGTCGTCGCCTACTTCATCCTGGTGCGGCCGGCCGTCGCCGGTTTCGCCTTCATCCCCAGGCTCGCGGTCCTGCTCGGCGTCGGGCTGGGGGCAGCCGGGATCACGTTCGCCATGTACCTCGTGTTGAAGGTCGATATCGTCGAAGATATACTAAAAGGGAGGTTGAAGAGGAGGGCCTGATGCGTTCGCGCCTGTTGTCCGTCGCTTTCATCGTTCTGTCCGCCGTTCATCTCTCCGCCCAGCCCGCGCCGGTGCCGAAAAAGACGCTCGCGGAATGGGGGGAGACGATCGAATACGGCATCGATACCCAGATTATCGACATCGTGAAAAGGATCAAGGCCTCGGGCGAGACGTCCCTTGACGGAAAGCTCGCCGCCGTGCTCGCCCGTTCCGTGAACCCGGACCTCCGCAAGGAGATCCTCGGCCTTTTCACCGCCCAGAAGTACGAAGGCGCCGAGGCGGTGGCGTACGCCATTCTTACGAACTACGAGAACGAGGAATCGGACGTCCTGCGCGCCGTGGTCGCCTACCTGGCGGAGATAAAATCGAAGCGTTCGCTCCCCCTTATGCTGAAACTGGCCGACGCGGACGACAATGTGCTCGCCTATAGCGCCATCGCGGCGGTGGGCCGGATGGGCGACCAGAGCATGGCGGAGACGCTCCTCAAGAAGCTCGGCGATCCCGAGACGAAGCCGGACCGCAAACCGACCATCATCACCGCGCTCGGCGACATGAAGGCCGCGGCGGCCGCGCCCGAGCTCCTGAAGATTCTCGGCAACCGGAACGAGGAACGCGTCTGGCGCATGTACGCGGCCGAGGCGCTGGGCAAGATCGGCGACGCGTCCGCCGTTCCCGTCCTGAAAAAGGCCCTCGCCGAAAACGACCCGCTCCTCAAGTCCTACGTCGCCGCGGCCCTCGGCCGCTTCGACCTCGCCCGGGTCTTGGACCCGCTTATCGAGTGTCTCAAGGACTCCAACTGGAAGGTGCGGGTGGCGGCCTGCCAGGGGCTGGCCCGGCCAGGGGCGGGCAAGGCGGTCGACATCCTGATCTATAAAGTCAAGAACGATCCGGAAATTCCGGTCCAATCCGAAGCGATGAAGGCGCTGGCCGCCATCGGTGGCGCGGAATCGGTCGCTTTCCTGCGTTCTTACCTGCTCAACACCGGCAAACCCATCGCGATGCGGCAGCTCGTGTTTACGACCCTTCTCGAAAAGGACCTCAACGCGGACACGACCGCGGCGATCGAGAAGGCGCTGCGCTCGGACTGGACCGCGAAAAACGGGTTCGTGGAATGGGCCGCGCAGACACTCTCCCGGACGGCGTCGATCCATATGAAAAAGGCGCTCGTCCTGCTCCTCGACCACCCGAGCTCCGCGGTCCGGGTGTACGCCGTCCGCGGCGTCGTCTTCAACCATTTCAAAGACCTGCGCGGCAAGCTCCAGGAGATGCAGCGGCGCGAAACCGCCGGCCAGGCGGCCGAGGAGCTCAAGGACGCGCTGGAACAACTTTAGCAGGGGCCTCCCTTCCCGAAGAGAACCACGGATGGGACGGATGACACGGATATGAGAGAGAGACGGGGTAAACTACGGATGGCGCGGATGAAGAAGGAAAGAATTTTCAGAGACCGGGGAAATAGCACATCATGAGAAGGTAAAAAAAATATTCTTTTTTCTGTGATCGGAAGCCTTAAAAAAAAGGGACCGGCCCATCGCCCGTCCCCTTCCTGTTTCATTTCTTTCTTTTTTCCATCCGCGTTCATCCGCGTCCTATCCGTGGTTCTCTTTCTTTACGCGTCCTTGACGTTCGACTGCTCCTTGAGCTTGTTGAACACGGCCGTGATCTCCTCCATGGGGGACACGTAGCGCTGGAAGGTGATGACGAGCGGGTAATTCTTCTTGGACGCGGCGTGAATCTCCTGTCCCAGGCATTCGGGGATCTCGCCCTGGAGGCCGGGAAAGAAGTCCCACTTGAGCGGCTGGAAGGTGAAGTTTTCGCCGTCGTAGCGGATGCGCGCGATTTTCGGCGGCACGGGCACGAGGAAGATGAGGAAGGCGGAGCGGCCTCCTCCCACGGTGAGGGAACGGTTGCGCCGGATGGTGCGGATGTTCCGGTGGCCGACGTGGCGGCGCTGCATGTCAACGATCATTTCAATGGCGAAAGAGTGCCTGCTTGTCTTTTCGAATTCGGTGAGCGTACGGTGCCCGAATCGGGCGCGCCGCCCGATCGCGTCCGCGCCCAGGGTGCGGCGCACGGAAACGTGGAAGCCGCGGTGCCGGACGACGATCATGACGAGGAGCACGATCGCCAAAAGGAGAACGAGGGCGCCGACAGCGAGGAGGACCGCCCACAGCGGAAACACGCCGATCCCGAGGTTCAGGTTGCGGTTGAAGTTGATAAGGGGAGGCGGCAGGTCGCGCCGGTAATCGAAGCGGAGCTCACCCGAGGCGCCCACCAGGCGCGGATTGTCCCGGAATTCCAGGGCCACCGCCAGGGTCTGCGGACCGTCCGTGAGATCGTCCGGGAATTCGATCCGGGCGTTGAGGGCCCCGGAACCCCGCGGCCCGGCGCCTACGGTAACTGGCTCAACGAGGAGATTGCGTTTCCCGGCTTTGACTCCGGTCAAGGCGAATTGGACGGGCTTCGTTCCGTCGTTTTTCAGCACGAAGGGGACGAGAGCCTTTCTACCCACCGCACCCAGCTCGCCGGGGAATATGATGCGGGCCAGCCCGGCGGTTTCGGCGAGGAGATCTTCCCCCTTGCCGTTGGTGAAGGGGACGATGGTGGTGTCCCCCCCTTCGCGGAACGTGTCGAAGAAGGGCGTGGATTCGGGCCGCCCCTCTCCCTGTTTCTCGAACAGGGTCTTCAGGATGTGAATGCTCCAGCCGTGCTTTTTGATCTCTTCCGCCTGGGACATGAAAATCCGCTTCAACTCCTCCGCGCCGGCGGTGTTTTTCGAGCCCGGCGGCGGATCATGGATCCCGTCGGTGACGAGGATGATCAGCTTCTTCCGGTCCTGGGGGAGCTTCTCCGTGAACGTGATGAGATAGGCGACGGCGGCCACCAGGTCGGTGTAGTGGCCGTAAAGATACTGGAAGCCGCGCAGCTCCTTCAAGCGGGCCTGGAAGGTCTCCCGGCTCCGCCTGTCGGTGACGCGGCCGGTGATGAGCGTCTCGGGATGATC
Source organism: Spirochaetales bacterium (assembly GCA_016934415.1). Classification (GTDB taxonomy): domain Bacteria; phylum Spirochaetota; class Spirochaetia; order SZUA-6; family RPPD01; genus JAFGSW01. The sequence continues at coordinate 38,527 of JAFGSW010000005.1, read as the reverse complement.
GGAGAACCACAGCAGGTGGAAGGTGTCGCCGTCCTTGAGCACGTCGGTGAGGAGCGTGCCGAGGAGGTAGCGTTCAATGTCATTGAACTGCTCGGTGAGGCTCCAGGTGACGTCGACCATGACGACCACGTCCATGTCCTCGGCGCCCGCCCGGGGGCCGAACGCGAGGAGGATAAGAACCATGGCGATGCGGCAGGCAAGGGTTTTTTTCATAACGTTTTCCGCCTCTCTCCGTCCGCCCCCTCGCACGGTCGGAAGCGCGCAAGCGGACGCTTTCTTCAATAGCGATGCATTGACGATTATAGACTCTTTTTGCCCTCTGCACCAGCGCAGGCGGGAAAAAGGCGCGCATCGTTTTTTAGATTCCTTCGTGGATTGACGATGCGCCGGACATAGTGTCACCCATGAGATAAAATACTCCGCCGCAACGGTAGGGGAGCCGTCGGTCGCGGGGCGCGGAATATTTTGTTTTCAGGCTTTCATGATATTCAGAATTTTATACCGGTACTCCTTTTCATTGATCGTGAAGTCGAGCTCTTCGCCCGTGTGATGATTGCACAGGGCCATGCCGAGAGGCGAGAGATAAGAAATGACGTTGTTGCCGGGGTCCGATTCCCAGGGCCCGAAGATGGTGTATTCCTCCGGGACGCCGGTGAGGAGGTTTTGGAGCTCGACGCGGCAGCCGAAGCCGACGACGGACATGTCGAGCGACGACTCGTCGAAAATCTGGGCGTTTTGCAGCTCTTCCTGCAGTTTAGAGGCCGTGGACTTGAGGAGCTCCTGTCGTTCGAGGGCGGCCTTGTATTCCGCGTTCTCGCGCAGGTCGCCTTTTTGCATGGCGATTCCGATTTCCTTCGAGTTATCCGGAATCTCCACCTCGATAACGTGCTTAAGGGCGGCGTGCTTCTCCTCGTAGCCCTTGTGCGTGACGAGGAGGCCGCGCCGCACCTTTTCGATCTCGTGTTCGCCGATGAAACGGAAATTCGGGAAGCGATCCTTGATGAGTTGCTTCAGGTGGATCTTGATCGAGGGGTCGAGGTATTTGACGTCCTCGACCAGGGTGAAGAGGCGGCTGGTGGCGTCCTCGTCCGAATCCCGGAAATAGGCCTCGAGGCGCCCGTCGGTGAAGAGGTACTGGTGCACTTGTTTATTCAGCTTCCTGTTCAAGCCCGCGTCGCGGCGGTTGTCGATTTCCCGGAAGGTGATGTCGAGCAGATGCACGAGGCAGATGAGGATCTTCTCGTAAGGGACGTTGAGCGCCTTGTACCACTCTTCCTCGGACACGTTGCGCACGAGCCAGATGAACGACTCGCGGTATTCCTTGTAATGGGTGAAGGCTCCCTCGAAGAGGGCCTGCAGCTCCTGCGTCTTGCCGTTCGTGGCGAGCTCGTCGATGATGGAGCGGTTCAAGGCCTGGGGAAAGAGGTCGGAATAGACGGCCGGCCAGTTCGGCAGGTTGTTCTTGACCTGGACGAGGAAGTCTTTTCGCAGCTCCTGGTCTTCGATCTTGCCGAAGAGCGCGACCGGGTTTTCGGCCTGGGAGAAGAGGTCGCCGAAGGAATACGGGAGACCGGGATTGAGGAAGGGGAAGCGCTTCGCCACCTTCTGGACGAGCAGGAAGCTCGAGAGGACGAATTCGTTCACTTGCGAAAAAGACTTGACGAAGGCCGTGAAGAAGGCGAACATCTCCCCGAAAAATTCGGAATCGGGATCGGCCGAGTCCAGGAATTCCTCGATCGTCTTGACGCGCGCGAAGAAATCCTTGTCGGCCTTGAAGCGGTTAAAGATCTTCTCCTCGAACGAAATCGGCTTTTGGCGGAGGATGAATTGGTCCGGCTTCTCGGGATCGTTGCCGAAGCTCGGATCGGTCTTGAGGATGGACCGCGCCGCATTCGACCAGCGCGACCATTTGCCGGCGGACAGGACGTCGGGAACGAGCTCGGCCTTGATCTGTTTTATGTTGGCCGAGTTGTGGAAGCTTCGGATGAGCATCTTGAGCGCCCACACCGGGTCGTCCTCTATTTTTTGCGCGAGCTCCTCGGGTTTCATGGTCGCCTTGAGCACCCAAATGTGGTCGCTTTTAAGCGTGCCCAGCGCGCTGACCGCCATTTTAAGCGACATCTTGTGGCCCTTGCGGCCGGGAAAATCGATGACGAAAATGTCGTTTTTGGCGCCGACGATCTTCCCCACGCCCCAGCTCCGGTGGTGGACGTAGTTACCGACCTCGAAGGAGATGTGCTTTTCGAAATCGGCGATGGCTTCGTGCACGTTCCGCCAGCTCATGCTCAGGTTCGAGACCTTGATATAATCGTCCACTTGGGGATTGGTCGTGTATTTTTCCTTGTAGCAGTTGATGAGCTCCTTGCGCGTCTTGAATTCCTTGGGATTGTAGTGGAGCATGCGCTTCGCGATCTCGAGCGCGTTGTCCCAGTCGCCCTTCTCCTTGTAGACGGGGAAGAGGAGCTCGAGGAGCGCGAGCGCGCGGTCGGAGCTCAGGAGCTTCTCGATTTTTTTCTCCACGCTGAAGAAGAAGTCGAGATCGTCCGGCGCGAGCTCGAGGAGCTTGGCCCAGACGTCCTTGACGTTGGCGAAGAGCTTCTTATTGATGTAGCGATGGAGGGCTTTCTTGTAGTAATCGACGGCGCCCTGGACGTCGCCCTCCCTTTCCTTCTTCTCGGCGAGGAGGCGGACGATCTCGGCCTCGTCGTAATCGACCTTGATGAGCCGTTCCCAGATCCTGAACTTGTTCTCTTCCTCGTTCTTGTGGACGTAGCATTCCGCCAGGGTGCGGAGCGCGAATTTGTTCTCGCCGAAGTCGAGGATGCGGTTGCAGAGGTACTCCACCACGTTCCACTTGTGGTTGTCGGCGAAAATGTTGATGAGCATGATGAGCTGGCTGTCGTCGACCAGGTGCTTGTTCAGGCTGTTGACGCCGGCGAAGTACAGGGCGATGATCGAGTTCTTGGTGTGCTGGAGATGCTCGTCGCAGAGCGTGCTCACCTCCTCGCGCAGCCCGAGCTCGTTCGACTGCTGGACGAGAACGTCCAGCTCCTTGAAATTCCCGATCGTGTAATTATTGAGCGCGGCCCGCGTCCATTTCTCCTCGTTGAGCATTTCGCTGATCGTCTTGATAAGGTTTTCCGCCATAAAAATAGTTTTCCTCTCTCTGCGAGTCGCTAATAAGTATAGCGTTCGTAAATTTTCGTATCGAGCGCCTTGATTTTCTCCAAAACCGCCGCCAGATCCTCCTGGGACGCCTTGAGTCCCGCGTAATGGTCGGCCAGCCAGAAATAGCGGTTGAGGAGAAGCGCCTTGTCCCGCCCGGACAGCCCGTTTCCGGCGACTCCGCCGGCATCGGCGACGGCCTCAAGTTCCCGTATCGATTGCGTGAGACGGCCGATCTCGACCGGTTTGAGCTCGCGTTTGACGTTGAACACCCCGAGCACGGCCGCGTACACCGGCAGCCACCAGGCGGCTTCATCCTCGGGCACCCCTTCCGCGCGCAGGCGCTCGAGGAGCTCGACGATGAAGGGCGATTCGCATTTTTCCGGGGCGCAGGCGCGGGGATCGATGAAGAAGGCCTCCCGGAAAAGGAGCTTGGCGGCCCTCGTTTCGCCGGACATGCCGTAGCAGTCGGCGAGACGCGCCATGACGCGGGGATCGTCCTTGGCGCGCTTGTGGGCCAGTGCGTAGGATTGGATGGCGCGCTCGTAATCGCCCAGGCCCTGATAGATGCGGCCCATGCGGGAAAGCACGGCGCCGTCGTCTATGCCGGAGAGATTGTAAAGCTCCAGGTAGCCGTGAAGCGCCGTGGTGTAGACGTATTCGCGCAGGGCGTACGAGGCCCGTTCGGGGAGGGCGGCTGCGTCCGGAGACGACGCAAATTCATCCCACTGCGCGACGAGAAATTCGCTTTCGGCGTATCGCTCCATGGCGGCTGCTGCGTCCATCGTTCCTTTCCAGAAGAGCGCGCTGCGGTACAGCGGCTCCTGCGTGATCTCTTCACTCTTCTCCGGGCCTTTGACGCCGGCTAACAGCTCGAGCGTCTCCTCGAATTTACCGCTTTGGAGCAACCGGCATATTTCCTTGAGTCGGCGGGTGCTTCGGGTATTCTCACTTTCATGTTTCTGCATACCATACACTGTCATCCGGCGGAATTTCCGCCCCGCACCGGCAGTCATTGGCATTCTATCGCTCTCCGTTCGAGTTTATCGGCCTTCGCGGCCGTTTTCGGAGCGTCCTGCCGGATGTATGAAAATCTCATTATATCAGATGGCCGTTTTTAGTCAATTGCGTGCACCGGCGGTGCGGGATTTCTCGACTGAAGAGTCGATATTTTCGCAGTAACCGCTTCAGGAAGGGACACGGAGGGCACAGAGGGAAGAGGCGCACACGGAGGAGGAATTGAAAATGAAAATATGCAGCATAGTCGTGTTTTTAATCATCGTACTTTCTCTCTCCGTGCTCTCCGTGCTCTCCGTCTTTCTCCGTGATCTCCGTGTCCTCCCCCGAATCATACTCTCTGAATTTGAAAAATAATCGCAGCGGTGCCATAATGGGGTTGAGTGGGACGCGAAAATCCGCGATGCCCATCGGAGTGATCCGAGGGGCCCCGTTTGAACGCCTGCGTCAATCCTCCGGGAGGTCATGCCCATGTCCACGTCGCTTAAAAAACCCTTCGCCTTCCTTTTTTCCGCCGCCTTGGTCCTGTCGTTTTCGCTTTCCTGCGGAGGGGAAACGGCGCGCCCGGAAAGCGCGTCCGACAGCGACCTGGAGGCAGGCACCGCGACCGTCGCGGACGACCGCGCGCTCGTGCTCTTCGCGGCGGGGGACGTGTACGTCTCGACTCCCGGCGCGGCCGGCGCTGCCGCCTCCCGCGACTCGGTCGCGGCCGGCGATTTCCTGGGCGCTGCTCAGTCTCTCTCGACCGGGGCCGAATCGGCCTGCGAGCTTCAGTTCGGAGAGCGGGCGGTGATCCGGATCGATGAAAATACCGAGGTGAATCTCGAGGACCTGCTCCTGCAGCCGGGGAAAACGAAGGTCGGGCTCCGGCTGAACGCTGGCACCGTCTTGTGCAAGGTGGAAAAACTGGCCGGCGGAGAGAGTTTTCAAGTGAGATCGCGGGCGGCGGTCTGCGGCGTGAAGGGGACGGATTTCGGGGTGACCGTGGCCGCGGACGAGAATACGATTCTGGCCGTGCAGTCGGGAAAGGTGTCCTTCCTTCCTGCCGGCTTCGATATTCAGGCGCTTGCGCGAGCGGCCTCCGGGGGCGATCCCGAGCTCGCCGCATCGATAACGGAGCTGGCCGGCGTCGAACAGACGGTGTCCGCCGACGAGGAGTCCGAGTTGAGCCCGGCCGCCGCGGAAAGGGTCAGGGAGCGCGTCCGCACGCTCGAGGGCGAAATCAAGCAATACGCCGCCGGGAAAAAAATGACGCCGGCCGAAAAGAATCGCATGAAAACGAGCTTCCGGCGCTTCAGGGACGATTGGCGCCGCGAGGTGCGGGGCCCGCGCCGCATGGACCGCGCGCGGCGAGAGCGTCTTAAAGGTTTTGACGGGCTCAAACGCCGCCGGATCGAGGTCGTCCCGAGGAGGCCCCGGGAGAAAACGCCCGCGCCCGACACCCGGGCTGAGACGAGATCGCCGGACGGGAAACGCGTGACCGGTCCTCCCGCGCCGGTCGTGCGGCGCTCGGAGAGACTGATGCGCATTCAGGTGAACGTCGAGCCGCGAACGGCGGCCGTTTTCCTCAACGGGCTGCCGGCGGGGCGGGGGCGCTTCCAGGGGCTCTTTGCCGCGGGAGACAAATTATCGTTCGCTTTCAAGCTTTCCGATTACGTTTCCCAATCGCTTTTCATCGACCTGCATCCGGGCGTCAAACGGGTGTACAAAATCAGGCTCAAGCCCGAGGAACGCGAAGGCGTCCGCCGGGACGGTACGCCGGAAGGGGAGGAGGGCGTCCCGGATGAAACCGACGCGACCACGCCTTCGGCTATTGAGGAGGAGGCGGGCGGAAGGCGGGGTCCCGACCGTCCGATGGTGGCGCAGGAGCGTCCCACCACCCGGCCCTTCGTCGGCGATCTTGCAGTCTTTGGCAATCGCATCTACGCCGCCGACACCGCGGGGACGGTCTTTTGTCTGGACGACCGCGGCCGGACGGTCTGGAAAAGGCCGTCGCCCAATCGCGCCAATATCGATTCAAGCCCGACGGCGGCTGGTAAAAAGGTTTATTTCGCCGGCGCGGACGGCATCCTCGTCCTCAATGCGGCCGACGGGAACCCGCTGGATGAATTGAGCGCGGCGGATTTCCCGGACGACCGGTTCAACCGTCTGCTCTTGGCAGGTCCCGGCCCGCAGGCGATTCCCGTTGAAGGCGGAATAGAGATCGTCGATTCGGCCGGACGCGGCAAGCCGCGCCGGATCGATCTCAGCCCGGAAATCATCCTGACGCTCCTCGTCGACAGACAATATCTGTTCGCCGCGGACCGGGGCGGAATGGTAAGGCTTTTCGACCTCAAGACCGGCCGGCCTTCGCCCCGGTCGATCAAAACCCCGGTCGGCGATCCGATCGCCCGGGGTTTCTTCCAGCCCGCGTCGTGTCTGTATGTGGCGGGTTCCGCCGCGCTCGCCTGCGTCGATCCCGGCAGGCGCCGACTCAAATGGGAGAAGCCGATTCAAGGGGGGAGGGTGAAGCCGGGAGCGTTGAGCGTCAATGAAACCGGGGTCTACGTGTTCGCGGCCGAACGGCTGTTCGCGTTCTCCCACAAGGGCGATCCGCTCTTCCCTCCCCTGGAAGGCGTGTCCGCGCCGCCGTTGGCCCTCAAAAATCGGCTCGCGCTCGGAAGAACGGACGGTTCCTTCGAGCTCCTCGACGCGCGCACCGGGGAGACCCTCCGCCGCCTGCCCCGCAAGTTCAAGGTCACGGCCCGTCCCCAGCTTCTCGGGAATTTCATCGCCGCCGGCACCGAAGCCGGGGAAATTCTCGTCATCAATCCCGCCGCCATGAAACCCGCCGGCGAGTAGGCTTGCTTTATTGAGGATTTCCTTGAAAGGAATAGATAAGGAAGCCAGGAAACCAGGAAAAGAGGGGAGCAGGGGAATAAGAGAAAGCGATTGATGATCGTACTATACTCTCGTTCTGCGCCCTCTTTTTTTGCTTTTTCTTCTCTTTATTCTTTCCTCTTCCCTTTCCTGGTTTCCTGGTTTCCTTATTGAATTCTCTCCCCCGCTTCCCGTTCGGCTTGCAGTGCGGGGCGGTTCCTGTTAAGATGATCGCGCGCGGGGCCGCCGCGGCGGACGCGCGCTTCAATTTTCGCTCAAGTAAGGATGCCCTGATGCCCTCGGATAAAATCATCGTCGCGCCGTCGCTTTTGGCCGCCAATTTCGCCTGCATCAAGGGCGGCGTGGACGCCGCCGAGAAGGCGGGCGCGGAATGGCTCCACTTCGACGTCATGGACGGGACCTTCGTCCCCAACATCACCTTCGGGCCTCAGTTCGTCTCGGACGTCCGTCCCTTGACCAAGCTCTTCTTCGACGTGCACCTCATGATCTACAAGCCGGAAAATTACGTCGACGATTTCGCCCGGGCGGGAGCGAACTCCATCACCGTGCACATCGAATCGACCGTACACGTCATGCGGGTGCTCGAGCTCATCAAGGATTTCGACATCAAGACCGGAATCACGCTCGTGCCGTCCACCCCGGTGGAGGCGGTGCGAGACGTGCTCTCCCTCATCGACATGGTGCTCGTCATGACGGTCAATCCGGGGTTCGGGGGCCAGCGGCTCATCGATACCTGCCTGGACAAGATCGTAGAATTGAAGGAAATCCGGGAAAAAAAGAATTATACTTATCTCATAGAGGCGGATGGAGGCATCAACCGGGAGACGTACCCCCGGGTGCTCGACGCCGGGGCCGACGTGCTGGTCATGGGGTCGGCGTTTTTCAATTCCCAAAGCCAGGCGTCCGATGTGCGGGAAATCCAGTCCTATCGGAGGAAACGGTAGCCCGAACGCCCGATTCAGTCCCGGCCGCTCCTCCAGGCTCCGTTTTGAAGCGGAAAGAGGCCGCTCGAGCGGCGGGGAAGGTCCCTCCCCTATAGTTTCCGCTTTTTTTCACCGAACAATAAGTGAGGGGCACAAAATATGAAGAGATTATTCCTTATTACCATTGCGGCACTCTTGTTCGTCACCGGCGTTTCAAGCCTGTACGCTGGCAACCTCGAGGCCGACCGGCTCTTGGGTGAAGGAATCGCCGCCTTCAAGGACGGACAATTCCAGGCGGCCGCCGACAAATTCAGCCTGATCACCCAGAGCTCGTATTACCAGGAATACTACGGGATCGCCTACTTCATGATCGGGAAATCCCAGCTCGCCTTGGGCAACCTCAAGGAGGCGGCGAAGAACATCGAGTATTTCCTGCAGAACTTCAAGGATCACCCGTATTACCCGGAGGGGTATTACCTGAAGGCCTTCATCCTCTTCAAGCAGGGAGACCTCGACAACGCCATTCTCGTGTCCGAGGATTTCATCGCCCGCTACCCGGGCTCGCCGTTCGCCCCCAACGCGTATTTCCTGATCGGCGAGTGCCTCTACAACAAGGGCCAGCTCGACCGGGCCCTGAAGTTCTACCAGTACGTGCTTGAAAAGTATCCGACCAGCGCCAAGCTCGAGGCGGCCCAGTTCCGGGCGTCGCTCATCGGCTTCAAGAAGCGGGAGAACGAGCTCCTGAAGCTTCTCCAGTGGAGCTACGAGGACTCGCTTTCCGCCATCGAGGAGTACAAGCGGCGCGAGGGCACCTACGAGCAGGCGATCGCCGCCTACCAAAAAAAGCTCGCGGGCGGGGGAGCAGCCTCCGCCGACGAGGTCAAGGACATGGAGCTGAAGCTCGCCGACCGCGACCTCCAGATCCAGTCGCTGAAATCGGACAACGCCTCCCTGCAGCAGGAAGTGGCGCTCCTCAAGGACCAGCTCGCCGCGGCGCGCGCCGCGGGCCCCGGGCCGGCCGCCACCGACGAGTACGCCTCAAGCCTGCAGAAAAAGCAGGAGATGCTCGACATGAAGGAACGGGCCCTGACGGTGAAGGAAGAATACCTGAAGTGGCTCAAGACCTACCTGGAGAACAAGCCATGAAAACACTCCGCACGATGTTGATCGCCGCGGCGCTGATGTTCACCGCCGCGGTTGCCATGAACGCCCTGGACGTCACGCAGGGCGACGTGAAGCTGGTGCTCTACGAAAAGGGCGGCCGCTTCAACGTGTTTTTCACAAAACCCGGGACGCCCGCCCAGTCTTTCGCCTTTTTCGCGAAGGAGGACCCCCGCACCACCATGCTGCAGATCCTGGTCGACAACGACATCTACACCATGGGCGACGACGCCTCCTTCAGGCAGACCGCCGAAAAGACGGCCGGGGGCGCGCGCTTCGTATGGAGCTCCGCCCTCATGCGCGTGACCGAAGAGTTCACGCTTCTCACCCAGAGCGACGTCCCATTGTCCCAGGGCGTGAAGATCGTCATCAAGATCGACAACGTCTCCGAGGTGGACCACCGGATCGGCGTGCGTTACCTCTTCGACACCTTCCTGGGAGAAAAAAAGGGAACGCACTTCGTCACCTCGGCCAACAACACGTTCGCCCGGGAGGCGGCGCTCAACGTCGGCCGGAGCGATTTCTACTGGATCTCGCCCTACATCGAGAGCGGCTCGGGGGAGGGAGTGATGTCACTCGCCGCTTCACAATACGCCACCGCGCCGGCGGAGGTCGTCTTCGCCAACTGGAAGCGTCTCTATGAGGCCAACTGGGACTACAAGTCCCCCGGCAATCTCGATTTCAATTTCTTCCCGTATTCGTTCAACGATTCGGCGGTCGCCCAGTACTACCCGATCCAGGAGCTCAAGAAAAAGACGAGCCGGGAGATCGTCATCGTCCTGGGCAACGCGGCCTCGTACGATACCTCGCGCGCGCCGCTCGTGGCCAAGAACAACGATCTTTCGTCGGACAAGAACAAGCTCTTAGACGGGAGCGACCGGCCGACGCTGGAGACCGGCCCCGAGATCGCCAAGACCGAGACGCAGACGAAGAACGTGCCGGCGCTCGTCCGCTTCACGGGCTCCATCACCAAGCCCCTCACCAAGACCAATTTCGATTTCGTGTACGCGGAGATCGGCCGGCTCGACCAGTTCATCAACGCGATCGACGCCAAGATCCAGGCGGGCAAGCCCCTCACCGACGAGGAGCTCAAGCAATACCGCTCCACCCTCTCCGACATCGAGACCAAGGCCAGCCGGAAGGAATGAGGGACGGGGGGATCGTATCGCCGCCTCCATTTATATTCACGAAATAAAACACGCCTCCGGTCGGAGCTGTCAGCTTCGAGTAATGCCAAAAACCGGAACATTCAAATCGGTGATAAGCGGAAAAATGAAATCAGTGTTGACAATGATAGCCATACACAGGCCTTTCCGACAGCTCATTGAGAGTCTTGCTATAAGCTCATTGTTTATCCAACTTATCGCTCATTGCGGGTCTCACTGTAAGCTCATTGTAGGTCATGCTATAAGCTCATTGTGGGTCCTGCTATAAGCTCATTGTGGGTCTGACTGACAGCTCATTGTGGGTTTCGGCAAGAGCTCTTGGCGGGAGTGGCGATGAGTGATACCGGGTTCGAGTGTAAGTCATTGGGTGATTTGGACTGCCTTGCGGGGAGAGACGGGATGAGTGAAGAAAGGTTCGACTCATCCTTGAGAACTGTGGGTTTACACCTCGTTTCTCTTATCTTATAATTGCCGCAAGTATTACGGAATGTAATCGCAAACCACCCTTCGGCAAGCTCAGGGTGACATGGTGATCGGGGCCGCATGGCGAAACAGAAAAGTCTCCAGGATATCAACAAGCTTTTCCGCCGCAAAAAATACGCCGAGGTCGTGAGGCTCCTCGAGCCGGAAATCTACCGGTTCCGTGACAGCCTCCTCTACTACCGGCTCCTCGGACTCTCCTGCCTTCACTTGCAGGACGGGGGCGGGGCTTTTTCCTACCTGAACCGCGCCCTTCAGATCAAGGACGACGACGTCGATTCGCTTCTCGGCTTGGCGGCCGTTCACCTGAAAAAAAGGAACGTCGACGAGGCCCTCAAGATCTGGCTGCGGATCGTGGAACACGATCACGCGAACCCCACGGCCAATAGGGCTCTGAACCGGGTGCGCAAGGGCATGAGCGAGGACGAGATATCAAGGCTCGTCGACTCCGGGAAGATCCGCAAGTTCTTTCCGGCCGCGCCCTTCCGGCTCCCCCCGGCCGTGCCGCTGATTATCCTAATCCTGGCCGGAATCGCGGTCGGCGGCGTTTTCCTCGTCAAGGAATGGCCCGTCCTCCTGACCGCGCTCAACCCCCAACCGGCGGGAACCCCGGCGCCGCGCGCCGAGATTGCGGCCGTCGAGCTCTCGCCAAACGCCCTGCGTACGGACTTCAAGGCCAAGGCGCGCTTCACGTTCTCAGACGCCGAGGTCGACCGGATCTGGAAGGCGGCCAAGGACTACTTCATGGCCTACCGGGACAACGCCGCCGTCTTTGAGCTCAACCGACTGCTCGCCTCCAACGCTTCGCTCTACATCAAGGAGAACGCGCGGCGGCTCAAAGGCTTCGCGCGGACGCCCGAGTTCAAGGACTTCGTCGATTTCCGGGACAACCACCCACTGGCGGCGGTGGCGAAGGACCCGGGTCTCTACGACGGCTGCTACGTGCTCTGGCGGGGCGCGGTCGCCAACCTGTTCATCGGCAAGGAACAAATTAAGTTCCAGTTCCTCGTCGGCTCGTACGACAACCGCACCTTCGAGGGGGCGGCGCCCGTCGTCCTCGATTTCGGCGAGAAGCTGGAGAACAATTACTACCTCGAGCTCCTCGGGAAAGTGACCGCGAACGGCGATACATTCTATCTGAAAGGCGCGCTCCTGCGGCGGCTGGCCGCCGAGCCGGTCGAAAGCAAGTAGGGGCGGGCGGTGCGCGCCGTGGTGCAGCGGATCAGGGACGGGTCGGTCGCGATCGACGGCCGGGTCGCGGGCGAAATGCAGCGCGGGCTTCTCGTCTACCTCGGGATCGGCCGGGAGGACGGGGAGGGCGATCTCGACTACCTGGTGGACAAGATTTGCAGCCTGCGGGTGTTCCCGGACGAGGAGGGCAGGATGAACCGCTCGCTCCTGGAAGCGGGAGGAGGCGTCCTCGTCGTCTCCCAGTTCACCTTATACGGGGACGCGCGCGGCGCCCGGCGGCCGTCTTACAGCGACGCCGCGCCGCCCGAAGAAGCCCGGCCGCTCTACGAGCGTTCCCTGGAACTCTTCCGCTCGCGCGGCCTTGATGTGGCCTCGGGAGAGTTCGGGGCGATGATGGACGTAGCGGCCGTGAACGACGGTCCGGTGACGATCCTGCTCGATTCCAAGAAGCTTTTTTAGCCGAACGGACGCCGCTCCGGAAGGGAGGACGCGATGTTGCGCGAGATCAAGGACGTGCGCCAGGTGCCGGACGACGACCGGCGCCGCTGGTTTGCGGACGACTACTTCGACCTCATCGTCTGGTACGACGAGGCGGGAGAGATCAAGGGCTTCCAGCTCTGCTACGACAAGGCCGAATACGAGCGCGCCCTCACCTGGACGGCGGAGGAGGGCTTCAGGCACAACCGCATCGACGCGGGCGAAAGCCCCGGCCGCGCCAAGATGACCCCCGTGCTCACCTCCGACGGCCTCTTCCCCAAGGACGAGATCGCCGAGCGCTTCCTGTCGGAGGCGGCCGAGATCGAGCGGGAGATATCAGCCTTCGTCTACAACCGCCTCAAGAGCTATTCCGCCGCCTAGCGGCGCGAATCGTCTTTTTTCCTTCGCTTTACTTAATAACATGGACGTTATAAATTGTGGGTATGGAGAGACGAGATCTTGTGAAAAGCATTCTATGGGATTATAACGTTCAACCGGAAATTTTTTTAGAAGCCCTCATCGATGCGAAAACATATAAATGGATCACGCAAGAATGGGCGCTTGTGAGGGCGATCGAACGGCTTCAATACTATGACTTCATCGAATTGGTTCCCTTCCGCCTGATAATCGAAAAATGGCCCGTGATCAGGAAGAAGATCAGAATGAGCCACATACGGAAAGGCTGGGATTATGTCTTTCGAAAATTCTCAGTACCCTCTTCAGGATAAAATTCTCGCCGCCGTGGACGGCGCGGGAACAGGATTTTACCTCACGGGCGGAACGGCGCTTTCCCGATGTTATTTCCAACACCGGTATTCGGATGATCTAGATTTTTTCATTAACCGTTCGCAAAAATTTCATGCGATGGTCGATGCCGTACTCTCCGATCTTTCCGGGTTCTCATACGCAAAGATCATAGAGGGGACGGATGTTGTATCCCTTTCCGTGGAGAACCGTTTGAAGGTGGATTTTGTCAATGACGGAGGAGGGCGGATCGGAGAAAGCATACGGCATCCCCTCTACAGCAAAGTGGATAATCTCGAAAATATACTTGCCAATAAAATATGCGCCATAATTGGAAGGGATGATCCTAAGGACGTCGCCGATCTCTGGGTCATCGCCCAAAACAAAACGATCGATTGGGAGGCGATATTTCAGGGGGTCGGTTCAAAAGCCGAAGGTATATTCCCTCCCTTGGTATGTGAACGACTCGAGTCATTTCCGATTGAGTGGCTGGATGAAGTCAAGTGGTCGCAAGACAAGAAGCCCGATGCTGCATCCTTTAAAAAGAATATAGATTCGATAATCCGAAGCATGTTAATGGTCCGTCCTTGAGGTCGTTCTTGACCCAATCAGGTATCGCCATGCTGTTGCCCACGCTTATTAATGGTTCTCATTTTGGCATCCAGGTTCGATGTCGCGAGGAGCTGCGTCGAGGCCGGCGCGGTTAGGGGCGCCTGGCTTTTCGCGCGGAGGGACGTTTGGTCCGCGCCGCGGTTTTTTTGGCTGTAGGTTTCTTCCGCGCCGCGGCCGGTTTGGGACGGGCGTTTGTTTTCTTCGGGGCGGCCGGTTGACCGGCGGCCGCGGGCGGCGGGATCAGCGCGGGCGGAGGCCCCGCCGCCGGCCGGGCGGTGACGGGCGGAATGGCGTTTTTCCGCCGCACGACCCGGCCCGCCTCCTTTATTTCGCGGGAGACGTCCATGACTTCCCGCTCGATGTCCGCCACCTCGTTCCGCAATTTGTCGAGCGCGCCGAAAAATTGGCCGATTTTTCTCATCACCTTGGGAATGTCGCGCGGCGCGATCAGGAAGACGATGAATAAGATCAGCAGGATTTCGCCCAGCCCGATTCCGAACATTACGGGCCCTCCGTCTTTTTGGCAAGCCCGGTGAGTTTGGCGACCGCGAGCGTGAGCACATAGAGGACGAGCATGGGCAGGGCCATCATCAACTGAGAAATGATGTCGGGGGGCGTAATCAGGGCCGAGAGAACGAAAATGACGATGACGATGTATTTGAAATTCTTCATGAAAAACCGGAAGGACGCGATGTTGAATTTCATGAGCAGGAGAATGACGACGGGAAACTCGAAGCACAGGCCGAACCCGAGGAGAAAGGTCGTATAAAAATTGAGGAATTCATCGATCCGGATCATGCGCCCGACCTTATCCGGGTTGAATTCCGGCGATTTCAGGAATTGAATGGACATGGGCAGGACGCTGTTGAATGCGAAAGCCATGCCCCCCAGAAAGAGGATGTAAGCGGCGATCAACAGCGCGAGGAGTATTTTTTTTTCGTTCTTTTTCAGGGCGGGGAAAATGAAGAGGACGAGCTCGAAAATGACGACCGGCAGGCTCACGAACAATCCGATCGCCACGGCGATCTTCAACCGGACGATGAACCCTTCGGAAATCTGGAAGGCGAAGAGCTCTTCGCCCAGGGAGACCTGCATGATATGGACGAAATACGGATAGAGGATGTAGCCGGCCACCGCCCCCACGATAACGAAAAGGGAGGCGATGATGACCCGTTTCCTCAATTCCTCAATGTGTTCCCAGAAGGTCATTGACGTTTGCTTTTTTTGCGCCATGGCATTTTTGAGGGAAGGCTAGTCTTTTTTCTCTTTCTTTCCTTCGTGTTCCTTGTCCACTTCCCTCGATTCCTTGACCGATTTCTTGAATTCCTTGAGGCCTTCCCCCAATGAGCGGGCGATTTTCGGAATCTGCGTCGCGCCGAAAATGAGAACGATGGCGGCGACGATAATGATCACCTCGCCTATGCCGATACCCATACGACACTCTCCTTCGCCCTTCTCGGGCCGGCATTCGCATACCAGGCGGCAATGGTATGCAAATTCATTCGGCTGGTCAAGGGCGCCGGCGGGCGCGAATTTTCAGGAGGAGGCGGCCGAGATCGAGCAGGAGAAATCGGCCTTCGTTTATGACCGCCCCAAAAGCTATGCCGCCGGCTGAACGGGGCGAAACGTCCCCATGACTTCGCTTTACTTAATGGCATCGACGGTATAAATTAAGACATGGATAAACGCGAACTCGTGAGAAGAATTGCGCGGGATTCTTTCGTTCGGCCGGAAGTTTTTATCGGGGCCATCATCTCTGCGAGAGCGTCGCAATCGATTAGGCAGGAATGGGCGCTTGTCCGGGCGATCGAGAGTCTGAATTATTTCGACCTCACCGATTTTCGGATGATTTTGATTTTTTCGTGGATCGCGGCGGACACGTTCCCCCCGCCCTTGTGCGTATTCCTCGGATGAGGAAGGAGGTACTGATGCCTACAACCACCATTACGGAAAGCGTCCGGCAGGGAAGACTGCTCGTCTCCGACGGCGCCTGGGGAACCTTTTTACAGGAGAAAGGCCTGCCGCCGGGCGAATGTCCCGAGCGCTGGTGCCTTGACCGCCCCGAGGCCGTTCTCGAGGTCGCGCGGAGTTACGTCGAGGCCGGCGCGGACATGATAGAGACCAACAGCTTCGGCGGCTCGCGCCTCACACTAGAGCATTACGGCCTGGCCGACCGGGCGTCCGAGGTGAACGAGGCCGCGGCCCGCATCTCGCGGAACGCCGCCGGCCCCGACCGGTGGGTGATCGCCTCCATGGGGCCCACGGGCAAAATGCTCGTCACAGGCGAGGTGACCGAGGATGAGCTTTACGCCGCCTTCCGCGAGCAGGCCGAGGCCCTGGAGCGGGGCGGCGCTGACGCGATCTGCGTCGAGACGATGAGTGATGCGGCCGAGGCGGCGGCCGCCGTCCGGGCGGCGAGGGAGCACACCAGGCTCGAGGTCATCTGCACCTTCACCTTCGACCTCACCGCCAAGGGCGAGTTCCGGACGATGATGGGCCTCACGCCCGCCGAGGCGGCCACGAGCGCCGCGGCCTCGGGAGCGCACATCATCGGCGCCAACTGCGGGAACGGGTTCGAGCGCATGATCGGCGTCGTTGAGGAGATGCGCGCCGCGGTTCCCGATCTCCCCATCCTCGTGCACGCCAACGCGGGCCTGCCCCGGGTGGAAAACGGCGCGACCGTCTTCCCCGAGACGCCCGCCATGATGGCCGCGCTCGTGCCCGTCCTGGTGAAGGCCGGCGCGAACGTCGTCGGCGGCTGCTGCGGCACGACGCCCGCGCACATCAGGGCGATCAAGGAGGCGGTGGGAAATCTATCGCCTTAGGCGGAAAAGTCATGGTGAGCCCTTCGGCAGGCTCAGGACAGGCCTGTCGAACCATGATTGGGATTTCGGTTAAGCGAATTCCCGGCCACCCTTCGACGAGGCTCGGGGTGACATTTATGTAATGGATTGCGACGCTGGGGACGGTGAACTGCATAACTATAAATACCCAGATCGATGTAACAATTGATGCAGCCGGCATAAAAAGTCGAAATCGAAACCAATCAAGAAAGGAGTCGCCATGAATTCATTGTTTTGGCAACGGGTGTTCGCCAAGGCCAAGCCGCTGGTGATCGTTCTCGTCATCGCGGGCGTGTTGACCCTGATCCTGCTCTTCACGAGCTTCTTCATCGTCGACCCGCAGGAGGAAGCCGCCGTGCTTTTCCTGGGCAAGCTTTCACGGATCGAGGGGCCGGGCATCCACTTCAAGCTGCCGTTCGGCATCGAACGGAACTTCAATGTGCCGACGCAGCGCGTGTTGAAGGAGGAGTTCGGGTTCCGCACCGAACAGTCCGGGATCGTCACCCGGTATTCCACCCGTGATTACCCCGACGAATCCACCATGCTCACCGGCGATCTTAACATCATCGACGTGGAGTGGATCATCCAGTACAGGATCAACGACGTCAAGGCCTGGCTCTTCAATGTCGAGGACCGGCACAAGACCATCCGCGACATCGCGGTGTCGATCATCAACATGCTCGTCGGCGACCGCTCGATTTTCGACGTCATCGGCTCCGAGCGGGCCAACATCGAGGCCAAAAGCCAGGAGCTCATCAACGAGCTGTTCCGCAAATACGGCCTGGGGGCGACGGTGACCACCGTCAAGCTCCAGAACATCGTCCCGCCCAAGGGCGCGGTGCAGGACGCCTTCGAGGATGTCAACAAGGCCATCCAGGACCGGAGCAAGCTCATCAACGAGGGCAAGGAAGCTTACAACAAGGAGATTCCCAGGGCGCGCGGAGAGGCGGAAAAAACGATTCAGGTGGCCGAGGGGTACGCCATCGAGCGGGTCAACAACGCCCGCGGCGACGTGGCCCGCTTCCTGGCCGTTCTGGCGGAATACCGGAAGGCGCCCGAGGTGGTGCGCACCCGGCTGTATTACGAAATGTACAACGACGTGTTCGCCGGCGCCGAAGACACCGACTTGATCGATAAAAACCTCAAGAATTTCATCCCGCTGAAAAACCTCGAGCGGCCGCCGCGACCGGCGCCCGCGCCCGGCGCCGCGGAAGGGGGCGACCAATGAAAATGAAAAAACCTCTCATCATCACGGCGCTGATCGTCGGGGTGGTCGCGCTCGTCATCCTCATCGGCCCGTATTACATCCTGACCGAAGGCGAGCAGGCGGTGATCGTGGAATTCGGGAAGATCGTCCGGATCGATACGGAGGCCGGACTGCACCTGAAGACGCCGTTCGTCGCTTCCGTGTCCGTCTATCCGAAAAAGATCCAGTCCTGGGACGGCTCGGCCCAGCGGCTGCCCACGTCGGAGAACCAGTTCATCTGGGTGGACACCACGGCGCGCTGGCGGATCGCCGACCTCAAGAAGTTCTTCGAATCGGTCGGCTCGATCGGACAGGCGCATTCGCGGCTGGACGACGTGATCGATTCCGAGGTGCGCAAGATCATCGCCCGCAATCCCCTGCGCGAGGCGGTGCGGAACTCGAACGTCATCAGCGAGATCGAGCGCGCCAACGTCGTCACCGGCCTCGCCGGCGAGGGCGAGAGCGCCGAGAGCCTCTCCTCGATTTCCACCTTCGCCGAGATCAAGTTCGAGCCCGTCTCGGTCGGCCGCGACAAACAGTCGGTGCAGATGCTCGAGGAGGCCCGCCGGATCACGCCCGATTACGGCATCGAGCTCATCGACCTCATCATTCGCCAGATCAAGTACTCGGACGACCTCACGCAGAGCGTGTACGACCGGATGATCAAGGAGCGAAACCAGATCGCCCAGGCCTTCCGCTCGGACGGCGAGGGCGAGAGGCAGAAGTGGCTGGGGCAGATGGAGCGCGAGCTCCAGCAGATCCAATCGGAGGCGGCGCGCAAGGCCAAGGAAATCATGGCCAAGGCCGACGCCGAGGCGCTCCAGATCCGGAACTCGGCCTACAACCGGGACCCGGCCTTCGCCGACTACTGGATGGCCATGCAGGAGTACCGGGCGCTGTTGCCGAAATTCAGGAAGACCCTGACCACGGACGCGGATTTTTTCAAGTATCTCTATAACAGGCGGGCGCGCTAGGCACGACCAGGCGTTTTCTTAGCCCGGAGAGGGACGGAGCCCGTCCCCGAAGGGACGGAGCCCGTCCCCGGAGGGACGGAGCCCGTCCCCGAAGGGATGGAGCCCGTCCCCGGAGGGATGGAGCCCGTCCCCGAAGGGATGGAGCCCGTCCCCGGAGGGATGGAGCCCGTCCCCGGAGGGATGGAGGCCGTCCCCGAAGGGACGGAGGCCGTCCCCGGAGGGATGGAGGCCGTCCCCGAAGGGACGGAGGCCGTCCCCGAAGGGACGGAGCTATTCCCCGGGGTGAAACCTCTCCCGCCCAGGCGGCGGCATGAATTCGTGGAAGCGGTAGTATTTTATCTCCCGCTCCATGTCGAAATCGGCGGCGGCAAGACCGTTTCGCACGCATTCATCGAGACCCGCCTCGGCCTTGGGGAGGGAAAGGCTGAGCTCGACCGCCGTCTCGGCCAGGGTGAGGACGCCGCCGCGCTCCCGGGCGAGCTTCAGGATTTTCACGGGTATGAGGGGATCGATGTCCGGGAAGGGGCGGGAACGGCGGCGCAGCCGGTCCGCCAGCCGTCTGAAGCGGGCCGGCTTGTCGGGAATCAGAAGAAACGCTCCCAGCGCAATGAAAAACAGACCCGACACGATGGCCGATACCCCCGCCGACGGGATGGGGATGGGACTGAAAAAATCGATGACGGAGAGGATCCCGAAAATAAGAAAACCGTAGCCGAAGATGCGGCTCACCCGGATCGGCTTTTTGTTTCTAGAGGTTGGGGGCGGCGGTTTTTTCGGCCCGGGAGCGTCTTCCATCATTGTGCGTCTCGTCCGTTCCTCGTTATACCACGCGGTGACGATACCGGCAAGCGCCGCGAGGATGAAGGAATACATAAGGAATCCAGGAAACCAGGAAAAGAAAAAGGCAAATGAAAGGTATGAATGGAAAAAGAAAAAAAATGAAAAATTTTCTTATATCGGATACAAATTTCAATCAATTCAGCTTTTACATTCTTTTTCCCCCCTTCCTGGGTTCCTGGCTTCCTTATTGATTCCTTCACCCCCACGGTTTACTTTCCCCCGCCCATCGGCTACAATACCCGCACCTCACACGGAAAGGACGACATCATGCAAGATATCAAATCCCTGCTTCCCCACCGGGAGCCGTTTCTCTACGTGGACCGGCTGGAGAAGGCAGATGAGACCGAGATCGTCGGGTACAAGCGGTTCGGACCGGACGAATACTTCTTCAAGGGACATTTTCCGGAGTACCCGGTCGTGCCGGGCGTCATCCTGCTGGAGGCCATGGCCCAGTGCGGGGGCGCGGGCGTGGCGGCTTCCGGCCGGCTCGGCGATTCGCTTTTTTTCTTCGCGAGCGCGGACAAGGTGAAATTCCGGACGCAGGTCAGGCCCGGCGACGAGGTGAAGATCGTCGTCGCCAACCTGAAGGTGAGTAAAATCGCCATCAAGCAGTCGGGCAAGGCGTACGTGGGAGACAAGGTGGCGGCCGAGGCCGAGTGGCTTTGCATGGTGAGCCCCAAGGACCAATTGAAGTAGACCGATGAAGCGATAGATTCCGAAACGGGCGCCGCTTGAGCGTCCGTTTTTTTCGAGGGGGCGGCACGCGATGGCGAACGTCGTGCCGGCCCTGCTCGCCGTCGCGCCCCCGGCGCGGGGGAGGGGGCTGGCCCGGGCCCTGATCGAGGACGGGCTGACGCGGAGCGGGAGGATGGGATCGCCGATATATCTCGAGACCCAGAACAAGGCCAATATTCCCTTTTACGAGCGATTCGGGTTCCGGTTGATCGAGACTCTGCCTTTCAGGGGAGACAGCGACATCAAGACCTACTTTATGCGAAAAGAAGGAGAAGGGAACCATGGCGGATTACACCGATAGGACGGATGGCACGGATAGGCAGTGCAAGTGAAATAAAAAATAAACGTTTTTTAAAACAGCGGCTTTTATCGATCAATTGTCTTTTCGTTTCCTGGCTTGTTTTCCCTTTTCTTTTTTCCGCGTTTATCAGCAGTTTTTTCTCCAAAATTACCAAGAAATTTGAAAATCCTTCAATTATCCGTTAGAATCAACGTATGAGAATCCAATCGAAAATCACCCTTGTCGTGCTGCCCATTCTCATCGCGACACTCGCCATCTCCGGCGTGTCGGCATATTTTTCCGCCACTTCGGGCATCTCGCGCATCGCGGACAACCTGTTGAGCTTCAAGGTGGAGACCTTGAGAAAATTCGCCGACAGCCAGTGGGGGCTTCTGGTCGACAATAACTTCTCGACCGACCCCCGCATGCTCGAAGCGGCCCGCGCGGCCGTGGGCTCGTACGCCATGAGCATCACCACCGGGAGCCTCACCGAGCTCGTCTTCGCTTATGACAAGGAACTGAACGTCGCCATGACGACCGATCCCTCGCTCTCGATCCGCGACGGCGAGAAGCCGCTCCTCAAGAAGTATTTCGACGGGAAAAAATCGGTCCTGGCCCAATTCCCCCTGAATGGGATCGACCGGGTGGGCATGGGATTTTATTTCGAGCCGTTCGGCTGGTACGTATACGTCGCCGAACAGAAACAGACCTTCTACCAGGACGTGGATTCCATCACCTGGCGGACCGGGATCATCCTGGCCGTCTCCGTCGTCCTCGCCGTGCTGCTCCTCTTCCTCATCGCCCGGGTCCTCACCAAGCCGCTTACGCGGGTGGTGGGCACCATGAGGGACATCATCACCGACGCCGATCTTTCCAAGCGGGTGGCCGTCGAGTTCCAGGACGAGACCGGGGAGTTGGCGCACACCTTCAACATCATGGTGGGCGAGTTGGAAAAGGCCTACAACCACATCAAGAAGTACGCCTTTGAGGCCGTTCTCGCCCAGAAACGCGAACAAAAAATCAGGAACATCTTCCAGAAATACGTCCCCCAGGAGGTCATCAACCAGCTGTTCGAAAACCCGGAAGCGGAGCTCATCGGCGACAATCGCGTGCTCGCCATTCTGTTCTCGGACATCCGCGACTTCACCACCATTTCCGAGCGCCTGCCGCCCGACGAGGTGGTCGCCTCCCTCAACCGCTATTTTTCCGTCATGGTCGACGTCATCCTCTCCCACAAAGGCATCGTCGACAAGTACATAGGCGACGCCATCATGGCTTTCTTCGGCGCGCCCATCAAGCACGAGCGGGACGCGGTGGAGTCGGTGTACGCCGGACTCGAGATGACCGAAAAGGTGGTCGAGTTCAACCGGGAGCAGGCCAAGCTCGGAAAGCCGTCCTTCCGGATCGGGGTGGGGATCACTTACGGGATCGTCACCGTCGGCAACATCGGGACGGAAAAAAAGATGGATTACACCGTCATTGGAGACAAGGTGAACACCGCCTCCCGCCTCGAGGGGCTCACCAAGAAATACGGGCAACAAATGCTCATTTCCGAGGGGCTGCAGATGAAGGTGAAGGACCTGTTGCCGTGCCGGGAGATGGGGAAGGTGCGGGTCAAGGGGCGGACCGTCGGGGAGAAGATCTTCACCGTCAAGCGCACGCTGACGCCCAAGGAAAAGGAGATTTGGGGCATGCACAACGCCGCCATGCCCCTGTATTACACCGGGGATTTCAAGGGGGCGGCGGATAAGTTCGCCGAAATCCTAAAAATCGAACCGGAGGACGGAGCCGCCAAACACCTTCACGCCGTTTGTCGCGAGTACGCGAAGAATCCGCCCGCGCAATGGAACGGCGTTGAAAAATTCGACACGAAATGACAAAACGGGACGGGCGGGAGACGGACAATGAAAAGTCGGATCAAAGATGCTACAATAGAAGACGGGGGAGCGATGCGAACCATGAATAAGTCGGGACTGCTCATCGCGGTGTTGCTGTGCGCGGCCGGCGCCGCCGTATTCGGTCAGGCGAAGTCCGGGTTGACCGACCAGTTTTCGTTTTTCTGGGACGTGAACACCGGGGACGCGACCGAGAACAAGAATTACACCAATATCATCACGCGCTCCGCCCTTATCGGGTTCCAACAGAAGGGCTTCAAGCCCGTCCCGTCCGGCGCCATGGGAGACGTCGTTCCCGAGATCGACCGGACTCAACCCCTTTCACAAACCGTCATTCCCAGACTCGCCGCCATGGCCAAGGACCAGGGCTCGAGTTTCGTCGTTCTCGTCTCGTACACCGGAGGCCAATCGGGCACGGTGTTCGAACTTCGCGCCTGGGATCTTTCCGGGAAGGTATTCTACGAATTCCAGGAGAGGGTGCGGAGCGGCCTCGAGCTGTACAACCGGCTCAACGACGCGACCGCGCAGTTGATCTCCCGCGCGGGAGCGGTGGCGAAATCGTCCCCCGAAGGGACGGAGCCCGCCGGGGAGCGCACGGCCAAAGGCTACGTCCAGCGAATCGTGGTCCTTTCCGGAGACGAGGGCGCGGAGATCTGGGTGAACGGCGTCGTGCGCGTCGGCGTCATCACGGACGGGCGCCTCGAACTGCCCTTTCAGCGCCTCAACCTCGGATCGAAATTCACGGTCGTGCAGCGCAAGCCCGGCTATTACGACGACACCGAGGAATTCATCCTGGACCGGGAATGGATGGAGCTCCCCTTGCGTCCCCTCGAACGAAAGGTGGAGCACGAACTTACCTTCGTGTATACCGTCGGCCAGTTCGTGGGCTTTGGGGCGGGATACTCTTTTTACGCGATCCCGCGGCAACTGTATTTCGGCGCGGAAAATTATTTCTTTCTCCAGCTTTCGGACACCATGGGAAGCCATACCGTGTTTCACGACGACCTGCGCGCGCTCGTCGGACTCTACCTGATCTCCGTTCCGGGGATGGCGTTCAAGGTCGGGATTTCCACCGGCGTGGGCTGTATTTTTACAATGATCGCAATGCCCGACTCGCCGCTCTATACCGACATATATTTCAACGTCATCAACATCAACGTCGAATTCAGACTGTGGGAAGTGACGTTCTTCGTCAGGGAGGAGATGAAACTGGGCCTGGCCGTCACCAACAATCTTCTCGGCGGGGGGTTTTACTTTATCCGGGGCGAGATCCCGATATTTTCCTTCGGCGCGAGGATCGGGCTCTAGCCGGTTGTTGAAAAAGTGGAGCTTTTTCAACAACCGGCTTATGAAATTGCCGGAGTCCAATAGGAATTGGATAAAAACAGCGGAAAAACCATGAAAGAACTCACAAAATGAGTTCCGGCAATTTCTGATTTACATCTGTGGAAGCTGATGAAAAACCGCTTTCGGTTTTTCATCAACCTGATAGGAGGCGAAACATGCGATCACGATTGAAGATAATATTGTCCGCGGCGCTGGCTCTCCTCATCACACAATGCGATCCGGACGAAGCAGGACTTTTCCCCTCCTACCTCACCAGGGTTTCACACACCCGGAACCTTTCGGACGTTCTCCCGGGCGTTCCGGGCGCGACGTATATGATGCACGTCATGTGGTCGGGCAGCCAGAAGATCGATTTTGTCTACGTCGTGCAGGTCTTGCCCGATGGAAGCCGGCGGTTGGCGGTCTTGAACGGGGCCCTGACGTTGATCAGCACGGATAACGATTCTCAAGCCGGAAGACTGCATATCCCCGTGGATGAAAATTACCATATCGTCGGGACCAGCCTGGTGAACGTTACAATCGCCCTGGCCGGGGAGATAACGGAGATGGTGGAATATGGGGGGCTGGACTGGCGGAATTTATATATAGTGAGCGACGGCGCCGCTTCGTTTTACGCTTACGGGCCCGTTTCCTACGACGGCAATATCACCACACTGACCTGCTACCAAGCTGTCATCGACCCGGGTGAGCCTGCCATAGACGATAGTAATACATGCACCGCTGGTATAGGCATGACGGGAAGGGATTTCGCTTTGGAGGGAGCGGGATCCGCCGGGAGCGGTTCGCCGGGGGCATGGCTCGTGCTGCGCGACCGCGCGACCAATGAAGGGTACTTCTATGCCGGTGGCGCCAATCCCGCATCGATCTCTGAATACGACCTCCATCCGATGGGACGGATCGTGCCGGGGACCGTTACCTTCGATTTCGACGGCCGCCCGATAGTTGAAAAACTCGACAGCCGCATATATAAGTTTGAATCTGACGGCTCGGAAGCCGATAATACCGATTCCATCGATCTTCACGGGTACATTGTCGCCTACGGCGAGAATGACAGCATGTATCTCTTCAACCCCGGCACCAGGCAGCTCATGAAGACCCTGGCCTGGTGGAGGGATTATTGACCGGGAGGGGATTATGAACGCGCGCTGGCTGATCGTTCTCGGATTGCTGCTGCTTGCCGTTTCCTGCGAGCCTTTTTTATTCTCGAGTTTCCCGGGCTACCTGGCGGACGCGACGGCCGTGGCCGATTTGAGCGGGACCCTCGCGGGGCTCCAAGTGGACCAGTTCGACTTTTTTGTGCTCAACAACCAGGTCAATGAATACGCCTTCGTGCTGGCGAAATTATACGACGGAAACAGGAATTTGTACGTCTATACGAGCGACCTCTCCCTCGTGATGAGTCTTACGGATTCCCACTCGGGTTTCAAGTTCGGCGAGCGGCATTTCGTCGATACAGGTATGAATTTCGTGATCGGCGAGTGCTATCTCCCCTATAATTTCACCCCCACCAGCACGCCGTCATCCATCTCCAACAGCCTCTTTGGATCGGACAGCGGCGGCTGCGTTCTGGTGCCGGGAGGAACCGCGGTCAACGTGTTGATGCAGACGGAATACTCGAATCTCAGATACGCCATTTACAGCGACTGGTCGAGTTCTCCGCCGGAGTCATCCGCGCCCATTTCCCCGGCGGGCGGAGGGAATTTCGATCTGGAGTATACCGGACGCCTTTTTAACGCACCTCTCGCCTCGCCTCCGGCCAGTCCCGAACCGGTTTCGATTCTGGCTTTCCGCGATAGAAGCAATTGGCCGGAACAGGGGTACGCGGTGGTTTACGCGGACTACGGCGGGTACCCGGACTTCGCCTTGCCGCCGATCCTCAGCGAATCTGCCGGCCGCCAGGTATTTTCCTTGGGAAACCTGCATGGTGATAATAACTCGGTGTTCGCCACCGTGGACGGGATAGTAGTGCGGAACGCGGATCAGACCATGCGCCTCATCGGCTGGGACAGGCAGGTAAAGGCCCTGACGCGCGACAACGGGGCGTCCGGCCAGGTGCTCATCGATTTTTCGCCGGCGGATTACTACTACGTATTCGATCCCAACAACCAGAAACTCTACAAGGCACGCGATTGGTGGCAGACGAATTGACGGCTATGACGAGAGC
Source organism: Spirochaetales bacterium (assembly GCA_016934415.1). Lineage (GTDB taxonomy): Bacteria > Spirochaetota > Spirochaetia > SZUA-6 > RPPD01 > JAFGSW01. The sequence goes on along the minus strand of JAFGSW010000005.1, from coordinate 12,387 downwards.
AGATCGACAAGGCTTTTGAGGAGCACGGACGCCGTGGGATCCGTCTTCCGAACTTCGTCCGCTTTTTTCCGCAGAAATGAGATTTTATCCGCTTTCGTTTTCAACGCATGGGCGGCCTTGATGACGTCGAGCGTATCCTCAAGCGCACTGATCCGTCCCGCCCGCTCGAACGCCCGATCGTATCGCTTGATGCGCTCGAGGAGCCCGGGGAAGGCCGAGCGGACGGTGGTGGAGGAGAGGAATGAATCGAGGTAGGACTTGCCGAGGGCCATTTCCTCGAGGCTTTGAGTGCGGACCACCCCGTCCTCGTTCCGGGAGTAGGCGCCGTAGTCGGTCTGGAGTTTCACGTAGTCCTCGGACAGATTTTTGAGACGTTCGATCTCGGTTTCGGCCGTTTTGAGTCTTCCCTGCTCGTCGAGTAATTTCTGGTTGAGGTCGTTCCGGCTCGTCTCGAGATTCCCCTTGAGGGCGGCCAGCTCCTTCTCCCGCTCGGCCACGGTCTTCTTCAGCACGTCGACTTCCTTTTTATACTCGTCCAATCCCGAGGTCGAGCTGCCCTGCAGGGACGCGATCTGCTTGGAGAAGGCGTCGTCTTTCGCCGTGATCGCCTTGGCCAATTGCGAGGCGGCTTCGGCCCCGGCGGGCGTCCGGGAGGACGTGCGGAGGAGATCGAGGTACTGCGCGATGGCTTCGTCGTACGCGCCCTTCTTGAACCGGTCGTTGCCGGCCTTCAGTTTTTCCTCGGCGGCTTTCACTGCCTGCGCGTTGGGACGCGCGTTTTCCGCCTCGAGGGACGCGCTTTTTATTTCATCCAGCAGTTTGCCGGTATTGCGGTCCGTGGGCAGGTAGGCTAGGGCTTTGCCGTAGCTTGAAAGCGCCTCGCCGTACTGACGGTTGCGGTAGTGGATCGCGGCGGCGTCGAGCGCCGTGGCCACCTGGGCCTTGCGGAAGGCCTCGATTTCGTTGACGCGGCCCATGAGGTATTGGTGGCTCTTGTTGACCTCCGGGATGAGCTCCAGGGCCTTGAGGTAGAGGCCGTCGGCCTGGGTCTTGTTCCCCGCCCGGTAGGCCTCGTCCGCCTGGAGGACGAGAGCGCGTATGTCGGTCACGATCTTCGCCTCGGCCTGGACGGTCTGTGTGTCCGCGGCGGTTGGATGCTGGTCGGCGGCGGTCTGCCGTTCACTCGCGGCCATGAGCGATTCGAGGCTTTCCATGACGAAGTTTTCAACCTCGGTACGCCGGGCTATCTCCGGGATGGAGGCGATGGCTGGCTGCGCCAGGTACTCGCGAAGATTTTTGAGCCGGGTCCGGGCCGCGGGGAAGTCCCCCACGCCGATGTCGACCTGGACCTGGCGGTAGAAACCAACGATCTGCTGGTCGATGAGATCGAACTTCTCCTTCTGAGCCGTGAGGGTGCGGTTCCTCTGCTCCGCTTCGTTCAGCTGCTGCTCCGAACGGCGCAGCTCGGCCTCATAAGCGGCGCTCAGCCTTTTCTGATCGCTCGTGGCCGTTTCGAGTTGGGCGCTCATCTGCCGCTGTTGATCGAGGAGTTGCCGCTCCCGTTCCTGCATCTTCACCTCGGTATCGCGCTTGAAAGCGACCATTTGGGCCTGCAGCTGGTTGTTCTGGTCCGCCTCCATTTCCCGTAATTTGCGTTCCACGTCGGCCGCGGCTGTCCCCGCGGCGATGAGCCGCTTCCGTTCCGCCTCCAGGTTCTGATCGAACTGTTCTTTGATGGCCTGTTCCTTGGCCGCGATCTCGCTCGACATGTTTTCCTTGAGCGACGTCAGGTCGCTGTTCACTTTTTGCAGGTCGGACTGGATCCCCAGGATCTCCTGGTTTTTCTTGTTGAGCTCCTCCGCCGCCCGCTGTTTCTGCATTTCAATGATCTGCCGCTGGGCCTCGCTTCCCACGCCGCCGCCGCCGCTCGCGATGCTGGTCTCGGTCTTCTGGAAGAAAAACCACAGGATGAATATCACGACGGCCATCACCCCTAAAGCGACCAGGTTGACGACGATCGGAAAGCCGAAACCCTTCTTTTTCGCCTTGATGCGGAAAATGTCCGGCGACGCCTTGATTTTGCTCGACTGCATGATATCGTTGATGTTCCGGATGATATCCTGCTGGTCTTCCTGGGAAATTCCGGATTTGGGATCGAACATGATGGTCCCGGAGTCGGCGTCGTTTGAGGTTTGCGGATCGTGATTGTTGAGAATTTCAGTGGCTTTACTGTACAGTCCGGACACGTTGCAGTCCTTCTATGCGAAGATTTTCGAGGGGTCGGTCTACTGATAATATCGGCGCCGCGCGGCATAAGCTGTACGGCCGTCTTTGCCGGGCCTCTCACCTTCAATTATATGAAGTTTGGGGAAAAACGCAAAAAAATCTCGCGTCGCCGGCGGGACGGGGGCCGCGCCCGGCCGGGTCAGCGCCGTTCCACTTTCCCGTCGGGAAAGCCGATGAAAAGGTGGGTGACGGGGCGGGTGAACACGCCCGATTCCACGACGCCGGGAACGGCCTTGAGCTCCCGCTCCAGTTCGGCCGGGGCGTCTATGCGGGGGAACCGGGCGTCCACAATGAGGTTGCCGTGGTCGGTGTACACGGGGCCGGCAAAGTTGGAGGGCGTACGCAGGGCGACCGGCGACGCCCCGAGGCGCGCGAGCTTGTCTTGCACGAGCGAGAGCGCTTCGGGGACGACCTCAACGGGCACGGCGAAAGTTTCGCCCAGGTGGGCGACGAGCTTGTTGTCGCCGGCGACGACGGCGAATTCGCGCGAGGCGTAGGCGATGATTTTTTCAAGCAGGAGCGCTCCGCCGCCGCCCTTGATGAGGGCGCGGTTGGGATCGATTTCGTCCGCGCCGTCGATGGTGAGGTCGAGTTGGTTGTCGAGAGCGGGGTCGGCCAGGCCGGTGAGCGGGATGCCCAGGCGCTCGCAGTCGAGTCTCGTGTTATAGCTGGTGGCGACCGCGCGGATTGACCGGATTTTCTTCGACTTGATGAGCTCGGCCAGCCGCACCGCCACCCAGCAGGCGGTCGAGCCTGTGCCGAGGCCCAGCTTCATGCCGTCCCGGATGAGGGCGTCCGCCGCGGCGAAGGCGATGTCGCGTTTGAGGTTCTTTTCCATTATGCTCCTGCCTTAGAATATAATCTTGCGTACGAGAGGATTCAAAATTTCTATCAGATTTTTCAGTGAAGAACAACATTGTATTGCAGAAGAATCAATCGTCTCCTCAGCAGTGACGGGAGTCGTCCTCAGCCGCGGCCACCTGTGCTACGCTTGCCGAAGCATCGTGGCCGCGCGCTCCGGGCCGGGGTACTCGCTGACGCCGCCATCCTGGCGGCTTTTCCTCGCTATCGCTCGGCGCGAGTTGCGGAAGACCGTAAGTACATGCTTCTATTGAGAGGTAAATTGTTAGCTTTTAGCAATAATCAGATTCAGGCTTCCGACGGCGGAGCGCGTGAATAAACTCAAGACAGACAATTCTGTGCCGTCTATGACGCCATAATTGGCATTTCAGACTCCGCAACCCTTCGACTCCCTTCATCTGACCATAAAAAAGGCTGCCGGATGGCAGCCTTTTCTATGGAGGTGGCGGGAGTCGAACCCGCGTCCTGGAGCGCGCCCCAAAAGCCTCTACAAGCTTAGCGCGTGCTTGATTGTCAGGGTCTTAACAGGCGCAGGCGCTGAAGCCGATTGAAACCTTACGACCGCGTATGGTGTCCCCCCCGCGCCGCGGCCTTCGCGAGGGGCAAGTCCCGGTTTGTTACAGACGGCCTCCGTCCTCGGAACAGCGTCCGGAGGGTCCGTCGTCGCGTAAATTACGCGGCGAGTGCGAATTCTGCTTTATCGGCAGTTATCGTTGTTGCCGCTTTTGGGAGATCGGCGCTCCGCTTGCAGCCCTTGTCACGACATCCCCAGTCGAAACCCTTACACCCCCATGGTTGGGTTTATTGTAAGTCGAGCTATGTCAAAGAACCCGCATCACTATTATCGACTAAAAAAAGGTTTTCCAGTTCCCCGGTTTCGGCGACAGCCGATTCCCAGTGAACAACATGCCCCACGGCGACAATCCCCCGGATTATCCCTGCTATATCCTTTTCCTGAAATCGCGGTCGATGTCCCGCTTGACGTCGCGCGCTTTTATCGACTGCCGCTTGTCATGCAGCTTTTTGCCGCGGCAGGTCGCGATTTCCACCTTCACGATTCCCTTCTTAAGATAAAACCTCATCGGAACGAGGGTCAAGCCCTTTTCGTCGGTCTTGCGTTTGAGACGCTTGATCTCCTGCTTGTGGGCGAGCAGTTTCCTCTGGCGGGCGGGCTCGCGATTGTGGATGTTGCCGAAAACATAGGGCGTCACGTGCAGCGCGACCAGCCAGAGCTCGTCGTTCTCCACTTTGGCGTAGGCGTCGGCGAAGGAGAACTGGCCGGCCTTGATCGATTTGACCTCCGTCCCCGCCAGTTCCAGGCCGCACTCGAGGTTTTCAATGACCTCGTACTCGAAACGGGCCTTCTTGTTGACGGCAAGAACCTTGACGTCGTTCTTTTTAGGCGCGGAGTCCGATTCAGCCATGGTCGTTCACCGTCTCCTTCGCGGCGGGCCCGTCGGCGCGCGTCACTCGCTGCCGATGACGGGCCGGAAACCGAGGAACGGCGTGCTCGCGTTCGACGGTTGCCCGCCTCTGGTGTAGGCCTCGATCTTTTCGCTCGGGGTGGCCCAGGAACCGCCGCGCACCGCCTTCACCTGGCCCGTCGTGAACGGATTATACCGGTCGTAGACGTTTTTCTCGGGGTCGCTTGAGCTCACGAGCGGTGCGGACAAAGCGAACCAGTCACGGCACAACTCGTATGCGTTTCCCGCCATGTCGGTGAGTCCGAACACGTTCGGGGCGGACGACCCCGACGGCTTGAGGCCGGCCGAGAATTCCGCGTAGAAGCGGGACCCGGAGGTTTTGAACCGGGAGGGCGAGCCGCCGTCGGCCGCCCATTCCCATTCGGCCTCGTAGGGCAGGCGCACGCGGGCGCGCGGCACGCTTGAGCCAAGTTTTCCGGAAAGCCAGTCGCAGTAGGCTTCGGCGGCATAGGCGGAAACGTAGATGACGGGAAAATTTTCCTTGCCGGCGGGAGGATCGATCCCCCGCCAGTCCTTGAGATAGAAATCGTCGACCAGATGCGCCGCTTTCAGTTTGTCCCTGTTATCCGGCCGCCAGTCTGGCTTCTCCCGCAAGAAGCTTCGGAATTGGGCATTGGTCACTTCGGTGCGCGCCATATAGAATCCCTTCACCCGTTGGGGGTGGGGGAACAAGGCCAGGAAATTCGGTCCCAAGAGCGAGCCCTCTTTTTCGAACCGCCCCATGATGAACGTTCCTGCGGGCACGGGCAGAAACTGCACGCCACCCACCGACACGGCCGGACCCGGCATTGCGCCGCGCGAAGGCGTGAAGCGCGAGAGGAACGCCCGGTAGCCGTCGGTCTTCGTTCTGAACCACTCCTCCTTGTCCAGATCGGCCCTCGTCACGTAGGGGGACGGCCCGCCCGCCGCGGTGTCGTGCGTCCGGGCGATTTGCTGGGGGAGCATGGCGTAGAGGAAGAACGGAAGGTTATCGTACCGGCCGAGCAGCCGGCGCAGACCGGCGACGGTGTCGAAGGCGGCGGCCGCGGTCGGGCCGCGGCCCCTGGTTTCAACTATGTAATAGGCGCTGAACCAGTCGAAGGCGAGCTCCGGCAGATGGACGAAGGGGAGGGTGCGTTCCAGAAGGTTGTGGAGCGCCCGGTAGGTGTCCTCGGTGGGACTCGCGTAAATGCTCATGGCCGTCTCTGTAAGAACGGGCGGGTAGGGATAATCCCCCGCGAACGCCTCGATGGACGCCCAGCCAGAGAAATCGTTATAGGCCGTGCGGACGAGCGCGGTGACGTCGGCCGCCTCGAGCGGCGTTTCGATGAATTCCCTCTTGGGAAGGAAGGGCAGGGCGAAGACGAAGCGCGTCACGTCCCTCGTCATGGTCACCGGTTTATAGCCGGGCCTCTCAATCCTGACCTCATGCCGGCCTTCGTGCACCAGCACCTCGCAGGGCGTGACGCCCGCCTTCTTTCCGTCGATCCAGACGCCGGCCGGCACGGGCCCGCTCGAGAAATTCACGTACGAGCCCGCGGCATAAAGCCCGGGCACGAAGAAAAGGACGAACAGGACGGCGAGGATGATCACCCCGTAGATGATCATGAGATAGATGCCCGGACGGATCCCGAGGATCGGCTTGAGGGTCACCGTGACCTCGGAAAAATCAGGTATCGGTTCCTTTGTTTTTCGTTTCAACAGCTTGTCGAACATAGGGACAGATTATAGTTTGGCCGCCTTCACTTGTCAATCGAAGCTCATTGTGTTATTCTGCCCCGTACGAAAAACGGCGGCGCGCGTGTCTATGCGCCGTTTTGCCCGCCCGGGGATGTGCGGCGGGATCAGGGGAGCGGATCGATGCAATTGGCCGAAGTGGAAACATTTCTCATCACGCATACCGAGCGCTATCTGACGTGGCGCAAACGCCGCAAGCTGAAGCGCAAGGCGAAGCAGAAACAGAAGAATCAGATCCTCGATTGGATCCAGGCCCTCCTCTGGGCGGCGGTGGTGGTGCTCATTCTCAACCAATACCTGATCCAGGCCTACGCCGTGCCGTCGGGCTCGATGGAGGACACCATTATCGGCGACGACCGCCTGTTCGTCGACAAGATCGTGTACGGGCCGGAGCTTGTGCCGGGTTTCGGAAAGCTGCCCGGTTTTGAACTGGCCAAGCGCGGCGACATCGTGGTCTTCCTCAACCCCGATTATGAAACGGAAATGGGCCGGGACGTGACGTGGGTGGAGGAACTTTTCAACCGTCTCGTCTACATGCTCACCTTCACCATCGTCAATCTCGACAAGGATGCCAAGGGGAATATCGCCAAGCACTTTCTCGTCAAGCGACTCATCGCCCAACCCGGCGAGCGGTTCCGGATGCGCGACGGGAGGGTCGAGATCATGCAGGGGGACGGGAACGGCTGGACGAGCGAGGACGACCTCAAGAAGCAATATACGCCCCTCGACTACCAGATTCAGAAGAAATTTTATCCGTTCGACCAATATCCGGTCATCAGGGAAAACGTGATCCAACAGACGTATCTCAAGGGTGGCGTCGCGCCCGAGACGCTCAAGCCCGGAATCGACGCCCGCTACGTCTATCTTTTCTGTTACCCCCGGATCAGGGAAGCGGACAGGAAATTACTGTCACCCGATAAGCCCGAAGAGTTCGAATCCATCATGATCCAGTACGTCCTGGCGGCGATCACTGCATATAACCCTGAAAAGGACAACTGGACGTTTGATAAAATTCGGACCGAATACTATAAGGCGATGATTAAGTGGAAGGTAAAGAATGAGCCGTTCGGTAATCGGCATATCGATCTGTCGGGGATGTCGGATGAGGAGATCGCCCTGCAATACAAGAAAACGATCTTGGAATACAATCTTCTCCCCCGCGCCAGAATCGACGCCATGTCCAAGGACGAAGTGGAGAAGGCGTACCAGGCGGCCGCGGTGAAATACATTTACATATTCCAGGATACCAATGAACAGTCGCTGTACACGGACAGGGACTTCGAGGATTATTGGTTGAATTACGCCGAATGGGGCCTCAAGCCGTACGACGAAGCCGCCCGGAACAGGTTCGAACACAGGGCGCTCGGCTTGTACATATCGCCCGACCGATTTTTCCCCATGGGCGACAACCGCGACAATTCAAGGGACGCGCGTTTTTTCGGCGAAGTGAAAACCTCCAACTTGCTCGGGAAATCACTCTTCCGCTTCTGGCCTCTCAACCGACTCGGCCCGGTCTATTGAGCGGCGCGGCGAATCTGCAGCCCGTTGAAAGATCGTCGCTGTAAAGCTTAAAGGCGGTCTCTTCAACGAGAAGGCGCGCATAAAATACGCCCGACCGCGTCGGCATTATGGCGATGAAGACCGATTCCTCCCCCAGCCTTCAACCGCATCCCCATGACAACGCGCTTTATGTCCATGTCCCGTTCTGCCGGCGCAAGTGCCGGTACTGCGATTTTTTCTCGATCGCGGACGCGGATCGGGAGACGATGCAGGCCGTCGTCCGCGCCGAGATCGACGGCATCGACCGCTTCGCGGACGCGCTGGCCGTGGCATCGATCGACACCGTCTACATCGGAGGCGGGACTCCCAGCCTGCTGCCCGGGGACCTGCTGGAAAGGCTCCTGGCGCGGATCGGCGGCGCCTGGCGTCCGGTCGAGTGGACGGTGGAGGCGAATCCCGAGAGCCTTTCGCGTGATTTCATCGACGTGTGCGCGCGAACCGGCGTCACGCGGATAAGCCTCGGCGTGCAGACCTTCGACGACCGGCTCCTTCGTTTCCTGGGGCGGGCGGGTACGGCGGCCCACAACCGACGCGCCCTCGATCTCCTCGCGGCGAGGTGGCCCGGCGAGCTTTCACTCGATCTCATCGTCTGCATCCCGACCCAGACGGTCGCGGGAGCGCTCCGCGACCTGGAAGGGGCGGTCGCCCGGGCGCCCGGCCACGTGTCGCTGTACGACCTGACACTCGAGGAGGGGACGCCCCTCTTCGCGGCGGTGCGTTCCGGCGAATGCGCCCAGCCGACCACAGAATCGGAGATCGAGGTGTGGCGTGAGACGCGCTCCTTCCTCACGGCTTCCGGCTACAGGCCGTACGAGGTGAGCAACTTCGCGCGGCCGGGCAAGGAGTGCCTCCACAATCTGCGCTACTGGCGGCTCGATCCCTACATCGGCGTGGGACCGGGAGCGGCGTCGACCGTGCCCGGGGCGGACGGGACGGCGCTTCGCCTGGAAACGACGCAAGACCTGCGTCAATATTGCGCGGCCGATCCCTTAAGCGCCCTTTCCGTTGAACGGCTTTCGGCGGGTGCTCTCCTCCTGGAACAGCTCATGATGGGGCTGCGGCTCGAGGACGGCATCGAGCGATCGAGGATCGCGCGGCGTTTCGGCGCGCCATTGGAAGAGCTCCTCGGCGGGGCATGGGACCATTGGCTCGCGAAGGGTTGGGTCCGCGCGGACGAATCAGCCTACGCCTGTACGGATGAGGGACGGTTATGTCTCAACCCGCTCCTCCGTGAGGCGGCCGGAAGCATTTCCGGGAGGTCCAACCTCAAGGTCGTCTGGCCTTGACGGAGTATCCGGCGGATGCTGCGGCGTCAACGCGGCTGTAGCGGCGAATGTTTTTTTACGGGATCAATCAAGAATCCTTACGATGACTAAAACGCGAAGCCGGCCGCTACTGAGAATTGCAGCATGACCTGAGTATGGGTCGACCCCGCCGGTTCAGTGTCGTATGTGCTCGGCGTCAAATTGTAATTCAGGGTGAAGACGGGGCCGATTTTCATGAGGTTGGCGATCTTGAATTCGCCGCCGAAGGCGATGACCAGGTAAATGTCGTTCAGGTTCGCGGCGGGATCCAGATTGCTGACTCCGTCGCCGTCAAGATCCATCATGATTGTCGTGAGAAACCCGGCTCCGGCGCCCGACCAGAGGGTGAGCGACTTGATCACGACCGGGAATTTAAGGAGCAGGCTGCCGCCGATTTGGGCGGTCCACAGCCTCCCCGTGAAGGGGGGCGACGAGTGCGGGTTACCGATGTTGGTGACATACATGAACGTGAGTCGCGCGAACATGGCGTCGAAGTAAGCGCCCGCTTCGAGGTGGTTAATGCTGCCGTTGAAGGTCGTCATGCCCGGGATATAGTCATTGATCAGGGAGAGGCCGTAGCTCAATGAAAGTCCGGCCCCGAAGTCAAAGGCCTGCGCGGACGCGCCGACGAGCAGAAATGTGATAATGACTATGAGAACTCTTTTCGGCAGATGAGCCCCCTTCACCGGCGTTTGACCCGCCTTCCTCCATTGTTTTATTTTTACGGCCGTTTGTCAAATAAATTTCTATGGTTATTCTTTCAACGGAACGAGCAGCAATGGGACATGGGTTCGCTCCACGACCCTCGCGGCCACGCTTCCGCTCCAGAACGCGTCCGCGCCCGCCTTGCCGTGAGTGCCGAGGACGACGAGATCCGCTTCGCGGCCGCGCGCGACCCGTATAATGACGCGGGCCGGACCGCCGCGCACCGTCTCGGCGCTCGTCTCTATCCCGTCACGTTTCAACTCCTCCGCCCGCCCTTTGAGGTAATCCTCCGCGACGGCGCTTTCCATCTCCAGCTTGAGCCTGGTGGCCCCCGGCAGCACGCTGCTTGCGGCCGCCTCCGACCCGCGGAGGTTTCCGAATCTGGGCACGACCATGAGCAGGTGGACGCGGGAGTGAAAGGCGCGGGCTATCCCGTGGGCGAAGGGCAGACCCTTTTCGTGGAAGGCGTTTCCGTCGAGGGGAACGAGTATGGTTCCCCAATCGCCGGTCCGCACGTCTGACGATGAGTTCGTTCCCTCCACGGGCCGAACCATAAGGACCGGGATTCGGCCCATGCCGATGACCTGCTGTGCAATGGCGCCGAAGAAAAAACGCCGGGCGCTCCCGAGGCCGTGCGTCGTCATGACAATAAGGTCGGGCGTCAGCTCCGCCGAATGTTCGGTGATGCTGTGGGCGACGTCGTGCACCTCCGCCGAGTGCACGTGGGTTTCAACACGCCGGTTTTTCAGGCCGGGGCGTTCCTTGATCTCGGCCAGGTAGGCTTCGGCTTCGGCCGCCGTCACCAGGTGGCGGTCGTTATGGATCGCCGCGGGGGCTGATTTTTCAACGACGTGAATGAGGGTGATCATCGCGCCCGTTTTCGCGGCCAGATTCTCGGCGGGAGAAAGCGCCGCTTCGGCGAGCCGGGAACCGTCCAAAGGGACGAGGAGATGCTTGAACATTTTTTTACCCTCCGCTTATAAGTTGAAAATAGGCGCCCAGTGCATCGGGCTCATCCTGCTGGTGCGCCGCCGAAGTCCGGCAGGGGTCCGCCGAATGTTTGGTACAAAAGAAGGACGTTTAGCAGGAGAATGACCGCGGCGCAGACGATCGCGAGCACGGTCGTCACCCGCTTGTTCACCAGCGCGCCCATGATCTTCGGGTTTCGCGTAAACATGATCAGGGTGATGACCGGGACCGGCAGCGTGAAGCTCAGGATAACCTGGCTGATGACGAGCGTCCGCGTGGGATCCAGACCCAGCGCGATGGCCGCCATGGCGGGAAACATCGTCGCCACCCGGCGCAGCCAGACAGGAACTCTGAAATCCACGAATCCCTGCATCACGATCTGGCCGGCCATCGTGCCCACGTGCGAGCTGGAAACACCCGAGGCGATGAGCGAGACGCCGAACACCAGGGCCGCACCTCCGCCGAGAAGCGGGGTGAGCGTCCTAAAAGCGGTGTTGATGTCGGCGACGTCGGTGTGGCCGGTGAAATGGAACACCTTGGCGGCCATGAAGAGCATCGCCATGTTCACCAATCCGGCGACGGCCATCGCGATGACGACGTCGATTTTTTCATAGTGAAAAATACGGCGCGCCTCAACCTCGTTCCTGGGAACTATGCGGCTCTGCGTGAGGCCGGAATGAAGGTAGATCGCGTGAGGCATGACGGTCGCGCCGATGATGCCGACGGCCAAAAGCACCGCGCCGTTTCCCGGCAAAGACGGGACGAAGCTGTGGAAGAGAATCTGGCCCCAATCCGGCTTGGCAAGCACCGTCTCTATTATATAACAAAAGGCGATGATGCCGGCCGCGCCCCCGATGAACAGCTCCAGCCCCCGAAATCCGCGCCGGGTGACGCCGAGGATGACGAACACGAGCACGCCGATGATGGCCGCCGAAATGATCATCGGGATGTGAAAAATCAGGGTGATGCCGATGGCCGCACCCAGAAACTCGGCGAGGTCGGTCGCCATGGCGGTGAGCTCCTGCGTGATCCAGAGGATGATGCACACCCGCCTGGGGAAACGGAGGCGGCACATTTCCGCGAGATTTTTCCCGGTGGCGATGCCGAGCTTGGCGGAGAGACTCTGGAGGAGCATCGCCATCAGGTTCGCCAGCAGGATCACCCAGAGAAGCGCGTAGCCGAACTCCGCCCCGCCCTGGATGTTCGTCGCGAAGTTGCCGGGATCGAGGTACGCGATGGACGCGATGAAGGCGGGGCCGATGAAAGGCAGGACCGCCCGTAATCCCCGCCGCTTGCCGCGGAGCGCCTCCTGTGCCGCGAGTTGAGTTTTGGGATTTTGCGGAGCGGCGGGGCCGGTCGCGCCGCGATTCTTCGACATTTCCCCCCTCCTCTTCGCTTCTCACGGGCATATGATACTTTGAGAGTCTAGTGCGACGTCAACATAATTGAAACAGGTGGCGCCATCCTGCATACTGTTCCTTGGGAAAGGGGAACTATATGTC
>JAFGSW010000004.1 GCA_016934415.1 Spirochaetales bacterium | reverse complement strand
GCCGGATCATGTTACGGTCATTCGCTGCTTGGGCAAGCACGTCGAGAAAATGTATTTTTTTGATTATTGACCTTCGGAAAGTAAGACCGATCCTTTTTATTTCATTTTTCTAAATGATAATAAAATGAAAGTGGTAGAGGATGAGAACAAGAATGGAAAATTTGATAATAAAGAAATATATTCCAATGATTTTCAAATTTTACCTGATAATAAAATACAAATTGGAAAAATCACTAGTTATCTGAAAATAGAATTTCCAAAAAATACAACGAATTATCCGATGGATTCAGGCTTTCTATCAAACGGTAGAATGTTGAAATCTACTCCTTTATGGGCAATAGATAAAACCTCTGACTATTTCCTGAGAGAATATAAACCCATTTTGGAAGAATGAATTTAAAGAACAGTTCAATAATAGCATCATGGATCATTGGTAATCTAGTTCACGTATTTTCCTCTAATAGCATTTCAGACCGTCGGAGTCCTCCCCACATAGAATCTCATTTCCACTTGAAATCGGCTGCGAAATTAATATACAACCTCGCCAGGCGGCTGGTGAAAATGTACTCGCCTTTCTCCTCGCCCGATACGAGCAAGCCCAGTTTTTTCGCTCTCTGCAGGAAATTGCTGAAATTCTTTTTTTCCGAAGCATCCAGGGTTTTTTCGATTTCCGCCTTCGTAAACGACAGATCGAAATGGGATTGCGCCAGTTTTTTGAAAATGGATTTATAGAGGTTGCTTTTCAGGGCTTTGTAGACCTGCTGATCGATGAACTTGGAACCGACGTCTATGGCGGCCTCGACGATTCCCGCGCGCACGTCCTTTTCATCGATCACGCCGTCCTTGTTTTCCCAAAACACCTTGTCGCCGATGATGTGCATCAATTTCGGAAACCCGGCGGAATAAAAACGCATGAGGTACATCGCTCTATCTTCGACTTTCAGTCCAATGGAGGAGAATGACTTTTCAAAAAAAGTCTCCGTTTCCGCATCTTCCATGGGATTAATCTCGATGATATCGAATATCCGTTCCACCGGCGGATGATGCCCGATCATGTCTCTGCGCCGTTCTTCCACGCCGCAAAGCATGAGCAGGAGGGGCAGGGGCTTTTGAGCGACCGCGTTCTCGTCGACAAGGCTCTTTACAAAGTGCGAAAACTGTTTATTCCTGGTGATGCCGTTTATTTCGTCCAATATCAGCATAAGCCCTTTCACGCCGTCGTCCTTCAGCCTTCCCAACAATTCATTCAGAAACGGCAGGAAACCCTTGGCGATGTTGGGCGCATCCGCCTTGACGGCCTGGAAATTGACGTTCACGCCGAAAAGGCTCTGCTGCCCGATGTATTTGGCGAGGAAATTGCGTATTTTTTCAACCCTGCTCTCCTCGTAGATCTGCTGGCGGAGCACGGCCTCCACCGTTTTTTCCGCCAGATCATCCAGCGTTTCGGCTCCGCCAAGGAACACGTGGATCCCGATGAGGTGGTTGTTTTTCTCCGCGAAGAAATTGAGAAATCCCGCCAGCGAGCTTTTGCCGATCCCATACTCCCCGGTCAGAAACACCGCCTGCGGCTTGCCGTTTTCGACCTGTCCGATCGCCCGGGTTATACGCTCGATTTCCTTCATACGCCCGGTAAAGTATTCGACCGGGACCGGTTGTCCGGGATAAAAAGGATTGATGCCTTTGGTCAAATTATCCATGCCGTTATCCTTTCCGAAATAAGGCCCACAGTCATTTTAGCATTGTGAATATACACTAGCAATATTAGAATAGCGAAAATAAAATGTAAAATACGTTCGTCGGCGGGGAACGTCGATGACAACTCAAAAAGAGCGATACGAAACGATCGATTCAACCTCCTCCACGCAATTCTCACTCACGCTCCACACTCTTCGATCCGGCAATCATAGACGCCCGGAGGCGATCTCAAGCTCCGCCCGGCCGGGATTTCTTGAAGACAGGGACGGGAAACGATAGGCGAAGCGCCGCGTTCGCGTGAAAATCGACGGCGCGCGTTTCCCACGGACCGCCGGACGTTCGCAACGCGCCGCCGCGCGATTTCCACGGACCGCCGAGCGCTTCCAACGCGCCGCCGAGCGTTTCCCACGGAGCGCCGAACGCGCGCCATGCATCGCCGCGCGATTTCCACGGAGCGCCGCGCGCTTCCAATGCTCCGCCGCGCGGTTCCAATGGAGCGCCGAACGCGCGCCATGCAGCGCCGCGCGATTTCCACGGACCGCCGCGCGTTTCCAATGCTTCGACGAATGGAGGCAATGGATCGCCGACCGGTTCCAATGTCCCGCCGCCCGGACGAGACGGAGCGGCGCCGGCTTCCGGCCGAACGCCGGGCGCGCCGCGCGCTCCCCCGCGCGGTCCGTACGGCCGGGCGCATCGGCCCCGCGTTCCTGCGCGCGGTTCAAACGCCCGCGCGAATCCGTCCGACGGGGAAGCCGGCGGAAGAAACGCTCCGCCGCCGGAGTCGCGCGCGCCGGCCGCCCCGTCCTTCGCATCGGTTTTTTCCCCGGACATCGATCCGGGTCATCTCCATAACGTTTCCATTGAGAAAGGGGACACAGCATGGAAAAATTGGACACCATCCTCCAGGACGCGAAAGCGCTTCTGAAGTCGGCGCGCACGCACGCCGCGTCCGAGGGAACGCCGGGCGTGAGCGCCCGGCTCGCCGACGCGCTCGCGGGGGCCGTCGAACGGGCCGCGGCGGAGGACCTGAACCAGCGGAACGCGATGCGGGAGACGGGCCGCCTCACCGAGGCGCAGGACAAGGCGATGGCGGAGGCCCTCGACCACGTCCGCCGCATCCGCCTGGCCGGCAAGGCGAGCTTCAAGAAGGCGCAAAAGCAGTCGCTCAAGGACTTCCGGATCGGGAGCGGGACGCCCGCCACGGTCAAGGCCGCCCTCGCCGAGCTCGCCTACCTCATCAACGCCGCGCGCCGGCACATGGCCGACCTGGCCGTCGCCGATTTCCGCGCGGACGACCTGGCCGCCGCGGAGACGTCCCGCGCCGCGCTCGAAGCGGCGGACGTGAGCCAGGAGCTCGGCAAGAAGACGCAGAAGTCGGCCACCATGGCCCGCAACGACGGCTACGCCGCCCTGCGCGAGGCCGTGCGCCGGGTGCGGAGCGCCGCCAAAGCCGCCTTCCTGCGCCGCCCCGAGGTGCTGGTCGAATTCGAGTCGACCGCGAGGCCCAAGGCGTCAAAGCCGAAGGGACCGCGGCTGGTGGAGAAGCGCGAGGAGCCGAAGGCGTCGCCGGGGGCGTGATTGTCTGGAGCCTGTAAAGGCACCACCTCTCGACTACGCTCGGGGCAGGCTCCGGAAAAAGGAGAACACGGAGGGGAAGGAAAAAAGAGAGAAGGGACAAGGGGAGGAAAAATAGAGAGAAGGGATGAAGAGAAGGTTTCCCCTGCCTGGAGGGCCCGGAGAGCCGGGCGCGAAGGGCGGGGATTTTTTTCGCCGATGAGGGAGGGGTGGGGGACAATGATGCGCTGGAAGCTGCGCTGCGCGATGCGCTGGAAGCTGCGCTGCGTGATGCGCTGGAAGCTGCGCTGCGTGATTCCCGCGCACGCATCTCGCAGCGACCGAAGGGCATCATGCAACGAGCGTAGCGAGTTTCCAGCAGCTTCAAGCGAAAACCGCGCGCGGACGCGGATGGCGCTGATGGGGGAGAAAGTGCTTGAAAGATAAAAGTGGGGAGACTATACTCTCGGGGAAGAGTGTTAAAGAAACCGATAATATGTTGTGTGACATTGCGCAAAAAGCATTCTTACAAAATCTATTGCTATAGCACATAATCAGTGATAATATTTCGTAAGGGCATATATGGACTTTATTGATAAATGGAATACCAATGAGACGCTGTTACAATCTTATCGCTCTATATTTATCTCCTTCGAGTCATTTCTTCTTGCTGTAGGCGCCATTGCTGCGCGCAAGAATCACTTTATTATTTGTACACTAGCTATTGTGGGCATAATTTCAATTTGGCCTATTTGGTTCAGAGTTGTACAAATTCGACATCGTATTGTCGATTATTATAAATATGCAGCTCATTTACCAAAATCAAAGTTAAGCAAGCTTTGTACTGAGCATGAGTATTTAAGCAATATCAATCAACGTAATTTTGCAAATAGCATACTAGGATTAAAATCTAATTGGAGAGTGACTCGCATAAAAATGGATTTAGTTCTACCTCTATTATTTACAATTGTTTGGATTATTCTTGTTTTGTATCAATTCGGAGTGCTGGATTTTTTTAATGTTGTCTCACCCCTCTAGAAAAGTAATTTGTTCACCAATGTTTAAATACTATCGTTTTGCGCAACGTCACACTACAGCGCGTATGTGCTTCGGCGACCTGTTCGGGCGCCTCGGGCTCCGCGGCGCTGCAGCGCGCCGCTCCGCCACATGCCCCTCCGGCCTTGTTGGCCTCCGGGGCACGTCACATGCGCGCGGCACGTTGAACAAAACCGCCTGACGGCGGCGACCTACCACGTCACACAACGATTTTTTTCTTTCTTTACTCTTCTCTCCCCCATCAGCGTCATTCCGCCTTCTCCGTCGGCGCCGCCGCCGGAGCCTGCTTCATCCCGGCCGCGAGCAGGCGCTTGTCTCCCAGGACGAGGAAGTTCAGGCCGAGGAGGACGGCGCCCGTCCCGATGAGAAGCCACTCGATGCGCACGACCTCGGCGAGCGGGCCGAAGACGAGCATCCCCAGGGGCATCATCGAGGTCATGAGCATGGTGAACACGCCGAACACCCTGCCCATGTATTGTTCCTCGACATTGACCTGGATGAGGACCGTCGCCGGGGTGTTGTAAAACGGCATGGCGATGCCGAACAGCGCCATGGGCGCCAGGTAGATCCAGAAGTTCGGCATGAACCCGAGAAGCACCGTGCAGGCCGCCATGACGGAGGCCGCGAACAGCATGGTGTGGACGCGGTTCTTGAAGCCGCCCCAGGCGGCGATGAGGGCGCCCCCGGCCATCATCCCGACCGAGAACGTGATTTCAATGGCCGTCAGGCGCCACACCTCGGCGCCGAAGGTCCGCGCCACCTGGAGCGGGGTGAGGAAGGCGGCGGGCGCGATGAAGAAGAGGAGCACGCCGACGTACGCGAAGAAGGAGACGAGGTAGCGGTTGGCGAGGATGTAGCGGAACCCCAGCCGCATCTCGTTCAAATACGAAGAAGGCGGCCCGGCCTCCGCCCTGGCGCGGGGCGGGACGGGGATGAGGAACAGGAGGATGGCGATGGCCAGGGCGGCCGTGCCCACGTCGATGAAAAAGATCGTCTGGATCGGCCAGAAGGTCATGAGCGCGCCGCTGGCGATCGGGGAGGCGAACATGATCGCCGACTGCAGGGTGCCGATGATCCCATTGACCCGGGTGAGGCCCTCCGGCGGAACGATCTGCGGCAGGAAGGCCCCCACCGCCGGCGTCTGGACCGCGGTGCCCAGGGCCCGGACCGCGGCCGTCACGAAGATGAGCCAGAGGTGGGCGCCGCCGGCCATGTAGACGAACGCCAGGGCGAGGGTGGCGAGGGCGATGAGGCCGTCGGCGATCACGAGGATTTTCTTGCGGTCGTACCGGTCCGCCCACACCCCCGCGAACGGCGAGAGGAGAAAGGTCGGCACGAACCCGCAGATGATGAAGACCGTCATCATGATCCCCGACCCGGTCTCGAGGGTGACCGACCACATGAGCGCGTACTGGACCAGCGAAGAGCCGAAAAGCGAAAGGGTCTGGCTCGTCAAAAAGAAGACCGCCTTGCGTTTCCAGCCGGGAGTTTGTTGGTTTTTTTCCATATATAAAAACTTTGCCTTTCATCGCGTCCGATTGTGCAATATCTGGAATATAATTATTTTTTCGCCGCTGGAGTACGGGCGAGCGGGAAAAAATCGTGAAAAGCGTTGGCGGATGAAGATTTGACCATCGGAGATCGGAAAAGACGTCCTACAAAAACGCCTGCCATCCGCTGGGTATTTCAGAAGTTCGAGGGCGTTTTGACTTTATATGTCTATGATTCAGGCCGCCTGAAGCTCACCCAGCGCGAATTGATGCCGGACCATGTTACGGTCATTCGCTGCCTGGGCAAGCACATCGGGAAAATGTATTTTTTTAATTACTGACCTTCGGAAAGTAAGATAAATGATCGATCGGGCGAAAAAGTTGCGTGAACCGGTGATGGCGTTTCAGGATGAATTCGGTACCGCTTCGGGTTCGGACGCCCCTATTCCGGCACCGCCTTCAGTTGATCTTCAAAGTCCGATATGTTGATCTCGAGCTTTCTCCCCGCGTTCCAGAGCTCGATTTCCGCGATGCAGGTGTCGTCCCATTTGTTTGTTTTGTAGACGTCCAGCACGACCAATTTGACAAACGACGTGAAGCCCCTTCCGGGAAGTTTGACCACTTGCGGTTCCATTACATCCGGAAACGACGCTTCCATGTCGAATTCCTTCATTTCAATACGCACGGTTTTTATCCGGTTGTTCTGAAGCCAGTAGCGCTTGTCGAACCAGCCGGGAGAAATCACCAGCGTGTCGATTTCCACGGGTTCCTCGAATCGTATTTCGATCCACTCGCCGATTCCGGGGCCGGCCGCGCTTTCCATCCAACCGGTGCCGGGCTTGCCGTCCAGCACCTTCACCGGCTGGTACATGTTTTTATCGAATTTTTCGGTCAGCATGGAGCTGGCCTCGATCGACTCGAGTCTCGGGGAATACGGATTAAAATCCGGCGGTCCCGAGTGCATTCCCGTATCGGTTTCCTCGGGTACCGCGCCGCCGAAATATTCCACGCCGTTTCGGTCCACGTAGAAATCCATGCCGTCTCTGGTGAGATACGCCAGTCCCTCCCTGAAATCAGGGAAGGCATGATAGGTATACCGAAGAGGAATGATTTCTTTCCCCGACGCATCGATGAATCCGATTCGACCGCCCCGTTCCACCGCGGCGCGTCCTTCGTGAAATCCAAAGACGATCTCATAGTTCAATTTGACGATCTCTTTGCCCGATGCGCCGATTATGTAATACGCGTTTTTCCGTTTGACGACGGCCACGCCGCCGTTGAACGGCGAAGCCGTTTCAAACCTTCGCGGAATCGCCTCCGCGCCCTTTTTATCGATATAACCCCATTTCCCGCCGAGAGATACCGCCGCCAATCCCTCGCTGAAGTCATCCGCTTCATCGTATTTCATCGGGATCGTTTCACGGCCCGCTGTATCGATATATCCCCATTGCTTGCCGATTTTCACCGCCGCCAGACCTTCATGAAAGTCCCTCCCGTCACGATAGCGAAGCGGAACGACGACCTTGCCCGTCCGATCGATGTAGCCGTATCCCGCGTCGGTATCGACCCGGGCGCGCCCCTCATGGAAATGGGAAGGATTGCGATATTGCGCTGAAGCGATCGTCCTGCCTTTCGTATCGATAAAACCGATTTTCCCGTTCAGCCGAATCCAGGCCAGGCCCTCATTGAATCCACCCGTCGCAGAATAGATCAAAGGGATCGCTTCATGGCCGTTTGTATCGATGAATCCGTATTTGCCCGAACGCTTCACCGGCGCGAGTTTCTCTTCGCAGAAGTCGTACGCGACATCGTAGCGCATCGGAACGACTTTGGCGCCGGCCCGATCGATATAGCCCCATTTCCCCGCTTCCTCGACCGCCGCGAGTCCTGCTTTGAAGCGCCCGGCATTGTCATAGAGAAGCGGGATCACGAGGTTCCCGCTTGAGTCGCAGAATCCCCATACATTGCCGGATCGGTAAGGAATCAGATCGTCGGCGCCTAGAATCGCCACGCATGAGAAAATGAGAATGAACGACAGGAATGTTGATTTCATGCGCCTCCTCTGTGCGGCCGTAACGTCCGGAAAACGCCGAAACGGAGGGCCGGAGGTTCTCCGACGGACCCGTCGGGCGCCGCTCAACCATTGACGATTATTTCACAGATCTCAACCGGCTCATCAATGCCCTTTAGATTCTCCGTTCGCAGGTTTATTATTCTGTCAAATTGAGCCTCATGTACCGTCTTTTTCGATGCGTTTATTCCGGTAGCGGAAGCGCAAGCGGAAATTCGAAAGGCTATGTTGACGGTCGTACCGCTGATATCTTTCGATGCATAGTCTTTATGGCCTATCGTCCCGAGAAAAATATTGCCGGAATGCAATCCGATCGATACATCCTCACTGACGGTCTTTTTTGCCAAAATAGAAGAAAGTATGGATCGATTTTGATGATTCGGTCCCGCGAAGAAACCCAAAAAACCGCCTCCCATGTATTTCACGGGAATCCCATCATACTTTAGGACTGCTTCCGTTACTTGAGTCAAAAAACCATTCATCCATAGTGCCGATTCTTCATCGGATAGTTTTTGTATTTTGCTTGTCAGTCCTTTGATTGAAGAGACAAAAACAGAAGCTTCAATGTTTTTTTCATTATTATCATAATACCCCAATAAGGAATCCGTTGTCACACCGAATAATTTGGCTAAAGGCACTAGAAGGGATATATCGGGAGCGTTTTCGCCTTTTTCCCATTTTGAAACCGCTTGCGGACTTATTTGCAATGCATGGGCGATGTCGATTTGCTTTAGATGAAATGTCTCCCGCAGTGTTTTTATTTTTTTGCCTAATGTTTCGTTGATATTCATAATCAAATAATACCCCTAAGCGGAATTATTTCAATAATGCATTTCTTCATTATTATCAACCTGCGGTTGAACGGCGTTTTTTTCAAATCTTTTTTATCACCCTCTTCCCCGCTTTTTTTCTCTTGATTTTTCCTTCCCTGCAACCCTCCGCTCTCTCCTCATCCGCGCGCCTTAACTCCGTCAGGCACATCCGCGTACGCGCGCGCGGTTTCGCCGGAAGCTGCCGGAAACTCGCTTCGCTCGTTGCATGATGCCCTGCGGTCGCTGCGAAATTCGCGTGCGCGGGAAATGCGCGGCGAAGCCGCCGGCGCATCATTGTCCCGGCACTTCCTCACCTGCGCCCTCCAGCCACCCCGGCAGCTCCTTCACGTCCCTGAGGCACGGCCAGTCGCCGGTGGGGACGCCGTCCTCGCGCACCTGTACGGCGGGGCCGCCGAGGGCGATGTAGGCTTCCAGGTATACGGTCGCGTCGTCCAGGAGAAGGACGCGCCCGGCGGGCAGGCCCAGGGCGTCCAGGGCTGAGCGGTAGGCTGAGGCTTGCGGCTTGCCCGCGAAGCCGCAGGAACGGATGTCGAAAATGCGGCCGAAGCAGTCGGAGACGCTTAAGGATTCGAGCACCCGCTCGGCGTGCTCGCGCGGCGAATTGGTGATGATCGACTTGGGGTGGGGCAGGCTCTGAAGCGCGCCGCGCAAACCGGGATCGGGGATGATGTAGGGACCCACGTCCTCGGGGTGGACGACGGCGAGGTACTCTTCCGGGTCCGCGAGCCCGCCCTCGCCCAGGAGTCCGCCCAGGGTGGTGCCGTAGCGGGCGGTGTAGTCCCGGCGGACGGCCGTCGCCTCGTCTTCGGATATGCCGAAATGGCGCGCCGTGAAGGCCGTCATGCGGCGCTTGATCTCGTCGAACATGCCGCCCGAGGCGCGGTAGAGGGTGTTGTCAAGGTCGAACAGGATGTGGGAGACGCGCATGGACGGGAGTTAAGGTACCGCTATCTCCATGACGGGTCAAGCGGGAGCGCTCATAAATCAATCAAGGGAATCGGTTTTTTTATCGAAATATAAAATGATGAGGTTCATAACTCTCGCGCGGCCGATCTTGTTCATCGCTTTGCTCTCAGGCGGGATGACGTCCGCCGCCGCCCAGGAGGCGACGTACGACGCCAAGGTCGTCGACGACCAGAACAACAATTACAGTCTCTCGGGCTTCACGATCTCGGGGACCACGGTCTTCCACTGCCGCCTGAAGGACACGGTATTCACGCTCGGTTTCGAGAAGATCCGGTCGCTTACCGTGAATACCCAGGCCGCGTCTCCCTACACGGGCTACAAGCCCGCCGTCTTTGTCCTGGCCGACGGCCGGACGGCGCAGACCTACGTCGACCTGGACAACTACTGGCTGGAAGGGACCGAGGACAATTTCAACGTGCCGATACGGATCAAGCTGGCGGAGATCGTGAGCCTCAACCTCACCGCGGAGGCCGCGCCGCAGGCGCCGACGATATCCCCGTCGCCTTCCCCCCCGCCAGCGCCGCTTGAATCGCCAAGCACGGCTCCGGCTCCCTCCCCCGCTCCCGGCTTTTCTCCCCGGACTTCGCTCTGACGGAAGCCGGCCGGCTTAATCCTCCTCCGTCTCTTCCTCCGCCATGCTCGCCGCCCATTTCTTGAAATCGATCGACAGGCTCTTGAGGAAGACATTGAATATGGGCGTATACTCGCTCTCCGCCGAGATCGGCCGCACGATGAGGACCACGCCGAAAAAATAGGCCCCCGATTTCCTGAGATAGATCGTGATCTTCCCGCCTTCCCTGGTCGCCTCGCCGCGGTACCAGTCCGTTTTCGCGAGTTTCACGCGTTCCGGCTCGCCGAACTCGCTCCCCTCGGAAAAAAGCTCCTCGAGTTTGCGGAAAACCCCCTTTTCGTCCAGATCCTTGAACTCCTTGTCCGTGGCGCTGAAGGCGCCCAGGGACACGGCCGCGCCGAAACCGTCCGCGTCCACGTCTTCCCCGGCCAGGACGAACTTGATCTCATCGCCCCGATCGTTCACTTCCACGCCTTCCGGAAGCCGGAACGACACGCCGCGCTTTTTATCCCGATATGCCTTGTAGTCGACCGGCGCGAAGGCGAAGGAGTCGAGCAGATCGTCGATTACCGGCTGAAATTTCTCTTGAACCTCGGGCGACGTAAAGTACGAGCCGATTAAATACGCGACCGCTCCCTTGGCGAGCACGTAGATGACGCCCGTGCGGCCGTGCTCGGTATCCGTGTAGGGAACGGCGAGCCATTGACCGCCCCCGATGGAGCGCTTCGAGGACCCTTCGAAATCCAGGGCCTGATCGTCCCCCCCGGCGATCCGGTTCAGGATCTTCTCGGCCGCGCCCTCGTCGCCCGGGCTGAGCTTGTCCACCAGGAGCGTCACGCCGCAGTTGTCCGTTTCGGCGCTGAAGCCGCCCTCCGCGTACGACAGATCGATCTGATTTTTCTTTTCGGTGAAATGCCACCCGGCGGGATATTCCAGGGAATACCCGAAGCGCGGGTTTGCGTATTTCTTGACCGTTTGGGCGAACGCGGGCCCGGCGCAGAGCGCGATACAAACGAGGCACGCGGCCCGTCTGAGTGAAAATAATTTCGTCATGGCGACTCCTTCCCGCCGGATTCGAACCGGCGGACCGTCATCTACACTCTATACCGCGGGAGGAAATTTTTCAAACATAGTATCGGCGGAAAATTCCATGATGCTTGTCACCCTGAGAGGATGTCGAAGGGTGACGTACGCAATGACTATATTGCAGGTCATGGTTCGACAGGCTCACCATGACATATGTCACCCTGAGCTTGTCGAAGGGCGACGCCTCATTTGAGTTTTTCAACACTCCTAGTAGTTCGTATTCAGCCAGGAATCGAAGGTCGGGAAAAGGGTTTCCCATAATTGTATCTCCCGCCAATCCGGCTGGACGTCTGGGTATATCGAAACGAGGTCGCGTAAGCTCCGGTGCCCGAAGAAGAGCTGGACCGCGGCGAAGGGCGGGAGGTGAAAGACCGGTCCGGAACCGCCGGCGGCGCGGGCGAGCCGCCGGATTCGCGGCATCCGGTCGCCGGCCGGATCGAGGGACCAGGCCTCGCGGTAAAAATCGATGACGATGCGTTTCGTCCCGCGCCGGAGAGCGCCGGAACGCAGCCGCTCTTGGAGAATCGGCGCGATCGCCTTCAAAAACCGGCCGTGGTTTCCGATCCGGATCTGGAAGGCGTAGCGCCAGGCGTCCTTCGCGCCCAGCTCCATCGCCTTTTTCACGAGCGTGTGGCGGCGGGGCAGGTTCAATCGCAGGTGGGGTTTCCGGCGCTCGCGCGCCACTCCTTTCAAAAAAAGCAGGACCGCGTCGGCGGTCCGGCCGTCCATCGTCGACGCCTCATCAAGGATAAGCCCCTCCCCGAACCCGTGGCGGGCGACGCGGAAATAATCCGTCACCCGTCCCCGCGCGTTCTCGACGCAGAACGCGTCGTGGATCATTTCGGTCTTGAGGGACGGGCCGAGCAGGAAATCCCAGATCGCGGGTGAGCGCTCATTGCGAACAACATAATCGCGCATGCTCCGTTCATACAGCTCCCGTAATCGGGCCGTGTCGGCCGGACCGGCCGCCCGGATGATCGGACCGGCCGGGGCACGGGGGACGCGGGAGAGCGGGAGGAGGATGTGGTTTTCGAGAGGCACGGCGTACTCGTACCCGTACTGCCGGTAGTAATAGGGGATGCCCTGGAGGAAGCTCCAGGCGAAGCCTTCCCGCTCGACCGTTTCGTGAAAGCGTCCGGCCAGGATCCGGCTCAGGCCCCGCTTCCGGTATTCGGGCAGGGTGCCGACGAACCCGAGCTCGGCCGCCTTGAGCGTGAGCCGGCCGAAGCCGATCCGCCAGGGGATGAGGGAGAGCGATGAGACGATTATTTTCGAGCGCGGCTCCTCGATGAAAAACCAATACCGTCTCCGGCAGTACGGGTGCTCGTCCGCGAGGGCGCGCACGAGGCCGGCCAGGTCCTCCCCCCGGTGGATTCGGTTATTGAACGCGGCGACCCGCTCGACGTCCGCGTCGGTTTCGGCGCGCCGGAGGACGAGGCCGTCCTTGAGTTTCTTGAAATATTTCGGCATGATCTCCTCCTGAACCGTACAACCGTCATGTCACCCTGAGCCTGTCGAAGGGCGACTCACGGAAGAATAATTTTACAGGTCATGGTTCGACAAGCTCACCATGACGTATACGTGACCAATAGATTGTCGAAGGTTGACTGACAGCTCAATCTTTAGTTCATCCGCTATTTTCGGAGAAAACAGTACGAGTCATTGCGAGGGACTGGCAAAAAAAGCGATAGAAAAACATGAATGTCCCGAAGCAATCTCTTGGCCATAAAATCATTTCAGAGATTACCGGAATACTGCGAATGGTCAAGAGATTGCTTCGAACCAGACAAGTGTTATCTTCGCTCAACGTGTCAGGTCCTCATAATGACCCTTTTCAGTTTCCCCAAGAAACCACGGAAGAACCATTTTATAATCACTTCGCACGAAAGGAAAGCCGCATGACTGAATCGCGCACGCTCCGCGCCATCGCGAGAATCGCGCTCTGGCCGCTCGCGGCGGTGATCGTCATTTTCTCGATCGTCCCCGACCCCGTCCGGGCGGACGCGATCGTCTTTCTCGACAAGCTCAAGCACCTCGCCGCCTACGACGTCCTGGGTTTCGTCGCGGTCGCGGCCTTCGCATCGCGCGGGAATAAATGGAAGGCTTTCGCGCTCGCGACGGCCGCCTGCGCCGTGCTGGGGGCCGGCCTCGAGATCCTCCAGGGCTTCGTAGGGCGCTCTCCCGATTTCGTCGACTGGCTGTGCGACTCAACGGGCGCTCTTTCAGGCGGCGGGATCGCGCTGCTCCTGCCCTGGATCAGAGCACGGCGTTGAAGCGCCGCAGTTCGAATCCTCCGGGCTTGAAAAAAACGCCGGCTTCCTTCGGGGGAACGCCGGCGTCCTGCATTCACCGCTTGAGGCGGGCTGCTATTTCGTGAAACCGAACGCGAGGATGGTGAACCTCTTCGCTGCCGAATTGTCCGTCATCTTGATCGTCACGACATGCCTGGCCGCCTTGGCGTTATCGAAAAGCACGTCGGTGACGGCATTGTTCCAGCCGCCGCCGTCGCGGCCATTGACGCTTTTGACAAGTTTCCCGTCGACGGAGACCTCGGCCGTGCCGAAGCTCGCGCTCGACTTCGTGACCAGCATCAGGTTCTTGCAGACGAGGGTCATGGTGAATGGTTCGTTGGAATCGGCGTCCGTCTTGTGCCAGTTGTCGGGGAAGGCTTTCGCCCTGGGCGGGTACATGTAGCTCCACACGGCGGGATCATTGGCGGTAAAGCCGCCCGGCTTCACCGTGACTCCCTTGGGCGTGTGGGCGCTGTCGACCATCTGGATTCCCTGGTACTGCTTCCCGATGACCGGCTTCACCGGCATCGAGACATCCTTGGCGTCGGCGGGCGCGGCGTCGTCGGTCTTGAACAGGTTCATGATGCAATCCGCCATGATCCGGTGGCCGTAACTCGTCGGGTGGTATTCGTCCGCGAAGAATTCATTCGCCGGAATCGCCTTGGAGCGGAGCTCCGGCACGACGGCGTCCTTGATCGAGATCATGGGCAGGCCGTACGCCTGGCCGACGGGGATGTATCGGTCCTGCATGTTCCACTGGGTCCGGAACACGCAGAACAGGAGCACGACGGCCGGTTTGTTCTTAGCGGCCAGGATGTCGCGCACCATGCTTTCGTAGGCCGCGCCGCTGGTCTTGTCGTCGCCGTCGTTTACGGCGAATTCAATAAAGACGACGTCCGGGTTGGCGCCGTCGAGACGCTGCACGATGTCGCGCCGATAGCGGATCGCGCCCAGGCTCGAGGGCGTGCCGGCCATCCCGGCATTGAGGACCGCGCCGTTGCCGTACAGGGTCTTGAAGGCCTCGCCGACGAGCGGTGCGAAACTCTTGGCGTATCCGGCCGCGCCGGTGCCTTCGGTGATCGATCCCCCGATAAAGGCGATGTTGACGTCCTTGCCCGCCTTAGCCCTGTCGATGGCGGCCTTCAAGCGAACATTGTTCCCCGTGGAAAGCAGGGAACGCGCGATCATGGCATCGTAATCTAAAGGTGCCGCGACCTGCTCCGGCGCTTTGGGCGTCTGTGCTTGTTGTACGGGTGCCGGCTGCGCCGTCACGCAGGCGGCGAGCGAGAAAACAAGGCCGATGACCGCCGGCAGGCGGAATAGGATATTCTTCGGCATCGCAAAAACCTCCAAAAAAAAGATTCTCCCCGGAGAGTTCGATAAAGGCCGGCAACGCCGTCGCCTTTGCCGAGGCGTAAACAGGATCCTGCCGCGTCCGGTTTCCGCCGCCGTTCGACTCTCGATAGGGACACTGTACCACCGCGTCCGGCCCCGATCAAGTCGGACGCATTCATCGGTTCACCATCGCCGATTGAATGCAACTCGTTTTTTTTCCGTATTACCGGAGGGAGATTGGCCAATGAGAATCATCGTGGACGACCGGGAGGAGGCAAGCGGCCTTATCGCTCTGCTCAGAAGAGAGAACATCAGCCTCGTGGTCCGTCGGCTCCGCTGCGGCGACTGCCTGATCAATGGTTCAACCTGCGTTGAGAGAAAAACCGCGAGGGATTTCGCGGTTTCGATCATCGACGGCAGGCTCTTCGCCCAGGTTTCGCGCATGAAAAAGGCCGTCCGCAACCCGCTTCTCCTCATCGAGGGCGACCCCTTTTTATCGGGGATCGATATATCACGAAATGCGGTGAAAGGCGCGTTGATTTCGGTTACAGCGATTTGGAACGTGCCCATCGTTTTCTCCGCCTCGCTCGAGGAAACGAAGGAGATCCTCCTGCTCATCGGGCGCCAGTGGGAAAAGGCGGGGAGAATACCGCTTTGGAAAAGGGGGAAGCACAGGAAAAGGAAATCGAAACGGCTCTTCTTCTTGCAGGGGCTGCCACGCATCGGGCCGGAGAGGGCGGAGCGTCTACTCGATCACTTCGGCTCGGTGTTGAAAATACTCAACGCCGGGGACGACGAGCTTCTCGCCGTGAAAGGCATCGGCAAATCGCTCGTGCGGGAAATAAGGGAAATTTTAGCCGAGTAGAAATGAATATTACCGCGCATACGCGGCGCTCTTATGGAAAAGATCCCGTGCGAATGAAGGTTGCGCTGCTCGGGATAAGTGTACAATCATCTTGTTCTCACCCCTCGACGAGCTCAGTAAACCGTCGCACGACCGGCAACCGCATGTCACCCCAAGCTTGTCGAAGGGTTTATGATGAAAAAAGCGTTAACCCGACCGGCGCTTTGCGTACCGGCCTTTCTATGGTACTTTGTATTCGAGGAGCGATTCCGATGACGAGAGACCTGGCGAAAGCCGTTAAACGTTGTTCCAAACCGGAGACCGTCGCCCTGCTCGTGGTGAGGGATAAAGCGCGCGACCGTTCCAACATCATGCCGATCGGCTGGAAGATGTGGACGAGCGGCCAGCCGCGACTCGTCGCCTTTTCGGTGAGCCTCGATCATTACTCCTGCGATCTTCTCCTGGCCGAGGACGAGTGTACGCTTGCCTGGCCCGGCAAGGACATGCTCCCCGGCGTGCTCCGGTGCGGCTCGGTCTCGGGGCTCAATACGGACAAATTCGAGCTCACCGGCTGGCGGCTCGCCCCGGCCGTCCTCGTGGGCTCGGGCCTCATCGAGGGCTGCATCGTCAACCTCGAGTGCCGCGTCAAGGACCGGCTGGAAACCGGGGATCACATGCTCTTCGTCTGCTCGCTGCTGGAAGGCCACGTGCTCGACGGCGACACGCGCGTCCTCTTCACCCTCCACGACGAGGCCATTTTCAACCACGCCGGCCAGGGCAAGGGGTACAAGTTCGGGACCTTCACGTAGGCGGCCTTGTTCAACATCAGCGGGCCGAAAAAGACGCGAGTATTTTTTGAATCACCGGTTTGATCACATCCGGCCGATTGAAGGAATCGACGAAGCCGCGATCCGTCACCGGCTCGTCTCCTTCGGTACATCCCACGAATTTCATTCCTCCCGGCGTGGCCATGAAGTAATTGTCCTCCGTAGAGGCGATCGCCTCTCCCCGGTCGGTGAAGACGAAAGTGAGCGAGCGCCGGCCGGTCTCGATTTCATAAAATACCACCCGCGAATCCTTCGTGCACGCGCCGAGGTATTTTTTATCCGGGCTGAAAAAAATCGAATTGGCCATGAACGGGTCGGCATCGAACTCTTTCAGTTTCTCCCAGGTCGCGGCGGCGTAGATGGTAAGCCGCTTGCCCGCAACGGCGAGGAGGGTTTCGTCCCCGCTCACCCGGGCGCAGGAGCTCTCCGGAAATTCCTTCACGATCGCCTTCTTCTTTACGTCGAAAAGGACGATGGACGACGCGAGAGGTTTCGTTCTCGACCCCACTTCGATCACCGCGATTTTCCGGCGCGGATAGAGATCGATCGACCGGTAATATCCGTCGTCACGCTTCCCGATCGGCAACAAATCAATCGTATCCCTCTTGTCCGAGAAAGCGGCGAATAGCAGCCTCCAGACCGCGTCATTGGTTTCGTCGGTCATCAAGAGGGAAGCGCCGCGGTGGATCATACCATACCCCCAAAACTCATCGGTCCTGATCGGAACGTCCCTCAGGTGAACGGTTTTCCCGCCCCGGCCGCCGTACAAGCTTAAAAGCGGCCGCCGATCGCGGTGCTGAAGTTCACAGAGGATGCCCACATCCGGTATAAAATCGAAAACGCCGTACCAGACCTCGAAATCGCTTTCCGGTCGCGGATCGTGGGTGAGAAGGTAGTCATTGGTCTTCGAGTCCCAAACGAATATCGGTCCCTGAAGACCTTCCATGCCGACATAGCCTTCCAGTACCGCGCATGACTTTTCTCCGAGAGACAAGCTGCAGATCCCATTGCGCCGCTCGACGGTGAACGTCTTCAGGTCGAGGGAGATTACCTGGGGCGTGGGCTGACCGAGGAATTGCTCCCGGTAATAACCTTCGGTCTCCGCCAGAAGAAGTCCGCGTTCGGGAACAATCGCCGCCCGATTGACGTGGTGGTGGATAAAATAACCAAGCTCGTCGGGTTTCGGCGGAGTCATATTCCGGAGACGAGTGAGATCGAAGACGGCTGGGACGGGGCCGCCCGGATCGGCCTTCGCGTCGATTTCTATTTTTTCCAGGCGCCTTCCCGTGGCGGTCTCAATATAAAGCTCGAGCTCTTTCTTTAGGAACACACCCACGTAGCGGCCTTGGCCGTAGAAACGAAGCTCGTCGGCCCGGAAACCGACCGGTACGGTGCGGATGAGCTCGCCGGTATCGGTCTTTTGAAAACTGACGCCGAACGCCCCGGCCGCGGCGGTGATTTTTCCGTCCATGGTCGTCGCAGCGCAGAATATATTAAAATAATCATCTGCGCATCCTTTAATATTTATCCGCGGCGCCGCGGCCTCGCGCCGGGCGGGGGCGCAGGCGGGCAGCATCAGGAAAAGAACGATGAAAAGCGATGCGGCTTCCCGTCCGAAATGATGGAAATACCTTTTTTCGAATCGCATGACTTCCTCCCGCTCTGAAACACCGCCGGTTGTGGCCGGACGTCGGGATATAGTATCATGGGTCGTGAGCGTGGAAAAAGAGTACGCGGCCGCCCTCGTCGAGTTCACCAAACCCGAGTGCGACCGCTTCGGCTACCTCAAGCGCTTCCTTTCATCCCGCGGCCTCGCCTTCGGGCTCATCCCGGCCGGAGAGGACCGGTTCGTCCACATGGTCACGAAGGGCCCGGGGGACGGCCGGCCGATGGTCTTGAGGCCCATCTTCACCGCCCACGTCGACCGCGCGCCCGGCTCGCCCGGCGCCAATGACAACAGCGCGGCCGTGCTCGCGCTTCTTTTCTTCGCCGCCGCGCGCTCGGGCCGCCCCGGCAAGCCGGTCTGCGAGGCGCTCTTCACCGACAGCGAGGAGGCCGGAAGCGGCGCTTCGCCGAAAACGCAGGGCTCCTTCCGCCTCGCAGAATACCTGAAAAAGAAAAACTTCGGCTCGCGGGTTTTCTACAACTTCGACATGTGCGGCCGCGGCGACGCGATCGTCGTGAGCGAGGCGGGCGAACGGTTCCTGGAGGGCCGTAAAAAAACGGGAACCGCGCTCTACCGGAGGCTCCGCGGCCTGCGCACCCTCGTCCTGGACGGGCTCGGCCGCGAGTTCGGCGGCGGAATCATGAGCCTGCCCACGCCCTTCTCGGACAACCTCGGCTTTCTCCTCCAGGGGTTCCCCGCGCTTCAGTTCACCTTCCTGCCCCGGCGCGAAGCCCTCGCCTACCGCCGCGAACATAGGCGGCTCACCGACGAGATCGCATCCTCGGCCGGCCGGGTCCCGGACGCCGCCTTTCGCGCGCGCTTCGCCGAGATCCAGCCCGAGACCTGGCGGCTCAGGCACACGGAGCGCGACACCGTCGAGTCCCTCACGCCGCAGACCCTGCCGCTTCTGCTCAGGCTCTTCGAGAGCCTGGCGCGGCTCGGAGTGCCGGAAGGGTAGCGCGGGTCGGAACGACGATCATCCCGCTCGAAAGAAATCGGGATCGATTTTCAGGCCGCCGAAAACCCGGCATACGGGCGTCATGACCTTCGGTTTAGGCTGTTGCGGTACGGCGTCGACAAGATTCGGAAAGGCGTATGGATAAAAACATCCTTGATTGGCTGCTCGAGGGTCCTCCGTGGCTTCGTTTCGCCGTCGAGAAGCAGCTGCTCGGCATAAATCCGAAAGCCGGGCCGGCCGCGGCCGACGATTCAATGAAGCGCCTCCTCTCCGGCCTAAAAGGCAACCAAGGGCTTTTCACGCTGAAGACAGGAAAAATTTCCTACAAGGCAAAAATGTATTGGGAGCTGTTCTTCCTCGCCGACATCGGTTTCACAATCAAGGACGTGTCCCTGGAAAAGGAGGCGGAATCGATCTACGGCCTCCAGTCCCCGGACGGCAAGTTCGTGACGATGGAGGGCATGAAGCCGGATTATTTCTGCATCCCCGCCATTCTCCTGACGGCGCTTAAAAAAATGGAATTCGACGACCGCGGGCGACTCGACCGGTTCATCGACCTTGTTCTTGATTCGCAGCGGCTCGACGGAGGCTGGCATTGCGCCGCGCAGCGAGCGAAAGGCGGAAAACTCGAGGACTCGGAGTCCTGTCCCATGGACAACCAGAACATTCTCATGCTCCTGGGCCAGTTCGACGAATATCGGAACGATCCCCGCTTCAAGGGCGCGGTCGACCTGATCCTCGGCCACTGGGACAAGCGGGGCGAAAAACGGAGGCCGTACGGCTTCGGCATCGGGACGGATTTCCGGAAGCTGAAGTATCCCGCCGTCACCTACGGCATCCTCCGGGTGTTGGACGCGCTGTCTCTTTTCCCCTATGCGGGAAAATCGAAAAGCTTCAAGAGCATGCTCGGCGAGGTGCGCAGCAAGGCGAAGAGCGGCCGCTACTGCGCCGAATCAATCGTCAAGGCTTTTTCGGATTTCGACTTCGGGCAAAAGAGCGAGCCGAGCCGGTGGATAACTTTCATCGTCAATCGAATTGAAAAGCGGATCGACGAAGCCTGAAGTCCCAACCTGCAAAAGCATGAAGCCTGGCGACCAGCCCCAACCCCGCACCGGAAGGGCGATCATCCCGCCGTTCTCATTTTTATCGTTCGATTTCCCTTTGCATCCCCTCAACCGCCTCCGCCACCGCTTCCCGCCAGGCGCCTTCGTGGTCGTGCGGCAGAACCCGGTGCAGAGCCTCGTCCGGGAAGTGCGCGCCGAAAAGAGAAAAGGCGAAGAGGAGCAGCGCAGGCTTGTCGCCGAGCAAGGGAAGCATGGAAAAAACGGTGCGCCGTCGCCCGGGGAGGGGCACGCCGAGACGGGCCGAGTATTCGGCGACGAGCTCGCGCCAGGGCACGTGATGATCGACGCAGTTGTAGGCCGCGTTCAGCGGCCCGTGCGCGAGGAGCGCCTCCGCCGCGCGGCCGAGACCGCCGAGGGTCATGACCGACACGAGCCGATCTCCCCGCCCGGCGAAAAAAAAGCGGCCCGAGCGCAGCGCCGAGACGACGGCTGGAGTGAGGTAGGAATCGCCCTCGCCCAACACCGGGGGCAGCCGAAGGATCGTGTACGGCAGGCCGCATCGTTCGACGCATCGCTCCGCCTCGATCTTCGATCGCATGTAGGGAAACGGCGCCAGGAACCGCCGGACGGGAGTACGCTCGCGGCGGTTTCGCCCCATGGTCAAAAGTCCGTACACGGACACCGAGCTCAAAAACACGAAGTGCCCGCATCCCCGGCTCCGGGCCCAATCGGCGAGACGCCGGGTGCCCAGGGCATTGACGGAGCGGATGAGGTTCCCGGGCAGGGACTGATCCACCAGTCCGGCCGCGTTCACAACGGCGTCGAACGGGCCGGCCGGAAGATTCCGGAAGGTTTCCGGCCGGGAGAGGTCGAGGAATGCTTCATTCCGTGCGGGCGCGCGACGGAAGACGGTCCCGAAGACCTCGTGCCCGGCCGCCGCCAAGCTTTTCGTCAGGATCGAACCGATGCCGCCATCCGCGCCGGCCACCGCTATCTTCATGTTCGTACGTCCGGCCGGGATTGAATGAAAAAAATCGTAGGTGAAAAACCGATCATGTCAATACCAATGCCGGTTTTTTTTTGTGGATATTTTCTCTTGATTTTATAGCGGATCATGAGTTATAAAAAAACAGGGAGGGAAAAAATGTTCAATCTTATCATCAAGCGCGACGGCTCCAAAGTTCAGTTCAATTCCGAAAAAATCACGCACGCCCTCCTTAAGGCCGGCCAGGCCACGGCGGAGTTCGGCGTCGACACGGCGAAAAAGCTCACCATGCGGGTGCTCAACATCGCGCACGATCTCATCACTAACCGCATCCCCGCGGTCGAGGAGATCCAGGACATCGTCGAAGAGGTCCTCATCGGCTCGCAGTACGGCAAGTCCGCCAAGGCCTACATCCTGTACCGCGACCAGCACGCCAAGATGCGCGAGATCGTCTCCAACGCGGACGTCAACCTCATCGACCAGTACCTCGAACAGCTCGACTGGCAGGTGAACGAAAACTCGAACATGGGCTACTCGCTGCAGGGCCTCAATAATTACGTCTCCTCCGAGGTGAGCAAGGTCTACTGGCTCAACAAGATCTATCCCCCCGAGATCCGCGACGCCCACCTCCAGGGCGATTTCCACATCCACGACCTGGGCATCCTCTCGGTGTATTGCGTGGGCTGGGATCTCGAGGATCTCCTCGTTTCCGGCTTCAAGGGCGCCTCGGGCAAGGTGGAGTCGAAGCCGGCCCGCCACCTGCGCAGCGCCCTCGGGCAGGTCGTCAATTTCTTCTACACGCTCCAGGGCGAGGCGGCCGGCGCCCAGGCGTTCTCCAACTTCGACACCCTCCTCGCCCCCTTCATCCGCTATGACAAGCTTTCGCCCAAGGAAGTGAAGCAGGCCCTCCAGGAGTTCATTTTCAACATCAACGTGCCCACCCGCGTCGGATTCCAGACGCCCTTCACCAACATCACCCTCGACCTCCGCGTCCCGTCCACCTTCCGGGACAAGCCGGTGATCATCGGCGGAGAGTACAAGGAAGAGACCTACGCCGATTTCCAGGAGGAGATGAACGTCTTCAACACCGCCTTCCTCGAGGTGATGAGCGCGGGCGACGCCAAGGGCCGCGTGTTCACCTTCCCCATTCCCACCTACAACATCGTGAAGGATTTCCCCTGGGACGACCCGGCGCTCGACCCGCTCTGGAAGGCGACCGCCAAGTACGGCATTCCCTACTTCTCCAACTTCGTGAATTCGGACATGAAGCCGGAGGACGCGCGCTCCATGTGCTGCCGCCTGCGCCTCGACCTCACCCAACTCGACAAGCGGGGCGGCGGGCT
This sequence comes from Spirochaetales bacterium, assembly GCA_016934415.1. Lineage (GTDB taxonomy): Bacteria > Spirochaetota > Spirochaetia > SZUA-6 > RPPD01 > JAFGSW01. Next base: position 34,560 of record JAFGSW010000004.1, on the reverse strand, counting down.
CTTCGGCGCCAACCCGCTCACCGGGTCCATCGGCGTGGTCACCCTGAACCTCCCGCGGCTCGGCTTCCTCTCCCAGGACGAGGACGAATTCATGGACCGCCTCTCCTCGCTCATGCTTCTCGCGCGCAGGAGCCTGGAAATCAAGCGCAAGATGCTCGAGAAGCTTACCGACAAGCGGCTCTATCCTTACACTTATTTTTACCTGCGCAAGGTGAAGGAGCGGTTCAACGCCTACTGGAAAAACCACTTCTCCACGATCGGCATCATCGGCATGAACGAAGCGAGCCTGAACCTCCTCGGCGCGCCCATTTCCTCCAAGCCCGGCCGCGAGTTTGCGCTCCGCGTCCTAAACCGCATGCGCGACGTCCTCGTCTCCTTCCAGGCGGAAACCGGCGACAACTGGAACCTGGAAGCCACCCCCGCCGAGGGCGCCTCCTACCGGCTGGCCAAGACCGACCACGAGAAGTACCCGGCCCTGGTGTGCGCCAATGCCGAGGACCTTGACAATGGCGCCAAACCCTTTTACACCAACTCTTCCCAGTTGCCGGTGAACTACACCGACGACCTCTTCGAAGCCCTCGACCTGCAGGACGATCTCCAGACCCGCTATACCGGCGGCACCGTGCTTCACCTGTTCGTCGGCGAGGAGATCACGGAGGCCGATTCTGTCAAGAACCTGGTGCGTAAAATCTGCAACAATTACCGCCTGCCTTATTTCACCATTTCCCCGACCTTCAGCATCTGTCCCACCCACGGGTATCTGGCGGGCAAATTCCATGCGTGCCCGACCTGCCAGGCCCAGACCGAGATCTATTCACGGATCGTAGGCTACCTGCGTCCCACCAACCAATGGAACGAAGGGAAGGCCGAAGAATTCAAGCTCCGCAAGACCTACAAGCTCAAGGCGTTGTAATGCTCATCGGGGGATTCGTCCCGTTCTCCCTCATCGACTACCCTCCCCACACCTCCTGCGTCGTCTTCACGCAGGGTTGCAACTTCCGCTGCCCTTATTGCCACAACCCCGAGCTTATCGCCATGGGTTCGGGCCAGCGCTTCCTCCTCAAACCGTTCTTCGACTTCCTCTCGGAGCGCCGCGGCAAGCTCGACGCGGTCGTCGTCACGGGCGGCGAACCGACCCTGCAGGAGGACCTGGAGGAATTCGTCCGGCGCATCGCCGAGCTCGGCTTCGCGGTGAAGCTTGATACCAACGGCAGCAATCCGGAGGTGCTGCGGCGTCTCCTGAAGGGCGGCCTCGTCCGGGCTGTGGCCATGGACGTCAAGGCGCCGCTCGAACGGTACGCCGAAGCCACCGGCGGAGAAGGCGACGGCACAACGATCGAAGCGGTCTCCCGGAGCATCCGGCTTCTCCTCCGGTCGAAGGTCGAGTACGAGTTCCGCACCACGGTCGTCAAGGAGCTCCTCGCTCCCGCCGACGTCCTCGCCGTCGGCAGGCTCCTCAAGGGCGCCGAATGCTACACGCTGCAGCGTTTCGTACCGGCCAAGACGCATGACCCGCGGTACGCGGACGCGACCTCGTTTTCCGACGCGGAGTTCGAGGAATTGAAGACGGAACTTTCCAACCGGGGAATCCGGAAGGTGGTCGTCCGTTGACGGGCCGCGCGGGGATTTCGGCTTCGGGACGAAACAGAAACGATCGAGTCCGCCGGTTGTTTGTGTTGTATGCGAAAAAGAAAATCGAATCATTTCAACGCGCCTCACCCGGGAACCGCGGAGCGCATCGGCTCGACGATACGGCGGCGGAGAGCGCCTCGGCCGCCGCGATTCGATCTGGACGGACTTTCGAATAGCTCTTATACTTTTTTTATGGTTGATTTAAGGGAGCGTCTCGACCGGCAGCGCTGCGTGTTCCTCACCGCCGCGGGGAAGCGGGAGGCGATCGAGGAGTTGGTCGGCCACCTCTGCCGCTCGGTGCCCGAATTGCCCTACCGGAAAATCGTGGACGAGGTCCTCTCCCGGGAAGAACAGCTTTCCACCCGGCTCACGGCCGATCTCGCGCTTCCCCACGCGCAGCTCGATGAGTTGGACCGCAATTACATCGCGATCGGCCGGAGCCTGACCGGCGTCGCCTGGGAAACGGCGGAGCATAAGGGGTCGGTTCCGCTCGTCATCCTGCTCGTGGGCGGCAAACGGAGGCACCTGGAGGTCTTAAGCGCCCTCGCGCAGCTTCTCGAAAAGCAAGAGGTGATCGATCGGCTCCTGGAAGCCCGCGACACGGCCGGTCTCTATGTAGCCCTCGCCGCCCCGGGACAAAAAGACCAAACCGCGGCCGCGGTCAACCGGTCCATGGCGAACATCTTCCGCTCGGCCGTCGGCCTGGCAGGGCGCCTGAAGGCCGCGGCGCTTCTCATCCACCTGCCGCCCGACCGGTTACCCGCCAAGCTCCTCGCGGAGGCGGAGGGGCTGAACGTCGTCTTTATCACCGACCAATCCTCCGCGACGACCGGCGGCGCGTATCGCGTTCTCTCGGTGCCGTTCAAGGACACGGATCGCGACGGCGCGGTGGAAGTCTCGCTTCTCCTCGCCCTCACGCAGGGGATCGTCAAGAAGAACGACACCGTCGTCTCGCTTTTCGGCCGTTCCGACGCGGGCCGCATCGATTCGCTGGCCGTGACCGAAATGTCCAGGGATTACGACCATTTCCTCTCCATCCCCATCTTCACCCAGGACCACGACATCCAGCTCGAGGTGTTTTTAAGCCTGCTCGAGCTCATTCGCGAGCTGGCGCGCGAGGGGCGCGAGGGCAAGCCCGTCGGCGCCCTGTTCGTGCTCGGCGATCACTGGAACGTGTCGCGTTACTGCCAGCAGATGGTGATCAATCCCTTCAAGGGCTACGACGAGGCGGAGCGGAACATACTCGACCCGAGCATAGTCGAAACCTTGAAGGAGTTCTCGCGCATCGACGGGGCGATGGTGATCCGGGGAGACGGGGTGATCGTCTCGGCCGGCACCTATTTGAGGCCCGACCGGCCGGCCGCCCGCCTGCCCTCCGGCCTGGGCGCCCGGCACGCCGCCGCCGCCGGCATCACCGCCGTCACCAATGCCGTCTCCTTCGCCTTGAGCGAATCGACCCGCCAGATCAGCCTGTTCCACGGGGGCGAGCGGATCATGGTCCTCTGACCCGCCGTACGGCCGGCCGGGCCGGCGATCGCACAACAAAATCGTGCGAAAGAAAAAAACGGCATACCGAACCGATCGAGGAGGCTCGTATGAACGCTTTAAAACCGATCGCAAAAATAATGCTGGCGGGCGGACTGTTCGCCCTGGTCTCCTGGCCGGCCGCGCGTCCGCTGAACGCACAAGGAAAGCCGCAGAAACCGGCGCTCACGCTGACGGACAACCTGGCGTCCTCAACGAAAAACCTTATTATTGACACGCCCGACTGGCGAGTGGGGTTCAGCCTGTATTACAATGGCGGAGTGTATCAAATCTTCGATAAGGTGACGGATCCGGACATGAAGGACAACCTGGTCTCCGGTCCCACCTACAGCCACGGAGGCATCTTCGACTACGACGTGTACCTGACAGGCGGACAGGAGTTCATGACGACCCTCGGAAAAAACGCCAATCGGGGACGGGAATCCCTGCGCGTGCTCGAAAACACCCCGGTGCGCGTGCGCCTTCTCCAATCGGGTCGCCCCCGCCTCAACAACGGCGACGGCCCGACGGGCGATCCATTCCACGAGTCCGACATGGTGGAGACGAGTACGGAATGGACCTTCTATCCCACCGGCCGTGTTTATATTCAATTCGATGCGGATTTTGCTCCCGGATGGACGGGTCTTGTGTCACAGGGGCCCGGCGGCGAAGGCAAGGGAATCTCCGTCGACGGTTTCGCGATCAAGGCCGTAAACGGCGCGGACTTCTTCTTCCCGTGGGTAACGGCCGGGGACACGATCGAGAGCGCGTCGGGCGGTTGGGGACCGTACGAAATCAACCGCCGCGCGGATAAATATACGCTGCGTCTGCTGAAAAAACCGCCCAAAGGCGAAAACCTGGATTTTATCATCCGGCGCCCGTGGATTACGAATGAAACTTTCTCCATCCACGCCGACGGCGGTACGGGCGGGCCCAACCGCCGGCGAATGTGGGACGGCGGAAGCGACGGCGATCCCGTGTTCGGCACCGGCAAACGGACCGAAGAAACGCGGAAGGGGCAAACGCCCGTCGGCAATGACTATGTGTACGCTCATTGGACGCTTGATCCGCGCGGGTTCGGCAGCGCCCTCGTCTTCAACGAACCCTACCCGGAGGCCAATTTCGCCGTCATCAACGATTTCGATTACGGCGACATCTCCTATACCCAGGTGGGATGCGGTGGAACGCGTCCCTTCAAACCGCATCATCGTCATTTTCTCGCCCAGCTGGGAGTGGAAAACGGCGCGGGAACGCCGCGGATCAAGGGGATTCCGGACGCGCTCCCCTTTGCCGAGGATTACCGCCACCCGTACGCCACGGCGCGCGTGGGTGTCTTGAAAACCGGCAAGGGCGTCTCCGCCTACGGCTTCGACGTGGCGACGGGCGCCTACCAGATCACGGCGAAAAAAAAGGCCGCGGCCATCGTTTTCGACGCGAGCCGGGGAGGCACCGTGAAAAAACCGCTCCCCTACAAGGCACCGGCCGTGCTCGTCTTCGGTCTGGATGCGCCGGACAACAGAATCGCGGTCGAGTTGTCAAGGAACAATGGAAAATCATGGAAGCCGGTCCCCGCAAGCGACTACAACCTCACCACCCGGGCGCAGGCGGCCCAGCTGGGTGGGAAAGACCGACGGCTCATCCAGCTTCTCGTCAACGTGCCCGCCGACGCCGCCGGCGCCAAGGCGTGGGTGCTGAGGCTCAGGGCGAAGTGACGGGTATCGGCCTCCGGCTGAACGCCTGGAAATAACTCAGACACACGTTGCGGTACGCGGCCGCGTCGGCTTCGTGCCGACGGAGTTTGGCCGCCACCGCGGCGAACCGTCCTGCGTCAATCACTCCCTTCAACGAGTCCCACTGCGCGCGCATGGCAGTCACGTACGCCACGCCCCGGTGGTAGAGAAAGCAGAGCTCTTCCCAGAAGGTCCGGCCGGACTTCATTTTCCGGTCCCACGGCACATGGTGAAACCAGCAGAGGAGGTTTTCGGGACACGCGTCGATATCGTCGAAGACGTTCCCGACCTTCGGAAAATACTGGCCGACCAGGTTCGAGCCCCGCGAGCTCCGGTCGTAGCCCAGCCCCTTCTCGTCGGCCCGGTGGAAATAGGTGGGGCTCCAGTCCTCGTGCCCGGGCACGGTGTCGCCTGGTTCCGGGCCGTAATGGTGGTCGCGGGCCATGAGGTGGCCCAGGCCGAGCGGATCCATGTAATCGACGCAGGCCTCGCGCGAGCCTGACATCATGGCCGTGATCGCCGCGACCACCCGCTCGTCGTTGCCCCAGGTCATGCGCGTCCATTCCTCGGCGAGGGCCTCCGCCGAAAGCGTATGGTCCCACGCCAGCCGCCCGAACGCGTACCAGTTGGCCTGGGCGAAGTCCTGCCCCGTCCAGTTGCGGGCGCTCCCCGTGTTGGCCACTCCGGCGACGACGGTCCGCTTATAGCCGTGGGCCGACCCGTCGACGACACCGGCGACGCTGAATCCGCCGCCGGTGTCGGCGTCGAGCGCCTCCTTCCACATGGGGGCGAGATAAACGAGCTGAACGTCCTGACCGGTATATTCCTGAGTGATCTGGAGCTCCATGGCGAGGGACGTCCGGGGCATTTTGCCGAAAAGCGGATTGAAGGGCTCCCGCGGCTGGAAATCGAGCGGGCCGTTCTTCACCTGAACCGTGACGTTTTCGTCAAACTCGCCGTCGAGCGGCGTGAATTCATTGTAAGCCCGCTTCAGCCGGTCAGAATCCGCCTCGGGATCGTAGACGAAGGCGCGCCAGAGGACGATCCCCCCGTGCGGCGCGAGTGCGCGGGCCAGAAGGTTCGCGCCCTCGGCGTGACTGCGGCGGAAATCCTTGGGGCCGGGCTCGCCCTCGGAGTTGGCCTTGACGACGAACCCGCCGAAGTCGGGAATGGCGGAGAATATCTCGTCGACTTTCGCCTTCCACCAGCCGCGCACGGCCGGGTCGGTCGGATCCGCCGTGGGGAGTCCGCCGACGGTGATCGGCGCCGAAAAGTTGGCGGAGAGAAAGACGCGGATGCCGTAGGGGCGGAAGAGATCGGCGACCGCCTTTTCTTTCAGAAGGTACGCCGGCGTCAGGTACTTCTTTTCCGCATTGACATTGTTGAGCACCGCGCCGTTCAAGCCGATCGAGGCGCAGGCCCGCGCGTAGACCTTGTATTTCGGATCGATTGTGCCCGGGAGCTCGTTCCAGTTCCAGACGTTCCCCCCCGCGTAGCAGCGGGTCTCTTCCCAATGATCGAGCATCCGCAGGCCGATGCGCGGCTTTTCGGCGATCTGGAGGCCGTCAAGCGAACGTTCGGTTTGAAGGCGCCGGAGCAGCGCGAAGGAGCCGTACAGGACCCCCGCTTCCCCCGTGGAGGCGATGATGATGACGGGCCGGTCGTCGATCGTCTCGGCGGCGATGAGGAACCCTCCGGGCCCCAAGGCCGCGAATTTTTTTTCAAGACCGAGTCTCCTCACGACCGTCGAGCTTTCGGGCGTGCCCGCGATCACGGCCCCCGCCCGATGTACCGGCGCCCGCACGTCGACCGGGGGAACATCCTCCCCTAAAAGACCTGAGAGCCCGACCGCCAATTCCTCATGCGCCGCCGCGAGCGTGGGCGAAGACCCGCGATTCTCCACCATGATCGCGGTCACAGCGCCGCGGTATTCGGCAAGCCTGGCAGGGTCGGCGATGGGGCGGTAGCGAAGCCAGAGCTCGAAACCGTCTTCAATGGGGGCGAAAGGTGAGGGTGAACGATGAGATCTGTCGGGAGAGGGGACGTGCGAATAGTTCACGGCCGTCTCCCGGGAAAGAGTGCCTGTTTTCTCATGCTGTCGCAGGCGTTTACGATATCATTTCGGACGGCGCGGGGCAAGGCGGGGACGCGTTCAGCGAAGGGGCTTTCGGGTCGGACGGGAGAAAAAAGTGCGTCAGCGGAAATCGAATTTTTTCGTTTTAAAAAGATCGAGGCAGACCGCGGCGACTTCCGGATCGTACCTTGTGCCTTTACCGGTCTCGATTTCATCCAGGGCTTTCTCAATGCCCAGTGCGGCGCGGTACGGGCGGTGGGAGGCCATCGCCTCCACCACGTCGGCGATGGCGATGATCTTGGCCTCGAGCATGATGTCGTCGGACTTGAGTCCCCGGGGGTATCCGGAGCCGTCCATCCGCTCGTGGTGCTGCATGACGATGTCGGCGATCGGCCACGGAAAATCGATGTTCCGCAGGATGTCGAATCCCACTTCCGGGTGCTTCTTGACGAGGTTGTATTCGAGATCGGTCAGCTTGCCGGGCTTGCTCAAGATCTCGGACGGGATCGCGATTTTCCCCACGTCGTGGATCACGCCCGCCAGCCGGATGCCGTCCACGCGGTCGTCCGCGAGCTTCATTTCCGTGCCGATGGTGCGTGCCAGGTCCGCCACCCGCCGCTGATGGCCGGCCGTGTACGGATCGCGCTTTTCCACGGTGTAGGCCATCGCCTGAATCATGCCGCCCATCGCCATGCGCAGCTTCTCGAGCGTCTCGACCGTCTTCGCCTCGGCCTCCAGCTTTTTGGTGATGTCGCGGATGACCACGACCGACCCGGAGACACGGTCGCGGGTGTCGACCAGGTTCGTCTGGGTGGTGTCGACCGGCACGATGTCGTTCTGCTTGGAGACGAGAAGTTGGTTGGCGCGCTGGATGAACATCTCGGACTTGATCCGGTCCTGAATCATCTCGTCCGTGGTGCCGAGATTTTTATCGTCAATGATCCGGTAAATGTCGAAAACATTCTTCCCGAGGGCTTCCGATTGATCGTACGCGGTGAGCGTCTCCGCCACGGGGTTCATGAACGTGACCTTGCCTTCCTCGTCGGTCACGATCACGGCGTCGCTGATGCTCCGCAGAATGGTCGTAAGCCATTGTTCGCGCTCCTTGAGCCGCCGCTCCATGTCGTGCCGGTAGACGGCCATCTGGATGGTCGAATGCAGCTCCGCGTCCTCGAAAGGTTTGATGATGTACCCGAACGGTTCGGACAGCTTGGCGCTGTGCAGCGTGTCCTCATCGGCGTAGGCGGTGAGGAAAACGACGGGGATATGGACGTGCTCGCGGATGTGCCGCGCGACGTCGATGCCGTTCATCTTTCCCTTGAGCATGATATCCATGAGGACGAGATCAGGCTTCAATTCCTCCGACCGGCGGATGGCTTCCTCGCCAGTCCCGACAATATCCACGACGTCGTACCCGAAACCCTTCAGGCTGCCTTTTATGTCCTTGGCGACGATATTCTCGTCTTCGACGATGAGAATTTTCATTTTACTCTTGTCCACCGACTCGGTCCCGCTCTTCAACAACGACACTTGTTCCCCGCTCCATCATCAGTCCGCATGGCCATTGCCTTGTATTGGTACAGAAAAATATAAAAAAATTTTAACGTAGTCAGATGTAAAAGTCAAATTTTTCTAAAATGAGTGAAAACCCCTCTTCCAGCCGCAGCCGTCGTGCCCTTGACCAAGCCCGATCCGAAGTTACAATGCGGATATCGACCGGGGACGAACCGTCTTTTCCGGCCGCGGGGGAAAAAGGTCCATGGGAGCAAACGATTTCCACTTCGAGATCGAGATGTCCGTCCGCGATTACGAGCTCGATCTCGAGGGCATCGTCAACAACTCAATATATCTCAATTATCTCGAGCACGCCAGACATCAATTCATGCGCGAACTGGGCCTTGATTTTTCAAAGCTTCACACGGAAGGCATCGACGCGGTGGTGACCCGCATCGAGATCGATTACCGCTCGCCCCTCCGGAGCGCCGACCGGTTCATGGTACGGATCCGCCTCGAGCGTAGGGGCCTGCTGCGCCTCCTCTTCCGCCAGACGATCCGCAAGCTTCCGGGCGGAGAACCCGTGGTTTCGGCCCTAGTTACCGCCACCTGTCTGGTGGACGGCCGGCCCCGCATCCCGGTTGTGGTGGAAAAGGCTCTCGCTTCGCTTTCCATAACCGCGAACGACAACGGCGAGCCCTGACGTCCCCGGCCTGCGGCTGACTCCAGTCGAACGCAGGATTTTCTGCGGTTTTTAAATCGATTGTTTTTATGGTATAATAGTGGTAACATTGTTATTGCCATTGGAGGTCGGGGAATCATGAAACGAAGAAGATTTCGGCTCGTACTATGCTTTTTCTCGGCGGCAACTCTTTTATTTGTTCTCGCCGGCTGCGAGCAGTTCCTGGGGAACGGCGAAACGCCTAATGTGACGCTCGACATCGGTCAAATCTTCGGTGACGGCCGGGCAATCGTTCCTCCGTATGGGATAGCCTTCACGGAGATTGTCGTCACCGTGTACGGCGAAGGCATGACGACCATCCGGAAAACGGTTTCACCCGGGACTCGCTACATCAACATGTACGTGCCGGCCGGGCCCGCCCGGCGCTTCAAGATAGAAGCCTTTTTCAATATCACCAATCCGGGTGTCTTCCCTTACCACCACCTTCGCTCCTTCATAGGCCGCGCCAAGGCGGACCTTTTACCGGGCCGCATTGTGCGCCTGGTGTTCAACATGGCCGCCGGTTCCACCATGTATCTCGTGCCGGATTACTTGAATGGCTGTATTTTCTTTTCAAACAATATAGATTCGCTCAACTCAGACACGGCCACCAATCTGAATGCCACCCTGCCGTTTCAGCCGATGGATATCGAGATTTCAGACAACGGCACGATTTTCGCGGCGAATTACACTTCCACCCCCACAAGCACCGGGATCAATTATGCTACCAATACCGACGGCCTCGGAAGCGGGCCTGCTCTAGCGGGGGGCATTCAGGTTCTTGCCCTCGCCATGGACCGCGACGCCGGTGAAGATATCGACCAAAACGGGTCCATTGATACAAGCATCCTCTATTTCACCACTGGGTCAGCGCTCTATTTCAAGGTCGTCGATTCGCTCCCCGGTCCCTCGCAGCGGATGATGGAGCTGGGAGGTACAATCAATACGATCTGGGGCTTGGCGGTGGATCCCTGGACGCATTTGCTCTATATTGCATGCGTATATAATAAAGCTCCCGCGATTGTCATCTATAACCCTTTCGCAAAAAATCCGGATGGTGCAGGTGGAACTCTTTATGGCGAGACTGTTTCGTACAAGACGGATCCCCGTTTCAGGATGCTGTTCGACGTAACTGTCACCGACACGGCGGTGTACGTGCTCAATGGCGATCTGTCGGTCACCGGCGTGCCCTCCATCATTGAGTTCGACCGCAACCTCAACTCTATCCGGGACTTTGGGAACCTCTCCTGGGACGGCAGCACCATCGTTCCTTCTAACGAACCTGGAAAATTTTATTTCCCGATTCGCTTTATTGCGCAGGAGAACGCAGGGCTGACCATCCTCGACGATTCGGGCCAAACGGATCTGTCCGGTAAAACGGATTTCGATAAAATCATCCACATCAACGAAAACCTCGATTCATCGAGCTGGACGACCTTTCCCCAACCACAACAAGATATAAGCGGGTATACGAATGATTTTTTCCGATTTTACGTAGATATTCCCAGCTAACAAGTCTCCGAGAGCCTGACGCCCCGTCCCATATCCCCTTCTATTTCATCGGCTTTTCCAACGCCGCGATCCGCTCCGGCAGGGTCGGGTGCGAGTAATGCACGAAGCTGTAGAGCGGGTGCGGGTGCAGATTCGAGAGGTTGTCTCGGGAGAGCTTGAGGAGGGCAGAGGCGAGCGGCGCGGCGTCTCCGCCGAGCGCCTGCCGGGCGAAGCGGTCCGCCTCGTACTCGTGCTTCCGGGAGAATGCGGCCGCGATCGGTTTCAGGAAAAAGGTGAACGGTCCGGAGCACAACCCGAGGAGGACGAGCAGGGCATGGTAGCTCGGCGCTGTGAAACCGAACGCCCGGTAGAGCGGCGTCCAGGGGAGAAGAAGGTTCAAGACGAAGAACACGGCCGCGCTGCCGATAAGCCCGGCGATGAGATTTTTCCAGACGTGGGCGCGCTTTTCGTGGCCGAGCTCGTGCGCGAAGACCGCCGCCAACTCGTCCTCGGTGAGGGTCTTCATGAGGGTGTCGTAAAGAACGATGCGCTTCACTCGGCCCAGGCCGGTGAAATAGGCGTTCGCGTGCCGCGAACGCTTCGATCCGTCCATCACGAATATGCCCCGCACCTTGTAGTTGAGGGAGGCGAGCAAGGCCTCGATCTTTTCCTTGAGCGGGCCGTCGGGCAGCGGGGTGAATTTGTTGAAAAGCGGCGCGATGACCGTCGGGTAGAGGAGGGAGACCACGAATTGGATGAGGGTGAAGGCGCCGAACGCGAGGAGCCACCACCACGGCCCCGTTTTTTCCATGAAAAAAAACAGGCCGAGGAGAAGCGGCACGCCGATGACGGCGCTTAAGGCGAGGGACTTGAGCCGGTCCTTGAAAAAAAGGCCGAGCGTCATCTTGTTGAACCCGAAGCGCTCCTCGATCACGAACTGGCCGTAGAGGGCGAAGGGCAGGCCGACGATAGAAAAAACGAGCGAGACGCCCGCGATGTAGATGAGTCCGTGCAGGTAAAGACCGAGTGAAAAGGAGGCGAGCAGCCGGTCGGCCGCGCCGAACAGTCCGCCGAGCACGAAGACGAGGACCACGAGCGAGGAAAATCCGCCCGCCGCAAGCGAAAAACGGCTCCGCGTCGCCGCGTATTCAGCCGCCTTGAGACTCGTCGCTTCGTCGACAAAAGGCCGGTAGACCGGCGGCACGGTGCCGGCCCGCTTGCGGATATAGGACATATTGAGAAGCGTCAATGTGAGATCGGTCGAGTACTCAAGAAAGAAAAAAACAAGAAAAACAACGAGAATAATCGTGGATGCCAATCGCGCCTGCCGCCTTTCCTCTTCTGCGTATAACATAACGATGAACCGAGCGGCCGGTCAACCCGACCACCAGGCTTTACGCACCATGGATTGGATATATGATGTTGATATCGATATTTTAGGCCTCCACTTGAAAGCCAGGTGGTCGGGTTGCCAAGCCGCCCGACAAAGGCTATATTTTTTAGACGCTTGTCCGACCACCTGGTTTTACACGTTCCGTATCGGCTGTGAAAATTATACGTGCGTTTCATGCCCCCAGATGAGTACTTGGTGGTCGGATGAAAGGGAGACAGAGTGCTCTGGTTTCTGAAAAAAAAGGAAAACGATCCGGACCGAGAAGCCCTGGAGCGCTTCCATACCGATTTCGGACTTCTCCAGCAGCGGCGATTCTCAGCCGTGGACGCGGACTCACACTCCTGCCGCGTGAAGCGGGGCGCCCTCTCTCTCGAGCTCCATAAAAAGAACGTGTTCGCCTGGGTGCCGGCCGACTTGTACCAGTACCGTGATTTCAGCCTTGAAGCGACCGTCTCTTTCGACCGGGAGAACGGGCATTCGGCCGGTGGATTCATCTTTCGCTTCATCAACAATGAAAACTTCTATTATTTCCTCGTTTCCAACGCCGGCGCCTTCCGCTGCGACGTGCTTTTCAACGGCCATCCTCTCCGCCTCATCGAATGGACGCCGACCCCGCTTCTCATCGGCGACCGGCACGAGGTGCGTCTGATCGCGCACGGTTCGCAGCTCTCGTTCTACGTCGACCAGGAATGGATCGGGGAGATCGACGACGACAAGCTCCTCTCCGGGCGCATCGGCGTGGCCGGGCAGAACTTCAATGAGGAGGACCGCGCGGAGATTCGCTTTCACCGCCTGACGATCGAGTCCCGGCCCGTCCGGGTGGAGAAAGAGTACTGGCGCTGGGCCCGCTACGTGCCGGCCGAGCCCGGCGCCCGGGTCGCGCTCGGCCGGACGTTCTCCGCCATGGGCAACTACGCGGCCGCGGCGGTGGAGCTCAAGAAGGCGCTCAAGCACGACCCGACGAACGAGGAAGCCCTTTTTCTCTTCGCGGTGTGCGCGGTCAATCTCAAGCTGCACGACCAGGCCCTGGCCGCGCTCGACCGGCTCCTCGGGCAGAACCCCGGCCACGGGCAGGCCGTCGTCGAGAAGGCGAACGCCCTCTACCTCGCGAACGAATTCCTTAAAGCCCGCGATTTCATCCGGGTCAACATCGACCGCTTCGCCGACGCCGCCACGCTCTGGAACCTGCTCGGCAATTGCGAGCACGCCCTCGGCAATTGGGAAAAGGCGGCTGAGGCCTATAGGGAAGCGGGCCTGAGGGAGCCTGAAATGCCTCTTTATTTCGCCAACCGGGCGCGCATGCTCGAGAAATGCGGACGGCCGGAAGAGGCTCTTGCGGATTACCTGAAGGCGGCCCGCCTCCTCTTCCGGCAGGAGGCGTATGACGACCTCTCGCTCATCATGACCCGGCTCACGGCCCTCGCCCCCGAAAGCGACGAGGCCCTCGGCTTTGAGGCCAAAATGCTCTTCCACGAAAACAAGCGAACCGAGGCCAAACCCATCCTCGAAAAACTCATCCAAGGCGGTGCGACCGACAGCGCCCTTCTTTACCTGTCGGGCCTCATTGCCGTCGACGAGGGGCGGCGGGAGGACGCCGCCGGCCTGTTCGCCCGGGCGGCGGAGATCGAACCCGGCTACGCCCTCTATTGGTGGCGACTGGCCGAATGCGAACGCCTCCTCGGTCGGGACTACGAAAAAGAGCTCGAAAAGGCGCGGCAACTCGCGCCGGACGACCCGTGGGTGAATAACCTCGCCGGGCTCGAGCGGCTCGACCGCGGCGACGAACGGGCGGCGCTCGCATCCTTCGCCAAGGCTCGCGCCGGCGCTCCCCGCGACATCGACATCCTTATAAACTACTCGGACGTTCTCCACCGCACGGGGAAAAAAGAGGACGCGCTCGCCCTGGTGGAAGAGGAGCTCGAGATCAATCCCAACGCCCATCTGTACAATCACAAGGGCAACTTAGCCGTGCGCGAAGGCGATTACCGGCGGGCGGCGGCGGAGTACGAAAAGGCGATCAAGGCCGCCCCGGACCACCCGCTCTACATGGAAAACTGCGCGGCCGCCTGCCTGGAAGTCGACGAGATCACCCGGGCGGAAGAGCTCCTCCTCAAACTCCTCGACGGCCGGCCCACCGCGTCGGTGTACAACCTCCTCGGCAACCTGTGCGTCGTCCGGACCGAATACCTGCGCGCGGACTACTGCTATACCGAGGGCCTGCGTCTGGAGCCGGGAAACCGCGACCTCGTCCTCAACCTGGCGTCCCTCGCCCTGGAACGTTCCCAATACGACAAGGCGAAGGAATTGATCGAAGCCGCCCTGCTCGGCCGCCCGACCGAGGGCCGGACCGAGGAGCGAGCGTTGACCCTGCAAAAAAAATTGCGGGATAAATTCGAGACGCAATATCGATGTGACGGGTGCGGAAGGGAATGGTGGGTCCGGCGCGACGTGGAGTCCTCGGAAGGGGGGAAGATCCGAGGCGAACCGCCGCCCGAGTCGCCCGCCGGCCAATGCCCCGCGTGCGGACGCATCTGGTGCGTCGGGTGCGCGCGCGCCCATCTCAAGGACAATCGATTCGTCTGCGCCGGGTGCGGCGAGTTTCTGAAGCTCCAGGATCACCGCCTGCGCCGCCTCGTGCTCGAATATCTGAACCGGGCGGAACCTTCCTCTTTTTCACCACAGAGACACTGAATCAAAGTGGAGTCGGACGCCGGCTTGACAAACGGAAAAATAGTCCTGATAATAAATGCGCTCGGAAGCATGTTTCCGGCCTCACAACTCGATGATTTCGGAATTACCGACACTGAGCCGACCCGCATGTTCGCCGTTGATCCGAATCAAAACCGGCATGCATTCCCCGGCCCCCGATACATGCATGAGCGAGGGAGACATATGAAAAAGCACCTTTTGGCGGTGATCGCTTTTTTCTCGGCGGGCGTTCTCGTTGCGCAGGACGAGGGTGTTCTCACCGTCGCCACCGATATCTTCAACCGGACCTCGAACATTTACGCCAAGCTTAATGACTACCAGTCGAATATCAGGATCACCAAGGACGACAAAACGCAGTCGGGTCTGCTCCTCTACAACAGCCGAAACATGCTCAAAATCGAGTTTTCCAATCCGAAGGGACAGGTCATCCTCATCACTCCGGAAAGTCTGCAGATCTACATGCCGTCTCATCAAACCATCCTCGAGCAGAAGTTCACCGACGCAAAGGCCAGCCTGGCCACAAGCGGCGGTTTGAGCCTGCTCAGGAGCAATTACAGCGTCTCGTTCGCGGAAGCGGGCCTGGTGCCGCTCTCTCCCGGCTCGAGCGAGAAAGTCTACAAACTGAGTCTCTATCCCTATGCCGGCTCGTCGGAGGGATTCAAGTACATCGTCGTGTCGATCCTGCCGGGCAGTTTTCTCATCCGTCGCATCGAGGCCGTCAATCTCAAGAACGAAAAAATCATCTTCGACTACGACAACATCGTCATCAACCCCGGCATTCTTCTCAACCGGTTCACCATCGATACGCCCAACCTGACGAACGTCTATCCCAATTTCCTGTACGGAGCGGAAAACTAAGCTTATGGAATCCTTTGGGGAAAAACTGCGCGCCACACGCGAAAATCTCGGTTACTCGATAGAGCAGATCGCCAGGGACACACACATCGCCAAGCGGTATCTCATCGCCCTCGAAAGCGAGGATTTCTCGATTTTCCCCGGAGAAACGTATCTCAAGGGTTTTCTGCAGAACTACGCGGAATACCTGGGACTCGATACGGACGAGATGATCTCGATTTATAAAAACATGAAAATTCAGGAGCAGCCGATCCCGCTCGACCAGCTCCTCGATCAGAAAACACCCGGCCGGAAGGTTCCGGCCGTTCTCGCCGTCACCGGCGGCGTCCTTGTCGCCGCGGCGATCATCCTCATCCTCGTCCTCGTCAATCCCTTCGCCGCCGGCGGGGCGGAAGAGGCCGCAACCGGCGAAGAGAAAAGCCAGGAGGTCGTCTATAACGGCCAGAAAACGTCAATCGAGGCCCCGAAGGGATTCCTCATCAAGGTCCCCGTCAACAACAACATCGCCGAAATCAGCGTTCAACGCATCAGTGAAAACGGCATCAGCCTGGCCTACGGCTCCACGACCCAGGACTTCATCATCGGTGATGCGAAACAGATCGACCTCGACGGAGACGGAACGCCCGAAATCGCAATTTCCCTCGGACCAATCAATACCTTCGTGAATAGAAAGATCGCGCTTCTAACCCTCAAACCGCCGATGATCGCCGAGAACCTCATCGCGAGCGCGAGCGACCTCGAGCTCGTCGCCAAGGGCGTCGCCAAGATTGTCAGCGAGGCCGTCCAACCTTCCCGATTCACGGTGAGCGTCACCGTTATAAAAAACTGCCTCCTCGTCTATTACCTTGACGCCCGGGACCGAGAGGAGAAATTCAGCTACAAGGGCGACACCTTCACCCTTTCCGCCGACCGGAGCGCGGATATCCGCTGTTCCGACGGCGGCGCGATCAAGCTGAGCCTGGCCGGCAAGGAACTGGACACCGGACGGGCGTACGACCTGTTCGCCGGGCGGGTGACATGGATCAAGGCCGAAGCCAACAAGTACCAGCTCGTCATGATTCCGGAAAAGTGAGATACGCCGCCCGGAGCGACGTGTTTCGCCGGACCATGACGACAATCTGAAATCAATGCCTGAAAAAAAAGCGCTGTGGGCATATCCGGCCGCCTCGAGAATCCGCTCCCTCCTTGCGCCCGGCACGATGGTCCCGGCGCGCGGTCGAGTGCCATGAGCCTTTCATTCTATATCGAAAGCCTGGGATGCGCGAAAAATCAGGTTGAGTCGGAGCATGCCATCGCCGTTCTGGAAGCGTCCGGCCTTGCCTGGACCGACGACCCCGCCGCCGCCGATTGCCTCCTCGTCAACACCTGCGGCTTCATAGCGAGCGCCAAACAGGAATCGATCGACTCCATCCTCGACTTCAGGCGCCGTTTTCCGGATAAAAAAATCGTACTTGTCGGCTGCCTGGCCATGCGCTACAGGGA
Source organism: Spirochaetales bacterium (assembly GCA_016934415.1). Lineage (GTDB taxonomy): Bacteria > Spirochaetota > Spirochaetia > SZUA-6 > RPPD01 > JAFGSW01. Next base: position 17,455 of record JAFGSW010000004.1, on the reverse strand, counting down.
GGACCTGGAACGTGAATTGGGCGAGGCCGACGGGGTGTGGGGCAATATCCGCGATCCCGGTTTTCCCGAGTTTGTCGCGGGGATCGTCGGCCTGGGAAAAAACGCGGCCGCTTCCGGTCCGGCCGAGCGCCGGCGCCTGCTTTCCTACCCGGGAAGCGTCTACGTCAAGATCGCGGAAGGGTGCGCCAACCGCTGCACCTACTGCGCCATCCCCCTCATCCGCGGCGGCCTCCGAAGCAGGCTTCGCGGCGACGTCGTCCGGGAAGTGAGGGGTTTTCTCGAACGCGGAATCCATGAAGTGAACCTCATCGCCCAAGACACGTCCTCCTTCGGCCTCGATCGGGGCGAAAGCGAGCTCGCCGCTCTCATTTCCGAGGTGGCCGGGCTCCCGGGCGATTTTTGGGTGCGCCTGCTCTATATACACCCGGATCATTTCACGGCCGAGCTTCTCGACGCCGTACGCTCATCGCCCAAAATCCTCCCCTACTTCGATCTGCCTTTTCAGCACGGAAGCTCCTCCATCCTCAGAGCCATGAACCGCCGGGGCGACGCCGATTCCTACGCCGCTCTAGCGGATTCCATCCGCTCCGCGCTCCCGGAAGCGGTCATCCGCACCACCTTCCTCACCGGTTTTCCGGGCGAAAACGAGGACGATTTCGATCGCCTGCTCGCCTTCCAGGAGCGCCTGCGGCCGCAATGGGCGGGCGTGTTCGCCTTTTCGCCCGAGGAGGGGACTCAGGCGTTCAAGCTCAGGCCGCGGGTGCCGGGTAAAACCGCCCGAAAGCGCAAGGCCGCGCTCGAGGAGCGCCAGACCGAGATCACGGCGGCGTGGCTCGACTCGCTCGTCGGGCGAAAGACCGACGTCCTCGTCGAAGAGCGGGTCGAAGGGGAGGACCTGGTCCTGGGGCGGGCCTGGTTCCAGGCGCCGGAAGTGGACGGCCTGGTCGTGGTCCGTGACTCAAGCGTATATCCGGGTGAGAAGATCCGCGTCCTCATTGAGGGGCGCGCCGGCGTCGATCTGAAGGGCGGGGTGCTCCCGTGAACGAGACGCGCGCGCCCATGTACCTTGCCGCGCTGAACGAACAACAACGCGCGGCCGTCCTGCACTCGGGCGGGCCCCTCCTTATCCTGGCCGGCGCTGGTTCGGGCAAGACGCGGGTCGTCACCACCAGGATCGCCTACGCCCTCGACGATCTCGGCGCCGATCCCGCCTCGATCCTGGCCGTCACCTTCACCAACAAGGCCGCCGCCGAAATGCGCGAGCGCCTGGCCGCCCTCACCCCGCGCGCGCACGACGTCCTCATCAAGACCTTCCACGCCTTCGGGGCCTGGGTCTTGAGGCGTTTCGGCGGGGAGATCGGCATTGACCGCGGCTTTCTCGTCTACGACGAAAGCGACTCGCTCTCCCTGCTCAAAGCCGAGCTCGGCAACGCCTGCGGCCCGGCTCAGATCCGGGGCTGGCTCTCGCTCATCAGCCGCGCCAAGGACCTCGGCCTGGGACCTGACGCGGACGAACGGGAGCTGCGGAAGCTTTCCTACGACCGCCGGTTCCCGGAGATTTACGCCCGGTACGAGGAGCGCCTGCGCGCCACCGGCAACCTCGACTTCGGCGACCTCATCCTCCATGCGCTTCGGCTGCTCAAGGAAAGCCAAACGACGCGAGACCGTCTGCGGCGGAAGTTTGCGCACGTCCTCGTCGACGAATACCAGGACTCGAACACCGCCCAGTTCGAGCTCTTGAAGGAGCTCGTCGCCCCCTCCGCCTCCCTCGTCGTGGTCGGGGACGACGACCAGTCGATCTACGGGTTCCGCGGCGCCGAGGTGGAAAACATCCTCACATTCCCGGATTCCTTCTCGGGCACGGAGATCATCCGGCTCGAGGAGAATTATCGTTCCACCCGGACCATTCTGGCCGCGGCCTCCGCCGTGGTCGCCCATAACAGCCGGCGCATGGGCAAGACCCTCATCACAAAAAACGAGGCGGGAAACCCGGTCCACATCGTCCTTTTCGGGGACTACACCGAAGAGGCCCTCTACGCCGCCCGGCTCGTCGAGCGTAACCCGCAAACTGAGACCGCGATCCTCTACCGGACGAACTACCAGTCGCGGATCTTCGAGGAGGTGTTCGGCCGGCTGGGCATCCCCTACCTGCTCGTGGGCTCGGTGCGGTTCTACGAACGGGAGGAGGTGAAGGACACCCTCGCCTACCTCTCGCTCATGACGAACCCGCGCGACGAAGTGGCGGCGCGGCGGATCATCAATAAACCCACCCGCGGCATCGGAGAGAAAACGGAGGAGAAGGCGATGACCGCGGCGGCAACGCACGGCGGGGACGTGCTCGCCGCCTGCCGGGACGCGAACGCGTTCGCCTCGGGAAAGACGGCGGGCAGGCTCAGGGACTTCGCAGGGCTTATCGACGGCCTGCACACTCTCCTTGCGGGAAGTCCGCTCACACACTTCATCCACGAAGTTATCCGAAAAACCGAGCTTCTCGACCTCTACACCGGCCGCGACGAGGCCGAAGGGACGTCCCGGGCGAAGAACCTGGAGGAGCTCGTCAATGCCGCCGCCCCCTACGGCCAGGGAGAGGAGGCGCTCCGCGAATTTCTGGAAAACACGCTCCTCTCCACCCCGGAGTACGGCGAAGCATACGGGGGCCGGGTGACGCTCATCACCCTCCACAACACCAAGGGGCTTGAGTTCGAGCGGGTGATCATCTCCGGCCTTGAGGAAGGCGTCTTCCCCTCCGAGCGAAAGGACGGCGACGGCGATATCGAGGAGGAGCGCCGGCTCTTCTATGTCGGCTTGACCCGCGCCAAGCGCGAGCTCGTTCTCACCGCCTGCCGCAACCGTCTCCTCTACGGCCAGCCCATCCGCAGCGCGCCGTCCCGCTTCCTGGACGAGATTCCTCCCGAGCTCGTTGTCAAGGAAGATCTGGGCGGCGGATCATCCGCCGGTGCCGTCCCCGGCCGCGCGTCGGGAGCCTGGCCGCCGGGTACGCGCGTCTATTCCTACGAATACGGTCAGGGCTACGTGGAAACATCCGAAACGAAGGACGGCCATGAAGTGGTGACGGTGCATTTCGAAACGGGGCGGACGATCAAGATCCTCCCGAAATACCACGACCTCATAAAGGCGGGAGACGAGTAAAAAACCCGGCTCCGCCGGATTTTCGTGGGGAACCGCGACGCCTCGTCGCTTCGATACGGCTTTCCGATGTGATGACTGACTCTTTTCGACAATTTTCCGGCCGAATCGGGCAATGACCGAGCGGGCCGCCGACAGACTTCATGTTTGTCGGCGGCCCGCTCACACAATCCCTGCTTCGAAATCTCGTGACGAATGAATATTTTTAGAGCCGCTACCGCGGCACGTAATCCATCCCATACCCGTGGTTGACCACGCCTTGAATGACTTTGTCGGGCCCCGCGACATCGCCGGAAATCGCACTCGCATTGAAATAGATACGCACCTGAAGCGCGGAATCGGCCCAAGCATACAGGTTATCTTGGTTATCAACAATGAGCGAGATGCTCTGCTCGTCTATTCGCGCCACGGGCGCCGTGCCTAGATCGCAAGCCCCATCCAAACTCGAGGCGCCGGGCAGGACGAACAAGAAGTTACCCGAATACGAGTTTTGGCTTCCGACGTACATGCGGTCATGAGCGGCGTCCACCCAGATGGACGTCGGGCTGTAGCCCGCGGGAAACGTTATCGTGCGGTCGGGCGCGGCTCCCGAAGCGAGCGTGCCGGCCGAATCAAAGACGAAGATCGAGTAGGTGGGAGGCTGGGAGGAGGCTGCGTATAAGCGGTCGTTCGTTTCATCCAGGAAGAGAGAGTAGACGTCTTGGTCGATGACCGCGTCGGGGGATACGGCCGATCCGCTGAGGGTGCTCGCGTTATTGAAAATCCAGATATGAGCGGAGGAGGTCGAAATATACAACCGGTTCCGGCCGGAATCGACCGCAATCCCCTCCTCGATGTTCTCCGTACCGCTGAACATACGAACCGGCGGCGTATTTCCCGTGATGGTCGCCAGATCCTGAAAGACGAGCATGTTCCCGCCGCCCGTATTCGCCAGATAAAGCAGTTTTCTCGATTTGTCGACGGCGAGAGAATCGAGACCGGGATGAATGATGCCGGTCGCCAAGCCGCTTATGACCCGAGGCGAGGCGGTGGCCCCGTCGGCCAAGGCCAGGATATCTTCCGTGATCATGATGCTGTCGTCGCCCCAATTGCTCGAAAAAAACAGGTCTTGCCCCGGTTGCGGATTTTCAAGAGGGCAGGATATCGGGAGAAGCAACACGACGACGATGCAGGATTTCAGGAAAAAATTTGATTTATCCATATATCCTCCCTTTTCTTTCTCGAAAAATATATATCATCTTCGGATAGTATTCCAGGGGGTGCCTCCGGAACGCCGTCCAAGGTTCGACGCCCGAGTCTAGGAACAGCCGAGGGGAGGGCGGTCCGGGCAACAAGGGGTACAATGTTTCGGATTCGAATAATTTGATAGGGGAAAGATTTTCAATTAAGCTAATAAAAGGACTGTGAGGAGGAAGAGGTCATGAACCTTCCTCGCGCGATTGAGAAAACCAAAAATCACGCTCTTGCCTCGCTCTTCATCGTATTCGTCGTCGGCCTCGCCTTCGTGCGGCTCACGCTCAACGGTCTGCCTCCCGTCCCGGCGCCTGCTCCGGGCCGGCCCGACCTCGCCCGCCTGGAGGCGCACGTACGGGCGCTCGCCTCGGAGCCTCATCCGATCGGGAGCGAAGCGCACGAGCGGACGCGCCGCTACATCCTCGCGGAACTTGAGGCGGCCGGGGTCGAGCCCGTCGAGCAGAACTCATCGGCGATCGGACCGATCTCCCCGGGCTTGACCAGGGCGGGCCGGGTGCGCAATGTGATCGCGCGCGTGCCGGGAAACCCGGGGACGGACGCGATCCTGTTGGCCGCCCACTACGATTCCGTGCCCGCCGGTCCGGGCGCCTCCGACGACGCCTCATCGGTGGCCGGCCTGCTCGAGGCCGTCCGTCTGCTCAAAGCCGGCGCCCGGCCGCGCAATGACGTCGTCTTCTTGTTCAGCGACGCCGAGGAGATCGGCATGGTCGGCGCCCAGGCCTTCGCCGACGAATCGCCGCTCATGGAAAAAATACGCGCCGTGTTCAATTTCGAGGCGCGCGGCACGACCGGACCGGTTCTGCTCTTCGAGACCGGCCAGGACAGCGCGGACCTGGTGCGCGCCTTCCTCGCCGCCGATCCCCATCCCCAGGGAACATCCCTCGCCACGACGGTCTACCAGTATCTTCCCAATAACACCGATTTCACGGTTTTTAAAGACCGCGGCCTGCCGGGCCTGAATTTCGCCTGCATCGGCGATCTGCCCGCCTACCACACGCGGCTCGACAATCCGAACCGGCTCGATCCGCGCACCCTCATGCTGCAGGCCGAGCACGCGTGGACGTGCGCCCGCACGTTCGGAAACTCATATCTGATGCGTCCATCCGGGAGGGAGGAGATCGTCTTTTTCCCGGCGCTCGGCACCTTCCACGTGAGTTACTCTCAGGCTCCGGCCCTCGTGCTGGCCGCCGCCGCGATCCTCCTCCTCGGCCTTGCCTTTTTTTTCGGGATTCGGGCCGGATTAATCTCGATCGGGAAAATCATCGCCGGCGGCGGGGCGGTGTTGCTTCTGGCCGCGGCCGCGGGCGGGCTGGCCTAGGCTTTCGACCTGCTTCTCAAGGCCCTCCATCCGGAGAACCGCTCACTTGCCGAATGGTATAACGCTCCCTGGTATCGAATCGCTCTCTGCCTTCTTCCGCTTTTCCCGGCCGCGCTCCTCCGGCATCTCTGGGGTCGGCAAATATCCTCCGTCAATCTGCTCTCCGGCGCCTGCCTCTTGTTCGCCCTGATGTCGGCGACGACCGCCGCCGCTCTCCCGGGTGTCGGCTATCTATTTCAGTGGCCCTTGTTTTTCGCGGTCGCTCTCCTGGGACTGCTCCTGCTCCGTGAGAAAATCCCCATACCCGCCGGAATCTTCACCGCCGCCGCCGCCGTTCTGTGCGCCCCCGCGATCCTTTTGGGAGCCGATACGTTCTCCCTGGGCGCCGAAGCCCTCACCCTGTCATTCGCCTGGGCCTTCGTTCCCCTCATCGCCCTGCTCCTGGCGATTTCCTGGCCGTTCTTCGACCTCCTGCTCGACCGCGGCGGGAAGCTCATCCCGCTCCTCGCCGCCGCCGGATTCGCCGTTTTAGTCGCGGGGGGGACGCTCACCTCGGGCTTTTCCGCCTCACGGCCGCTCCCCGAAACGATCGCCTACGGCCTGGACGCGGACCGCGACAGAGCCTTCTGGATCACCTGCCCCGACCAGCCCCTCGCCTGGAGCGCCCAATTCTTCGCACACAACTCTTCGGTCGGGCCATTGCCTGATTTCTCTCCCTTAACGGAAGGCTGCTTCAACCAATCGGCCGGCTTTCGCCACGCCCCCGCGCCCGCCGTGCCGCTGCCCGCCCCTCTTCTCATTCTGCGTTCAGAGGTCTCCTCCCCCGGCGGCCGCGACCTGACGCTTCTCCTCCGCTCGCCGCGGGGCGCGAGCGAGGCGACGCTCTACATCGAGCGCCTGCCGGGGATGGGCGACATTTCAATTGACGGGAAAAGAATCGTCGAAGTTCCGATTGAAAAAATGAAGCCGCTCTACCGAATGATCATGCGCCAGCTCGATTACCGGCGCTGGTTCATGATCGATTTTTCGGCCCTGCCGGCCGACGGCGTGACGGTGCTCATGTCCGCGGTGCCCGACCGGACGCCCATCGTCAAAGTGGTCGACGTGAGTGATTTCCTTCCGGATGAAGCGCTTCGCGGTTTCACATCGCGGCCGGCGTCCTCCATGCCCGGCCAGGCGCTTCTCCTTCCAAACGGCACGATGGTGGCGAAAGAGTACCGCTTTCCTCCTTCGCCCGGACGAAGGGCGGGGCCTTAAGCTAGGTGCGGGGAGCGATGTCGAGAAGGTGACGGCATTCTTCGCCGTTGAGGATCTCGACGACCTTGGCCGAAAAATCGGGCGAGTTCTGGAAGGGGTGATCGCGGTAGAGCTCCTGGCACCGTTCGTACTGAAGACGGCGCAGGTTTTCCCGGGACCGGGAAATGATTTCCCTGACTTTTGGGGTCCCCGAGACGTTGAATACCGCATGGAGCGGATCGATAAAATCCGTCTTGATGCAGGCTGACAGGCAGCGTTCGCACCTGCACGGCTTGGCGGGGTTGACGAGCCCGCAGCGTTCGTTCAGGAAGTTCCAGAGCCGCCGCCGCGAACGGGAGAGAATCTGTCGGAAATTCGCCTCGGTCATGCCGACGATCTCGCCCGCCGTCCGGCCGTTCACGTGGAGAATCGCCCCCAGGATGTATACGATCCGCTGTTTCCGGGGGAGGCAGAGAAGCATCCCGAGCAGACACTTCACCGTCACCTCGCCCGCGAGGGCGGCGGCTTCGGCCGACGCGAACCTGTGGTCGGGAACGTTTTGCGAAATGAAATCCTCGACGTACCGGTCGTCGGCCCATAGCCGGCCGTATTTTTCGTGGTTTTCCTCCTGCCTGGTCTTTTTCATATTGAGCACCTGGTTGACGGCGATGCGGTACAGCCAGGTTCGGAAGCGGCTCTTCCCCTTGAAGGAGGACAGCTTGGAAAAAGCCCGCACCAGCACTTCCTGGCTGACGTCCTCGGCCAGATGGTAGTCCGACACCATGCGCAGCACGATATTGAACACCCAGCCTTGATGGAGCCTGATGAGCCGCTCCAGGGCGTCTGTCTCACCCGCCTGGGCGCGCGCCACGAGCGCTTTTTCCTGTTCGACCTGATATTCGATCTCGACGAAAGGATTGGCCATGAGGACCTCCCGATATGTGCCGGTTTCATTCTACCTTGTTTTATGGACCGCGTGAACACCGTCGTGAGCGAGGGCGCGGACGCTGTCGTTTGCAATTATGCTGAAAACGGTTATTCTACACCTTGTAAGCGTTTCCTCCTTTTTGGGAGAGGCGAGGAGGTCGCATGCAATCGATGACGAAAAGAAGACTCCTCAGGCTCGCCGCCTATGCGGTCTGCGGCCTGCTTGTCGGAGCGTCCTTGGTCGGGACGACCAATGCCGGGCCGGCGTACGCCGACGACGGCAAGACGCCCGCCGGCCGGCCGCTCAGGGAGCTCGCCGCCAAGCGCGGCATCCTCATCGGCGCGGCGATCGACCCCTGGCGGATCGACCAGCCGGACCTGGCCGCGCTTATTGCCCGGGAGTTCGATTCGATCATCGCCGAGAACGAGATGAAGTGCGCCATGATCGCCCGGGACCCCGAAAAGTACGACTTCGGACTCGCCGACCGCCTCGTCGCCTTCGTCGAAAAGAACAAAATGAAAATGAGGGGACATACCCTCGTCTGGCACCAGTCCGTTCCCGACTGGCTTTCGCGCAGCGGCTGGAACAAGGAACAGGCGCTCGATTGGCTCCACACCTACATCACAACGGTGGTGTCCCATTTCAAGGGGAAAATCTACTGCCGGGACGTCGTAAACGAGGTCTTCGAACCGAACGGAAAATTCACCGGGAAGTACAAGAGTTACTGGTACAAGACCTGCGGCGAGGAGTACATCGAAAAAGCCTTCGTCTGGGCGCGAGAAGACGATCCGGACGCAAAGCTGTACATCAATGACGTGAGCTGTGAAATCGCCAACCGGCAGTCCAATGCCATTCATGAATGGATCAAGGCGGCCCGGACGCGAGGCGTGCCCGTCGACGGAATCGGATTCCAGGCGCACCTGGCGGAAGAGACGAAGATCGACTACGACAAGATCCGCGCGAACTTCAACCGCTTCAAGGACCTGGGCCTCGAGCTCCAGATCACGGAAATGGACGTGCGGATCGACGGCCCGCCTACGCCGGAGAAGCTCGCCCACCAGGCGTCCATTTGCCGGGAATACCTGAAAATAGCGATAGAGTTCGGCATGCCGGCCTTCACGGTTTGGGGAGTCTCGGATAAGGATTCATGGGTCCCGGGGGCTTTCCGCGGATACTGTGCGGCCCTGCTTTTTGACAAGGAGCTCAAGCCCAAGCCGGCCTATTATGCACACCGGGAGGAACTGGCGGCCGCGCCGGCCACAGGGAAGCAATAATTCCGGCGCAATATGACGAATAAATAAGCGGCCCGCCTCCGACCAAATGTTGTGAAACGGGTCGCTTTTTTTCGGCCGTAAACCGGCAATTCAAAATCACGCACCAGCGACTCGCTGATCCGCTCAGGAAGGCCGCCGGGGCACGATGTCCACGTCGATGTTTTCCGCCGCCGCGTCGGGCGGCTCGAAGAGCCGATTCAAGTCGGCGACCGCCTCCGGTGTGAAGCTGTACGTCTTGGCGTCCGATTCGTTTCGCCTCCCGATCCGGCGCAGTTGTTCCGCGTCGTCGATCGGAAAGTACACGAATTTAACCCTGTACCCGGCGAACCTCTCGACCGCCTCCCGCCGCCCCTCACGCTTCCAGAATCCGAAGTCGAATATCATCGATATTCCCGCGGCCAGGATCTGATCCGCCAGGCGATACAGGTAGTCGCGGCAGACTGAAAATTTGGCGTCAAGCGTTTCCCGCTCGATGGTTTCGCCGAACAGGGGCTGCATGAGATCGTCGACATTCAAGACAACCGCGTTCGCTTTTTCCCGCAGACTGCGGGCGTACTCGGTCTTTCCCGACCCGACCTTCCCGCAGAGACAGTAGACGGTCGCCATACTGTTCACATCCACCCCTTATTCTTTTCTTCATATCAAATTTTTTCGTATTGCGCTACGACCGGTGTTTCCGCTCTTTTGGTTCTTCCGGGAATTCCGGATAGCGAGAAATCGGTCATTGCGAGGACCTGACGATGCCGAGCCGCCAAAATGACATGATTGGTCCGAAGCAATCTCTTGACTCATAAAGCCTCCGCCGCTGAGTGAGGAAAAACGATCGAGAGCCGTGATCCCATGATCGTTTTCATTATTTGCACAGAGACATCATCCGTCAAGAGATTGCTTCGGCCCAAACGATTTGTGGCATATGCAGGGATGAGCACGGCCCTCGCAATGACCCTTGCTTCTTATCCCGGAAATTCCGGATGATCCTTTTTTTATAGAAAAACCATTTGACACCCGCTGTTTTCGTCGTTATTTTCAATTTACTTCGAATTCGTAATATTCGAGATCGGAATAATTGATGGACTACGAAATACAGTTGGTGGAGCTCTTCAATCAAATCAGCCGCAAAATCCGGAAAACCCTGGCGCCCGTATTCCGCGAACATGAGCTTTCGCACACCGAAGTCTTCACCATGTTCGTCATGAACGAACGGAAAACGTGCCGCGTCACCGAGCTCGCGACCGTCATCGGGGTGCCGGCGAGCACGCTCACGGGGATCCTCGACCGGCTCGTGGCCCAGGGTTACCTTGAGCGCGATCCGGACCCGGAAGACAGGCGCAGCCTCCTCCTCACCGCCACCCCCAAACTCAAGTCGTTCATCCGGGGGCTGATGGCTCCCATGGAGGATCGGCTCAAGGATGTATTCAAGGCCATGCCGCAGTCCCGACTTGAACGGCTCGTGGGGGACCTGCAGTTTATCCTGGAACGGCTGGAACACACAGATCAGAAAATAACGGAAAAGAAAATGGCGTGAGAACCGTCATATGGTACATAAAGATCGAGGAGCGTCCATGAAAGCTTCAACCAAATCAGTATCGCGGAAAGAACCGAAAGGAAAGGCGATGAAAATACTCGCGTTGGCGGGTGCGCTCTCCGTAATCGCCGCCGTCGGCCTGTACGCCCAGGCGCCGCCGACGCCGATCACGATTGAGGACGCAGTGAAGGCCGCGCTCGCCGCCGACCCCGCAGTGGAAAGCGCCCAATGGGATTGGCTGGCCGCGTCCTCCAAGGCGGACGCCGCCTGGATGCGCATGTTTCCGTCGCTCACCGCCAGCGCCGGCTATACGCGCTTGAGCGAGTTGGACGACGCTCCGACAACCATTACCATGACCCCTCCGGTCGGCCCGCCGGTGACGTACGACATTTCATTTCCGGCCGGACTTCCCGACGTCTGGACCTTGAGCGTCAACCTGCAGTATCCGGTTTTTGCCGGGTTCAGAATCAGGGAGGCGGCCAACCTGGCCTCGCTCACCGCCCAAAGCAAGCTCATCACAGTGGAGATGGTGAAGCGCTCGCTCGCCTTCGAGACGCGTCGCGCCTATTGGGAGACGATGCGCGCTTCGGCCAATGCGGAGACCCTCAAGAAAAACCTCGACCTCGTCATCTACAACCGGAAGCTCGTCAACGACCAGGCCGCGGTCGGCGCCGCCACCCAGGCGGACGTTCTGGCCGCCGACATGCGCGTCAAGCAGGCGGAAATGGACCTGGCCGGCTCGATCTCGATGCAGAAGCGCGTTTTCCTGACGCTCGCCTCGCTTTTGGGAAAAGATTCGTCGGAGATCAACCTCGGAACGGACGAGAGCGACGCGCTGGAAATCATCTCTCTCGCCACCAAGGCGGAAGGCCCGGTCGCTTTCGATCCGGGGATGAGCCTGGACGAGAAAAAACTCATCGATGCCGCCCTCTCCCGCAGGCCGGAGACGCGAATGAGCTCCCTCGGCATCCGGATGGCCGAGCACGCCGCGGGCCTGGCCCGGGCGCCGCTCTTTCCGACATTGGCGATCACCGGCAACTACACCTTTGCCGATCCCAACCAGCGCGTCTTCGGGCAGACCGATCCCACGGTCTTCACCGGCACCTGGTCGATCGGCGCCGCACTATCATTCGACATCGGCGGTCTTCCCGCGAACATCAATGAAAGCGTCGCCGCCGACAAAGCCGTGGCCAAGGCGCGGAGCGATTCGCTCAAGGCCGGGAAGAGCGTCATCCTCGACGTGCAGACATGCATTCTCAACCTGAACCGCGCCCGCCACGATCTCGATTTGGTGAAGGGCATGGTGGCGCAGGCCGCCGAGAACGCCAGGGTGACGGCCCAGCGCCGGAAAGCGGGCACGGCCAGCAACCTGGAACAGCTCACCGCCGAACTCGCCCTGCTGCGGGCCAACTTCGCGGTCACCAACAAGGACATCGACCTGCGCATTGCCGCCGCCGACCTCGCCCGCGCCCTGGCGACCGACGACGCCGTAAACGGCCCGGCGGCCGCCGCTCCGGCCGAACCGGCCCGATGAGGATCTTATGTTTCGATTGTGGAAATTCCTGAAACCCTACGCCGTCCCGGTCGTCGCGGTGGTCATCCTCGTGTTCTTTCAGAGCATGGCCGACCTCTCCCTCCCGACCCTGATGTCGGACATCGTCAACACCGGCATCACCAACGGCGACATTCCCTACATCCTGAGCCGGGGCGCCCTCATGCTCCTCGTCGCCCTCGGCGGCTCGGCCTGCGCCATCCTCGCCGGCTACCTCGCCTCGCACGCCTCCATGGGCCTGGGGGAGATCGTCCGGCACAAGATTTTCACCCACGTCGCCGGATTCTCGCTCCACGAGTTCGACAAGATCGGCACGCCCTCGCTCGTCACCCGCAACACCAACGACGTCACCCAGGTCCAGATGACCACCCTCATCATCATGCGCATGATGATCTACGCGCCCATCATGTGCGTGGGCGGCGTCATCATGGCGGTGTCCAAGGACGCCGGGCTCGCGCCGGTCATCATCGTCGTCATGCCGATTCTGGCCGCCGTCATCGCCGTCGTGGCCCTGCGGGGCTTCCCGCTCTTCCGCCAGATCCAGAAGAAGATCGACCGCATCAATCTCGTCCTGCGCGAGGCGCTCACCGGCATCCGGGTCATCCGCGCTTTCAACCGCGAGGAGGACGAGAAACGCCGCTTCGACGCGGCCAACATCGACCTTACCCGGGTGTCAATCTCGGTCAACCGGCTGATGGCCTTCACCATGCCGATCATGATGCTCGTCCTCAACCTCACCACGGTCGGCGTCATCTGGTTCGGGAGCCAACGCATCAACGTCGGCCTCACCAACGTCGGCAACATGATGGCCTTCCTTCAGTACGCCATGCAGATCCTCTTCGCCATGCTCATGGCCGCGCTCATGCTCATCATGGTGCCGCGCGCCCAGGCATCGGCGGAGCGCATCAATGAGGTGCTCGACACCGAGCCCGAAATCCACGACCCGGCCAGGCCGGTGCCCGCCAAGCTCAGGCGCAAGGGCTACGTCGAGTTCCGCAATGTCTCCTTCCATTACCACGGCGCCGAGGAGCCGGCCGTATCCGGCATATCCTTCACCGCCTGTCCGGGCGAGGTGACGGCCATCATCGGGAGCACCGGGAGCGGCAAGTCGACCCTCATCAACCTCATCCCCCGCTTCTACGACGCGGACGAGGGGGAAATCCTCATCGACACCGTCGACGTCCGGCACCTCACCCAGACCGACTTGCGCGCCAAGATCGGGCTCGTGCCCCAGACGGCGGTCCTCTTTTCGGGCACCATCGCGGACAACATCCGCTACGGCAAGGAGGACGCCACGGACGAGGAAGTGCGAAGGGCGGCCGAGACGGCCCAGGCGCTGGAATTCATCTCCGCGATGAAGGACGGGTTCGACTCGTTCATCGCCCAGGGCGGCACCAACCTCTCCGGAGGCCAGAAACAGCGGCTCTCCATCGCCCGCGCCCTGGTGCGGCGCCCGGAAATTTACCTGTTCGACGACAGTTTCTCCGCCCTCGACTTCAAGACGGACGCCAGGCTCCGCGCCGCCCTCAAGAAGGAAACCGTAGAGGCAACGGTGCTCATCGTGGGGCAGCGCGTGGCCACCATCATGGACTCGGACCGCATCATCGTGCTGGACGAGGGAAAAATCGCCGGTATGGGCACCCACAAGGAGCTGTACGCCGCCTGCGACATTTACAAGGAAATCGTCGCCTCGCAGCTTTCCGAGGAGGAAATAGCGTGAGCGTTCGTTGGCGCTTCCAATCGTCCATCGAGGTACTGCAACCATACTCGAAAATCACCCTTCGACAGGCTCAGGGTGACTTAGTCATGGTGAGCCTGTCGAACCATGGCTGGCAAGACGATTTATCTGCGAGGTGCATCGTATGAGCGACGGACGAAGGCCCCCTCAGGCGGGCGCTCCCGGACGAAAGGCCGAATCGGGCCGCCAGGGCGGCATGATGGGCGGCCGAGGGCCCATGATGATGGGCGGCCGAGGTCCGGTTGAAAAGGCCAAGGACTTCAAGGGCACGCTCCGGAAGCTCCTCCGCTACGCGAGTCCGTACCGGACACAGCTCGTCATCGTCCTCGTTTTCGCGATCCTGGGGACCGTTTTCACCATCGTCGGGCCGAAGATCATGGGACTCGTCACCACCAAGCTTTTCGACGGTCTCATCAACAAATTCGGGGCGGCGGCCGTGAGCGCTCCCATGCCCTCGATCGACTTCGTGTACATCGGCCGCATTATCGGGATACTCGTCATGCTCTATCTGGTGAGCGCCTTCTTCAACTGGGTGCAGCAGTACCAGATGGCGGGCGTGTCCCAGAAGCTCGTCTACGACATGCGGCGCGACGTGGACGAAAAGTTTTCCCGCCTGCCGCTCAAGTACTTCGACGGTCGGACGCACGGGGAGATCATGAGCCGGGTGACGAACGACATCGACAACATCTCCTCCACCCTCCAGCAGAGCGTCACCCAGCTCATCACCTCGGTCTGCACCATCCTCGGGGTGCTCGTCATGATGCTCACCATCAGCCCGATCCTCACGCTCATCACCCTCGTCACCCTGCCCCTCTCCATGCTCGTCACCTCGCGCATCGCCAAGGCGTCGCAGAAAAACTTCGCCGACCAGCAGCGGGAGCTGGGCGTCCTCAACGGCCACGTGGAGGAGATGTTCACCGGGCACAAGATCGTGCGCGCCTTCGGACACGAAAAAAAATCGATCGCCGAATTCGCGGAGATCAACGGCCGCTATTACCAGGCGGCCTGGAAGGCCCAGTTCGTGTCCGGCATCATCATGCCCCTCATGACCTTCATCAACAACCTGGGCTACGTGTTCATCTGCGTCGTGGGCGGCGTCATGGCGGCCAAAAAAGCGCTCAAGCTCGGGGACATCCAGGCCTTCATCCAGTATTCGAGGCAGTTCACCATGCCCATCGCCCAGACGGCCAACATCGCCAACATCCTTCAGTCGACGATGGCCTCGGCCGAGCGCGTTTTCGAGGTGCTCGACGAGCCCGAGCAGCTCCCGGAGCGGCCGGACGCCCTCTTCCTCGAAAGCCCGCGGGGCGACGTCGTGTTCGACCACGTTCGTTTCGGGTATAAGGAAGACGTCACCCTGATGGAAGACATGAATATCAATGCGGCCGAGGGCCGGACGATCGCCATCGTCGGCCCGACGGGGGCGGGCAAGACCACCCTCGTCAACCTGCTCATGCGCTTCTACGAGATCCAGGGCGGGAAGATCACGGTGGACGGGATCGACATCCGCGACTTCAAGCGCGGGAAGCTCCGCACCATGTTCGGGATGGTGCTGCAGGATACCTGGCTCTTCAACGGCACCATCCGCGAGAACATCGCCTACGGCCGCGAGGGCGCGACCGAGGAGGAGATCGTCGAGGCGGCCAGGGCCGCCCACGCCGATCACTTCATCCGCGCCCTGCCCGACGGCTACGACACGGCGCTGAACGAGGAGGCGTCGAACATCTCGCAGGGAGAGAAACAGCTCCTCACCATCGCCCGCGCCATCCTGGCCGATCCTGCCATTCTTATCCTCGACGAGGCCACCTCGAGCGTCGACACCCGGACCGAGGTGTACATCCGGAAGGCGATGCGGGCGCTCATGAAGGGGCGGACGTCGTTCGTCATCGCCCACCGCCTCTCCACCATCAGGGACGCGGAGCTCATCCTGGTCATGAACGACGGAGCGATCATCGAAACGGGCAACCACCAGGAGTTGCTCGCCAAGGGCGGCTTCTACGCCGACCTCTACAACAGCCAATTTACCGGCGCGTACATTCAAGACGCCGCCGGGGCATCATAGAGACAAGGAGTCAGCAATGGCAGAGAACAAAGCAACCGACGCACCGGCCCCGGCCGCGAACGCACAGGTCAAACCGCCGGTCGGACAAACAGCCGCGGCGGGCGGAAACGGCAAATCCGGGTTTCCCTTCCCGCCGGGAAAGAGACGCAGACCAATCATTATCGGCGCTATCGTAATCGCGGTGCTCGTCGCCGTCCTCGCCGTGGTCGGGATCGTCGCGCTCGTCGACAACGCCCTGTGGGTGGGCACGGACGACGCCTCGATCGACGGCCAAAAAGTGAACATCAGCGCGAGCATGCTCGGACGGATCAAGGCGATTCTCGTACACGAGGGCGAACGGGTCACCGTCGGGCGGAAACTCATAGAGCTCGACGATTCCAGCCTCCGCGCCCAGGAAGCGTCGGCCGCGGCTCAGCTCGAATCCGCCAAAGTGAACCGCGACGGAAGGGAGGAAGACCTGAAGCGGGCCAAGGCGCTCTATTCAGGCGGCGCCATGACCAAACAGCAATTCGACGCCGCCTCCTTCGCTTTCGACGCGGCCGCGGCGCAGTATAATATAGCGCAGGCGCAGCTCAACCTCATTGAGACCCAGCTCGCGAACACCGTCATCATTTCCCCCATCGACGGCACGGCCACCCGGCCCGCCTTCTCGGTCGGGGACGTCGTCCAGCCCGGCCAGACGATCCTCGCCGTCAACAACCTGGACAAGGTTTGGGTGACGGCCAACTTCGAGGAGACCAAGGTCGGCCGCATCGAGGTCGGGGCGGACGTCGACGTCACCGTCGACAAATATCCCGGCCTCCCGTTTCGCGGCAAGGTGACGAGCATCAGCTCGGGCGTGCTGCCGGCCCCCTTCCAGATCGGCGAGTTCACCAAGACCACCCGCCGCGTGCCCATCCGCATCGACTTCACCTCCATCCCCGAGGGCGTCGTGCTCCAGCCCGGCCTGTCGGTCGAGGTGAGGGTCAGGGCGAAGTGAGGTCAATAGGAAGAGGGTTGAAGACATGTATGGCGCGAATGTACGCGAATGATTGTGTCATCCTGAGCGAAACCGCCATGCATGCCTTCGGTACGTGCGATCGTTTCGCGAAGGATCTCCGCCCGGAGAAAAGCCGTCACCGGCAGTGATGTTTCAACCGGTACGCTATAAGGAAGAGGGGTGGAAGACATGTATGGCGCGAATGGGCGCGAATGAGGGAGGAGGGAGGAGGGGGCGGAAGACATGTATGGCGCGAATGGGCGCGAATGAGGGAGAAGGGTTGAAGAAGGAAGTCAGGAGAAGAGACGTTCGCTGAGCCCCTCGACAAGCTCGGGATAAACTCCGCCGAAGCGAACAATCAGATAAACCTGTTGATGGACCAACGTTCGCTGAGCCCCTCGACAAGCTCGGGATAAACTCCGCCGAAGCGAACGCGACAAGT
>JAFGSW010000053.1 GCA_016934415.1 Spirochaetales bacterium | reverse complement strand
TCCCTGCCGGGGAAGACCCCATCCCCGCGGGGATGAGTCCCATCCCTGCCGGGGAAGACCCCATCCCTGCGGGGATGAGTCCCATCCCCGCAGGGGAAGCGTTCATCCCCGAAGGGATAACCTCCGTCCCCGCAAGAAACGGTTCCCGTCCGGCCGGGAATGAACCTCAAGATCGTTCAAATCGCCTATGATCAAAACAGCTTGAACGTGAATTGAGCCTCATGACCTCGGTCAAAACAGGAATGAGGACGGTATGGGTGGAGTAGACGATGACCTGCGTTTTTTCGGACACGATTCGTTTTCCTGTTTTCATTTTGAGCACGGTATTTGAATGAACGGGTCATTATGTAGGATTTTCGGTCAATAGATCAATAGTGGGTAGTCTCCCCTTTACCAGTCCGGGCGCGGCATCCGCTCTACGGCGGGCGAGCCGTCCGCCGATATCTCATACTCTTCCTCATCCATCCGTAGGTTTTCTCTCTCTTCTCTCATCCGCGATCATCCGCGGCCTTTCCCTTTCTCTCTTATCGGTGTGATCGGCGGTTCCCTTTCCCCGGAAAGGAGACCTAAAACGCCTTCATTTCCTGCTCGATGCTGTTCTGCAGGCAAATCTGGATGAAGTTGTGGATTTTCTCCTTGACGGGGGGGATGAGGGTCTCGGCCTTGAACAGGACGACGTAGACGTCGTCGTCGCCGCCGCGGCGGTCGACGCGGATCACCCGCCCGTCGATCTGGCAGCGGGAACCGCGGAGCACGAGCTGGATGTCCTTGAGCTCCTGGCCCGCCTCGATCTTGCGCGCGAGGCCGTCGAACCGGCAGGCCAGGCCGGCGATGCTCACGTCCAGGAGCCGTCCGGTGCTGCGGGCGCCGTTGAAGACGATGTTCAGGGTGTCGAGCCTGGGATTGCACAGGCCGCGGACGAACCGGCGTTTGCCGCGCGCCTCGTTCGCTTCGAGCATCCTGAGGATGATGCCCTTGCACTTGTTGATGTCGGTCTTGAGGCGGATGTAGCCGCAGTTCACGCCGAGCTCGAGGAGGTATTTCTCCGTGAGCGCCTTCGACCGGTCGAAGTAGGTGAGCACGCCGACGCCCACTTCCTTCGTGGACGGGTTTGAGATGATGTCCTTGATGTACTTCTCCCACTCCTCTTCCTTGAGCCGCTCCTCGATGTTGATGAAGACGATGGGGTTCCCGTACTTGACCAGGAGCGGGCGCAGGCGGTCGTGGTCCTCGACGATGTACACCTCGTACTCGTTCCGGACGATTTCCTTCACCAGGTCCCGGACGATGGAATGGGGATAGAGAAAAAAAACTTTTCGGCCGTTTGCGCGTTCGTCAGCCATGGGGTCGCTTTCTTACTATTCATTATAGTGATTACGTTTTTTTTTGCACGATCTATTTCAAAAGAAAACTACGGATAAGACGCGGATAATAGAAAAAACAAAATAAATCGCGTTTTTTTTTAGCACCGGCGAAACAAGGTGTTTTCATCTCGTTTTTCTCTCCATCTCCACCTCCGTCTTCATCCGCGTCTTATCCGTAGTTTTCCTCCGGCCTTGAACGCACGATAGGCACTGGAATTTTTCACCGATTTCGGTACATTATACCTCGCAATGATAAAGAAGAAAATCTACGGCGACACGGTGCGGGAGCGGCTGCTGGCCGGGCGGCGGGACAAGATGCACCGATTCACGCTCGCCGACCGCAGGGTGCGGGGGGTGATTCTGCACGGCACGAAGCTCGTGAGCGAGATGCGCGCCAACCACGAGCTCGGCATCCTGGAGACCCTCATTCTCGGTTACGGCTACCTGGGCGCCCTGCTCCTGAGTTCGTCCCTCAAGGGCGCGGAACGCCTCGTCCTCGAGATCGTCTGCGACGGCCCGCTCCGCGGCCTGTCGGTCGAGGCCTCCGCCTTCGGCGAGGTGCGCGGGTATCTGCGCGAAAAACACCTTCCGGTGACCGCGCCGCTTGAAAGCTTCGATCTGACGCCCTTCTGGGGCAAGGGAATCCTTTCGGTGACGCGCCACCTCGAGGAAGCGAAGACGCCCTTCACGGGCCGGGTGGAGCTCTCTTCCGGGAGCCTCGCCCTGAACCTCGCCCATTACTCGCTCCAGTCCGAGCAGACCCCCTCGTCGTACTCGCTCTCGGTGCGGTTCGACAAGCACGGCGGACTCGTCGGCGCCGGGGGGCTGCTCGTCCAGGCCCTGCCCGGCGCCGACGACGCGCTTCTCGCGGGCCTCGAGGCGAAGGTGAACGCCCTGCCCCGGCTGGGGCAGGAATTCGCCGACAAGGTCACGCCCGAGGCGTTCGTCCTTTCCTATTTCGGCGAATACGATCCGGAATTCACGGGCGACAAGCGCGTCGACTTCATGTGCCACTGCCGCCCCGAACGCTTTCTCGCCTCGCTCAATGTGCTCGCGCCGGAAGAGCTCGCCGACCTGGTGGCGAACGGCCCGTATCCGCTCGTCCTCACCTGCGCCAACTGCAACACCGCCTACGAGTACACGCGTGAAGAAGTGGAGCGCGCCCACGGGAGTCAGCGTCCCAAGAATTTATGAGGGAGCCGGGAAGGGCGGGAAACCAGGAAAGAGGGGAAAGTTAAGAAAAAAAAAGGCTCAATGTCTTGTAAAAAGTAAATCTAAATGAGTAAGACACTTCCACTTTATTTGCTCTTTTTTTTCCTTTATTTTTTCCATTCCTGGTTTCCTTATTGAATTCGGCTCGAAGATCCGGAGCGGGCGGAACCGAGGGCGAGGAGAAGCTCGGCTTTCCGAAAAGGCTTTCCCAGGAAGGTGACGTTTCCCGCGGCGGTGAATGCCTTTAGCTCCAGATCCGCAGCGGCTCCGGAGACGAGCACAACCGGGAGGTCGGGGAAGACGGCGCGCAGACGCGTGAAAATCCCCCGGCAGCCGATGCCGGGGAGGATCATGTCGAGGACGGCCGCTTGCGGCGGGAACGCCGCCTGGGGCGATTCCGAACGCTCGCGCTCGAGCGATTCGAGCGCGGCGAGGCATTCTTCGCCCGAGGCGAACACCCGCACGGGCCGGCGTTCCTGGGTGAGCATGGTCCGGATCATGGACCGGATAAGCTCCTCGTCGTCCACCACCCAGACCGTGAGGTCCGTCCCCTCGATTTCCCCCCGGATCTCGATGTTCTTCTTGAATGCTCGTTCGATCAGGGCGATCGTGTCGCGGAGGAGAGCGTCAAGCGGCACCGGCGCGTCGCTCTTTTTTTCCTTGCGCGCGAAGGCGGGGAGACGGGCGGTCATGTCCCGGGACCGCTCGACGGCCTGCATGATGGCGGCGGCGCATTGGTCGAGGGCCGGGTCGCGCCGGGCCGACTCCCGGATCAGCTCCGCGTAGCCGAGGAGCGCGGTGAGCTGGTTGTTGAAGTCGTGGGCCACCCCGCCGGCGAGCAGGCCCAGTGTCCGGAGCTTTTCCGTCCGGTCGAGCTCGCGGCCGATCCGCTCCTTCTGGACGACGTCGTCGGCGAGCGCGAGGCCCATGAGAATGACGAAACCGCTCATGCTGAATTCGGCCGTGTACACCCCCCGGTAGGCGCCGACGGTGACCAGGATGTCATTCACAATGAACGCGATTGAAGCGGTCAGTGAGGCGAGGGTGAGGAGCCCGTGCCGTTTGTTCCCCCGCGCGAACATCGAAATTCCCTGCACCGCGAGATATCCCCAGGAGACGAGGATGAGGGCGAAAAGAACCGCGTACCCGGGCGAGGGATCGGCATCCAACAGGCTGATCCGTTCGCCCGTGGGAAGAAGCGCCGAGGAGACGCCGCGCAGGCGCGAGTAATTGAAATAGGTCGGATGGAAAAACCGGACGATCGTCAAGACGCCCCAGCCGGCGGAGTAGAGAACGAGGAACGCCTTGTTTTTCGTATTCGCCAAATCGCGGACGAACCACATGTACAAGACGATCGCCCCGGCGGTGAACCAAATTTGAATGCGCATCAGCGCGTCGTACCGCGGCAGCGAGACGGCGTCGTATGCGAGGAGGGTGAGGATCGAGTAAACGCACACGGCCAGGCTGCCGGCCGCGAACAGGGCGTGACGCACGGGGTGAAAGCGCCGCGCGGCCAGCACGAGCGAGATGCAGCCGATGGTAAGGGATACCCCGCAGAAGATGAGCGATGTCGCGCGCATGATACCCATCAAACCCGCCTTTTTTTGAACTTTAACAATCAAAGATGCGTCCGACACAAAGTCTATTCGATTTCGGGTGATTTGCAAGACAATCTGCTTTCGAACGGACGCGGAAGAGGGGGAACCACGATTACACGGATGAAGAGAATAGGAAAACTACGGATAGGACGCGGATGACGGGGCAAATTACGAATGAACGCAATATCAAAAAATACGCATTCCGGTTTGTGCATATATAAAGGAAAGACCTAAATAGAGATGGTGCCATCAAAGAATGAAAAAGGACTACTTTAGTAACGATGAAAATAACGCTTTCCATCGTCTATTCATTGACGTTTCCCAATTTCCTCTTTTTTGTTTTTCTCTTTTCCCAGTTTCTTTTCTTCCTTGTCTCCCGGTATTCTCTCTTTTTATCCGCCTCCATCCGCGTTATCCTTAGTTTTCCTTTTTCTCTTTTTTTCAGAGCGAGTTCCAGAAGACGACCTCGCCCACCGGCTTTCTCGTTTGCGGGGCGTGCTCATCGCGGAGATGCTTCTCGGTAAGGCCGCTCCCGTCACCGGGATGGCCGACGGCGATCATGACGAGCGGGATCGAGTCCTCCGGCAGTTCAAAATCGCGCTTGAGCGCCGCGGCGTCGAAGCCCGCCATGGAATGGGCGATAAGCCCCTCGGCCGTCGCCTGAAGCATAAAATTTTGCGCAGCCAGACCGCAATCGAAGAGTGCGTAGTCGCGGCCCTCGTCCCGGCGGCAATCGTCCGCGAGGCGGGTGAATATGAGAAGAAGCGCCGGAGCCCGCTTCGCCCAGTAGTTGCCGGGGGTGAGCGCGGCGCGGGCGCGCTCGAGCGCGCCGGGCTCGGTAAAATAAAGCAGCCGCCAGGGCTGGTTGTTGGCGCACGAGGGCGCGAGCGAGGCGGCCCGCGCCAGGCGGAGAAGCGTCCCGCGCTCGACGGGCTTGTCGAGGAAGCCCCGCCGCGCGCGCCGGGTTGTGATTTCTGTAATGATGTCGTTCATCGGTTCACCTCTCTTTATTATTCATATGAGTTACGTGAAGGGAGAGGGGGAACCACGGATGACACGGATGGGAATTGATAACACGGATACGGAAAGGAAATGATGGAAAATTACGCATAGCTGAGAGAGAAGGGTGAAAGGAACAGTCGAGGAACAGGAAAAGTGGAGTGTTCAATTTTCCTCATCTTTTATCCGCAGTCCTCTATTTTTTCTGCGGAAATGTTTCATTCTCTCTCGAAATTCAATTGTGTGTTGTAGAATTCTTCAACTATTTCTTCCTCCTTCTCCTATCCGTGTAATCCGTTCTTATCCGTGTTATCCGTGGTTCCCTCCTCTTCGGCAAGTGAATCACAGCGGAGTAAGGCTTTCGCGACCCGTAGGCTCCGGGAAAATATAGCAGAGGGGGATCGTCTCGCCGCGCTCGTTCACGCGGTGCTCGACGCGCATTCGGCGCAGGATGCAGTTGACGATGAAGCAGCCCCCCTCGATGCGTGAGCCGTAGACGTAGCTGTCGCCTTTGATGCGGACTCCGTCGCCGATGATGAGCGGGTCCTCGTCGGAACCGGTGAGCCGGACCGGCGCCTCAATCAGACAGTCCCGGCCCACGGCGATGTTTCCTTTGAGCACGTCGTCCTTGAGGATGCGGGTGCCCTCGCCGATGCGCATGGTCTGGTGGGGAAACGCCGACATCTGCACCGCCTCTCCGACGGAGACGTTCCGTTCGAGGACGATGTTCCCTTCGAGGCGCGCGCCGCGTCCGATGTGGACGCCTTCCCGGAGGCGTACGCCTTTGCCGAGAAAGACGCCCGCTCCGACGGCGATGTCGTGGGCCGCGCCCTCCCGGTCGAGAGCGAGGAGGTGGTCCACCACGTCGTCGGCGATGAAGAAGTCGTTCTTGTCGGCGACGGCGATGACGGACTTGAGCTTCTCCCAGACTACGGCCCGCGCGATGTCGTTCATCTCGCGGAGCACCGCCTTGTCGTTGAAGCCGAGGAGCGCTTCCTCGCGGAGGGGCGGAACGCCGGCCACCACGAGTCCGTTCCGGTTGAAAAGGTCGACGAGATCGGTGAGGTACAGCTCGCCCTGCGCGTTCTCGGAGTCGAGTCGCCCGATGAGATCGGACAGGTGACGGCCCCGGAAGGCGTAGAGCCCGGAATTGTATTCACTCAAGGCGAGGAGGCCGTCACGGGTGAATGAGAAGCGGCGGTCGCGGTAGACCGCCGTATACGCCTCTCCGGGTTTCAGGGCGAGAATGTCTTTGTGCTCGACGATTTGGATGATTCGGCCGGCCAACTCCCCGGAGGCCGCTCCCGCGTCGTCCCGTTCCGGGACGCGGAGAATGCGACCGTAGCAATTCGATTCGGGCGGCCCCTTATAGGCGCCGACCATGACGAGCATATCGGACTTGCCCGCGTCGAACGTCTCCCGGAAGGCGCGCACGGTCGGGGTGTCGACGAGTCCCATGTCGCCGGGGAATACGTAGACGTCGCGGTCGCGGTCGGAGGGCGTCATGGAGGCCAGGGCCTCCTGCACGGCGTGGCCGGTGCCCCGCTGCTCGGCCTGGTAGGAGAACCGGCGGCCCGGTGTCACGCCCAGGGCCTCGGCCACGTCGCGCGCTTTGATGCCCACCACCACGACCTGGTCCGGGCTCTCGAGCCCTTCCTCGGCCGCCCGGGCGACCCGGGCCACGGTCGGTTCGCCCCAGATCCTGTGAAGCATCTTCGAACGATGACTCTTGATGCGCTTGCCCTGGCCGGCCGCCAGGATGATTGCGACGGGCCGCCCGCCTTCGGTGAACGGGGAGGAAAGCGATTGCAGACGGGCAAGCAAAGCCGTTTCCATTGTGTCTCGGGTCATCATCTTTTCCCTCGCGAGAGGCCGCCTTCCCGAATGCGCGTGAATCCGCCGTCGCGGCAGGCCCGGCTGGTTCATCTTATACGGCCCGTGAAAATCCGGCAAGGGGAGGTAAAAATTTGAATTCTTCCCGGCCGCCGCATATACTTTTTAGAAGTAACAGACGATGACCCGAGGAGGTGTCGAATGATTCCCGTGAATGACGATCCGCGATGGAGCAAATTGTTGGTTGGGGAAATCCGGCACCAATTCCGTTCGGTTCCGGCCGGCCTCATGTTTTCCCGGCTCCGGCGGTCGCTCGACACAGACCCTTCGGCGGGTAATCATCAGAAGTGCCTGGGCGAGGCCATCGCCTTTTTCCAGAAGTACGAGAAAATCCTGGCGGACGACATCGCCGCCATTTTCGGTTGATCGCCCCGGCGGTCATGATAAGACGGGAAGCCGATTCGGCGCAAGGAGGCGGCGTATGCTGCGCAGTCCTGAGATCGTGAAAAGAGAGATTGAGAGCGGGAAGGCGATGTTCCTCGCCGGGGATGAAGATATCCTGAAGACGCTCCCCCGGGGCAACTGGATCGCAGGCACCATCCCCTACTTCATGGACAGGGCCGGCGGCACGGTGGCGAGCGACAAAATCGACGTGACCGAGCTTCCGCATCCGGCCGCCCTCCAATTCATCCGCTGGTACGGCGAGACCGAGTTGGCCGAGATCTCCGCCAATACGCCCGACCCCGGCTTCACCTTTCTCATCCTGCCCGCCGCCAGCCGGGCCCACCTCGAGTACGCCCAGCATGCGCCCGATTACCCGGATATATTTCTCAAGCCGATTGTCGGCTGGATTTCGGGCGTGCTTCTCGACGACCTGGGAACGAAAACCCCGAAGGCCGTGAACGGCAAGACCGGCGAATTTTCCGACGCCAAGGGGATCGCCATGCACTGCACGCTGCCCGCGGGCAAGACCGCGAGCATCGGCATCATCAACATGTTCGTCCCCGGCGCGGGCGACGTCATCGCCTTCGAGAGTGAGGGCTTCACGGTCGATGAGTGCCTGGTCAATGGGGAGAAGACCAACTTGGCGGAGTACCTGCTTTCAAAAAAAATCGACACCCAGCTGCCGCTCGTGGCCGACTGCGCGGGAACCATGGTCAACGTCAGCTTCCAGAGCGTGGACGAGAAAGCGAAGCGGGTCTCCCTGTACGCGCCGGTGTTCAAGGGCGTCCAGTACAAAGTTGCCGCTCCGGTCGGGGATTACGTGAGGGAATTTTCAAATCGCCTGGAGAACGAGAAGATCACGCCCGTATTTTCCTGCAACTGCATCCTCAATTTTCTGTACTCGAAGCTCGAGGGCAAGAAGACCGGCGCGTTTTTCGGACCGATCACGTTCGGAGAGATCGCCTACCAGCTCCTGAACCAGACGCTCGTGTACCTGGAGATCAAATAGAACGGTCCACTCTACATCGACACAGAGACACAGAGACACGGAGGGCAATGAGAAAAGATAAGCTAAGGAAACCAGGAAACCAGGAAACCAGGAAAAGACAGGATGAAAAAAATCCTATGGAACGCGGGAGGAATCATTGCATCAATTGTAGACCGTGTCTATTCCAAAATATTTTTTTAGCCCAATTCCCTCATTGCTTTTTCCTGGGTTCCTGGCTTCCTTAGCAACTCTTCTCCGTGCTTTCTGTGTCTTCATTGTGATATTGTGAGACGCTTCGCCGAATTTCAGCCAGGAGCGAAAAAAGCCGACCGGGCGGCGCCACGGCGGCCTGCGAGGCGGTACTGGACATCGGCGGCTCCACTCCATAATATGACGTACATGACGATGATGAGGCTTTTCTCGGCGTTGATTCTCTTTGCCTTCTGCATCCCGCTCCAGGCGGAGGAGTCGAAGCCGCTCAAGCGGCTCACGGTGCTGCGCTTCGACATGGGGAAGACGGGTCTTGCGAGCGGCTTGTTCGCCGAGGCGGAAGCGGGGCTCCGCCTGGCTCTCGTCGAGCGGGGCGGGTTCGACGTGCGCGACGCGGCCCTGTCGCTCTCCCCGGAGGAGAGCGCGTTTCTCTTTGAGAAATTCAAGACCGCCAAAGTCACGCCCGTACCGATCCCGGAGACCGTGTCGATCGGGGAAAAAACGGTGAGCGGCGAAGTTATACAATCCCTGCTTGAATCCGCCGTGGTGGTCGTTCCGGCCGTCGTTGAATACCGGACGGTCGAGGACAAGCGATCGGGCGCAACCGTGAATTATAAGGTGACACTCGAGTCCGAGCTCGATTTCATGCTGCTCGAGGGGGACGCCGCGTTCGTCACGCGCCGGGTGGAGACGATGGGGTACGACCCCGACAAGAATCGCGCACTCGCGGACGCGATCAAGACGATCCTGCCGATGTTCTCCTACGAATTGTCCGCGGTGCAGGGGATACGGCCCGACACGGTCATCCTGGCCTACGAGAGGGGCGAGGCCATTATCGACCGCGGCGGCAAGCAGGGCGCGCTCCTGGGAGCCGAGTTCACCATCCGCGGCGTCACTCCGGGCGAAAACGGGAAACCGTCGGAAAGGGACAAGGGGCTTCTCATCGTCTCCGAAACGACCGACGACGTTTCCGTCGGAACGATCGAGTACGCCGATCCCGACGTGGCGGCCGGTGATGCGGTGGAAGAGGTGAAACGCTTCGGACTCGATATCACTCCCTACGCCCTCACCGTCATCCCCTACGATTTCTCGCCGGACATCAAGGTGTACGCGGGCCTGCGGGTGACCCTGGCCAAGGGCGTGTATACCCTGCGGCCGTTCGCGAGCGTCGAGTTCGCCGTCTACCCGTTCTCCACGTACCTCGACTGGTTCCCGGTGAGGCCCTTCCTCGGGTGCGAGCTCCGCTTCCGCTTCGGCCGGTTCGAGCTGGCGGCCCTTCCCATGATCGGCATCGAGGAATGGTTCGCTCTCTCGCCGTCGCAGACGTCGACGTTTATGGGGTTCGGGCTGCGCGGCATTGTCCAGGCGGGCCTGCTCGTGTCGCGCGACGTGAGGCTGTTCCTCGAGGGCGGGTACGAATACTGGTTCGGCAATCGTCAAGGATTCCTTGCGGACCTCGGAATTTCGATTAAACTGTAGGTATACTCGTATCAGACGGATTTTATGATTTCCGTAAACCGCAGAGATCTGAATTATATTGAATAGATGATGATGGGAAAGAATTTTGTACGGAAATACCGAAAACCATCGGTGTCTCGGTATGAGGAGCTGAAATGCGAAAGGCCGTAGCCGTTCTCGTCGCCGTGCTCGCCTCGTTCTTGTCGTCGCCGGCCGTCTCGGCCGAGCCGAACCAGGGCCCGCCGCCGGAAGCCGCGGCCTTCATCGAAACCTACCTCGATCACCTGCTGTACATGGTGCTCGTAAGCGACAAGATCAAGATCCCCGAGGGCGAGGGGGACGTCTACCGTACGGCGGTCGCCGCGGCCAACGATTACCTCACGTCGCAGAAACTGCCGGTCGTGTTTCAGGACCAGATGGAGAAGCTTCGCCGGGACCAGCGAACCCTGGCCGAGGACCTGCAGGGCGAAAACCTGAGCGTCGCCCAGTGGCTCGCCCAGAAGCTCAACGCCGACGTCTATATCGAGATCAACCCCGTGTTTCGCAGCGAAAAGCGCGGGGCGCAGTGGTTTGCGCAGACCAACCTGACGCTCAACGTGTTCGAGCCGTCGACCGGCCAGCTGCTCGGCTCCAAGGCGTACAGCCAGCTTGACCGATCCGTGGGCGCGTCGGATGAACTCGCCAAAATCAACGCGGTGCGGATCGGGGTGAAGCGGATGATGAAAGATGTGGTCAACATCGCCCGTGACAATATGCGGCGCGCGGTCGCGAACGGCGTTCGCTACGAATTGAAGCTTCTGGGAACGGCCGATGCCGAGGCGGTGGGGGGCTTCATCGACGCGCTCAAGTCCGCCGTCCCGCCGTCGGGCGCGAATGCGGTCACCGACGTCGTTTCGCACTCCCTCTCCGACCGCGAGGGAACGTGGTATGTGTATTTTTTCGGCGCGCCCGAGGACTTCGAGCGGCTGGTGGAATGGACGGCGGAAACGGTTCCCGGGTTCGAAGGCATGAAGCTCGTGCTCCAACGCGGAAAAAGTTTTTCCTTCTCCACGGGAATGGAATGAGGCGTTGCCTCGAAATATGTAATCGTACGGGAGGCATAAGGATGAAAAGGATATGCGTAGTCGTCGCGGTATTGATCGCCTTCGCCGTCTTCGGGTGCACCACCACCGACGGCGGCGCCAGGAGAGATCCCACCAAGGGTCCGACCAATGAGAAGGTCGCGGCGCCGGTGACCATCATCGATCACCAGTACCGGGGCTTGAAGAACGTCCCCGACTGGGTGACCATGAGCCAGGGCGAGCTCGACCGCCAGCCCGAGTTCAAGGGATCGGTCGTTTTCAAGGAAGTCTTCCAGAGCAAGGACCTGAACGTGGCCAAAACGATGGCGGACGATTTCAGCGTGAGCGCCCAGCTCTCGAAATTCATCTCCGCCCGGCTGCAGACGAAATTCTCCGGCGCCCTCGTCGGCAGCAACGACGGCTCGGACGTTTATTTCGAGAAGGTCGTCAAATATATCGCCGAAAGCACCATCAGCGGCGCCCGCCGCTACGCCGATTATTGGCTTCAGCGGAGGTACGTAAACGACGACGGGACCGATAAGGACGTCTTTGAGTACTACATCCTGGTCCAGGTCCCGCAGACCGAGCTCAAGAAAGCGGTGGCGCGCGCCTTCGACCAGACGCCTGCCGAAACGGAGAACGAGAAACGCGCCCGGGAAAAGGTAAAAAAGATCATGGACGACGAGGAGGAGTGGTAGGCGGCAAGCCCGACAGGCGACGCACGAAGCGCATGCGGAAGACCTCCTCCCTGCGTGATGCCGGAGAACAATTGGCGGCGGGCCGGCAACGGCTCGCCGTCATTCGCCGTGGTGATGAAGCGACTCGTCTGAGGCGGGGAGTACAAGTGCGCGAGGAGAGTTTCATGAGGAAAAACCGAACGATGATCGTCGTGATGCTCGCCGCCATACTGGCGGTCATGGCCGCGACCGGCGCGGAGGCCCAGGAGGCGGATTCAGGTCCCATGCCGGGCTGGGTCAAAGACAGGCCGCTCGACACCGACGAGTCCGTGTTTTTTCTGGGCATGGGATACAGCGCCAAAGGCTCGCTCGCGGAAGCGCTTGAGTTCGCCAACGTCGACATTCAGACGCAGATCGTTCGATTCATCGGAGTGCGGGTGACGGCCACGACGAGCATCGACGCGAAAGGCACCCTCGACGAGTTCACGGCCAACATCTCCAAGCAGATCAGGGAGACCTCGTCATCCTACCAGGCCGGACTGCGGGTGGAAAAAAGGCCGTGGTACCGGAAGAACACCCAGGGCTTGACGGTCTATATCCTCGCCGGTTACGAGAAGGAAACTCTCCTGAAGGAAAAAAAGCGCCTGGAAGACCTTTTTCAGAGTTTCATCGATTCGGTGAGGATTCCGGAGGAGGCGGGCGCCAAGCTGGCCTCCTCCGGCCGTTACTACGAGGCCGCGCTCCGCTACATCGAGGCGGCGGTCGCCGCCGTCGAAGCGAACCTGGAGGACAGGGACATCGCCCTGAACCGCAACCTGGCGAACGCCATGGCGGCCGTCGAAAAAATCAACCTCATCAAATTGAACGACAATCTCTCCGCGGTAAGCGGAGAGGAGCCCGGGGAAGCGTTTCGACTGAAGGCCGCAAGCGGATCCGGGGCCGATTCCCCCGGAGTGCCCCGCGCCTCAGTTCTTGTCACGTACTACACGGCTCCCGCCTCGGGCTCGTCACGTCTCGCCAAGACAGTATCGCTCCAGACGGACTCAAACGGCTTGCTTGAGTTCCGGCATCCTGTACTCACCTTCGCCGGCCAGGGGAAGGTGATCGTCAGGCTTGATCTGGACGCGTATCTGACGAAGCTGAAGCCGGCCGGCCGGCGGTCTCCGGAAAAGGTCGCAGCCCTGGCCCGCCTCGCGCTGTCAAAAAAACAGGAATTCAATTTCATTGCTCAAGCCCCCTCCCGGGGCCAGCTCCTCGCGCTCTGCGTGGTCGACATGGATGAGAACGGTGAGCCCCTTTCGGCGAACCAATCCACGGCTTCCGGATTGCGTGAGAGCCTTTCGAAGCAGGGTTTCAAGCTGAAAAGCGCCGTGCTCGATCCCGAGAGCTTTATTGACGCGAGTGAGGAGGAATTCGCCGCGCTCGTTCTCAAGAAGGCGGCGGCAGCCCGGCGGGCGGTGGTGGGCACCGCTTCAATGGAAAGCTCGTATCGTGATCAGGACAGCTACATCATCACCGTCAGCGGCACGGTCAAGGTGATAGACCTGAAGTCGAAGAAAATAGTTTATGAAAAGAGCCTTCGGAAAAAATACGTCGGCACGACGCTCGAAGCGGGGCGATCGGCCGCCTTCAAACAGCTCGGTCGGGAGTTGGGCCTCAAGATCGCCGCCGAGGCAAAATAGGGCAGCGACACAAAAACACCTCAAATTCCTAAAAAACGTATCATTCTGATACAATCATACCTCTGCTCTTTACCGGTCGAATAAATCATTATAGAACAAACACTTATTGGGACTCGGGTTTCGTTTTCTGGCACGGGCTTTGCTTCTTTATTATTGGCATATTGCAGCCTGAAGGGCGTTGTCCCTTCACGAGAGTCGCCTCGTATGAGGGGCTCGAAAACACGCTTTCGCGAGGTGTTTTATGAGAGAACATTTTATGTTCGACATGGGTCAGGTCATGGACCAGGTGTTCGAAGCCGCCAACAAGTTCAAGGACGCGTTCAAGGAAGGCTTCCCCAATTTTGGCAAGGAAGGGGAGTGCGGTTTTCGCTGGGACGAGAACGTGGACTTCTACCCGCTCTACTCCTATCCCCCCGCCAACGTTTTCATGACCAAGGACCGCGAACTCATCCTCGAGTTCGCTCTGGCGGGATTCGAGGAAAAGGAGGTCAACCTGGAGTTCCAGGGCGATTACCTGCTTCTTTCCGCCAAGCCGGCGACCAGACCGGATGAGGAGGGAGTTCGCTATTTCAAGCGCCGCCTCAAGTTTCGCGAGGTGACGGCCCAGAAGTATTTCGTCCCCGAGAAAAAGTTCGACCGCGACAAGGTGAAAGCCGTGTTCAAGAACGGGATCTTAAAAGTGACCGTTCCCCCGCGAGAGGGGTACACCACCGGCGACGGCGTCAAGGTAGATATCGTGAAGGAGGGCGAGTAATATGGGATTCATTTTAGGAACGGTGGCCGGCGCGGTGCTCGCGTACCTGTTTCACCCGCAAATCGACAAGGTCGTGCGGAAGGTGATCAGAAACGTGAAGTCAAGGTCGGCCGTGACGGACCGGGCGGTTCCGGAGGATCGGGATTAATAGGTCCCGATTTTTACATAAAGAGGCTGTCCCAAAAGGACAGCCTCTTTTATATGACTTGCTTTTTATTTATCAGGGGCGTGAGCCCCTTCACTAAAAAAACGGCGGGGAATCCCGCCATTTTTTTTAGAAGGCGTTTGCCTCCTCATACTCGGCTACGCGTCCGTTCCGCTCGGATTTTTTGCCCTTGAACTCGGGCTTGAAGATCACGTGGTCGGCGATGATGTGGACCTTGGAGCGCTGCTTGCCTTCGGGATCCTGCCAGCGATCCTGCTTGAGCCGGCCGATGACGCGCACGCCGCGGCCCTTTTTCAGGGTAGTGGCGCAGTTTGTGGCGAGCTCGGTCCAGATGGTAATGTCGAAAAACGAGACCTCTTTTTGGAATTCCTCGTCCTGGTCCTGTTTGTAGAACCGATTGGACGCCACCGAAAAAGTGCACACCGGCGTGCCCTTGGGCGTGCGCCGGAGCTCCGGGTTTCTCACCAGGTTGCCTTCGATTAAAATCTGATTCAAGTTGCTCATAAAAAACCTCCAGGTAATATGTGAGTGCACGTGCGTATCTCGACCTACTAATACGGAAATGCGTCTCCGCCGCTTTCTTTTTCATGAAGAAATTTTTTCCCTTCCCCTGTGAGCCTGCCGGGGCTTGCTTACAACTGTCAAAATTTTTGGGTACGTACCTCGAGATTTGCTTCCGGGAGGCCGTTCCCGGCTAAAAGTGATGATTCGATATACTTGCTTTTAGGCTATAATCTATACAGCAGCCGGTTGTTTTTGATAAGATGAGGATGGTTTCGAGACCTTGGAGAAGTGCTGGACGCAGAATAAATCCCGGCGGCCGAGGCGGGGTCCGCCGCTTGGACGCGGGGCGGATGAAGAGAGAAGAGGGGCCGGGGAATCATATCTCGTGCTGAATGCGGAGATTCACTGATGGCGGGGAAAAAAAGATACACCGTAGGCCTGGGATTTCTTTTGGATTACGTATATGAAAACTATGCCGCCGGCATTTTTAAAAGCGTTCAGGAGGCGTGTGCGGAGAAGGGACTCGATTTCATCGGTTTCGAGGCCGGGTTCTCCCGCGTACCGGCTGCCGGCCTGTACCTTGAAAAAAAGAATACGGTCATCGACCTGATCGGCCAGCGCACGCTCGACGGGATGATCCTGCTGGCGGAGCACGCCGCCAACACCCTGACGGATGCCGAGGTGAAAAAACTGTACCGAAATCTGGCCGGCGTACCGATCGTCAGCATCGGACGTTCTGCAAGGGCGACGATCAGCGTTTTGATCGACAATAAACACAGCATGCGTGAACTTGTCACCCACCTTGTCAAAGAACATAGGTACCGCCGCATCGCGTTCCTCAACGGTCCTGACACCAGCGCCGACGGGCGGCAGCGGTTTGAAGCCTACAAAGAAACCCTTCGGGATTTCGGCCTCGCGATTCAGGAAAAGCTCATCGTCTACGGCGGCGATTATTATTCAAGCGGGGCGGACGCGGTGAAAATCCTTCTCGATCAGCGCCGCGCGGAATTCGATGCGATCGTCGCCGCGAACGATTCGATGGCGATTTTCGCGCTGAAGGAGCTCGAGCGGCGCGGGATCAGGGTGCCCGCCGACGTCGCCGTCGCCGGCTTCGACGGCATTGAGGACGGCCGCAGGCTCTCCCCCCGCCTCACCACCATCCAGCAATCCTATTACGACATCGGCCGGGAAAGCGTCAAAGCCATGCGCGCCGTTCTGGCCGGGGAAAAAGCGCCGCGCCGGATCGTGGTGCCGACGCGGCTCATCATCCGGGAATCGTGCGGCTGCGAGGACTCGGATAAACTGGAGCGCATTCTTTTCCGCGGCGGCCGTCCGGACGCGAAAAAAGGACGGTCCGTCCGGGACGAGTGCGTCCGCCTCGTCGCGGAGCTTGGGAAAAAGTTGCCTTTCCTGCTCGAAAAGCCGGGCGTGAGGACGGCGGTGGAGGAACTGGCGGATGCGCTTCCGGCGGGGGAGGATGAGGCCGGGAGAAGGATTTTCTTCCGACGCGTTGGGACGCTCTTCGGGCGTTTGTTGGAAATGAAGGAAGACCTGGATACCGTCAGCCAATTGACCGTTTCGTTTTTCTCGGCGGCGGGCAGCTGCTGTGACGACCCTGTCCGAAAAGAAATGTTTCACGGGCTTTTTGAAGGATCGTTGATACTTCTCGCAGGTTTGTCCGCGAAGGCGCCTCCATCCGGTCCGGCGTCGCGGATAACCATTCAAGACGGCATCGAGCTCATCGTCAATGACGATTTTTCGAATTTGCTCCATCTTGACCGGCTCAAGGAAATCGTCATCATCCAACTGCTGAAACTCCAATTCAGACGATTTTATGTCTGCCTGTACACGGACCCCTCCCGGCGGGAGGCCAAACTCCTGATGCAATATAATACCGGCGCCGGAGACGGCGCACGCACGGTGTCGGACCGATCGCCGTTTCCGGCGAAACAACTTCTGCCGGACCAAATCCGTGACGACTCGGGCTTCGCCTACATGGTCGTGGCGCTTTATTTCAAGGAGGCGGATTTCGGGTACATGCTGTTCGATGTCGCCGACTTGGTCGGGGAGCCGGTGTACGATGATTTGGCCACGCAAATCTGCGGGGCCATCAACAGCGCCATGCAGGCGAAGGCGATCCATGAATACGCCGGCCAGCTTGAAGAAAAAGTGAAGCAAGTGAAAGAGAGGACGAGCCAGCTGGAGTTGGCCATTCAAGAGCGGGTCGATTTTTTCAATGCTATCGCCCATGAAATAAAAAATCCGCTGACGCTCATCAGCAATTATCTCAACTCATATATCGCCAAGCAGGGGCTGTCGGAGGAGTTGAAGGTCTTGAAATCCAATTTTGAAGCGCTCCTCGATGTAATGGCCGAGTACCTTTCCTGGGGAAAAATCGAAAGGGGGAAAATCGTCTACCGGCACGACCAGACAGCCGATTTTTCGGGCATTGTGCGCAATGACGTGATCTTGTTCAGGGAAACCGCCTCCCGCAAGAATATCCGGCTCGACGCCGCGGTCGAACCGGGCGTCTTCGTCGCCGTCGACCCCGAAGCCCTTGAACGAGTCGTCGAAAATCTGCTGCAAAACGCGGTTCGATTCACGAAGGCGGGCGGGAACATAAAAATCGCATTGCGCCGTAAAGAGGACGAGGTCGAATTTTCCGTAAAGGACACGGGCGTCGGCCTCACCGCGGAGCAGATGAAACACATTTTTAAGCGATATTACCAGGTGACCGACGCGGGCGAAGGCGCGGTCGGGATCGGTCTTGGGCTCGATATCGTCAAAAAAATTCTCGATGAGTTCGGCGCCGGCATCCGCGTTACGAGCGTCAGGGGAAAGGGGACGACCTTCATCTGCAGTTTCGTGCCGGTACGGGGAAAGGCCCCCGTCAGAGTCAACCTCAGACGGGCCGCTCTAGCGGGGCCGAATGGAGTCGGCAACGCTTCTGCGGGAGAATGCTGCAACTTGTTATTTGTGGAGGATAACGCGGAGCTCTTGTCTTACCTCATAGATAATACAAAGCACCTGTTTAATGTGTTTCATGCGACCGACGGTCTTGATGCGTTGGAAAAGCTGAGACACATTCCAAAGCCGAATATCATCGTATCGGACGTCCTGATGGATAACATGGACGGCTTTAAGCTTTTCGAAGAATTGATGAAGCACGAAAACTACCGGGATATCCCGTTTCTCTTTCTCACCGGCGTCAATACGCGAACAGACCGGCTCAAGGCATTGGATAAAGGAGCCGTCGATTATATCGCGAAACCGTTTCTCATCGACGAATTGATCGCCAAGATCCAGTCCAACCTGAGAATCCAGAACGCGCTGAAGAAAAAAAACCTTTTTTTTCTTGGAAGTAAGGTCTATCAGGCGATCGAAGCTGAATTTCGCAGGTACGAAGACGAGACCGCGGAAAGCGATATGAATAATCTCGAACGGCTTTACGTCAAACACGGAATTACAAAGAAGGAGATCGAAGTCATATCGCTTCTGAAGCTGGGACTCCCGCAGAAGCAAATCGCGTCGCGTTTGGATATTTCAATCAATACATTGAGCACCCATCTCACTCATATCTATAAAAAATGTAATGTGAATTCCGCCCTGGAGTTGTTCGCAAAGTTGAAATAATACTTTTCCTCTTCCCTTATTATAGGGTAATGACAAATGTCATGATTAACAATGACACGGTAATTCGCGATATAATAAATGGGCGTTCTGAGTGTAAAATCCCATTGTTGCTCCTTTACCGCAGGCCGCGCTGTTACTTTCCTCTGGCTGCGGGGGTGGGATGAGACATTTCGTCGCCGGAGCGCGGTCGCCGGCGGTGCGATTCGCGGTTTATAGATGAGCGAATATGCGGGATTGGAAATGAGCGGCCTGCTGCGGCCTTTTTTCGGCATCGAGCATGCGGAACGTCGACGACCGAGGCAGCTTTTTAAAGGTAAAATAAAGATACTTGTGAAAGCGGAATCTTTTAGTACTTCGTAGATCGTTTTAAAAAAGGTTTTATACAAAAAAACCAGTTCAAAAATCCTTTTAAAAACGCGTTTATAAAATAATAAAAAAAACGTCACACGACAATCGTTGATTGTCTGCACACCTTAAAAGGAGGTTGATATTTATGAAGAATATCATGTTTAGTCTGCTCGTCCTGTTGGCGGTCGGACTCATGGGAAGTTGCGCTCCCGAAGCGGTGATCGGCGCCGACAACGGCGGCGCGAGAGCCGCCAATTACACTCAATGTTGGCGCAATGAGTCAGGCGGTGGCTCGATCACCTGTTCGCGCAATGGAGAGACGTATACGGCGAACTGGAGCAATGTCGGGAATATCGTGGCCGG
>JAFGSW010000052.1 GCA_016934415.1 Spirochaetales bacterium | reverse complement strand
TTCAGTGGCGTTTTACCAAAGAAAGCGCTCGCATCAAATTGAATCGCCATTATGCTACTGTCATGAATTATGTTGACTGAGTACTAGGTTGGTTGGGAGAGGAAGAATTCGAAAAACGAGCTAAACCGTTCCCTAAAAATCAGTAAATAAAATCGAGACCCGCTGAAAAAGCGAGGTCGCCCGGCCGGTCGAAAGAGAAAACTGTGTCACTGCCGTCGCCCCACATGCCCGAAGCAAAGCAAACCAGGGTGAATCCCTGGTAAATTCCGAAGGAAAGGCCGGCGGACGCCATGCCGGAGCCGTCAATGGGGTTGATCATGGCCCGCAGCTGGATGGAGACGTCCGAACCCGGCGAATACGTTATTTCGGGATAGAGGAGCAGACCGTAAAGGGCGGGATCGGAAGGGACCGCGGCTTTTTCCCACAGCCCGAAAGGCCTGACGGCCGCTTCCAGCCGTATCGTGAGCACGCCGCCGTCATCGAACTGAAACATGCGAAAAAGGCCCGCGGAAAGCTCCAATCCCCGTTTCAGCTTGTCGTCCGTATAATCGACGGCGGGAATCTTGAGGGCGGCTGACAGGTCGAAGTCGAAAAAAAGGCTGCCGTGCAGACTCAGATAGGGGTGGTGAATCGCCTCATCGGCCTTGAATAAATAGCCGGTCTCGATTTTCAGGCCTCCCAGGTCGGTCACGAACCGCCCGCCGCCCCGGAGGTGATAGACGTCGGTGTACGGCAGGCCCGCGGGAGAGAGCGGCGAATAGGGTAAAAATATGCCCTCGACATAGGTCATGGAGCCCAGGTACAGAGTGAGATCGGCGAGCCAGTCGGTCTGGTCGCGGAGCTGCGACTGGGTGAGATTGGTGAGCGGCGTCAGGCTGCCGAACACGACGTCCCCGGCGTTGAACACGAAGCCTTCCCCCCAGGTGACGCGCGCCTTCCCGACGAGGGCCGTGAGGCCGCCGAAATCCACCTTGACGTACAGGCGCTTGAGCAGGTCCGCCGGGTTTGTAAACAGGCTCCCCGACCAATAACCGAGGATCTCCGTGACGGCTTTCACGTTCGAGTTGGCGATCGCCGTGAAGGTGAGATCGCCCTTGGCCAGCAGGCCGAAAACGAGGTTGCCGGCGTCGTCCCTGGTGGCCGTCGTCAGGCCCATGATCTCCACGGAAGTCTCCAGGTCTGCGTTCAGGAGAGCGGCGGCGGCGAGGACGAGTATCATACAGCAGACAATTCGCTTCAAAATTTCAACCTCTCCAGGGAAAACTGGCGGGCGTCGAGGCGCGGGTTGATCTGGATCGAGTCCAGCGCGAACTCGGTCGAGGAATTTTTCTTGATGAGATCGGTGATGACGAAACGGGAGGGGAAGATCTTCCCGGAAACTTCCTTCGTCTCCTTTACTTCCATTTCCTTGAGCGGCTCGCGGGTGAGCGAGAAAAATACGGCCTTGCGCCGGACCAAACGCGCGGTCTCCACCCAGAGCTCCTGGAAGGGATAGGCGACGGAAGTGATGCCCGTGAGCCTTAAATGGTAGCACTGAACGCCGTCGACCGTTTCCGTGGACGGTTGGGCGAATTCGACCTTGTACAGGTTGAGGATGCTCTTCTCGCCCGTGAGGTCCTCATAGGTGAAGTCCGAACCGAAGATGCTGTCCTTGAGCGCCCCGCCCTGCATGCTGACCACGCTGTTGGAACGCGGGTAATAGACGAAGATCTGGTCGTTCAGGCGCAGGATCTTCTGGCCCCGTTCCTCCTTGTTGGTGAACTCCAGGAGAAGCTTTTCGGCGCCCTGAGAGGCCGCGGTAAAGGTTTTCGTCTTGGTCCCGAATTGGTTGGTGATGAGAAGCTTTCCCGAGCTCTTGGAGCTCGTGTACACCTCGTTTTTTTCCAACCGCCGCACGACTTCCTCCGCCGTCATTTGGGCGAAAACCGTCGCAGGCAATACCACGAGAAGCGCCAGCCAGATCGATCTTTTTATCGTCATATATTCCTCCATAATAAAATCGATTTATATCGACCGAAGCGCCTCAACCGGCTCGATCTTGGCCGCCCGGCGCGTCGGTATAAAGGAGATGAGCGACGACACGGCCGTCGAATAGAAGAAGACGAATAGGGTAGACACCAGATTGAGCTGCGGGTAGATGACGTCGGAGATGTCGAGATTGGTTTTCCCCAGGTCGATTAATTTCCCGAAGTCGACGCCGGAAACGCTCAAGGGGAGTATCAGCGCCGAACCGAGAATGACGCCGACGAAGGCCGCGGCCGCGCCGATGAAAAAGGCTTCCATAAAAAACAATCGGATCATCTCCGGGCCGGTCATGCCCATGGCCCGCAGCGTTCCGATCTCGCGCATGCGCTCGTAGATCACCATCATGGTGGTGTTGATGATAACCGTCGTGCCGAGGATGAAGAAGAAAAATGCCATGAAATAGTAAATTTTCGACGCAAGATCTATGAAGGTGCCGGCATTGCCGATCTCGTTCCAGGGCTTCACGTCCAGATCTTTGAATCCGTTTCGCGCGAGCGCGGTCCGTACGGCGGCCACGGCATCGCCGACCGCGACGCCCGGTTTGAAGCGTATGAGAATTTCCTCGGCCTGGCCTTGGCGCAGGAGCAGGTTCTGGGCCGCCGACAGCGCCATGTATATCGAATTTACATTGAGTTGGGCGAGCGGGAGAGCGACGATGCCTGAAATCTTTAGTACTGCGTCTTGTTGCCCCCAGGTGCCGCCCGAATATAATATCAACGAATCGCCTGGCTTGAGGTTGAATTTCTTGGCAAAGCCGCCGGAAACGAGGATTTCTCCTTGGCCGGGAAGCCGGCCGCCGGGAACGAGGTAGGACGCCAGTGAAAAGAAACTCTTTTCGTCGCTGAAATCAAGGCCGGTCGCCAGGGTGCTGTTCGTCTCGCCGGGCCAATTCATCCCAAAAATCACCTCCCACTTCACGGCCACCTGGGCGGGGAACTGAAAGCGTCCTACGGCCGTCTCGACCGCCGGATCGGCGCGGAGCGCGGCAATGGCCTTGTCGTAATCCGGAATCATGAATTCCTCGGGGGCGATGAACTGGTATTTCTCAAACCCCGCGTTTCTGATCCGGGCGTCGCCCGTGGCGAATTTCGCCATCGTGGTCCGCTGGTCGAGTTTCATGCCCTCCATGATGGCGAACAGGAAGACGATGGTGAAAGTGACCAGCGCGATGGCCGACAGGCTGAGGAAACTCCGCCACTTGTTCCTGAAAATATTGCGTAACGCGATACTCGCGATTTTCATCGGTCCTCTCCTTTTCTTTCACCCGATCCCCGCGTCATTTGACGCGCAGGCACTCGGTGATTTCTTTTTTCAGGGCGCGGCGCGCGGGCAGAATGGCCATAATGCCGGAAAAAATGATGCTGACGATCGCCGCGGTAACGATCGTATCCGGATTCCATAGGGATTTTGACACCCCAAGAATCCGATAGCCGATATTGCCCATGTTCTCGAGCATGGGGGTGAGGTCGATGCCGATGTTCACCATGTAGAGTTCGGCGAACACGCCGAGTATGACGCCGAACAGCGCGCCGACGAGGCCGATGCCGAACGCCTCGACGATGAAGCACCACATGACCGCGCCGTTCTTCATGCCCAAGGCGCGCATCATGCCGATTTCGCGGACGCGCTCGTACACCGCCATGAGCACCGTGTTGGAGATGCCGATGGCGGCGATGATGAAGATGAGGAAAAGGATAATCTTCGTGCCGCCGCTCTTCGACTGGGCGATCTGGCCGAATTCGGGGGCGAGATCGTTGAAGCTCTTGGCGACGTAGTCGGAGCTGCCGGGCAGCGGGGCGAGGAGAGCGTTGATGGCGGCCGTTTCCTTGTCCGGGTCGAGCCACTCGGGAAAGCCGATGACGATGTCGGTGACCCCATTCCCCATCTGCAGGGCGTTTTGGAGCACATCGAGCGGCACGAACCCCATGATGTTGTTGACGATCGGATCGGGCGTCGAGAGAATCGCGACGACGCGCGTCTCGAGGCTCGTCCAGACGCCGTCCCTGGTGCGGGTGGTGAGCCGCACCGAGTCGTCGAGCACGACGCCGAGCCGGTCGGCCGCATTGCTCCCGAGCATGATCTCCGAGCGGCCGGCGGTGAGGTAGACGGCGCCTTTCGGCGTCAGCGCGTTGGCGAAGTCGAAGATTTTCCCATCGCGCGCCGGGTCGATGCCCGCGATCTGCAGCGTGAACGCCTCGCCCGCGCCGCCGGTCTTGGACGCCTCGGCGAAGATCGTGACGCGCGGCGCCACGGTATAGCCCGCCTTCTCGAGCGCGGCTTCGGCCGGCGCCGGGTCGGGAATGTCATATTTCGGCAGGAGGAAATCCTTCTGCTCCCAATACGTGGTGTTCACGACGCGCGCCGAGCCGGTCTCGAATTTTACAAGGTTCCGGACCGATTCGGCTTGGGCGCCCTGCAGCCAGCCGTCGATGAAGATATACATCGATACCCCGGTAGCGATGGCGATCGCGGTGATGATCGTCCGCCGGCGGTACCGGAACAGGTTCTTGAACGCCAGGGTGATGATGAAACCCATTCTTCGCCTCCTTTACTTTTTCGCCTTGTCCGACACGATCGCCCCGTCGTGAAGCAACACGAGCCGGTGAGCGAAGTCCATGACCATGGGATCGTGGGTGGAGAACACGAAGGTGGTGCCGTGCGTCCGGTTCAGGTCTTCCATGAGCTTGAGGATCTCCCGGCCGGTGTCCGAATCGAGGTTGGCGGTCGGCTCGTCGGCCAGCACGAGCGTCGGCTTTTTCACCAGGGCGCGGGCCACGGCCACCCGCTGCTGCTGCCCGCCCGAGAGCTCGTTGGGAAAGCGTTTCTCCAGCCCCGTGAGCCCCACCTCCTCGAGGATCTTCATCGTCCGCTCCCTGGTTTCGCCCGGCCCCGTCTTCAAAAGGGAAAGGGCGAAGGCGACGTTCTCGTAGGCGGTGAGCACCGGAATGAGGTTGAACGATTGGAAGACGAAACCGATCTTCCGCCGCCGCAGGAGGGCGCGCTCGTCGCGCTTCTTGCCCCCGATTGACTCGCCGTCGATGAGGATGTCCCCCCCCGTGCAGGCGTCGAGGCAGCCGATGAGATTCAAGAGCGTGGTTTTCCCCGACCCGGAGGGGCCGGCGATCGACATGAACTCGCCGTCCTTGATTTCGAGATCCACCCCGCGCAGGGCGTGCACCTCGAGCTTGCCGATCGTGTAATTCTTGACGACGTGATTAACCTTGACCATCGGAATTCTCCTTTTCTTTGCCGGTTTCGGCCTTTTCGGCTTTTTCCAGGGCGGTCGCGCCCAGCACGGTCCCCAGCGACATCGTTTCCAATGCGGACGAGGGAACGAGCATGATGGAGCCGTTCTTTTTCAGTCCTTCATAGATCATGTTCATGGCGCGCAAATGAAGCGCGGTGGGGTTGTTCTTGTAGCGTTCCGCGGCCTGCGCGAATTTCTCCGCGATTTCCGCCTCGGCGGTGCCGAGAATGACGCGCGACTGGCGTTCGCGCTCGGCCTGGGCGCGCTTGCTCATCGCGTCCTCGAGCTCCTTGGGGATGATGATCTCCCGGATCTCGATGGAGAGGATGGTGATGCCCCAGGGCGATGTCTTGGCCTCGAGGATCTCCTGAATTTCGCGTCCCAGGCGGTCGCGCTCGGAAAGGAGCGTGGCCAGGTCGTGCTTGCCGATCGCGTCGCGGAGCGCGGTCTGGGCGGAGAGGATGACCGCGTCGAGAAAGTTCTCGAGCTCGAGGATCGCCTTTTTCGAGTCCCAGATCATCCAGAAGGCGATGGCGTCGACATTGACCGGCACGGTATCGTGGGTGAGGGTGGTTTCCGCGGAGAAATCGGTGGACCGGATGCGGGTGTCGACGTAATCGGCGATCCGCTCCATGACGGGCCAGATGAGGAAAAATCCCGGGCCCTTGATTCGCGAGAACTTCCCGAAGCGGAGGATGATGGCTCGTTCCCAATGGTCTGCGAGCTGGAAGCACGCTGAGAAGAGGAGGCCGAAGGAGGTGACGGCGAGTACGGGGACGTAGGTGGTGTCGAGCAGGAAGTAAGCGGCGAGCCACCCCAGGGCCAGCACCTTGATGGAGGTCGTCCATTTGGGTAGGACGGCGATGGCGCCGGCGGCGACGAGAGCGCCCAAACCGATGCAGAGAAGGTAAAAGATCGGAACCTTCGGATATATGGCGATTTCTACAAGGACTCCACCAATGAAAAAGAGGACATTGAGAAAAAGAGTAAGCGGATTCGATTTAAAGTCGATGATGAATCGGAATGAAGGGAGATTATGAATGAATTTCTTCGCCTGTTCGGTGATTTTCATTGCGATCTCTCCTCCTTGAGCGCCGCCGTCGGGGTTCGCTCTATCTCTTTGAAATATTCGATTATCTCTTTTATGGAAAAACCGTACGACGAGGCATTGGAGACGAACGTGCGGACCATTTCGGCCAGGACCTTCTCCCGTTCGACGTCCGACATTTCGATACGCTTGTCGCTTATATAGGTCCCGCTTCCCTGCTGCGTGGTCACTATCCCGCGAATTTCGAGTTCGCTGTAGGCCCGGGCCACTGTATTAGGGTTGAGCGAGAGATCGACCGCCAGGCCACGAACGGTCGGCAACTGGTCGCCGGTCTTTAAGCGCCCGTCGGCAATGGCCATTTCTATTTGAAGAATTATTTGCTTATAAAACGGAACTCCGCTTTTCGGATCAAGCGTAAATTCCAACATATCATACATTAGGCACTCCAATTGTACTAATGTAATAATACACTAATAATTTAAGATAATTTCTTTTTTTTGTCAAGTAGATTATTTTTCTTTTGAAGAAAAATTTATCTCATTGCCCCCAAGATTGCTGCGAAATTGCTTCTATAGCGATCTGTAAATACTTTTTCCTATACTAACTAACAAATTAACACATTTCCCTTTCATGAATTAGCTGAATACATGAGCTCCTGATGGCTATCTATTGATCATCTTTGGTGTATTGACCCGCGTTAAAATAAAACAGCCACTTCTATGTATATTAATGATACAATAATATAACTATTTTTACACAGTGTATCATAATGACAATTTCACTAAGCAGAATATTCTTAATATATCTGGAAAAAAATATTTTTTTATTGTATAAAGAATTATTTAGGTCAAATCCAGTTTCTTTTTGGCACAGCTATTGCAATTATATGTATGTAAAACAATTTACCGAAGGAGGTAAGAGTATGAACCTGGTAAAATATCAGCCGTTGAC
This sequence comes from Spirochaetales bacterium, assembly GCA_016934415.1. GTDB lineage: Bacteria > Spirochaetota > Spirochaetia > SZUA-6 > RPPD01 > JAFGSW01. The sequence continues at coordinate 17,370 of JAFGSW010000052.1, read as the reverse complement.
AACCGGTCTCCTGGACATGGAAATCGACAGACTATTCGATGACCTGCCGGATGGCACTTTTTGGGGCTTTGAGAGAAATTATCCCAAGGTTGACGTGCGTGAGGAGAAGGACGGCTACGTGCTTGAAGCCGATCTCCCAGGGTTGTCCGAGAAAGATATCGAAGTACGTATCGAGCACAATCTTTTAACCATTTCCTCAGCCAGAAAGGAAGAGAAAGAGGAAAAAAAGAATGGTTATCTGGTGCGTGAGCGGCGGGATTATTCGTTCGCAAGGAGCTTTGCGCTTCCCGAGGACGTGAATAGGGAGCATATTGACGCTCAGTTTAAAAACGGCGTGCTCATCCTCACCCTCGCCAAGAAACCGGAAGCCCAACCGAAAAAGATCGAAATCAAAGGAGCTTAAAGACCGGACACACGATGTAAAAGAGGCTGTCCTGAACGGGCGGCCTCTTTTTTTCAGAGCACGCTCGGCTTCAAGTCCCCCCAAAATAAAAAAAATCCCGCCTCTTCTCGGCAGGATTTTTTGGGCCCACCTGGACTTGCCTTTTAGCCGTCTCCATCCTGGAGCCGGCTAAAAGGCCGCCTCACTCGCTTCCGCGCGCATCCATGCGCGCTCCTCCTCCCTTCGGTCGGCGCTCGCTCGGTTCAAGTCCCACCAATGTAAAAAATCCTGCCGAAAACGGCAGGATTTTTGGGCCCACCTGGACTTGAACCAGGGACCTACTGATTATGAGTCAGCCGCTCTAACCGACTGAGCTATGGGCCCGGTAGGAGATAGATTAATAACGCCGATCATGGATTTCTGTCAAGCAACGGCCTTCAGGCGTGCTCGGACTGGATGCGGAAGAAGACATCCTCGATTGTACCGAGCCCGCTGATGTTCCGTACCAGGCCGGTTTTTTGGCAATAGGCCAGGCACGGCTCACTCTTCGATGTATAGGCGTCGATCCGATTCTGAATGACCGCCTGATCACTGGCGTTCTTGCGCCCCTCTATTTTCGTTCGGCGGTCGAGACGAACGCGGATCTTCTCGTCCGGAACGGCCACGTTGACGATGCATTCAATGGGCATGCCGAGGGACGCGAGGATTTCATCCGGCGCCGTCGCCCGCGGGAGGCTGCGCGGAAACCCATCCGGCGGAAAACCACGCCTCGCGAGTCTTTCGGCATGGGTCGATGCAGCCGGAAAAGCCGAAGTGTTCAACGCTCGCATGTGCGTCGGCAATTGATTGACAAGTCAAATCGATTCGCTTATTCTTTTTTCTATCTATAATATAAGGGGGATAATCATGAAAAGATATCTATTGTTGTGTGCCGTTGTCGTAATCGCGTTTCTCACAGCCTGCGGGAATAAATCGGGCGCCGGTTCCGCGGCCGCCTCCTCCGCCGCCGGCGGCGGTGACGCGAACGCGGTCGACCTCGTCGTCGGCGCCAATTACTATTTCGAATCGAAAGACGATGACGGAAACATCGTCTATAAATACGGGAACTGGCTGCAGCCCGGCGACACCGTTCGCGTTATGCCCGGGGAAGTGAAGGTCGTAAAGGTGCTGAACGCCAAGGACGCGCAGACGGAGGACATGATCGGGCCGGCGCGCATCGTCTCGAGCGAGCGGAATGAGAAGGACGTCAACAAGGACGTGTACGTGTCCAGTTATTACATCGTCCCCGGGCAGCGAGCCGGCGCCATTACCGCCGCCAATGGGGCGACGGTATTCAATGGCCTGGATCCGACCAATGTGACGGGGAAAATCCTGCCCCGGCGCACCATCGTTGCGGTGGCACCCATCGACAACAACGAGAATCCACTCGGCCGACAGCGTTTCATCGCCTATAACGTTCCCCAGCCCGACGACTCGCTTCTGAAAGCCGGGTCCTGGTCTCCGTTCTATATCAATCCGGGGGACGTGAGCACGTCGGTGAATGACGTGAAGATGGCGCAAGAGATAACCAAAATGGAGAAGAAACCCAAGGAGCAATGGGGCACGATCGCCGCGGAACTCGAGAGGGCGTACGGCGACTCGATCTTTCTGGCCGACGCCAAGGCCATGATCGGCCAGGCGGGCGGCTTAGCGGCCCGGGCGACAGAGGTGATCAAAGGCAAGGCGACGGTGAGCGGCGACAATGTCGCGGTGTATACCGAGCCGGACGAAAAAGCGGGGAGTATCATCGGCAATCTCACCGACGGAACCAAGGTCAACGTGATCGGACAGACGGTCGACTCGTATGCGTTCGGGGATGACTTCGCGCGCTGGTTTAAAATCAAGTCCGGCGAATTGGAGGGCTGGGTATTCGGAAGCTCACTTTCAGTCGAATAAAATAATCCGGGAGTAAAGAGTACGAGAATTTTCAGAAATTGACCGAGAGGCTGTCCTTTTGGGACAGCCTCTTCTTTATCCGTGAATCAATATGAAATCAATCCATCCCAGCTTTCATCGGCGGGGATTTTTTCAAGGAGCCGGGGATCCTCGTGTTTGACTATCTCGGGGAGCATGCCGGTCATACCGACGGCGTCTTCCATCAGGATGAACGCGCCGGACACGCCTTTGATTTCCTCCACCACCTTCAGCGCCTTATCCACGTCGGCCTTGGTTTTCACCAGGTTGGCGGCGCGGGTGGCGGCCGCGTCTGCCAAGGCGGCGTCCCGGGCGACGACGACGGCCAGGTCGCATGTTCCCCGGCTCAAGGAATGGCCCATGACTCCGGACGAGGAGCAGACGGCGAGGGGCGTGTCGGCGCCCGCGACGCGGAAGGCGAGGCGGCGCGAAAGCGGATTGCCGCGCGCGTAGATTCCCACCACCACTTCCTCCGGCGACGCGATGAAGATATCGCCGCCGTTTTCGACGACGGCCTCCCGCGCGCCGGCCGCGAGCGCGGCGCGCGCCGCGGCCTCGGCGAAGGCGCCCGCCACGGCCGCCATCGGCCCGACACCCGCCGCTTCCCCGGCAGCGGCCATGAGGCGCGCGATTTCGGGAGCATACGGCTTCACCCGCACGGGCTCAAGCGAGTGCGCGAAGGCCGGATCGGTTTCGCGGTATATCTCGAGCAGGGTCCGCAGGCGTTTGAGCTCATCCGTGATGAGAGTGTGGTGGGACGAGGAGATCCGGTAGCGGGCGCCGCGATAGTCGAACCGCCGATAGGCGCGCCTCGGTTGCATGACCCGACGCCCGCTAAAAGACCGAGGCACAGGCGGAAAAGGGGCAGTTGGCGACGCAGCTTAAGCACTCGATGCACGCTGCCGCGTCGAACCTGACTTCCCTCGTGGTGCGGTCTTTAAAGTCAAGCGCCCTGGTCGGGCAGTGGGGGAGGCAGTTCCCGCAATGGGTGCAGCGCTCGGCGTCCCAGCGCAGCCCGATCGACTGCTCGTTCACCGTCACGTTGAAGGTGCGGACGAACTCAAGCCCGCGCGCAATGTCGCCCGCCGTGCCGGTGAGATCGAGGACGAGATAGCCCTCCTCCTCGGGCGTCACCTTGGCGCGGAAAATATTCACCATCAGGTTGTAATCCTTGACGAGGTGGTAGACGATCGGTTTTTCCGTTTCACACTTGGGAAAATAGAGGAAATATTTTTTGGTGAAGGCGGTTTCAGCCATAGCGTTCGCTTTCCTTGATGGCGAGCGGCCGGAAACTCCGGTCGACCGGCAACCGCCTCACGGGCCGGGAAACGGTGAAGCGGCCGGCTTCGATTTCAGCCTTGAGGAGCTCGGCGATTTCCAGGGCGTACCTGTACGAGGAGAGGGAGCCCGCTTCCACTTTTTTCCCACCCAGGCTGATCTCGCCCGAACGGAGCTCCTCGTACGTCACTCGCCCGAGAGTTTTTCCCGTCCGGTTCGGGTAGTCGGTCGCGTAATCGACGACGGTGGCCAGGATGTCACGGTCCCGGACGGCGGCGCGCTTGAGAATCTCCTTGTTGAGGACGGGGATGGGAATGCCGACGCCGAGGGAAAGGGACACTCCGTAGCCGGTCAGGCTCACCGCGCGCACCCAGCGCGGGTCCATCTCCTTCATGTCGGCGGTGAGGGCGAGTGTGCCTCCGCCCTCCACGGGCACTCCGTTCCCGCCGCGGTCCACGGCGCCCGCGTGCTGGGTTCCCTCGCCGTAGACGATCCCCTGCGCGCCGGCGAGCCACACCCGCGTGCCCACGCCGATCGTTTCGTAGAACGGATCGTTCAGGAGCGGCGACAGCTGGCCCGCCGAACAGTAGGTGGCGTTTTTAAGGCCGGGCTTGAGCTGACCCAGGTAGGTGTAGATGGTCCGATCGGACGAATTGACGGCCACGTTGTAATTCTGGTAGCAGTTGCGGGGATTGGTCATGATCGCCTGGTTTAAGTCCTTGAGCGTGAACCAGGTGCGGATCTCGCGGCGGGGGTAGCAGTCGGTGCCGTAGGACAGGCCGAAGAGCTGGACCTTCTCGCCCCGCACGAGCTTTTCGATGACGTGCGCGCCGCCGAATCGGAATTCGCCGGGATGGTAGAGATTGGCCGGGTCTCCCTGTCGGAGCTCGGTGGCGCCGAGGTACACGTCCACCGCCGCGATGCCGCAGTAGGCGCGCACGTCGTCGAGCCAGGCCTCGGAGATCCGGATGCGCGGGCTCGAGTGCCCGAAGTTGAGGAAACAGCCCGACGAGCACATCGGCCCGAAGGTGGCCGTGGTGACCACGTCGACCTCTTCGGCGGCGGCCCGCAGGCCCTTTTTTTCAACATAGTCGATGATCTCCTCGGCGGTGAGAACCACCGCTTTCTTTGCTTCGATCTTGGCATTGATCTCTTCGTAGGTTTTCATCGTCCCGGTCCCTTTTCTTCAGGAATGAGCATACTTTTTTTTACCCTGAGGCGTCAATGAGAGCGGGAGGCCGTTCGTTTTATATCGGCTTGACGTTTTCCGCCTTCAGCAATCCCAATTCTTCGATCCTGTAAAAATGGAACCCGTCGTGGGTCAGAATGTGGAGGACGGCGATCGGAAAATCGTAGTGCTCGTATTCAGGGTGGATCGCCTGCTTGCTCCAGATAGAGTCATCCGCTTTCTTGACCGACTCGACCTGGCGCGCGCGCCATTCCGCATACGCCGCGAGAAGCTCCGCGATCGGCTTCAGGACGGGCTTCTCGGCTTGGCGGTCCGGGGAAAACGGAACGATCTCCGGCCGCTCTTTCTTGAAAAAGAGCTGGATGCGTTTCTGCATGGTGACCTGGGTCATCGCGAGGTGGTGGACATGTTCGTGTACGGTCCAGACTCCCGGTCCGAACTCACGATCGAGGCGTTCCGGCGGGATCGCGGAGATGAGATCCTCGAGCACGGCCGGTCCGTTCGCGAGTTGCCGGATGAGCGCTTCTTTTTTCATTGTTCCTTCTCCTCATTTTTTTCACGACTCAGTGTATGGCTTTTTCAGGTTCGATTTTCATCTCCTGCCCATTGCCCTCATGATCGATGCTTTTCGCTGATGGCCTTGAGCTCGCCCGCGTCGCACCAGAGCCCGCCGCATTTCGGGCAGACGTCGACCTCGATCCCGGGCATCTTGTCGTAGCGCATCACCTTGAGCCGCACCCGGCACTTGGGGCACTGGCGCTCCGGATTGATTTCGGGTTCGGACTCGGCCGGGGCTTCGAGGTTGTTGATGTAGAACGAGCCGAGCTCGATGAGTTTCTCGAACTCCCCGCAGTCGAGCCAGATACCGCCGCAGCGTAGACAGCGGTCGATTTCGAGATTCGGACCGCAGCGGATCTTTTGCATGGGAAGCTCGTCCTGGACCAGGCAGCCGACGCAGGGATATTGTTTCGCCATCGCCTTCCTCCTTCGTGCGGACTAGAGCCTCAGCATACGTCCTCAGGGGCGCATCGTCAATGAAGCGGCCGGACCGGTATTTTATGCCGCTCTATCAATGAGATGTTCAAGGAGTGTATCGCCCCTGGGTTCGTTCTTACATTTTCCCGGGTTCGGGTTCATTCGACTTCATGATCGGCGCGCTGACGTATCCAGCCGTTTCTTCCAATGTTTTTTCAAGAAAATCCGTCATTGAAAGGTTCACGAAAAAGGGATTTATCATGCGGTTGTAATCGAAGCGGAAGTATCCGACGACGGCGTTCTCCGGGTATTTGATGAGTCGGCCGCAGACGACAAAGACGAAATGATCGTTCGTGGTGCCGCCTTTGCCCGGCATCGGGTCCGTTTCGGTGCGGAAAAACTCAAACGCTTGAAACCATACGAGGAGAAGGTAATCGGCCTTGAGCTTTTTTTGCATACCGGCGCAGGCGGCCAGATGGGCGGCCGAAAAATCCGAGCCGTCCAAATTTTGTTCAGAAAGGAGGGCGTCGTCGTCTACATTGGATGGATACACTCCCATGCGGCGCGCGACCTCATCCTGTGAAAGCAGCGTCAGCCCGCCGGAAGCGGGCGATTTCGCCAGGGCGGAGGTGATGAGCTCCGCCAGGCGTGCGCAATGGCGGGTGCGCTGTCCCGCCACCACCGCGAGCGTGCCATTGAGCGCCGTCGCGTGCAGGTCCTGCCTCAACTCCGGCCAGGCGCCCTCCGTGATACACGAGACCGCCGATAAAGCGGCGGCCGCCGCGAGTATCAACAAAATACCCCGAACCTTCATTTCGCCCCCTGCGCGCCGGCTAGAACGTCGGCACGAACTCTTTGTGGTTCACCTTGCCATGCTTTTTCGAGGTCTTGCGGATTTCGACGAAATCCGAACCGGTGAGCAGCCGTTTCTCGAGAACGGGCGGTTTTTCCTTTTCATTCTTCCAGAGCGAGGCGAAAGCGGCCTGCGCCTCGTCGTAATGGTCGACGACCGCGACGAAGAGGTCGTTGCCCTTGAGCGAGAAGGTGATGTCCCCTATGTAAACGCACACCGAGTCTTTCCGGTAATCCAGCCGCAGATCGAAAAGCAGCTCGAATTGGTCCTCTTCGAGCCAGAGTACGGGAAGGGGCTGGTCCTCGAGCGCCAGGTAAACGCTTTCGATGAAATAACTTGCCGGCCGGTCGCCGCCGGATTTCGGCAGGGCGTGGACGAAGTATTTGCCCCAGGAGGTGCGGACCAGACTCGCGGTCTTGCCGAAGCCCACGCCACGGTAATCGCCCCGACGGGCGGAGAAAATGACGAAGCAGTCGCGCTTGACGCCCGTCTGGGATTTCGGTTCGATCTGGAAATTCTCGAAACATATGCGGGAGACGATGTAAAGTTTGCCCCGCTCGAGCGATTGAAGCGTCAAGATTTCCGGCGTGAAGCACCCGGAAAAAGTGAGTATCGTTCCGGCGGTCAGAGACGCCGCCAGGTAACGAAGAAATCGAGAGGCTTGTGAGGTCCAGTCGCCCATCATGTTTTTCCTAGTAAAAGAGAACCGTCCGCGCTTCCGTCTCATCGGCGATAACCCGGAGTCGGCCGTATTTCTGGATCGTAAGGGTGGCTTTGGCTTTGTAAATCTCGCCCGGCGTGCCGGCCGAGAGGACGGCCTCAAGAGGGAGTTTCATTTCCAGGAAACCGTCGCCGACGACGATTTTACCTGCCGCGTCGGAAGTGGACGCAAGTGCGCCGTCTTTGAAGATTTTAACTTCGGCCAGCCATTTCTTGTCTGCGGTCCGGCCCGAGAGCTCCACCCGCCGACCGGAAGCGGGAGCGAGGGAGAGTGCGATCTCGGGCTGGACGCCTGGATCGAGGGTTCCGTTCTCGAACTTGATCCCGAAGAAGAGGAACGTTTCGTCGTGCGCCAGGAAAACGTCGGAAATGTCCGTGCCCGCGTCGGAGGCGTTCATGTCGCCTGAAGGATCCGCAATCACCGGAGCCAGGCCGTGCCAATCGGAGACGCGGCCGGTGAGTTCCGGTGAGGCCGTCGGCAGAACGACCGCTCCTCCGTCCCGGCCGGGAACGGGACTCGCTTCGATCTCACGGCGTGTTTCGGGAACGGAAGTTCGCTCGGGCGTTTTCGGCGGGCCGATCGTTCGCTTGAGCCGGAAGGCGATCGTTTTATCTTCCTGAAAGGATTCGGTCCGGCTTTGAGTTTCACGGCCCGGACCGGAGGCCGTCACCGTATAACGGACACCCGGTGCGGCCAGGAAAAAGAGCGTCCCCCGCCCGCGCGGAACGCCGTCGACGGCGATGGTGGCGTCAGCCGGTTCACTTACCACCGTGACGCGCACCGAACGTCTCCGTGACGGATCGGGAAGAAAAGCGATTTTTCGAATCTCGTCGATCTTCAGCCCATCCTCCTCGGAAACGGCGCCCCGGTCCGTGAGGGCGCCGCTTGAATCCACCGATACCGACCGGCCCGCTCCAACACCCTCTCTGAGGATTGCGGTTCGCGGGGGAAGGGAAAGGACTCGCACGCGGCCTTCACCGACCGCCAAAGCGGCGGACCGGCCGTGTTCCACCCTCACCAGAAACGCCGTACCCACGGTCTGAAAAACCGCGAAGGGCGTATACACAGTCAGATAACCGTCTGTATTCAGGTCATGCACAACGGCGGTGCCCGATCGCAACTCCACGGAAACATGAGTGCCATCCGCGGCGGACCAAGCACCCCGGAACACAAATGCAGAAGAAGGATCGAGGCGGAGAAATACTCTTTCGTCGATCTGGAACTCGCAGGGCGCGTGTCCGGAAACGGAGACCGTATCGCCGGGTTTGAGCGCGCTTCCGAGCGCGAGCCGCTCGGTGACGCCGCCCGACTGCGCGGTCACATCGCCGCCGCTCAAACTCAGTACCGCCGGGGCGGCGACCGCGCTCCTCTCGTCGGCCGCCAGGTCGACGGCCGCGCCGCCCGGCGGGCGGAGAACGAGGACAAGAGCGACCGCCGCGGCGGCCGCGGCCGCCAAAGCGCCGGCGACCACGGAAAAAGGACGGATGGCGGGTCTGGGCCTCTCCTGTTCGGCGATCATCTTTTCCAATCGTTCACGCAAGGCGCGTTCGTGCTCCGGGTTGGCGATTTCGGGCACCATGAGGTTTTTCAGCCGCTCGTAGAGTCTGTCGTTCTCGTTCTTTTTCATGGCCCGTTCTCCCGTTCGCGATCCCCCTTGTTCAAGAACGTCCGCAGTAATTTGAGAGTTCGGTGGATTTTCGAGCGCAGGGTGGCTTCCTTGCATTTAAGCGCTTCCGCCATCTCGCTGTAATCCATCTTTTCGAAAAAGTGCATCTCGATCAGCACCCGCTTTTCCGGAGGAAGCTGCGCGACTGCATCCCTTACCGGCCAAAAGTCCGCGCACTCGTCCGGCCGCTGCGTCTCGTCCGGCAGTCCGTCGATGAGGTGCTTTTCGGTGTTTTCGACGATACGTGCCCGCCTTCTCCTCAATTGTTTAAGATACGAATACAGCTCATTTGTTGCAATTCGATAAATCCAGGCATTGAAATTGATGATTTCCTTTTTTTTGAGCTGGATGAATTGGAGGGCTTTCGTAAAGGTGGTGGCGGCGAGGTCCTCCGCCGTCTCGCGGTGCAGGCAGTCGCGATAAAAGAAGCCGTAAATTTTCGGATAGTACGAGTGATAGAGGCTCATGAAATCCTGGACGTTTTTTACGGAAGGCATGCTGAAAAGATTATTACCACGATGGAGCGTAATGGTCAACGAAGGCGATGTACGCCCCGGCGGCGGTGATGGAAGGGAAAAGCGGGGGGCCTTGAGCTCATCCGGCTTTTGTAATGGAAAACGAATTATTCCATAGAGTCTATATTTGTATTTTATGAACCTTGCATCGAATGATCACATTAGCTATCATCCGAAAGTGGAATATTTTAAAAAGAGAGCCTTGAGGAAGTATTGATTTTTCCGCGGGCATCGTTTTCGCGTACTCTGACGCCGCATTAAGGAGAGCAACATGAAAAAGATAGTTCAACTTCTCTTGCTCGGCGCCCTGTTGTCTACCCCGAGTTGTCCACGCACCAATCAACTTTCCCCGCGATGGGTTCAAACCAACGGACCTTATGGCGGGTATATCCATTGCTTTGCGGTCAAGGGCAAGAATATTTTCGCCGGAACTGAAGGCGGCGGCGTTTACCATTCCACCGACAATGGCAGTAGCTGGAATGCCGTCAATTCGGGACTGACCAGAAGTAATATTTATTCCCTTGCCGTCGGCGGCCCGAATATCTTCGCCGGAACCAATGGCGGTGTTTTCGTTTCAACTGATAACGGCGGAAGCTGGGAATTGATCGACGCCATCCCGAAAGATTCTTTCTGCTTCGCCCTGGCAGTCAATGGAACGAAGGTATTCGCAGGCACCAGCGGTGGGGTGTTTGTTATTACCGACACTGGATCGGGGTTGAGTGTCGTCGATTCAGGCTTGGGCATTGATGTTTCCTCTCTCGCCGTCAGCGGAACGAACGTTTATGCCGGCAGCGAGAACAGCGGCGTTTTTCATTCTTCCGATAACGGTGTCAGCTGGCGTCCGGTGAATTCAAGCCTGACAAATACGCACGTCATTTCACTCGCCGCCGGCGGCGCGGTGGTTTTCGCCGGAACGTTCGGCGGCGGGATTTTTGAATCCAGGAACAATGGGACAAGCTGGAAAGCGGCCAATTCAGGCGTGATGAATATGAATGTCTACTCGCTCGCGGCCGACGGCTCGGATATTTTCGCCGGAACGGCCGGCGGTGTTTTTTATTCCGCCGATGGGGGGCGGAGCTGGCGCCCGATGGATTCGGGATTGACGAATCGGTTCGTCTACTCACTCGTGGTAAGCGGTGGAAACGTTCTCGCCGGAACCGACGGCGGAGGAGTATTTCTTTCGACCGACAATGGCAAAAGCTGGAAGGGCGTCAATTCGGGTTTGAAGAATACTTTTGTCGGAACTATTGTCAGAAATGGGACGAACCTTTTTGCCGGAACCCACGGCGCGGGTGTATTTCTTTTCGACGACAGCGGCGATAACTGGAAAGAAATGAATTCCGGTTTGACCAACCCGAATGTCTTTTGTCTGGCCGCCAGTGGAACGAATATCTTCGCCGGAACCAACGGCGGGGGTGTTTTTCGCTCCGCTGATAATGGCGCGAGCTGGAGAGCGGTCAATTCGGGCCTCTCCACTCCTCAGGTCTATTCTCTCGCCTCAAGCGGCGGGAATGTCTTCGCGGGCACGTTCGGCGGCGGCGTGTTTCTGACCACCGATAACGGTTCAAGCTGGAGAGCGGCTAATTCCGGGTTGACAAACCTTAATGTCGGGTGTCTCGCCTCAAGCGGCGGGAATGTCTTCGCGGGCACGTTCGGCGGCGGTGTTTTCCTGTCCACAGACAACGGCGTCAGCTGGGCTCCGGTCAATTCGGGTTTGACAAACACCCAGATTTTTTCTCTCTCCGTAAGCGGCGCCGATATTTTCGCCGCGACTCCCGGCGGGGGCGTTTTTCTTTCAACCGACAATGGCGCAAGCTGGCGTCCGGTGAACACAGGTCTGACGTACACTCAAATCAATTCACTCGCGTCGGGCGGTACGACAGTCTTCGCCGGAACATACGGCGGGGGCGTTTTCTTTTCAACCGACAATGGCGCAAGCTGGGCTGAGGCCGCTTCCGGAATGCAGCAGACCGACGTCTATTCGCTCGCTATAAGCGGCACGAATATCTTTGCCGGAACGAATGGCACGGGTGTATGGAAACTATCATTTCGCTGAAATTATCGGTTCGATAAAAAAGCGCCGGGGATATTCGAACGCGGTGTCGCCGCCGCTGTTCTTCCCATCCCCGGCGAAATCATTCGCAAAAATTTTTTTAATTCAAGGACAGAACCGACCAATTGACCCATTTGGCCTTGTCGAAATTCAGATTCCCGTCCGTTTTCATAACGGTCGTGTTGCCGCTGCCGCCGAGCAGGAATTTCTGGATGTACGCGGTCACCTCAGGCTGCTGGGAAGAAGGGAAACCGCAATGGTCGGAATGGCCGGCTTGTGAGAAACCCATCTTGTCCGGCACGCCGAGCGCTTCCCATACGTAATGGGCCGCATTGCCGGTCGTCCACGTGCTCACGTTTCCCAGCCACTCCATTTGTGTGTTTTCTATGAAGAGCAGGGCTCGCGGTGCGCAGAGCGCTGCGATCATGTGATGATCGAACGGGAGTTTGTTGGCCGTGCCGCCGAACTGAGAGAAATTCGATCTGAACCAGCAGTTCTCCGTCACGATCTGCGAAAGCGTCTGGACGTTCTGACCCTGGGATTTTTGCCAATCGGAAACGCGCCAGCTGGCCGCGCCGCCGGCTCCCGATTCCTGGGGTATGGTGAGTGCGATTCGTTCGCAGAAAGCGCCGACGGCCAAAGCGCCTTTCCCGTTGCGGGAGCACCCGGTGACGCCGAGTTTGGCCGGATTGATGTTGGCCGCCGAGGTCTTTTCAAGGGCGGTGATCAAGCAGTCGACGCCCCATGCCCAGGCGATCAACGCGCCGGCCGAGTGGTTGCTGCCGTAAATTGTGTAGAACTTGCCCTGGCCACGGGAACCGCTATCGTTCTGGGCCGCAATGTCGTTGTTGGGGAAATTAATGAGGGCGACTCCCATCTGCGTGATAGCCGAAGTGTTCAACGAATCGCCTCCGACCCCGATGATGGCGGGATAAGGCTTGGTCCCTGAACTAGGATAGGTGATCGAACACGAGAATGAAATCGATTTGCCGTTTTCGGTGACATTGACCGTGATGTTGTTGTTGCTGTAGGAACCCGTGACATTGGAAGGTGCCGCCGGTTTCTGGCCGAATTCAAATTCCTGGGCCAACGCGGCTATCTCCGCGCGACGACAACTCCATTGACTTTTGCTGGTCATGCGCGAGCCGTTCATGAACGTAAAGGGATCGGGGAGATAGGAATTGGACGGCAGAGACGAATACGAAGGCATTGACGGTATATTACACGAACCGCTGCTGCTGGAGGAGGAGCTGCTGGATGAACTGCTGGACGAGCTACTCGATGAGCTGCTTGATGAGCTTGAGGACGAGCTGCCGCCGCCGGAAATGGTTCCGAAATCGATGTAGCCGTTACAGTGCATCATTTCGCTATTGGACCCGCCGCAGCCGCCGTTCTGATAGACGGCCGTGTTGGTGGCTTGGTTCTCGGCCTGGCGGGTCGATCCGTTCACCGTGATGTAATCGCACTGCACGTCGCGGCCGGACGCGTCATTCGTGAAGTTGAAGGTGATGTTGCCGGAACTGGCATTGGTCGAGTAGGTGTAGTTGGTCATGGAGGTGGAGAGCGTCTAGGTGCCGACGGTCGTCGAGTCGACTTTCAGGCTGACGGACTCCGTGCCCGCCGTGCCTTTGGCCCGGACGACGATGGTGTTGGCACCGCCGGACGAGCTACTCGATGAACCGGTCGACGAACTGCTGGACGAAGTACTGGATGAGCTGCTGGACGAACTGCTGGACGAGCTGCTCGAAGAACTGGAGGATGAGCCACCGCCGGACTGTACGGCGATGCCGTTGATCTTCGCATTCTCATTGACGGTTGTTAACTGGATCACAACTTGGCCGCTTGAGTTGGCCGAGGTCGTGAACGACCGGGCGATGGCCTTGTTTTGGCCGCCGGCGGCCGAGTAGATGTCGAAGTTCGAGAGAACTTGGTTGCCATTGATGGACACATTGAAAGACCGCTGCCCCGACGAGGAGTGATAGGTCTCGGCGAAGTACAGCGTCACGCTACACGAGCTTCCCGCGCTGAAGCCGGGGATCGTGTAGGTCGTCGAGCCGTAACGCTCATTGTTGAAGAGTGCGGCCGGAGGCGGATTGCTGGTGATTTGCGAGACGTTGATCGTATTACTGTTGCGGTAGGTATTGCCGCCGGAGTAGTACTGGTCGGCTTGGAAACTCCCCACGGCCGAATTGCCGCCGCATGCGATGGAGACTGAGGTGCCGCCTGAGGAACTGCTCGATGAGCTGCCGGTTGATGAGCTTGAGGACGAACTGCTCGAGGAACTGCTGGAAGAGCTGCCGCCGGATACATTGCCGAAATCGATAGAGCCGTTGCAGTACAACATTTCGGATTTCACGCCGCCGCAGGAGTTCGCGCTCGAGTTCCAGGAGCCGGTGTTGGCGGCCTGGTCCTCGGCCTGCAGCGTGGTCCCGTTCATGGTGATGTAGTCCACCTGTACGTCCCGGCCGCTTCCGTCGTTGAAGAACTCGACGCGGACCGCGCCGATGTTGTCGGTGGTGGCCGTGTAGTTGGCCATGCCGGTGGTGAGCGTCCACGTCTGGACGGTGGAGCCGCCGACTGTCAGCCGAATCTGCTCGCTGCCGGAGACGCCTGTGGCGCGCACGACGATCGTGCTGGTCGCCCTGCTGCCGCCATTGTCATTGTTGCTGACGCTCGGCGGTAGACATGCAAATACCGCCAGAGTGGTGAGCGCCAGGAGAATTAGGAATTTTTTAAACATCGATTTCCCCCTTTTTCGCCTAAAGCCGTTCCCGTCTATGTTTCCGCCTTTAGGCTTTCACTTTTCGGTCTTCTACAAAACCGATGATGAACTCTTTTTGTATCGACATCATGTTTTTGACTTGGTTCCATGGCTTTTCATTTAGGGAAACGAAAATTGAGGCGGATAACATGATTCGGTCTTTACTCATCAGTTCCTCACTAACCGCGAAGGAGTGACGCTCCTTGCAGCAATAAGGTGCGTAAGGCTTTTACGATTTTTATACCGCTTTTATAACTAAATGCAAGATCGAGTACGTGATTGATTTTATTATTAGGTCGAGGATTGTCAACCTTTATATACCATTATTGAGTCAAAAAATCTTTTTTCATCAAGTAAACCGGTATTGCGCGCGATGAAAGTGAAATGTAATTCCATCATTGGGCGGAAGCCAATGCCGGGTTGATGTTCCCGATCGGCTTGTGTGTCGGCTGTGGCGTTAACGTCAACGTGAAGTCTTTTCGGGTGATCGATCGTTTTCGAGTGAGATCTCCGCTTTCAGATTTAGTTATCGCAAGACTTCCCGTACGTGCACAATCTTTTCGCCTTCAATGGCAGAATATTGCAGTGTGCTTTTCCCATCAAAATACAATCCCCCCGGACCCGTGAGAATCCCGTCGTACCAATCGCCCGGCATGCCGTCCGTCACCACACACCACTTTTCGCCGCGTCCGGCGATATAGGCGAGGTGGACGCCGTCAGAGCTGAAGAGGAGCGACCGCACGTCGTGATAGGGCTCCTGCCGACGGCCGTCCAGGACCGCGACGGCGCCGTTCGAGTCCGCCGCCGCGTAGGCGAAACGGTCGCCGTCGGGATTGAAAATAATTCCCCCGGGGTGAAGGCTGTCGAACTTCTCCCCCGGTTTTCCGTCGACGACGTAGAAATATTTCCCGCCCGAACGTGCTCCCCAGACGGCGTGTGTGCCTTTCGGGCCGAACGCCACCGTGAAGATATCGTCGTATGCTCCCCGCTTCGATCCGTCGACCATGACCGACCACGTGCCGCCGGAACGGGCGGCGTATGCGATT
Organism: Spirochaetales bacterium; assembly: GCA_016934415.1. Lineage (GTDB taxonomy): Bacteria > Spirochaetota > Spirochaetia > SZUA-6 > RPPD01 > JAFGSW01. Next base: position 1,978 of record JAFGSW010000052.1, on the reverse strand, counting down.
CGGTCGCCGACAGGGCTGAAGGCGTAATACGAGACCGCGTCGAAGGCCGGCTGCTCGCCGCCGTCGATCACCAGCCGCCAACTCCGCGCTTCGCCGAATTTTGTGAAAGCCAGGTAGGCCAGGTGCCGGCTGTCCGGACTGAATGATATCGTCCCCACGCCGATGCCGTCGTACGGGGCGCCTTCTTCGCGATCGACCACGATGACGGTTTTTTCGCCGGTTTTGGCCGCATACGCCAATCGCTTCCCGTCCGGGCTGAAGAGGGGAGTCCCTTTCATGACGCCGGAATACTTTTTCCCTTCCTCGCCGTTCCATACCACGAATGAGACGCCGTCCCGCACGGCGGCGAAGGCGAACGATTCGCCCGCCGGGGCGAAGAAGCGGGTCGCCGGATCGAGCCCGTCATAGGGGCCGTATCGAACACCGTCGACGACGGCGTATGTTTTTTTACCGTTTTCCCCAAGGTAGGCGAGACGCCCGCCGTCGGGACTGAAGACGGGGACGTTTGGAATGGAGTCGAACGTTTCCAGCTCCGTAGCGTCAAGCACGACCCGCCAGCGGCCGTCTCGAACGGCGTTATAGGCGATGTGTCGTCCGTCCGGGCTGAAGACGGGGGAACCGTACCCGATTCCCCGATACGGCCGCCGCTCGATCCAGTCATACACCATACGCCATGAGCCGTTAGTGAGAACCGCAAAGGCCGCGTGTTTTCCGTCCGGGCTGAAGACGGGCGTGCCGTCCAAGATCTGATTGTAATCTCGACCGGCCCTGCCGTCGATCACGACCCGTTTTTTCTCGCCTGATCGCGTCAGAAAGGCTATCCGCCGGCATTGGCGGTCGACCTTCACCGTCTCGGGAAGCCAGGCCGCCGGATCGAAGCGGGCTAGAATTACCTTTTCGGTTTGTGTATTCGCCGAAAAACGCCTCTCGCAATCGAAGGAGGCGATGAGGCAAAAAATAAGAATTATTATAAGCATCGGTATTTTTTGAGCGGTCATGCGCCGGCTTCCTTTCCCTGGGCACTGTCCGGCAAAAGGACGAATTGTAGGGATCCACACTTCCGGCCGGCGAATCCGAGGCCGGGAGCGGTTCCCGCGGCGGGAAATTTCCATTCGGAATGGCGAAAGAAAAGGAAGCGCATGCCCGTTTGAGAACATGCGCTTCAGATGTAGTACTATCCCATCACTCTCCCCGGGCCTCCGTATTCTAGTATGGCTGAACCTGTGAGCTGTTCGGGACTTTCCACAATGTGCTGACATTGGACGCGTTCACATTGCGGTAATAGATTCTCGTCGATGAGGAATCGGTCCTGACCCCGTAACTTCCATTGTTCAGGGTGACGTTGTTCACGTAGATCGTGCAGGCGAAGTCCGTCCCGCCGTTCTGCCGCACGAAGCAGCCGAACGTGGAAGCCGTGAAATTCTCCACCGTGAAGGTGCACTGTTGGTTGAGTTGGAAGATTTTGTCCGAGGCACTGCTCGCCGAGCCTCCGGAGACGGTGGTGGTTCCCGAGCCCTTCACGGTGAGGGCGTCTTCGCCGACGTCTTCCCAGACGACGTTTTCAATCCGGCAGTTGCCGTACACGTGAATGCCGTCGCAGCCCGGGGCGGCGATGCGGACGTTTTTGACCGTGCCGTTCGTGACCTTGAAGATCGGCTTTTGGTCTTCGTCCTGGCTGCCGTCGCCCATCCCCTGGGCGATGATTCTCTGGCCGCCGCCGTCATACGTACCGCCGTTCACTTCGATCGTCGAGGTGATGTATTTCGTTCCGCCGCCGCTGCTTGAAGAGCTGGAGGATGAACTGCTCGAAGAGCTGCTTGAAGAACTGCTGGATGAGCTGCTCGACGAGCTCGAGGACGAGCTGCCGCCGGACATGGTCCCGAAATCGATATAGCCGTTGCAGTGCATCATTTCGCTGTTGGACCCGCCGCAGCCGCCGTTCTGGTACACGGCCGTGTTGGTGGCCTGGTTCTCCGCC